>NZ_CP067395.1:4972500-5572500 GCF_017355525.1 Lysobacter enzymogenes | reverse complement strand
ATTACCAGCTCGGCCTGGGCCTGCCGCCTTCGCAGGTCTACAACACCACCATGTATATCCTGGCCGCGATGCTCGTCTTGGGCCTGCTGTGCAACCTGCTGGTGCGGCCGATCGCGCAGAAGCACTTCATGACGCCGGAGGAACTGGCGCGCGAGAAGGCGCTGGCGCACGAGAAGACCGGCCGCAACGGCGAGGCCGCCTACAGCGCCGAGCAGATGGCCCTGGTCGGCCGCGGCGGCAATCCGGCGCTGGTGCTGGCGGCCTGGGCCGCGGTCGGCGTGCCGCTGGCCTGGGGCATGTGGGTGACCTTGCAGAAGGCGTTCGTGCTGTTCCATTAAGCGACCGATGAGCGCGAAACCGTCATGGCCCGATCCGCAAGCCGCGCGCGGCGAAGGCGCCGTGCGCCGGCGCGTGCGCCGGGTGCGCGACGGCGCGCTGCGCGAGGCGATGGACGAGGTCGCCGCCGAAGTGCCGGTGGCGCTGGCGTACAACGGCGATCCGTTCGCGGTGATGATGGCCACGCCGCAGGACATCGCCGATTTCGCGCTCGGCTTCTCGCTCAGCGAAGGCATCGTCGCCGCGCCGGACGAACTGGCGGTCGAGGAGATCGCCGAATCGCTGGAAGGCATCAGCGTCGCGCTTGCGGTGCCGCCCGAACGCGCCAGCGCGCTCGCCGCGCGCCGGCGCAACCTGCAAGGCCGCAGCGGCTGCGGGGTGTGCGGCACCGAAAGCATCGAAGCGGTGCTGCGGCCGCCGCCGCGGGTCGGCGCAGGCCCGCGCATCGACGCCGCGGCCTTGCGCCACGCCTTGGTCGAACTGCGCCGCAGCCAGCCGCTCAACGCGCTGACCGGCGCCACCCACGCCGCCGCCTGGGCCGAGCGCGACGGCCGCGTGCAGCTGGTGCGCGAAGACGTCGGCCGCCACAACGCGCTCGACAAACTGATCGGCGCGATGGCCCAGGCCGGCGTCGATCCGCAACAAGGCTTCTGCGTGGTCACCAGCCGCGCCAGCTACGAGATGGCGATGAAGGCCGCGCAGGCCGGCATCGCCGTGCTCGCCGCGATCTCGGCGCCGACCGCGCTGGCGATCGCCCTGGCCGACAGCGCCGGCCTGACCCTGATCGGCTTCGCCCGCGACGACGGGCACGCCGTCTACACCCATGCGCAGCGGCTCAGCGAAGACGCCGCCGCCGCGCCGCACGCCACGGACCCCGGCCATGAGCGATAAGAACCCGATCCGCCCCTACGAAGGCCCCGCCGGCGGCTGGGCCGCGCTGCGCAGCGTCGCCAAGCATCTGCTCGAACAGGACGTGCCGGTCAGCGGCGCGCGCACCCTGCTTTCGGCCAACCAGCCCGACGGCTTCGACTGCCCCGGTTGCGCCTGGCCCGACCGCGACCACACCTCGACCTTCGAGTTCTGCGAAAACGGCGCCAAGGCCGTCGCCGCCGAAGCGACCAAGCACCGCGCCACGCCGGAACTGTTCGCCGAGCACACCGTCGCGGAGCTGGCGCGCTACAGCGATTACTGGCTGGAAAACCAGGGCCGCCTGACCCACCCGATGCGCTGGGACGCGGCCAGCGACAAATACCTGCCGATCACCTGGAACGAAGCCTTCGCCCGCATCGGCGAGCACCTGCGCGCGCTGGCTTCGCCCGACGAAGCGCTGTTCTACACCTCCGGCCGCTGCAGCAACGAAGCCGCGTTCCTGTACCAGTTGTTCGTGCGCGAGTTCGGCACCAACAACTTCCCCGACTGCTCGAACATGTGCCACGAACCTTCCGGTACGGCGATGAAGGCGCAGATCGGCGTCGGCAAGGGCACGGTGCTGCTGCAGGATTTCGAAGTCGCCAAGGCGATCTTCATCTTCGGCCAGAACCCCGGCACCAACCATCCGCGCATGCTCGGCGAACTGCGCCAGGCGGCCAAGCGCGGCACCGCCATCGTTTCGTTCAATCCGCTGCGAGAGCGCGGGCTGGAACGCTTCGCCGATCCGCAGGACAAGCTGGAGATGCTGCACAACGGCTCGACCCGGATCTCCTCGGATTATTTCCAGCTGCGCATCGGCGGCGACCTCGCCGCGGTCAAGGGCATCATCAAGCGCGTGCTGGAACTCGACGCGCAAGCCTTGCGCGACGGCGCGGCACGAGTCATCGACACCGCCTTCATCGCCGAACACACCCAGGGCTTCGACGCGTTCGCCGCCGACGTGGCGGCCGAATCCTGGGACACCATCGTCGCCGAATCGGGCCTGAGCCGGGCCGAGATCGAGCGCGCGGCCGCGGTCTACGTCGGCGCCGACAGCGTGATCTGCTGCTGGGGCATGGGCATCACCCAGCACAAGCATTCGGTCGCGACGATCCACATGATCGTCAATCTGTTGCTGCTGCGCGGCAACATCGGCCGCCCCGGCGCCGGCGCCTGCCCGGTGCGCGGCCACAGCAACGTGCAGGGCGACCGCACCATGGGCATCTACGAGAAGCCCGCGCCGGCCTTCCTCGACCGCCTGCGCGACGTGTTCGGTTTCGAACCGCCGCGCCGCCACGGCCACGACACCGTCGGCGCGATCGAAGCCATGCTCGACGGCCGCTGCAAGACCTTCTTCGGCCTCGGCGGCAACTTCGCCACCGCCACGCCCGACACCGAGGCCACCCACCGCGCGCTGCGCCGCTGCGACCTCACCGTGCACGTCGCCACCAAGCTCAACCGCAGCCATCTGGTCCACGGCCGCGACGCCTACATCCTGCCGTGCCTGGGCCGCACCGAGATCGACATCCAGGCGGCCGGGCCGCAAGGCGTCACGGTCGAGGATTCGATGAGCATGGTCCACCTGTCGGCCGGCATCAACGCGCCGGCCTCGCCGGAGCTGCTGTCGGAACCGGCGATCGTCGCGCGCCTGGCCCACGCCACCCTCGGCGAACGCAGCCGGATCGACTGGCTGGAGATGATCGGCGACTACGACCGCATCCGCGACGCGATCGCCGCCGTGTTCGACGACTTCCACGACTTCAACGCGCGCGTGCGCGTGCCCGGCGGCTTCCACCTGCCCAACGCGGCGGCCGAGCGGCGCTGGATCAACCCGCAGGGCAAGGCCCAGTTCAAGGCCCACGCGGTACCGACCGACCTGCCCGTGCACCGCGCCCGCGCCAGCCGCGAGCAGCCGGTGTTCACCCTCGCCACGACCCGCTCGCACGACCAGTACAACACCACCATCTACGGCATGAACGACCGCTACCGCGGCGTGTTCGGCGAACGCCGGGTGCTGTTCATCAACGCCGAAGACATCGCCGAGCTCGGCATGAAAGCCGGCGACTGGGTCGACCTGGAGAGCCTGTGCGACGACGGCGTCAAGCGCAGCGCCAAGCGCTTCCTGCTGGTCGAATACAACATCCCGCGCGGCTGCCTGGCGGCGTACTACCCCGAGACCAATTCGCTGGTGCCCCTGTCGAGCTTCGCCGACGAAGCGCGCACGCCGACCTCGAAATCGATCCCCGTCGTCGTGCATCCGCACGCGCCGGCGCGGGGCCGCGAACTGGGCGCGGCCAAGGACATCGGCCTTGTCCGGATTGACTGAGCCGCTGCTGGCGCTGCTGGACCAGCACCCCGACGGCCTGTCGCTGCCGCGCGTGTGCAAGCGCCTGAACGTGCGCATGAGCGTGTTGCTGCGCGAGCTGGCCTGGATCGGCGAAGACGCCATCGGCGACGTCGCCGGGCCGGGCTGGGTGCGGGTCGAGGAGCGCGGGGAGAGCAGCGTGGCGGTGATTACCGAACTCGGACGCGCGCGATTGGGCGCGACTCAAGCGGCTTCGGACTGAACGCGGCTTCGGCCTGGAAGAAGATCCTTCGATCTGCGAGTGCGCGCGCAGCGAGTTTCGGCGATGCCGCAACGCATCGCCACGCGCGCCTCATCCGATGCGAACGCCGCGCATAAGGACCTCGACGCGCGCAGCGCCGCGCGCATCGGATAGACCCGACCGAAACGCCCAGCGCGAACGCTCAGAACGACCGCCCGTCGATCTTGACGATCTTCACCTCGCCCAGATCCACGTCCTGCAAGCAGCGTGCATTCACCGCGACCATCGGCGTCCCATCGGGCATCTTGCCTTCGCTGAACGGCGCGATGCCGCAATGCGTGCAGAAGTGGTGTTCGATGACGTGCTTGTTGAACTGATAGGTCGCGACATCGTCGCGCGCGGTCTTCAGTTCGAACGCCGCCACCGGCACGAACCACAGCAGGCCGCCGCGGCGGCTGCACATCGAACAATTGCACTCGTAGGCTTCGCTGAGCTCGCCCTGCACGTCGTAGGCGATCCTGCCGCAATGGCAGCCGCCGGAGTAACTGGCCATGTGTCTCCCTCCCGCCGCGCCGCGGCACCGTGAAGATGCCAGGATAGTCGCGGCGCGTTATCCTCGTCGCCTGCGTTTTGTCATGTCCAGCGCCATGCCCTGGGCCCCGCGCCCGCACAGGAGTTCCGATGAACGCTTCGGCCGGCAGCACCATCATTCCCTGCCTGCGCTACCGCGACGCCCACGCCGCGATCGACTGGCTGTGCCGCGCGTTCGGCTTCGCCAAACACGCGGTCTACGCCGACGGCGATGTGGTCCATCACGCCCAGCTGACCTACGGCGCCGGGATGATCATGCTCGGCTCGGTCGATCCGAACAACGAAAGCGAGTGGTCCCGGCGCATCGTCCAACCCGATGAGATCGGCGGGCGCGAAACTCAGGCCTGTTGCGTACTCGTCGGCGATGCCGACGAGCACTACGCCCACGCCCGTGCCGCCGGCGCGCAGATCGTGGTCGAGGTCGCCGATCAGGACTACGGCGGCCGCGCCTACACCTGTCGCGACCTGGAAGGCCGGCTGTGGTGGTTCGGCACTTACAACCCCTGGAACGTATGAGCACGCGCAAAGATCAAGATTCCGAGGCCGGCGACCTGTTCGGCGCGCCCGCGGCCAAGGCCAAGAAAGCGCCGGCCAAGCCGGCGAAGTCCGCCGCCGACGATCCGCTCGCCGGCGCGACCGGCGTCGCCGCGGTCGACGGCATCCGCTGCGGCATCGGCGGCTGGACCTTCGCGCCGTGGCGCGACCGCTTCTACCCGCCCAAGCTGGTGCAGCGGCGCGAGCTGGAGTACGCCAGCCGCCAGCTCAGCAGCATCGAGATCAACGGCACCTTCTACAGCGCGCAGAAGCCGGCCACCTACGCCAAGTGGGCGGCGGAAACGCCCGAAGGCTTCGTGTTCTCGCTGAAGGCGCCGGGCCGGGTCACCCAGGCCGGCGCGCTGGCCAAGGCGGCGGCGCAGGCCAAGGCTTTCATCGACGGCGGCCTGGCCGAATTCGGCGAGCGGCTCGGGCCGATCCTGTGGCAGCTGGCGCCGAGCCGGCGCTTCGACCCGGACGACCTGGCGCCGTTCCTCGACGCGCTGCCGCGCACGCTCGACGGCCGCGCGCTCAAGCACGTGCTGGAAGTGCGGCATCCGAGTTTCCTGGGCCCGGCGTACCTGCAACTGGCGCGCGAGCGCCGCATCGCCACGGTGTTCACCGATTCCGACGAGTATCCGTCGCTGGCCGACGTCACCGGCGATTTCGTCTACGCCCGGCTGATGCGCTCGCGCGCCGAGGTCGCCAGCGGTTATCCCGACGACGAACTCGACGCCTGGGCGCAACGCGCGCGCACGTGGGCGCGCGGCGGCGACAATCCGGACCTGCCGCACGTGGCCGCGCCGCTGGCGGACGGCGCGGCGCGCGAAGTGTTCGTGTACTTCATCAGCGCCGCCAAGCAGAACAACCCGGCGGCGGCGATGCGGCTGATCGGCAAGCTGCGCGGCGAGTAAGGCGGTTGCGGCAGGGCCTGCGGGCCCGCTGCGTTTCGATCCGAAGCCGCGCTGCGCTCCGACCGAACCGCGTCGGAGTCGAAGCGCCTCCCGCAAGCGGGGCCGTCGAGACCTGCGCGGATCTCCGCGCGATCCGATGCTGTAGCGCACAACGCCGCAACGCCGATCCATGACCATCGGCACAGCGCGCGCCGCCGCTAACGCGCGCGCGGCCGCCGTTCCTGTCGTTCAGCGGTACCGCGCGATGACATTTCTGTCAGCCGCGGCCCCGGCCGCGCCGGCGCGGCTAGGCTCGAACCATCCCGCGACGCAAGCCTACGCGTCGCGATGTCCGCGCCCTTCACCACCGCACAGGATTCGTCATGGCCAACCGTCGCGATTTCCTCCACACCGCTGTGCTCTCCTCCGCCGCTCTCGCACTGGCGCCGCTGGCCGCGTGCAGTCAAGAAAACCCCGCGCCGGCGCAGGCCGGCGCAGCGCCCGTCGAGGCCGAAAAACCGTTCTCCGGCACCTTGCTCAAACGCGAGATCCCGGCCACCGGCGAACGCATCCCGGTAATCGGCATGGGCACCTCGGGCAGTTTCGAAGTCGGCAGCGACGCCGCCGCGCGCGCGCCGCTGCGCGAGGCGCTGCAACGCTTCGTCGCCGCCGGCGCGACGGTGGTCGATACCGCGCCGACGTATTCCAGCGCCGAGGATGCGCTGGGCGACCTGGTCGCCGACGCCAAGGCCCGCGACAAACTGTTCATCGCGACCAAACTTTCCGGCGTGACCGGACGCGAGCAAGGCCTGGCGCAGTTCCAGGAGTCGCTGCGCCGCCTGCGCACCGACCGCATCGACCTGTTGCAGGTGCACAACCTGCAGGACACCCGCACCCAGCTGGCGCTGGCGCGCGAGCTCAAGCAGCAGGGCAAGGTGCGGCTGGTCGGGCTCACCCACTACCGCGAACACGCGCAGGAACAGCTCGCCCAGGAGATGCGCGCGCTCAAGCCCGATTTCGTCCAGATCAACTATTCGCCGGTGTCGCGCGGCGCCGAACGCACGATCTTTCCGCTCGCGCGCGATCTCGGCATCGCGGTGATGATCAACCGCGCGTTCGAGGACGGGCGCTTGTTCGCCCAGGTCAAGGGCAAGCCGCTGCCGGCGTGGGCGGCGGAGGTCGGCGCCGATTCGTGGGCGCAGCTGTTGCTCAAATTCGCGCTCAGCGATCCGGCGGCGACGGTGGTGATTCCGGCCACGTCCAAGCCGAAGAACCAGACCGACAACCTGCGCGCCGGCACCGGCGCGATGCTCGACGCGAAGCAGCGCGACGCCCTGATCGCGGCGATCGGTTGAGGCGCGCGCCATGGCCGCTCCGCAACCGCCCGCCGCCGCGCCCGCGCCCGGCGCGCTGAACCGCTGGGCCGCGCGCAGCTTCGCCATCGCCGCCGGCGAAACCGCGCCGGCGCTGGCCGGCGCGCTGATGTTCGCGTTGTTGTTCGCCGGCTATTTCATGCTGCGCCCGGTGCGCGAAACCATGGGCATCGCCGGCGGCGTCGACAACCTGCAATGGCTGTTCACCGGCACCTTCCTGGCCACACTGGCGACGATGCCGCTGTTCGGCTGGCTGGCCGCGCGCGCGCGCCGGCGCCGGGTGCTGCCGTGGACCTTCGCCGCGTTCGCCGCGATCCTGGCCGGCTTCGCCGCGGCGATGCTGATGCGGCCGGACGATGTGTGGGTCGCGCGCGCGTTCTACATCTGGCTGTCGGTGTTCAACCTGATCGCGATCTCGCTGGCCTGGAGCGTGCTCGCCGACCTGATGCCGGGCGCGCAGGCGCGCCGCACCTTCGCGTTGATGGCCTCCGGCGCCAGCCTCGGCGGCCTGCTCGGGCCGACCCTCGGCGTGCTGCTGGTGCGGCCGATCGGCCACGCCGGCCTGTTGCTGCTGGCCGCGGCGCTGCTGCTGGCCTCGGCCGCGGCGGCGCAGTGGTTGCAGCGTTGGCGCGATGCGCACCCGCTGCCGCCGGCGCAGGCCGGCGACCGCGACGCGCAGGCGCGCGAGCGGCCGCTCGGCGGCAGCCCGTTCGCCGGGCTCACCGATGTGTTGCGCTCGCCTTACCTGCTCGGCATCGCCGCGTTCGTGGTGCTGTTGGCCAGCGTCAGCACGTTTCTGTATTTCGAACAGGCGCGGCTGGTCGAGGCGACGTATCCGGATCGCGCCGATCAGACCCGGGTGTTCGGGATCATCGATATCGTGGTGCAGAGCCTGGCGATCGCGTCGCAGTTGTTTTTGACCGGGCGCTTGGCGCAAAAACTTGGGGTTGGCGTGCTTCTTGTGGCGGTGCCGTTGGTTACCGTTGTTGGCTTCGGTTGGCTCGCCTTCGCCCCGACCTTCGCCGTGCTCGCGGTGGTGATGGTGCTGCGCCGCGCCGGCGAGTACGCGCTGGTGCGGCCGGGCCGCGAGATGCTGTTCACCGAAGTGCCGGCGCAGCAGCGCTACAAGGCCAAGAACTTCATCGACTCGGTGGTCTACCGCGGCGGCGACGCGGTCAGCGGCTGGGCCAAGGCGCTGGCCGATGCGTTGGCGCAGCAGCCGGCGATCGTGGCGGGGCTCGGCGCCCTGATCGCGCTGGCGTGGGCCGGCACCGGCTTCGGTCTCGCGCGCGCTCAAGCGCGGCGCGCGGCGACCGAACAGGCCGCCGCGCCGAGACTCACCGAAGCGAACCCGGCGAGCGGTTGAAACGCTACGCGGCGGGCGCGATATCGCGCCCGCCGTGCAGGATCAGTAGGCCAGGGTGAAACGCTTGCGCGAATGCGCCGGCTGTTCCAGCTCGTCGATCAGCGCCACCGCGTAGTCCTGCACCGAGATGTTGCTGTCGCCGTTGCCGTCGACCAGCAACTGGTCGCCGCCGAGGCGGAAGCGGCCGGTGCGCTCGCCGGGCACCAAGTGCGCGGCCGGCGACAGGAAGCTCCAGTCCAGCTCGCGCTCGTCGCGCAGGGTGTTCAGCACCTTGCGCATCGCCTCGGCGCCGCCGCGGTATTCGTCGGGGAAGCCCGGCTGGTCGAGCACCTGCTGGCCCGGCGCGATCTCCAGGCTGCCGGCGCCGCCGACCACCAACAGGCGCGGCACGCCGGCCTGCTTGGCCGCGGCGACGATCTGGGCATAGCCGGCGACGGTATCGGCGAGCAGATTCGGGTTCTTCCAACCGCCGGCGTTGAACGAGGCGATCACCGCTTCGTGGCCGCGCAGCAGGCCGGCGAGCGCGGCCGGATCGCCGCCGATGGTGGCCGCCTTCGCGGTCAGGCCGGCATGGGCCGGCAACGCATCGACGTTGCGGGCCACGGCGGTGACGCGGTGGCCGCGGTTCAGGGCTTCTTCGAGCACGGCGCGGCCGACGTAGCCGGTGGCGCCGATCAGGACGATGTTCATGGGGAACTCCCGTGGTGTGAGGACGGGATATAGTCTGTCCGCTAACAGGTCCGGCGATAATCCGGCCCGAGGAACTAGGACTATGAAGCTGGACTTCACGATAGACCGCCTCAAGCGCATGGCCCTGTTCGCCCGCGTGGTCGAGCTGGGGTCGATGAGCGCGGCCGCGCGCGAGCTCGACATGACCCCCTCGGCGGTCAGCCAGCAACTGCGCCAGCTCGAGGCCGAGACCGGGGTGGCGCTGCTGCACCGCTCGACCCGCAAGCTCAGCACCACCGAGATCGGCCAGGCCTATTACGAGGAATGCGCGGCGATGCTGCACGCCGCGCGCGGCGCCGACCTGCGCCTGGGCGACCTGCGCGAGGAGCCGCGCGGCGAACTGCGCATCGCCGTGCCGGTCGGCTTCGCCCAGCATCTGGCGCCGGCGCTGGCGCCGCTGCTGCGCGCGCATCCGGCGCTGGCGCTGCGGATCTTCGCCGACGACCGCCAGATCGACCTGATCGGCGAACGCATCGATCTGGCGATCCGGGTCGGCCGCCTGCTCGATTCGAACCTGGTCGCGCGGCGCATGGCCGAGTGGCGGCACCTGTTGGTGGCTTCGACCGAATACGCGCAGGCGCACGGCCTGCCGCGCACGCCGGAGGAACTGGCCGAGCACCCGATGCTGATCCTCAGCGTCATCAACCAGCCCGAATACGTCGACCTGTACGCCGATGGCGAACCCTTGCGGCGGGTGCGCGTCGGCGGACGCATCGTCGCCAACAACTCGCGCGTGGTCGGGCAGATGATGCTGCAGGGGCTCGGCATCGTGCGCCTGCCCGAGCCCGATGCGATGCCGCTGGTCGACGACGGCCGCGCGGTGCTGGTGCTGCCGCAATGGCGGATGCCGCCGCTGGGCGTGTTCGCGGTGACTGCGCAGCGCGAGCCGCAACCGGCCAAGGTGCGGCTGGCGATCGCGGCGTTGCAGGCGTATTTGCAGCAGTTGAAGTTCGGCCCGGGCTGAAAGAACGGCGTCGCGGCTCGAACGCCCTGCCACTCGAACGGGCCGGCTGGGCCGCTCGTTCGCAGCAATCGAAGTTCGGTCTTGCCCGAAAGAAAAGCATCGGGCCCGAAGGCGCGGCGCGTTCCTGGCGGCCGCAGCGCGTCAGCCCTGCAACTTCGCCAACGCCCGCACCGGAAACGTCCCCATCCCCTTCACCTTCGGCGGCACCGCGCTGAAGCTGAAACCCGCGTCCGGCAACGCCGCCAGATTGCGCAGGTGCTCGACGATCAGGATCCCCGCACCGAGCAGGGTCGAATGCACCGGCCGCGACTTGCCCGCGGTGTCGTCGATGTTCATCGAATCGATCCCGACCAGACGCACGCCGCAATCGCGCAGCCACACCGCCGCGGCTTCGGTCAGGAACGGATGGCCGACGCCGTAGGCCGGCGTGCCGAAATGCCGGTCCCAGCCGGTGTGCACCAGCACCGCGCGCCCGCGCAGTTCCAGGCCGCGGAACTGCGCGTCGTCGATCGCCTGCAGCGAGGCCGGCACGCGCACCACCAGCGCGTCGAGGTCGGCGCAGTCCTCCGGGCCGATCTGCGACAGGTCCTTGCCGTCGGCGTAGCGATGCGACGGGCAATCGATATAGGTGCCGGTGTTGGCGACCATGTCGATGCGGCCGATGTGGAATTCGGTGCCCTCGGCGTAAATCCCGCGCGAAGCCTCGCGGCTGAGGTAATCGCAGATGTGCGCCGCCGGCATGCCCGGATAGGTCACCAGGCCGTCTTCGATGGTGTGGCTCAGGTCGACGTAGCGCACCGCGCCGCTTTCCAGCGCGCCGGCCGCGCGCTTGTGCGGTTCGGTCAGAATGGTCTTGTTGAGGATGCGGATCGGCCCGGCCATCAGCAGGCGCAGGTCGCGCACGATGTAGGCCGCGAGTTCGGCGTCGGCGATGTCCTCGCCGTCGATGTCGAGGCGGAAGCCCTGGCCTTGCAGGCCGCCGCCGTTGGTGAATTCCACTTCGAAGTCGAACTGCACGCGGTGCTGGATCGGGGTCACGCGGGGGCTCCGGTCGTGGGGGATCGGGTGGGAAGTATCGAGAAGGTGGTGGCGCTAGCGCTCTTGCTCGTCATTCCCGCGAACGCGGGAATCCAGAGACTTCAGAGTCATGCATCGATGAAGCCCTGGATTCCCGCATTCGCGGGAATGACGGCGGGCGGTGTCGCGAGGTTGCGGCGCTTCGGCTCTCGCCTGTCGTTCCTGCAGAAGCGGAAACGGCCGGCGGCATCGCCTTACTTCGCCGCGCGCTGACTCATCGCCACGCTGCCCAAAATCAGCGCCCCCGCGATCAGCATCGTGAGCGTCAGCGGCTCGCCGAGCAGCATCCAGCCCCAGGCCACGCCGAACAGCGGCACCAGGTAGGTCACCGCGACCGCGCGGCCGGCGCCGATGCGCTGGATCAGCCGGTAGTACATGACGAAGGCGATGCCGGTGCAGAGCACGCCGAGCATGCTCGCCGACAGCCACGACTTGGCCGGAATCGCGTGATCGGGCCAGGAGGCGATCGCGAACGGCAGGGTCAGCAGCGCCGAGCTGCCCAGCGTCGCCGCAGCGACCGCCGCGGCCGGCAGGCCGGTCAGCTGGCGCCGCACCAGGTTGGCGCCGATGCCGTACAGGAACGCGGCCGCGCAACCCGCCGCGACCGCCCAGCCGATGCTGGCGCCGGCGGTCTTGCCGCTGGCCAGCACCACCACGCCGGCGAAACCGGCCAGCAGCGCGACCGCGCGCTGCGCGCCGATCTTCTCGCCGAAGAACAGGAAGCCGACCAGCGCGGTGAACAGCACCGCCATCGAATTGGTGATCGCGCCGACTCCGGCCGGCGCGCGCTGCGCGGCCCAGGCGAACAGCGCGAACGGCACCGCCGAATTGATCACGCCGATCAAGGCCAGCTTGGCCCAGATCTTGGCGCCGCGGAACGAGTCGCGCGCTTTCCACAGGAACGGCAACAGGATCAGCGCGCCGAGGCCCAGGCGCATCTCCACCAGCGGCAGCGCGCCGAAGTCCTTGGCGGCCACGCGCATGAACAGGAACGAGCCGCCCCAGATCGCGCCGAGCACGGTCAGTTCCAGCGGCGTGCGCCAGCCGGCGCGGGCGGAATCGGCGGCGGCCGGGGCGGGCGCGGAGGCGGAGGCGTTGGGCGTCACGGTGGCGGCGAGTTCGGGGGAACGCATGCGCAAGATCCTCTGGAACGGCGGCCGCGCGCTGCGGCCGCTGGCGGGGGAAGTACGGCCGCGCCCGCCTCGCGGCGGCGCGGCCGGCGCGACGGCGGCGGGCGCCGTTGCGCGGACTATCGGCGAACCTGGGCCGGAAATGCCCCGGTTCGATGGCAATATCCGCGCGCATCCGGCGCGCGGATATCCGGATTCGGACAGGGATCCGCGCAGGGCGGATTCGGTTGCGCTTGGATCGGGGCGGCTTTAATCGAGCGCGCCTGGATCGAGCGCCGCTTCGATCGGGCATGCATCGATCCACCGCGCATCGATCGGTTCCGCTCCGGTCGCGCCTGCTCCAATCCAACGCGCCCCAACACAACGCGCTCCAACACAACGCGTCCCAATCCAACGCGCTCGAATCGAACTCGCCCGGATCGAACGCCTGCCCACCCGGCTCGCCCGATCAGTTTCGCCCGACTCCACCGCGCATCGCTTCGGCCCGGACCGAAACGAAGCGCGCGCCGCGGCAGCGCGCTCAGACGTCCAGAATCGCCAAGGTGCCGCCGCTGCCCGGCGCCACCGCGTGCGGCACGCCGGCGGGCACCACGTAAAGCTGCCCCGCGCCGACCTCGACGATCTCGCCGCCGACGCTCAGGCGCATCGCGCCGTCGAGCACCAACAGGCCTTCGGCGAAGTCGTGGGTTTCTTCCTCGTAGGCGCCGGCGTCCATGCGCAACAGTTTGAAGTTGGCGCCGCCGAAGCGGCCGACCACGGTCGAACGCCACGCGGCAGGCAGTTCGGCGGAGGTCGCAAGCAGGTCGATGAGGCTCATGCGCGGATGTCGGAAGGCGGGTCTTCGCGGGCTGCGACGACAATCTGGCTTTTCCCTGGCGCCTATTCTGACTGGCCCGGAACCCGACGCAAGCGCATACTTTGGCACCCAGCCACAAATTTCACTTGAGGCTCCGATGGCCCTGCGAGCGGACTGGCTTCCGGCCCTGGCGGCGTTCGAGGCGGCGGCGCGCCACCAGAACTTCGCCCACGCCGCCGAGGAACTGCACCTCACCGCCAGCGCGGTCAGCCACCACGTGCGCAAGCTGGAAAGCCGGCTCGGGGTGAGCTTGTTCCAGCGCCATGCGCGCGGGGTCGCGCTGACCGCGCAGGGCCGCCAGTTGGCCGATGCCGCCGGCACCGCGCTGGCCGACGTCGACGGCGTGCTGCGCAGCCTGCGCCTGGCGCGCGAGGAGCGCGACCGGGTCCGCATCACCACCCTGCACTCGCTGGCCTACACCTGGCTGCTGCCGCGCCTGCCCGAGTTCACCCGCGCGCATCCGCACATCCAGCTCAGCGTCGATACCGAAATCGCGCTGGCCCGCTTCGACGACGGCGGCCCCGACCTCGGCATCCGCCACGGCGCCGGCCACTGGCCCGGGCTGACCTCGCACTGGCTGATGGACGACGCGCTGTTTCCGGTGACTTCGCCGCGCACGCCCGGCGTCGACGCCATCGTCGAACCGGCGCAGATCGCCGAGCTGCCGCTGATCGCCGACCACGCCCGCCAGGGCTGGCACGACTGGTTCCGCGCCGCCGGCGTGCACGGGCGCAAGCTCGAGGAGCGCTACACCTTCAGCGACACCACCGACGCGCTGATGGCCGCCGCGCACGGTCTCGGCGCGGCGCTCGCGCGCGAGCAGATCGTGGTGCCGTACCTGCGCTCGGGCCAGCTGATCCGGCTGCCGGGGCCGAAGATGACGGCGCGCTGGCAGTACTACGCGATCTATCCGGCGCACCGGCGGCTGCGGCCGGCGGCGCGGGCGTTTCTGGATTGGCTGCTGGCCACGGAAAAGGAATAACCGGTTCACTACCTGCAGGAGCGGCGCGAGCCGCGACCGCGACAACGCAACTACGGCGAAGGTTGCGGCGTAGTTGCATTGTCGCGGTCGCGGCTCGCGCCGCTCCTACAGTCGGATGCTCACATCAGCGCGACGGCTTTTTCTTCGCGACCTTCTTGGCCGCGCGCTTCTTCGCCGGCCGCTTCTTCGCCGCCTTGCGCGCCGCCGCCTCCCACGCCAACTCCAGCCACGGCCGCATCTCCTGCGGCGACTCCATCGCTTCTTCCGGCACCGTCCAGTAACTGGTCGGCACAGTCTCGCCGCGCCGCGCGTACAGGAAAGGCGAACACCCCGCCGCCCGGAACCGCGGCAGGGTCTGTTCGTCGGTCTTCAGATAAAGCGTTTCGTCCGACAGCAATCCGATCATGGTGCCGTCGCGGTACACGCCGTGCCCGCCGAACATCCGGCGCGCGTCGAGCGCGCCGAAGCCGGCGGACAGGTCGTGCAGGTGGGCGATCAGGTCCTCGTGCATGGCCCGATCCTACCCCTGGCGCCGATCAGAACTTATGCCAAAGACGCACGAAATACGCTGCGCCGTTCAAGCCGAACTGCACGCTGTCGAAGATGTGGCCGTTGTCGGTCTCGTTCGGGTCCTGCCGGGTCGGCTTGACGTTGAGGAGGTTGGAGCCGCCGACGGTCAGCTTGGTGTTGTCGCTGAAGGCGTAGGTCACGCTGAGGTCGGCCGAGGCCTTGGCCTTGTAGCGCGCGTTCGGCACGCCCGCGGCGGTGCCGGAGAAGGTGCCGAGCGTCTGCGGGCCGAAGTAGATCGCCTTGATGTTGCCTTCCCACGCGCCGCGGCTGAGGTCGAAGCCGAGCACCGCCTTCGACCGCGGCGCGCCCTGCTCGATGAACAGCCGCTCGCGTTCGGACAACAGCACGTCCTCGCGCCCGACCAGCGACGGCGGCGCGTGGATCGCGCGGACCTTGGTGCGGTTGAGGTTCAAGGCGAAGAAGGTGCCGAGCTTGAAGTCGTTGCCGAGTTCGCGTTGGTTGTTGAAGGTGAAGTCAAGGCCTTCGGTGCGGGTGTCGACCGAGTTGACGAAGAACTGCGCCTGGCCGACCTGCAGCGCGCGCAAGGCGGTGCCGATGACCGGATCGTCGTCGCCGAAGCGGCCGCTGAGCACGATGCGGTCGTCGATGTCGATGCGGTAGGCGTCGAGCGTCAGCGAGGTGTCGGCGGTCGGCGACCAGGTCAGGCCGAGGGTGTAGTTGTGCGACTTCTCGTTGGTCAGCGCCGGCAGCCCGGCCAGGTTGGCCAGGGCGCCGCCGTTGGGCGCGATGACCACGTCGACCGGCTCGCCGTTGACGAAGTCGGTGATGGTCGAGGAGAAGTACTTCTGCTGCAGCGACGGCGCGCGGAAACCGGTGCTGGCCGAGGCGCGGAACATCAGTGTGTCGGTGGCGCGGAAACCGGCGGCGAGCTTGCCGGTGGTGGTGTTGCCGAAGTCGCTGTAGTCCTCGTAGCGCACCGCCACGCCGGCGGTGAAGCGCTCGGTGAAGTCGGCTTCGACGTCGGCGTACGCGGCCCAGCTGTCGCGGCTGTGGCCGCCGGCGTCGCTGGGGCGGAAGCCCGGGAAGCCCTGGCTGCCGGCGTTGCCGCCGTCGGAGTCGCCGTCGTAGTCGAGGTAGGAACCCGGCTCGCCGGCGAAGATCTTGTAGCGCTCGTCGCGGCGCTCCAGGCCGAACGCGACGTTGAGGCCGCGGAAGATGTGGTCGTAGAACCGGTTGACGTCGAAGTTGATCGTGTTCTGTTCGAACGAGAACCCGCCCGCGTCGAAGCTGCGCGGGCTGATGCCCTTGCCGCCGTTGAGCAGGTCGAGATTCGCCAGCGAGGCGTTGAGGGTGTTGTTGATCGTATAGCGCAGCTTGCTGTAGCCGTAGGTGTAGGACAGGTCGGCGTTCCACTCGCCCATCGCCCAGCGCGCGCCGAGGATGCCGAAGCGGTCGTCGATGTCGCCGTCGATGAACGGCACGAAGCCGTTCGGGTACATCGCCGCGGAATTGCGCGAGGGGATGTCTTCCGAACCGATGCCGTCGCGCGCGAACGCGGCCGAAGAAGCGTCGCGCTGCTGCACGCCGAGGGTGAAGTACAGGTCGACGTTCTCGGTCAGCGGCTTGTCGCCGTTGAGGAACAGGGTTTGGTTCTTGACCTTGGAGTCGCCGATGATGCGCGGGCTGCCGGCCGGCTCGGAGCGGTCGGAACGGCCGCGGTCCTGCCATTCGCCGGTGATGCCGAGGGTGCCGTCGCTGCCGAGGCCGAAGCCGCAATACGCGCTGGCCAGCCAGTTTTCGCCGTCGCCCTTGGAGTACTGGCCGTAGCCGGCGACGGCCTCGCAGCCCTTGCGCTTCTTCAGCGAGATGTTCATGACCCCGGCGATGGCGTCGGAGCCGTACTGCGCGGCGGCGCCGTCGCGCAGGATCTCGACGCTGTCGATCGCCATCAGCGGAATCGTGTTGAGGTCGGTGCCGGTGTTGCCGCGGTTGCGCGCGCCGAACAGGTTCAGCAGCGCGGTGGTGTGGTGGCGCTTGCCGTTGACCAGCACCAGGGTCTGGTCCGAACCCAGGCCGCGCAGCGCGGCCGAGTCGACCAGGTCGGCGCCGTCGGCGCCGCTCTGGCGGGTCGAGTTGAACGAGGGCGCGGCGTATTGCAGCGACTGGGCGAGGTCGAACTGCGCGCCTTCTTCGGTGTTCTTGGCCATCGGCAGCACGTCGACCGGCGAGATCGAGGTGGTGTCGGACGAACGCTGGGCGCGGCGCGAGCCGAGCACCGATACGGTTCCCAGGGTCCGCGTTTCGCTGGCCTCCTGCGCCGTCGGCTGCGCCGCTTCCTGGGCGAACGCGCTGCCGGCGAACAGGCTGCCGCCGAGCCACAGGGCGCAGCCGAGCGCACGGTACAGCGGTGCGCGGCGCGGACGGGCGTGGCGGGGGGCGAAGCGAGGCTGGGTCATGGCGGGGTCCTTGCGGTGGCTGGGCGGGGCGATCCCCTAGCCTAAAGCCAAGACGACCGTTCGCGCACAGCGTCGGACCCGGAAATGTGAAGTCGGAAGCGTGACCGCGGACCGGCGGTTGCGGCGACGGCGGTCGGACGCGCGACGTGCGCGGCGTAGCGCCGCGCGCCGCCGCAAGGCGGGCCGGCGCGGCCGCGGCGCGCGGTCCGGTTGCGCCGACGCGCGGCCGCGCGCGCGCCGCTACGCGTATACGCTCGCGCGCGATCCGTCCTCGCCCGCCGGTCTTACTTCGCCGCCTCGCTCTTGGCCGCGGCTTCGGTCTTCGCCGGCTCGGCGCCGTCGACCCAGCGCGCGAAGAACGCCGACAGGTCGCGGCCGCTGGCGCGCTCCATCACCTTGCGCAAGTCCGCGCTGGTCACCGAATGCCCGTAGTAGGCGCGGGTGTAGGTGCGCACGCCGCGCCAGAACGCGCGCTCGCCGACCTCCTCGCGCAGCAGGTGCAGGACGTAGGCGCCCTTCTGGTAGACCACCGCGCGGTCGTCGGCGCTGGGCTTGTTCCAGACCGCATAGACCAGGGCGTGGTCCTTGCCGCTCTCGCGCAGCTTGTCGACCCGCTTCTTCCAGGCCTCGACCCGCTCGCGATACGCGTCCTCGCCGTAGCGGTGCTGCAGGTAAGCCGCGGTCATGAAGTTGGCGAAGCCCTCGTTGAGCCAGAACTGGCCCCAATCGAGGTTGGTGACCATGTTGCCCCACCACTGGTGCGCCAGCTCGTGCGCGATCAGGCCCTGCGCTTCGGGCTTTTCCAGCACCTCGCGGCCGTAGGCCTCCGACAGCAGGCCGATGCCGTCGAGCTCCTGGCCGATGGTCTTGGCGACCAGCACCTGGGTGTAGGGGCCGCGGTAGCGGATGCCGGCGCGGCGGCCGAAGAACCGCATCATGTCGGCGGTGTCGGCGAACACCTGGCGCAGCTGCGCGCTCTGCAGGTCGGCCGACAGGAAGCGCAGCTCGCCGTTCTCGCCGTTGCCGCCGGCCTCGTTGTAGCGGCCGGCGGCGAAGCCGTAGACGTAGCTCGGCATCGGCTGGTCCTGGCGCCAGCGATAGGAATCGCGGCGCCCGCCGAGCGCCGACTTCGACACCAGCCGGCCGTTGCCGGCGGCCTTGAGGCCGCTGGGCACGGTCAGGGTCAGGTCGAAGCTGGCGCGTTCGGACGGCGCGTCGATGCACACCAGCCACTGGCTGGTCGAGAAGATCGTGTAGACCTCGCTGCGGTCGGGATGGAACTCCAGGCCGTAGCGCGGCGCGCCGCGGTAGGCGATGTCGATCTCGTGGCGCTCGCCGAACTTGCCCGGCTTGGGCAGGCGCACGCGCAGGCGCTGCTCGCTCTTGTCGAAGGCCAGCGCGCGGCCGTGCTCGGAGACCTTGTCGATCTCCAGATCGCCGGCGTCGAACTCCAGGTGCTGGGCGCCGTCGGCGCGCAGGGCCAGGCGGATCGAGACCTGGCCGCGCAGGGTCTTGGCGACGATGTCCGGCTCGATCCGCGCGGTGTAGTGCAGCACGTCGAGATTGGCCCCGGCGCGCGCGGCCGGCGCAGCGGTTGCGGCGGCCGGCCCGGCCTGCGGCGCGGCCGCGGCGGCCAGCGGCGCCGCCAGCAGCGCCGCGGCGAGCGCGCGCACGCAGCTTGCGCGCAGGCGGCGGAAGGAAAGGATCGGGGCGGCTGGCATCGGCGGTTCGTCCTGCGCTGCGCGGCGCCGCGGCGCCGCGTTCCTGATTGCATTGGGGGCCAGTCGCCGCCGGCATCTCCGGCCGGCCGCGACAAGACCGCCGATGATCGCGCAACCGGGCGCGCGGCTGAACCCACTTTTGGCGGAGGCCGACCCATGCGCGGGGCAAGCCGGCAGATGCGGTAAACCGCCATGCGCATTCAGTTTCGACGGTAATCGCTTTCCCGCGTTCCGGCCGCCGCCGCGCGGGCATGCGGCGCGGCGATCTGCGGCCGCGATCACTGACAGCGCTGTCAACCACAGGACAAGGTGCGGACCGTGGGCGCGCCGCGCCCGCATCCGTCCACGCAAGTCCGTCCACGCAAGCCCACCGGCTTCGTCGCGCCGAGCGCGCGCCTACTCCGCCGTCGCGCTTGCCTCACCAGGAGCCGCAACGATGGTCACCCGCCGCACCTTCCTCGGCGCCAGCGCCGCCGCGCTCGCCGTACCGCTGCTGCCGCGCAACGCCCTCGCCGCCACCCCGGCGCGCTTCAACCTCGCCCTGCTCAACGCGTCCGGCCAGAACACCGCCTACGCCTACGTCACCGGTTTCGACAACGGCCGGCCGGTGTTCGTGCGCGCCGACGGCAGCGCCTATTACCCGCCCTCGCCGTCCGCGCCGGTGACGCCGCTGGGCGCGGACTGCGCGATTCCGCTCGGCGCCAACGGCACGACCGTGCGGGTCTCGGTACCGCGCATGTACGGCGCGCGCATCTACCTGGTCACCGGCAGCAAGCTGAACTTCTACGTCAATCCGGGCCCGGCGGTGGTGCACCCCAGCTTCCTCAACACCAGCGACACCAACTTCAACAAGAACTGGACCTTCGCCGAGTTCACCTTCAACGAGTACGAGCTGTTCTCCAACATCAGCTACGTCGACTTCGTCGCCGCGCCGCTGGGGCTGTCGCTGCGCTCGCTGTCCGGACGCGTGGAGACCATTCCGGGGCTGCCGGCGGCGTCGCTGGATCCGATCTGCTATTCGCTGCAACAGCAGGCCACGCAGGAAGGTTCGGCCTGGAATTCGCTGATCCAGCGCGGCCCGGACGGACGCAACCTGCGCGCGATGAGCGCGCACTACCAGGCCGCGCGCTTCCAGAACTACCTGACCGGCTACATCGACGCGTGCTGGAACAAGTACCGCAACACCACGCTGACCGTCGACACCCAATCCGGCTTCGGCGTGCTGACCGCGCGCGTGGGCGGCGACAATCTGCTGCGCTTCAACAACGGCGAAGCCTTCGCCAAGCCGAGCACCGCCGACGTGCTCAGCTGCGACAGCGGGCCCTTCAGCCTCGGCGGCGCCAGCGAGGTGCGCAAGGCGATCATCCCGCGCCTGGCCGCGGCGCTGAACCGCACCACCCTGCTCGACAACGCCAACCAGCCCAACGGCGAAGTCGCCAGCCGCTTCTACCGCAACGCCCAGACCAACCACTACGCGCGGCTGGTGCACGAACGGCTGCCGGACAACCGCGGCTACGCCTTCCCGTACGACGACGTCACCGCCAGCGGCGGCCCGGATTTCAGCGGCGCGGCGCGTTCGGGCGATCCGGATACGCTGACGGTGACGTTGCGGGCGCTGCGCTGAGGCAGCGGGTCCGCAGTCGAAGGCTTCGAAGCAACTCCCCTCCCGCAACGGCCCCTGGCGGACCGCTGTTGCGGGAGGGGCCTCGGTCCCGATGCGTTGCGCGCGGCCGTGCGAGGGATTTCAGTCCCGGCGCTTTGCGCACAGCGGTGGGAGAGACTTCGGTCTTGAGGTTCTGCGCCCGACGCTTCCCGCACGACTGTGGGAGGGACTTGAGTCCCGACGCCTTCCGCTCAAGGCGCCGCGCTCTGCGACAAGAGCATCGGGACTGAAGTCCCTTCCAGCATCCGCGCCGGCGCATCGGCCACGGCTTCACAGCGCCTGCGCCGCTGCGGCGCGATCCTGACGGCCACCTTCATCGAAGCGAGCCGCCATGAACGCCGAGCGCTGTTCCGACCTGGGCAAACTGATCCTGCGCCTGAGCCTGGGCGCGCTGATCCTGATGCACGGCATCGCCAAGCTGCGCGGCGGCACCGCGGGCATCGTCGGCATGGTCGAATCGCACGGGCTGCCCGGCTTCCTCGGCTACGGCGTGCTGCTCGGCGAAGTGCTCGGCCCGGCGCTGCTGATCCTGGGCTGGCATGCGCGCATCGGCGCGGTGCTGGTGGCCGGCAACATGCTGGTGGCGCTGGCGCTGGTCCACCTCGGCCAGCTCGGCCAGCTCAACGAACAGGGCGGCTGGGCGATCGAATTGCAGGCGATGTTCCTGGCGACGGCCGCGGCGGTCGCGCTGCTGGGGCCGGGCCGGTATTCGCTCTACGGCAAATGATGCTCAGCGTTGCGGCGGGTGACGTCGCAAGCGTGGTGTCGCGGTCGCGACTCGCGTCGCTCCTACAGTCGGACATCGCAGCCGCGGGCTCGCCCTGTAGGAGCGACGCAAGTCGCGACTGCGACGCTGCGACTACGTCGAAAGCCCATCCCCGACACCGCCCCCAACCACCAGCGCGCAATCGCGAGTCGACATCGCAGCCACCGGCACGCCCTGTAGGAGCGACGCGAGTCGCGACCGCGACGCTGCGACTACGCCGAAAGCCCACCCCCGACTCCACCGCAACGACCCGCGCGCACCGCCGCGGCCGAACCACCGCCACGGCCGGCAGCAGTCGCCCGCCGCCCCGCCACCGGCTTACAACCGGTTGACCCGGAACTTGCGCCCCTTGATCTTGCCCTCGCGCAACCGCGCCAGCGCCGCGGCGGCCTGCCCGCGCGCGACGGCGACGTACGAGCGCGTGGCGAACACGTTGATCTTGCCGACCGCCTCGGCCTTGAGCCCGGCCTCGCCGGTCAGCGCGCCGAGGATGTCGCCCGGGCGCAGCTTGTCGGTCTTGCCGGCGTCGATGCGCAAGGTCGCCATCGGCGCGGCCGGCGCATTGCGGGCCTTGCCGCCGAGCGGCTGGGCGCTGCGCCATTGCAGCGGCGCGCCCATGCGTTCGGCGATCTGCTCGGCGCGCGCGTTCTCGCGCGGGCCGCACAGGCTCAGCGCGACGCCGCCGCGGCCGGCGCGGCCGGTGCGGCCGATGCGGTGCACGTACACGTCCGGATCGGTCGGCAGGTCGTAGTTCACCACCGCGCCGAGGTCTTCCACGTCGAGCCCGCGCGCGGCCACGTCGCTGGCGACCAGCACGTTGCAGCTGCGGTTGGCGAAGCGCACCAGCACTTCGTCGCGGTCGCGCTGCTCCATCTCGCCGTGCAGGGCCAGCGCGGTGAAGCCGTAGTGTTCGAGCGAACCGACCACTTCCTCGGTGTCCTTGCGCATGTTGCAGAACACCACACACGACTCGGGCCGGTATTCGAGCAACAGCGCGCCGAGCAGCGGCGTCTTGCGCCCGGCTTCGACTTCGTAGAAATACTGTTCGATGCGCGGCGCCGAAGCGCCGCCCTCGACCGTGACCTCGACCGGATCGCGCAAGGCGTTGCGGCCCAGCTCGCGGATCGCATCGGGGAAGGTGGCCGAGAACAGCAGGCCCTGGCGGGTCTTCGGCGTCTTGCGCACGATCTCGCGCACCGCGTCCTCGAAGCCCATGTCGAACATCCGGTCGGCTTCGTCGAACACCAGCGTGCGCAGGCCGTCGAGCTTCAGCGCGCCGTGGCGCAGCAGTTCCTGCAGGCGCCCCGGCGTGCCGACGGCGACGTGCGGCGGGTGTTCCAGCGAAGCCAACTGCGGCCCCAGCGGCATGCCGCCGCACAGCACCGAGACCTTGAGGTTGGCGACGGCGAAGGCGAGCTTGCGCAGCTGCTGGCCGACCTGATCGGCCAGCTCGCGGGTCGGGCACAGCACCAGCGCCTGGGTGCGGATCGCCGCCGGGTCGAGCCGGTGCAGCAGGCCCAGGCCGAACGCCGCGGTCTTGCCGCTGCCGGTCGGGGCCTGGGCGAGCACGTCGCGGCCGTCGAGGATCGCCGGCAGCGCGCGCGCCTGCACCGGGGTCATGGCGGTGTAGCCGAGCGCGGCCACGCCCTGGAGCAGGGCCGGGCTGAGGGAAAGGGTGTCGAAACCGGCCGCGGCCGGGGCGGCGGGGGCCGCGGGGGTGTTGGAATCCATGCGCCATGATCGCAGGTTCGGCTGGTGTTGGGACTCTGGGTTCGGGCGCCGGAGGTGCGGGGGCCTGCGGGGTTTGGGTTTTAGGGCTCGGGGTTTTAGGGCTTCGGCGGCGGCGGCAGGGCGACGCGGCTTCGGTTGGTGGTGGGAGTTCAGCCTCATCCACGTCGAACGCTGGAGCTTCCTCGCGTTCTCGTTCCTGATCGGCTACGTGGTGGTGCTGTTCGTGCTGTGCACGCTGCTGTTCCCCGACGACATCCGCGACTACCAGGATTGGCGCGATTACTTCTATTCGCGCCGGCATTGGCTGTTCGGAATCATGGCGCTGTCGTACGCGATCGACTTCGGCGACACCCTGATCAAGGGCAAGCGCTACTTCGAAGCCTTCGGCCTGGAATATCCGCTGCGCAACCTCGCCTACTTCGCGCTGTGCCTGATTGCCATGCGCACCCGCAACGAGCGCTTCCACGCGACCTTCGCGCTCGCCGGCCTGCTGTATCAGCTGTCGTGGATCTACCGCCTGTACGACTTCGTCGGCTGAATCGGCCAGCCGGCAAATCCGGCAAAGCGCGCACCCGTTCGCGCTCACCTTGTGACAACGTTGGCTGTCTTACCTTCGGCCGATGTCTGTCTTGCCCGCCCCCGCATGAGCCGCGCCTTCGTCAGGGAGGGCGACGGCGAATCCGATCCCGGCGCGCTGCCGGAACTGCCGATCAGCGAACACCCCAACTACGTCACCCCGCGCGGCATGATGCTGCTGCGCGCGCGCTTGAACGAGGCCGGGCGGGAGTTGCAGGCGCTGGACCGCGCGGTCGAGCGCGAGGCGGTCGGCGCGCGCCTGGAGCGCGCGCACGTGCAGCGCGAGATCCGCTGGCTGCAGGCGCGCATTCTCGGCGCGATCACGATCGCGCCCGAGCGCCAGCCCGCCGACCGGGTCGCGTTCGGCGCGCGCGTGGAGATGTCCGACGACGACGAGCGCGAGTATCGCTACCGCATCGTCGGCGAGGACGAGGCCGATCCCGAGCGCGGCCTGATCAGCTGGGTCTCGCCGCTGGCGCGCGCGCTGCACGGCGCGCGCGTGGGCGACAGCGTGGTGTGGAAGCGGCCGGCCGGCGACATCGCGGTGGAAGTGCTGGCGATCGAGTACGGCTGAGGGGCCGCGGCGGTTCCGACGCGAGGCGGGGCGGGTCACCAGCGGCGGCTCGCCGTTCTGCGCTGTTGCGCGTGCTTCGCGATCTGCATCGCGCGCTTGACTGCATTCCTGCGCTGCCGAACCAGCGGCCGCGCAAGCGCGCCCTCACCCCAGCCCTCTCCCGCAAGCGGGAGAGGGAGTCCGAACGCCTGCCTTCTCCCCCGTCCTCCATCGACCGCCCGTCGGCGCCCGCTTGACGCCGCCCGCACCCGCGCAGAATGATTTAGCAAATTAGTTAATTGCTGAATGCATGCATTACGCGCCGGCAGGAGCCTGCGCCGGGGCCGCTCCGGCCATGCAGCGCGCCAAGGACCCAGGTCATGAACCCTCGCTCCGACGACACCTTGCCCGCCAGCCTGCGCGACCATCGCGTCCGCGCGCGCCCCGCCCTGGCCGATTCGATCCGCAGCGTCAGCGCCGGCCGAGTGAAGTGGGAACCGGTGCGCTCGCTGTGGTTCACCGCGATGGCGCTCGGCGCCGCGGTCGGCGGCGCGCTGACCTTCAGCTGGGCCGCGTTCGCGCTGTTCGCTGTCTCCACCGCGGCCGTGCTGCTGCTCGGCCATTCGCTGGGCATGCACCGCAAGCTGATCCACGACAGCTTCGCCTGCCCGAAATGGCTGGAATACCTGCTGGTGTACTGCGGCGTGCAGGTCGGCCTGGCCGGGCCGATCGGGCTGGTGCGCACTCACGACCTGCGCGACTACGCCCAGCGCCTGCCGCACTGTCACGACTACCTCGCCCACCGCCGCGGCCCGCTGCAGGACGCGTGGTGGCAATTGCACTGCGAACTGCGCCTGGACGCGCCGCCGCGGATCGAACTGGAACCGCGCATCGCGAACGACCGCGTCTACCGCTTCCTGCAACGCACCTGGATGTGGCAACACCTGCCGTGGGCGCTCGCGTTCTTCGCCATCGGCGGCTGGGGCTGGGTGTTCTGGGGCGTGTGCGCGCGGGTCGCCGCGGGCGTGTTCGGCCACTGGCTGATCGGCTACTTCGCCCACAACCACGGCGGCATGCACCACGAAGTGCGCGGCGCCGCGGTGCAGGGCCGCAACGTGCGCTTCGCCTCGCTGCTGACGATGGGCGAGTGCTGGCACAACAACCACCACGCGTTTCCGGGTTCGGCGCGGCTCGGGCTGTATCCGGGCGAATGGGATCCGGGCTGGTGGCTGCTGCGCGCGCTGGAGCGGGCCGGGCTGGTCAGCGCGCTGCGCCTGCCCGAACACCTGCCGCCGCGCGAGGAGCTGCATTGTCTCGACGCCGCGCTGTCGCCTGCGAACGCTCCCGTTTCCCTGCAATCGATCCCGAGCCGATGAACGACCCGAACTCCGAGCCGAACCCGCCCGCCCCGTCGCCCGCCGAACCGCCGCCGCTGCCGCCCGACGCCCAGGCCGCCTACGCCGCGCGGGCAGCGAAAATGCGCCGCTTCGACCTCCCCTTCGCTGCGCTCTTGCCGGTCTTCGGCGGCGCCCTGATCGGCCTGGTGTTACGCCTGATCTTCAACGGCGCGCCCGGCAGCGCCTGGGCGCCGATGCTCGTGGTCTTCATCCTGATCGCGCCGGTCGTCATCGGCGCGGTCACGGTCTACCTCGCCGAGCGCCGGCAAGCGCGCGGGCTGCGCTACCACTTCTTCGCGCCGTGGCTCAGCGTCGGCCTGTGCATGGCCGGAGCGATGCTGTTCGTGCTCGAAGGCGCGATCTGCGTGGCGCTGATCTTTCCGCTGTACGCCCTGCTCGGCTCGATCGGCGGCATGCTGATGGGCGCGCTGTGCCGCTGGGCCGGCTGGTCGAAGACGCCGACGGTCTACAGCCTGGCGTTCCTGCCGGTCGTGCTGACCTTGTTCGGCGTCGGCCACGACGAGCCGTCGCGGATCGATCGGGTCGAACGCAGCGTCCTGGTCCAGGCTGCGCCGGAGACGGTGTGGCGGCAGTTGCTCGACGCCGACCACATCCGCGCCGCCGAGGTCGACCGCGCCTGGATGTACCGCATCGGCGTGCCCACGCCGCTGGCCGGGCTGACCCACGAGGACGCCGCGGGCCTCACCCGCGAAGTGCGCATGGGCAAGGGCATCCACTTCCGCCAGCGCTCGGCCGACTGGCAGCCGGGGCGTTACGTGCAGTGGCAATACCAGTTCGCGCCGGATTCGATCCCGGCCGGCGCGCTCGACGACCACGTCGAGATCGGCGGCCGCTACTTCGACCTCACCGGCACCCGCTACACCCTGGTCCCGCATGGCGCCGCCACCGAACTGCGCATCCGCATGGACTATCGGGTCAGCACCGGCTTCAACTGGTACGCCGCGCCGCTGGCGCGCTGGCTGATCGGCGACTTCAGCGACACCATCCTGCAGTTCTACCGCCACCGCGCCGAAACCGCCGCGGCGGCCTGAACCCGCGCCGCCCGGCCGGCGCGCGACGGCCCGGGCCGGTCCGCGCCTGTACCGCATGCGTCCGTTCGTCGCCGCAGGTGTGATGATTCGCCCCGGGGCGCGAATCACCCGGGCATGGACATCCAACGGACCGGCACGATGGCAGCGGCGCAAGGCGAACGCGGGGACGGCACGGCGGCGCGGCAGCGGCGCTTCGAAGCCCTGCTCGAAGCGCACCGCGGCATCGTCTACAAGGTCGCCGCCGGCTACGCCCGCGGCGAGGACGAACGCGCCGACCTGGCCCAGGACATCGCCGCGCAGCTGTGGCGCGCGTTTCCCGGCTACGACCCGCAGCGCAGTTTCTCGACCTGGATGTACCGCATCGCATTGAACGTGGCGATCTCGCATCTGCGCGAACGCAGCCGCCGCCACGACGCGCTGGCGCTGGACGAAGACCTGCACGCGCTGCCCGCCGACGACGGCGACAGCGCCGAGACCGCGCAGCGCCTGCAGCTGTTGCAGCGCCTGATCGCGCAGCAGCCGCCGCTGGACCGCGCCTTGCTGCTGCTTTACCTGGAAGACCGCGGCCATCGCGAAATCGCCGAAGTGCTCGGCCTCAGCGAAAGCAACGTCGCCACCAAGATCGGCCGGCTCAAGCAGCGCCTGCGCGCCGCGCTGGCCGACTGACATCCCCTCCCCCACACGCGACCCAGCCATGAGCGCACTGACGATGGAACTCGACGAACTCAAGCAGGTTTGGCAGGAACTCGGGCGCAAGCTCGACCGCCAGCACCGGTCGGAACGGTTGCGGCTGCGCGAGGAACGCGGCCGGCGCCTGCGCTCCGGGCTGCGCCCGCTGGTATGGGGACAGGCCTTGCAGATGGCGGCCGGCGTGCTGCTGACGGTCTGGGGCGCGCTGTTCTGGTCGGCGCATGCGCAGGCCGCGCACCTGATCGCGTTCGGCCTGATCCTGCAGTGCTACGGCATCGCCCTGATCGGCTGCGGCGCCTGGGTGCAGGCGCGCGTCGCCGCGATCGACTACGCCGCGCCGGTGCTGACCCTGCAGCGCCGGCTCGCCGACCTGCGCACGGCCTACGTGCGCGGCGGCCTGGGCGTGGGGCTGGCGTGGTGGCTGCTGTGGATGCCGGTGCTGGCCGCGATCCTGATGAGCCTGTTCGGCGCCGACCTGTACCGCAATGCGCCCGCGCTGTTCGCCATCGGCGGCGCGGTCGGCGCGGCCGGGCTGCTCGCCAGCCTCGGGTTCCTGCACTGGTCGCGCCAGCCGCAGCGTCCGCGCCTGGCCAAGGCGGTGGAAGACGGCGTTTCCGGCGTCAGCCTGCGCCGCGCGCAGGCGCTGCTGGAGGAAATCGAGCGCTTCGAACGCGAAGAATGAAGGCGCGTTCGACGCGGACTGTCCGGCTTACTTGCTTGCCGTCGCCTTGCGCGCCGCGCGCCGGCTTTCGCGCTTGAGCGGGCCGCCGACCGGGCAGATTTCGAACGCGAACTGGGTCAGCGTGTTGACCAGGCTGTCGGGCACCAGCTTGTAGACCACGAACTGGCCGCGCCGTTCGCTGCTGATCAGGCCGGCGTTGACCAGCACCGACAGATGCCGCGACACCGCCGGCGCGCTCATCTCGAAACGCGCGGCGATGTCGCCGGCGCTGAGCTCGCGCTCGGACAGGAACGCCAGGATCTGCCGGCGCGGCGACGAGGCCAGGGCTTCGAAGATCTTGTCCTGCGACATGGCGGCGGCGACGGCGGCGCGCCGGGGCGGCGCGGGAACGAGTATAGCCTTGATTACTTAACTAAATTGCTAAATGGGCGAACGCGGCTTTCCCCCGCTCCCGGCTCCTGTGCGACCGCTCCTCGCCTTACCCTATCCGCATGCCCTGGTACGTCTATCTCATCGAATGCACCGACGGCAGCCTCTACACCGGCATCGCCGTCGACGTGGAGCGCCGCTACGCCCAGCACGCCGCCGGCAAGGGCGCGCGCTACACCCGCGCGCATCCGCCGGCGCGCTTGCTGGCGCGGTTCGAACACCCCGACCGCGGCGCGGCGTTGCGCGCCGAATACGCGATCAAGCAGCTCACCCCGGCGGCCAAGCGCGCGCTGTGCGCGCAGGCGCAGGCCGCCGGCTGAGGCCTTACAGCAAGGCCCACAGCAGTTGCAGGATGCCCCACAGCGCGACCGCCCACACCGCCGAACGCAGGTACGGGATGCCGGCGGCATACACCGGCACGTAGACCAGCCGCGCCCAGAAATACAGTTGCGCGGCCAGCGCGGTGTGGTCGTTGCCGCGGCCGGCGATGGTCACCGCCAGCGCCAGCGCGGCGAACAGCGGAAAGGTTTCCAGGTAATTGCGCCAGGCCCGGTCCAGCCGCGCGGCCGCGCCGGTCAGCGGCTCGGGCGTGCCGTCGCGCGCGCCGGCATTCCAGCGCACGCCGCGCTGCGCGGTCATGAAAGCCGCGGCGATCAGCAGATGGGCGATGCCCAGCGCGGCCGACCACGCCAGCATTTGCAGTTCGGTGTTCATGCGCGACGCCTCGAAGGTTTGGATACGCCGCCGATGCTCGCACGAACGCGCGGCGCCGGGCCGCGCGTTCGTCGCAAGCCGTTCGTGCGGCCTGCCCTCAAACCTCGCCGTTCGGCAGGATCAGGATCTTGCCGTCGCGCTCGCCCGCCGCGGCCGCGGCTACCGCGTCCTTGATCCGCTCCAGCGGATAGGTCGCCTGCACCCGCGCCTGCAACTCGCCCGCGGCTACGCGTTGGGCGATCTCGCCGAACACTTCCGCGCGCCGCGCCGGGGTCGCTTGCTGGAACCAGCGCGACAGCCAGAACCCGCGCAGCGACACGTCGCGGAACACGAACGAGGCCGGCGAAATCTGGCAGGCCTCGCCGCTCATCGCGCCGTAGTTGACCACCACCCCGCCCTCGCCGAGCGACTGCGCGATGTGCTGGGTCGCCAGCCCGCCGACCGCATCGATGCCGAGCTTGATCGGCGTTTTCTGCGCCGCCTCGCGCGCGCGCTTGCCGAGGTCTTCGCCGTCGACCAGGACCACGTCGGCGCCGGCCGCGCGCACCGCCTCGACCGCCGACTCGCGCCGCACCACGTTGATCGTGCGCAGCCCGCGCGCCTTGGCCAGCTGGATCAGGTAGGTGCCCACGGCCGAATTGGCCGCGTTCTGGATCACCCAGTCGCCCGGCTCCAGCGCGACGATGTCGCTGAGCATCAGCAACGCGGTCGGCGGATTGATCGTGATCATCGCCAGCTGCTTGGGATCGGCGCCGTCGGGCAGCGCGATCAGATGCTTGGCGGTGCCGACCATGTGGGTCGCCCAACTGCCGCCCTGGATCGGCAGCAGCACGGTCTGGCCGAGCTTCAGGTTCGTCACTTCCGGCCCGAGCTCGGCGATGCGGCCCACGCCCTCGTTGCCGCCGACCGCCGGCAACGGCGGCAGCAGGCCGTATTCGCCGGTCAGGGTCAGCACGTCGGAGGGATTGATCGGCGCGGCCAGCACTTCGATCAGCACCTGGCCGGCGGCCAGCGGCGGGGTCTGGAACTCGACCGCGTCGATCACGTCCTGCGGCACCGGGCCGCGCCGCTCGTATAGGGCTCGCTTCATCGTGGACCTCTGTGGGATGGGCTGGACGGCGCCCGCGCGGGCGCCCTGCGGCCGAGAGTACGCCGGCGCGCGCGCAAACGTCTTGCGTCCAGGTCTCAGCGCTGCGACCCTGCCTGCCCGTCACCGCTGTCCGGCACCACCGCCATGCAACCGATCCAGTTCGAACTCGACCCCGCCCACGACTTCGTCGAACTCAACCAACTGCTCAAGCTCGCCGGCCTCGCCCACAGCGGCGGCACCGGCAAGGCCATCGTCGCCAGCGGCGCGGTGCGGGTCGACGGGCAGGTCGAGCTGCGCAAGACCTGCAAGATCCGCGCGGGGCAGGTGGTGGAGTGCGAGGGGGTGCGGATCGAGGTGGTGGCGGGCTGACGCCGATGTCGGCGCCCGTCGCCGCTGCGCCGCTGCCGGACGCGCACTGGCTCGGCATCCTGGGCGCCGCCGCGCAACCGGCAGCGGACCGCGAGGTGCCATGGTCGCAGGTCGGCTATCTCGACCTCCGCTTCGGGCCGGGTTCGCTGCGGAGACTGCATCACTGGCACTACGCCACGCTCGACAGGATCCTGCGCGCCGCCTCGCTGCCGGGCGCCTATGCCGAATCGCGCAGCGGCTTCGTCGGCGACGACCCGCAACTCGCCGAGACCATGGCCTTGTTCGTCTGCGCCTGCCACCACGACGGCCGCATCCGCGAACGCGCCTTGCGCGCGGCCGAGGGACGGCGCGGCCGCTTCGTGCTCGGCGCAGCGCTGCTGCGCAGCAGCGACGCAGTCGCGCCGGTGCGCGCGCAAGCTCGGCGGCTGATCGACGCGAGCCTGCGCGAAGACCCGACCGAGATGCTCGAACTGCTCGACCTGGCCCTGCTCCTGCGCCGGCGCCGGCCGCGTTTCGAGCAGGGCGTGTGGAGCGAAGCGATCGAGCCGTTCCTGCGCGCTCCGGCGCGCGTCGATCTGCGCCGCGCCGCTCTTGCGCATCGCGACGGCCACGCGCGCCTTTGGGCACTGCAAGCGGTGTGCGCGCTCGACCCGCAGTCGGCGCAGGCGGCGCTGGAGCGCGCCCTGCAAGATCCGGTCCCCGCCATCGGTCTGCATGCGCTGCGCGAGCTGCACTCGCGCGCCGAACCGGCGATGCGCGACGCGCTGCTCGCCCATATGCACGAACTGCCGCACTGCGTACAGCGGTCCGAGGCGCTGCGGCTGATCCAGCGCTTGGGCCCGGCGGACGCGCAGGCGCGGCTACAGGACGCCTTGTTCGATCCGGCGTTCGGACCGCGCCGAACAGCGGCACGCCTGTTGCGCGACCGGTACGGCATCGACCCGGCCGCGATCTATCGGCCAGCATTGAATGGACGCGACTCCGAGCGCATGCGCATTGCGTTGGTCGCGCTGAGCCCTTATGCCACCGCGGGCGACCTCGACGCGCTCGAGCGCATGCAGGACCATCCCTCCTCCAAAGTCCGCAAGTACGCTCTGCGCGGCCTGGCCGCCGCAGACGCGCCCGGGCTGGCGGCCCGGCTTCGGCAGGCGATGTCGAGCCCCGAGCCTGGCACGGTCGACTTCGCCGCCAAGGCGTTCACCCGCAACCACCGCAACCCCGATCCGGACAGCCTGGAGACCGCATGGCGCGCGCACGGCTGGGGTTTGTCGCGGCCGCTGCTGCGCGCGGCGCGCCGCCTGCCCCGTTACGACGAACTCGCGGTGCTGCTGTCGCTGCTGACCCAGGAAAGCGAGCCCTGGCGAAGACCGCCGCTGCAGCAGGCGCTACGCCGCTGGTGCGGACGCAGCCGCTGGCGCTCCGCAGCGCAGGCGTCCGTCGAGCAAGCCCCGGCACTGCAGCAGGCGCTCGTGCAGATCGCCGACCGGATGGAAGCCGAACTGTACGAAGCCATCGCGCGCCGCCTCGAAAATCCGCAGGACCAGACGAGCGTCACCTGAGGCTTGCTGCGGCCGCCTTCGGCGACGATCGCGCGCGACGCCGCGTTGCCTGCGCCGCGACCGCCGCTCAGGCTATCGGCAAATCGCGATTCGCCCCGCACAGATCGTCATGCAAGCGCTGCACCGCCTGCGTCGCCGACACGTAATCGCGGCTGCCCAGCGCTTCGACGAAGCGGCAGGCCGCGAAGCCTTCGGCCTTGCGTTCGTACTCGGCCACCCAGCGCTCGCGCTCGGGCCGGTGTTCGTCGGCGATCGGCCAGGCGCTGCGCCTGCGCGGCATGTGCTCGCGCAGGCCCATGCGCCACGGTTTGCCGCTGACCCGGGCGCGGAAGCAATGCTGGTGCCGGCACGACAGCGCGTAGTACGAATCCGCGCCGATCGCTTCGAAGAATGCGTTCACCTGCGGATCGAGCGGATCGAAGGTGCGGTGCATCGCCAGCAGGCGGAAGCCGTTGGGCGTGCGGTAGACGCGCAGGTGCCAGTCCGGGTTCGCGGCCAGGAACGCCTTGACCGGCGCCAGCGCGCGCGCTTCCGGTCCGCCGCCTTCCTGGCGATGCCGACGCTGCGCGCGCTTCGCGCGGACCATGCCGATGACCAGCATCGTCGCGATCGCGGCGACGACGCCGGCGACCGGATGGATCAGCGCGCCGCAAGCCACGCCTGCGGCGAGCGAGAGCGCGGCCATCGCGCCGCCCAGGCGCACCGGCGGCAGCGGTTTGAAATCGACGTCGGCGAACAGCACGTCCGGCGAATTGAGGCAGCGCGCGCCGTAGCTGTTGCGGGTGATCACCTCGTTGCCGTAGCGGGCGACGATCTCCTCGCGGATCGGCAGGCCTTCGGCGTCGTAGGGCACGCGCGGTTCGCTGCGCGGCAGCTTCTCGCCGGCGAGGATGCGGTCGAACGCGTCGCGCGCTCGTGCGTCGGCCATCGTCTGGGCTTCGGATTGGCTGGTGTCGGACCAACCGAAGCGACGCACCGTAAGCGAAACCCGCCCAAAAAGATTCCCCTTCGCAAACCTCTCCTGCACCCGCGCCTCGGCCCAATACTGCGGAACCTGCATCGCCATCGTCGCCCTCCGTTGCTTGCAGCGATTCTATCGGCCCCAGCGATCCGCAGGAGCGGCGCAGCCGCGACACTTCGCAACCTCATCGCGCCGACGCCCGAGGCCGCCCCGCTTCCGCCACGCAGCGCAGGCAATGAGCGGGATGGGTTCCGGCATCTCGCAGCGCACCGGCGCCTGGATCGGCCGGGCTCCGGGGTCGCGGCTCGCGCCGCTCCTACAAGGGGCGGACCCACAGCCAGCGAACGCGGCGACGCGCGGCACTTGACGGCCCCCTGCATCGGCGTAGCATTCGCCATACGCCAGCGGACAGACCGCCGGCCACTTCCACTCCGTGAGGGATTCTCATGGCACCGCAGCAATACGATTACCTCGTCTTCATCGGCCGTTTCGAGCCTTTCCACAACGGTCACGCCGCCGTCGCCCGCCACGCGCTGGGCAAGGCCGCCAAAGTCGTCTTCCTGGTCGGTTCCGCCGACACCCCCCGCACCGTCAAGAACCCGTTCACCGTCGCCGAGCGCGCGGTGATGATCCAGGCCGCGTTCGCCGACAGCGCCGACCGCCTGATCGTGCGCCCGCTGCGCGACCACCTCTACAACGAGAGCCAGTGGATCGCCAACGTGCAGCGCACCGTCGCCGAGGCGGTGCGCGCCGACGGCGGCGGCGCCGATGCGCGCATCGGCCTGATCGGCATGGACAAGGACGCGTCGAGCTATTACCTGCGCGAGTTCCCGCAGTGGCCGTTGGTCGACGTCAACCACACCGCGACCCTGTCGGCGACCGAGCTGCGCCGCTACCTGTTCGAAGCCAACAAGATCGACAGCCACGGCGGCCTGATGCTGATCCGCGCCAACGTGCCGGGCCCGGTGTTCGACATGCTCGAAGCGTTCCGCAAGAGTTCGCCGGCCTTCACCCAGCTGGTCGCCGAATACCAATTCGTCGAGCACTACCGCGCCGCCTGGGCCGATGCGCCGTACCCGCCGACCTTCGTCACCACCGATGCGGTGGTGGTGCATTCCGGCCACGTCCTGCTGGTGCGTCGCCGCGCCGAGCCGGGCAAGGGCCTGTGGGCGCTGCCGGGCGGTTTCGTCGGCCAGCACGAAACCCTGTTCGACGCCTGCCTGCGCGAGTTGCGCGAGGAGACCCGGCTCAAGCTGCCGCTGCCGGTGCTCAAGGGCTCGCTCAAGGGCGAACGCGTGTTCGACCATCCCGAACGCAGCGCGCGCGGCCGCACCATCACCCATGCGTTCCACTTCGACTTCCCGGCCGGCGAACTGCCGCAGGTGCGCGGCGGCGACGATGCCGACAAGGCGCGCTGGTTCCCGGTCAGCGAGGCGCTGGAGATGAGCGCGCAGCTGTTCGAAGACCACCTGCACATCCTCGAATATTTCCTGGGCCGCGGCTGAGCGCATCGCGCACCGCCCGGCCCTCCCGCCGGCGGACAGACCGCCGGCCACACCCGACGCGAAGGAGCTTCCCGTCATGCAATGCCTCGACAACCTGCTGCTCAACACCGACAGCTACAAGGCCAGCCACTGGCTGCAATACCCGCCCGGCACCGATGCGACGTTCTTCTACATCGAATCGCGCGGCGGCGTGTACGACCGCACGGTGTTCTTCGGCCTGCAGGCGATCCTCAAGGAATACCTGGCCAAGCCGGTCACCCACGCCGACATCGACGAGGCGCGCGACCTGTTCGCCGCGCACGGCGAACCGTTCAACGAAACCGGCTGGCGCTATATCGTCGATCACCACAACGGGCTGATGCCGATCCGGATCCGCGCCGTGCCCGAGGGCACGGTGGTGCCGACGCACCAAGCGTTGGTGACGATCGAGTCGACCGACCCGCAGGCCTATTGGGTGCCGTCCTACCTGGAAACCCTGCTGCTGCGCCTGTGGTACCCGGTGACGGTGGCCACGATCAGCTGGCACGCCAAGCAGACCATCCGCCAGTTCCTGGAACGCACCAGCGACGATCCGGAAGGCCAGCTGCCGTTCAAGCTGCACGACTTCGGCGCGCGCGGCGTGTCCAGCACCGAATCGGCGGCGCTCGGCGGCGCCGCGCATCTGGTCAATTTCCTCGGCACCGATACGGTCTCGGGCCTGTTGCTGGCCAAGCGCTATTACCACGAGCCGATGGCCGGCTATTCGATCCCGGCCGCCGAGCACAGCACGATCACCAGTTGGGGCCGCGAGCGCGAAGTCGACGCGTATCGCAACATGCTCGACCAGTTCGCCAAGCCCGGCGCGATCGTCGCGGTGGTGTCGGACAGCTACGACATCTTCCACGCGATCCGCGAGCATTGGGGCAAGACCCTGCGCGAGCAGGTGATCGCGTCCGGCGCGACCTTGGTGGTGCGCCCGGACTCGGGCGACCCGGTCGACGTGGTGCACCAGTGCCTGACCCTGCTCGACGAAGCCTTCGGCCACACCGTCAACGGCAAGGGCTACAAGGTGCTCAACCACGTGCGGGTGATCCAGGGCGACGGCATCAACCCGACCAGCATCCGCGCGATTCTCGAGCGCGCGACCAGCTACGGCTACGCCACCGACAACCTCGCCTTCGGCATGGGCGGCGCGCTGTTGCAGCGGCTGGACCGCGACACCCAGAAGTTCGCGCTGAAGTGTTCGGCCGCGCGCGTGGACGGCGAGTGGATCGACGTCTACAAGGATCCGGTCACCGACAAGGGCAAGTCGAGCAAGCGCGGGCGCATGACCCTGCTGCGCCATCGCGAATACGGCCACTTCAAGACCGTGCCGGTGCCGGCGGATGCGCCGTCGCTGGAAGCCGCGGCCAAGCCGGTCGGCTACGAGGACGCGATGGTGACGGTGTGGGAGGACGGCCGGCTGGTCGAGGATTGGACGTTCGCGCAGGTCAGGGAGCGGGCGAACGCGGCGCGGCTTTGAGGGCCCCACCCTCGGCTTGCACCCCGGCCCGAACGCATAGCGTTCGGGCGTTCGGGGCCGCGCGAGCCGATGGCTCGCAAACACGGCCCCTCACCCCGCTTGCGGGAGAGGGTTAGGGTGAGGGCGACCCACCCACCACGGATTCCAGGACGAACCCGATGCCAGCCCCTGTCGAAGGGCTAGCGACCGCCGACCCGGGCACGCTCCCGCTCAGCGCGGCCTCTGCCCTGTTCCAGCGCCTGCGCGCGACCACGCCGCAACTGGCCCGGCGCGCGCCGGGCGAACACGACGCCGCGCGCTGGCGCGAGCACCGCATCGGCGCGCGCCGCTACCGCGTCGCCCAGCCGGTCACCTTCACCCCCTACGCCGCGGCGCGGCCGTGTTCGGCGCGCTGCCTGTTCTGTTCGGAAAACCTGCGCGGCGCCGACGGCGGCGCGCTGGCGCAGAGCCTGCGTCCCGCCCCGGACCACTTCGAGCGCCTCAGCGCGGCGCTGGCGCAGCTGCGCGGGCTGCCGCTGTCGTGGTCGCTGTCGGGGCTGGAATCCAGCGACGACGAAGCCTGGTTCCTGCGCCTGCTGGAAACGCTCAGCGCGGCCGAACGCGACGGCGTGCAGGTCGAAGAACGCGTGCTGTACAGCAACGGCGCCGGCTTCGCCCGCGGCCGCGGCGAGGAACTGATCGCTGCGCTGCAAGGCTTCGGCCTGTCGTGGCTGGAACTGTCGCGGCATCACTACGACGCCGCGCGCAACCAGCGCATCATGCGTTTTCGCGACGGCGAACCGATCGCCGACGGCGCGGTATTCGAAGCGACGGCGCGACGGCTGGCGGCGGCGCTGCCGCTGCGGCAGGTGTGCATCCTGCAACGCGGCGGCATCGACGACGCCGGCGGCATCCGCGCCTACCTCGACTGGGCCCGCGCCTGCGGCGCCGGCACGGTGATCTTCCGCGAGTTCTCGCGCCTGGGCGCGGGCTATCGCGACAACGCCACCCGCCGCTACATCGACGCCGAGCGCGCGCCGATCGACGCGGTGCTGGCCTCGTGCATGGACGCGCCGTGGTGGCCGCGGCTGACGCCGCTGCGCATCACCGAAGGCTATTACTTCTGGAACCTGCGGCTGCGCGAGCAGGGCAGCGGCATGGAGGTGGTGTTCGAATCCTCCGACTACGCCGCCATGCACCGCCGCCACGCTTCCGGCGACATCTACAAGCTGGTGTTCCACGGCAACGGCCGCCTGTGCGCCGGCTGGCAGCCGGACCGCGATGTGCTGTGGCCAGCGGTCGCCGAGCCCGCCGTCGCCGAGCCCGCCGCGCCCGCTCGCACCGCTACGGGACACGCCGATGGATAGCCGCAGCTGGCTGGTGTTGCAGCCCGATCCGCCGGAACTGCAGTTGCCCGACGACCTGCGCGCGCGCGACCCGTTCGGCGGCCGCGACTGCGGCTGGGTCGCGCAGATGCGCCCGTTCGCGCGCCACTACGCCGCGCCCGGCGCGCGCGTGTTCGATCCGTTCTGCGGCTTCGGCACCACCTTGCTGGCGGCCGCGCTGGAAGGCCGCGCCGGCTGCGGGCTGGAGGTCGACCCGGCGCGCGCCGAACTGGCGCGCGAGCGCCTGCGCCGGCACGGCGTCGACGCGCCGGTCGCGACCGGCAGCCTGCCCGACACGTCGGCGCCGGCGCCGTTCGAGCTGTGCCTGACCAACGTGCCCTACTTCGGCTGCCGCTGGCCCGGCGACGGCGACGCGCGCGCCGGCCAGTTGTATCTGGAACGCGACTACGAAGCCTATCTGCGCCGCCTGCGCGACCTGTTCCACGCCGTGCGCGGCGCGCTGCCGGAAGGCGGCTACTGCATCGCCATGGCGCAAAACCTCAACCTCGACGGCCGCAGCTTGCCGCTGGCCTGGGATCTGGCCGGCATTCTCGGCGGCCTGTTCGTGGCGCGCGAGGAACGCTTGCTGTGCTATGAGCGCGAACCGCACACGCTGGCGTCCGGCGATGCCGGCACCGACCGCAGCCACGAATACGCGCTGGTGTTCCAGAAGCAGCGCGAGCGCATCTGCCTGCACAGCACCGGCGACGAATTGCAGGCCTTGCGCGACGCCGGCTTCGCGTTCGGACTCTACGGCAGCTACCCGCGCTGGCTCGCCGATCCCGGCGCGCGCGAGCCGGCCGACGCCGATCTGCTGCTGCCGGACGATCAGGCCGAGTTCGATCGTTTGCTGTGGTGGCTGCACGAGCGCCATTACCGGCTGAGCCTGTGGGGCGAGCCGCTGCACCCGCCGCTGCGGCTGCCGCGCCTGCGCGAGCACTGGTACGTGCGCGCGCAGCGGCGCGACCGCCTGGGGCGGCTGGTGCGGCTGGATTTGGCGTTGGCCGGGCATGCGGAGCGGCAGGCGCAGGCGCCGATGCGCTGAGCGGCGCGGGTCGATCGGCGGCGCGCGGTCGATCGGCGGCGCGCGGTCGATCGGCGCAGTTGATCGGGCGCAGTCGATAGGGCGCGGGTGGCTCGGCCGCAGGATGCGAGCGCCGCAGTCGCCCTGGTGTCGCGGCCGAAAAGCCGATGCAGCGCCGCGCCTACCATTCGTCCTGCAGCGACTCGGCCAACTGCCCCAACGTCGCCATGCCGCCGATCGCGCGCAACAGCCGCTCGCAGCGCGCGCGGATCACCGCGGCCTGCAGCGGCCACGCCGGCTCCCGGCGCGAGCCGGGGAACACCAGATACAGCAACGGCCCGCCAGGCACGCCGCGGCCGCTGCGCGCTTCGGCGCGCTGGCCGCTGACGTCGCCGGCCATGCGTTCGGACAGTTCGCCCATCGCCCGGCCGCGGTCGCCGATCACGCCGAAGCTGTGGCGGCCGCCGACCGGGTCGCGCACGACCACGAAATCGCCGAGCGCGCCGGCGCCCTCGACGGCCAGCCATTCCTGCGGCAAGGCGAGGTACGGCACGCGGCCGGCGTCGAGGTAGGCGTTGACGCTGGTGCGCGGGAAGCGCGGGTCCTGCAAGGCGGTGGCCGAGACGAAGTAGCCGGCGTAGCGGCCCTCGTTCTGCCGCAGCGGCCGCTGCGGCTGGTGCGGATCGGGCACCAGCCGCTCGCGCCAGGCCGCGCCCGGCCAGCCGGCGTCGCGCAAGTCGCCGCTGCCGCTGCCGTCGGGGTGGTAGGCGCCGGGCGCGCCCTGCGCGGTCGCCTGCGGCCGCGGGTTGACGAAGGCGTAGGCGCGGCGGTCGCCGGCGTCGACGCGGTGCACGGCCACGCCGGCGAAGTCCATCCAGTGTTCGATCACCAGCACGCCCATACGATCCATCCTTAGTCGCGGACGGCGCGAGCGTTTCGCGCCTGGCTCCTGAATGGGTCGGATTGCGCCGATGCCGATGTCAATTCGTCGTGATCGCTGCGGCTGCGTGCACGCGTTGCCGCTGCGATGCGCTGCGACGCTGATAAAAATGCGCACGACATGCACTGGACAGGAATTTCAAAGGCAGTCGAAGCGCATGTATCCGCGACGGTCTACACAAACGACTCAGAATCTGCAGTACCAAAAAAGCGCGGTTTCGTGCTGCAGATCGGGCTCGTTGGCGTAGTGGAAGCGGTCGAATCCGCCCAGTACGAAACCGTTGCGCTGATACAGCGCGCAGGCGCCGACATTGGTGTCCTGGGTTTCCAGCATGACCCCCGGCAGCCCGCGTTCGCGCGCCCAGGCCAGCGCCTGCCGCAGCAAGGCCGAACCGGCGCCGCTGCGGCGCGCGCCGGCGGCGACGGCGATGTCGTCGATGCCGGCGTAGCCGTTCCAGGTGCGCGACAGCAGCACGCGGCCGACGACCTGGCCGTCCTTGCGCGCGAGGTACGCGGCGAAGTCGGCGCCGTCGCCGAGGTATTCGCGCAGCGCTTCGGCATCGGCGTCGTCGCGGTAGTGTTTGCGGTACGGCGGGCGCAGCGGTTCGGAGATGTAGCTCAAGCCGCCGTCCTCGCGCATCGACAGGCGCACGCGCTGGTGGACGACGAAGCTGGCGTCGAACCCGGCCGCGGCGTGCAGGTCGGCTTCGGTCAAGGCTTCGATGCTGAGGCCGCCGGCATCGCTCATGCGCGCAGCTCCAGCGCCAGGATCGCGTCGTGGTAGGTGTTGGCGCCGACCTGGAACTCGCGCTCGCCGACCTGCGCATAACCGCAGCGCGCATAGAACGCCAGCGCGCGCGCGTTGCCGGCGTACACGCCGAGCAGCAGCCGCCCGGCGCCGCGCGCGCGGGCTTCGTCGACCGCGTGCTGCATCAGGCGCCGGCCGGTGCCGCCGCCGTGGAAGCGCGACAGCAGGTAGATGCGCTTGAGCTCGAGGTCGTCCGCGCGCAGGTCGGCCAACGGCAGATGCGGCGGCGTGAGCATGGCGAAGCCGACCGGCGCCGCGCCGGCCGCGGTTTCGGCGAGCCACAGCGCGTTGGCCGGGTCGGCCAGGCTGCGCGCGTACAGCTCGGGCGCGTGCTGCTTGCGGCAGTGGGCGACGATGTCGGCGCCGGCGAGGATGCCGGCGAAGGTTTCCAGGAACGTCGCCGCGCCGGCCAGGGCGAGCGCGTCGGCGTCGCCGGCGTGGGCGCGGCGGATCGCGGGAAGATCGGCGGTGTCGGTCATGGCGGCGGCGCAGGCGGGTCCGTGGGCGGGGCCGTCAAGATCGCATGCGCGGGGCGGTTGCGGCATCGGCGGATGGTCGCATGGCTGCGGCGCGATCTGTCGCGACGCGGTCGCGGCTCGCGCCGTTCCTACAGGGCGAGGCCGATGCATGCACCCCGACTGTAGGAGCGACGCAAGTCGCGACCGCGAAACCCCGGCTACGGCGCAACCCAACGCAGCCGGGGCACTGCCTCACCGGCACGCCTCACTCCGCGACCCGAATCGTCGCGAGGCCGACGCGCGCGCGCCCGACTGTAGGAGCGACGCAAGTCGCGACCGCGCCACCCCGGCTACGGCGCAACCCGCCGCAGCCGGGCGACTACCGCACCGAGCCGCCCTACTCCGCGACCCGAATCGTCACCTTGCCGAAGTGCGACCCGCTTTCGAGATACCGGTAAGCCTCGCGCGCCTGCTCGAACCCGAACGTGCGGTCGACCACCGGCACGATCCGGTTGACCTCGACGAAACGCGACAGATCCTCGCCCATCGCGCGGCTGCCGACGAAGATGCCGGCCAGGCGCTTGGCGCCCATGATCAGCGCGATCGCGTCGAGCTCGCCGCCGAAGCCGCTGACGCCGCCGATGATCGCGACGGTGCCGTTCATCGCCGCCGCGCGCACCGAGCGCGCCAGAGTGCCGCTGCCGCCGACTTCCAGCACCGCATCGACGCCGGCGCCGCCGGTCAGGCGCAGCACTTCGTCCTGCCACTCGGGATGGGTGCGGTAGTTGATCGTGGCGTCGGCGCCGAGCGCGCGCGCGCGTTCGAGTTTTTCGTCGCTGGACGAGGTGACGATGGCGCGCAGCCCCGCCGCCTTGGCCAGTTGCAGGCCCCAGATCGAGACGCCGCCGGTGCCGAGCAGCAGCACGCTCTGGCCCGGGCGCAGGCGTCCTTCGACGAACAGCGCGTTCCAGGCGGTGACGCCGGCGCAGGTCAGGGTCGCGGCCTGGGCATCGTCGAGATGCGCGGGCACTGCGAACACCGAGCCCTGGTCGACCACGATCTGCTGCGCCAGCACGCCGTCGGCGTCGGCGCCGAACGGCGCGCGGGTGTTGTGCGGGGTCGCCGCGCCGCCGTGCCAATACGGGAAGAAGCTGGTCGCGACGCGGTCGCCGAGCTTCCAGGCGCCGACCTCGGGGCCGAGCTCGATCACCTCGGCGACCGCGTCGGACCCAGGAATCACCGGGCGCTCGCCGCCGGCCAGGTAGCGGCCGTCGGCGATCATCAGGTCGCGGAAGTTCAGCGACACCGCGCGCACGCGCAGGCGGATCTGCCCGGCGCGCAGCGGCGCGGCGGCCTCGTCGGCGAGGGTCAGCGAGTCGATGCCGGCGCCGGCGCGGATGCGGTAAGCCTTCATGAAATACTCCGGATACAGGGGGAACCGGGCGCGTCGGGACGACGCTGCGACCGGGAGGCGCTACGATATCGTCGCCCCACGCGCTTTAGTGGTTAGATTCCTTCCACTCTCCGTATCCTCACTGGAACCAATCCCATGGCCGTCAACGACCGCCTGCTCGGCATCGTCGCCTTCGTCCAGTCGGCCGAGGCCGGCAGCTTCGCGGTCGCCGCCGACCGCCTCGGGGTCACCCGTTCGGCGATCGGCAAGCGCATCGCCCGGCTCGAACAACAGCTCGGCGTGCGCCTGTTCCACCGCAGCACCCGCCGCCAGAGCCTCAGCGAGGACGGCCAGGCCTATTACGAACGCTGCGTCAAAGCCCTGGCCGAACTCGACGCCGCCGAGGCCGCGCTCGACAGCGGCCGGCGCGAGCCGAGCGGGCGGCTACGGATCAGCGCGCCGGTGATGTTCGGCCGCCATTGCGTGGCGCCGGTGGTGCTGGAGCTGTCGCGGCGGCACCCGAAGCTGGAGATCGATCTGTCGTTCAACGACCGCATGGTCGATCTGGTCGAGGAGGGTTACGACCTCGGCATCCGCGTCGGCCGCCTGCGCGACAGCGCCACCTTGGCCGCGCGCCGGCTGACCGAGGAACACCTGGGCATCTGCGCGGCGCCGGCGTATCTGGCCAAGCGCGGGCTGCCGCGCGAGATCGACGACTTCGCCGGGCACGACGCGGTGATCTACGGCCGCCACGGCCAGATCGTGCCGTGGCGCCTGCGCGACGGCGCCGGCGAGGTGCGCGAACCGCAGGTCAACGCGCGGCTGCGCTTCGACGACCTGCAGGCCATCGCCGACGCCGCGGTCGCCGGCGCGGGCCTGGCGCAGTTGCCGTGCTGGCTGCTGAGCCGTTATCTGCGCAGCGGCGAATTGCAGATGGTGATGCACGCCGACCGCGTGGTCGGCAGCCGCATCAGCGCGGTGTGGCCGCACACGCACTACCTGCCGCTGCGTACGCGGGTGGCGATCGATTTGTTGGTCGAGCGGATTCCGCAGATGGTCGGCGAGGGCCTGGCGCAGCGGTTGGCGGCGGTGGCGTGAGGCGCGGGTGGTGAGCGTTGCGGCGCAGTTGCGTTGTCGCGGTCGCGGCTCGCGCCGCTCCTACAGGGAGCCCATGTAGGAGCGGCGCGAGCCGCGACCGCGACACTACGCTGACCGCGCCCCCATCACCGTTCCGGCCAATACCACGCCGGCGCATCCAGCATCCCCTGCCCTTCGACCTCGGTCTGCCCGAACGCCTTGTGCAGCCGGATCGAATTGCAGCCCGCGTCTTCCTCCAACGCCGCCACCAGCCGCGTCGCATGCGACACCACCCACACCTGGCTGCGCCTGGCCGCGCGCGCGATCAAGCGCCCCAGCGCCGGCAGCAGATCCGGATGCAGGCTGGTTTCGGGTTCGTTGAGCACCATCAGCGGCGGCGGCCGCGGCGTGTGCAAGGCCGCGATCCACAGCAGATAACGCAAGGTGCCGTCGGACAGCTCGGCCGCGGTCAACGGCCGCAGCAGGCCGGGCTGGGCGAACTCGAGCACGAGCCGGCCGCCGGCGTCGCGCACCGACACCCGCGCGCCGGGGAACGCGTCGTCGACCGCCGCGGCCAGCGCCGGCGCGTCGCCGATTTCGACGATGGTCTGCCAGGCCGCGGCCAGGTCGCGGCCGTCGTGGCTCAGCACCGGGGTCAGCGTGCCCAGCTGCGGCTGCCGCGCCGGCGCCTGCGCGTCGCTGCGGAAATGGTCGTAGAAGCGCCAGCCGCGGATGGTCTCGCGCAGCGTCAGCACTTCCGGCGCCGCGCGCGGGTCGGCGATCTGCGCGAACAGGCTTTCGAACGGGCTCAGGTGTTCGGCGGCGATGCGCCAGCCGCGGCCGTCGCGCACCCGCGCCAGCGCGGCGCGGCGGTCGACCAGCAGGTTGGCGCTGCGCAGGAACGGCCCGGCCCAGATCGCTTCGCGCTTGATCTGGGGGTCGAGCGAGAACAGCGAGCCCTGCTCGCGCGGCGGCGGCAGGCCGAGGTCGATCGCGTAGCCGTACTCCTCGCCGGCGAAGCCGAGCCGCAGCGCCACCGGCGCCTGCCGCTGGGTGCCCTGCACCGGCACCTCGCCGCGCTTCATCCGCGCCGAGATCGTCTCCGGCCCGGCCCACAGCGTCGACGGCAGCCCGCCTTCGCGCGCCAGCGCCGGCACCACCCCGCCCTGCGCGGTTTCCGCCAGCAGCCGCAGCGCGCGGTAGAGATTGGACTTGCCGCTGCCGTTGGCGCCGGTGACCAGGTTGAGCCGGCCCAGGCCGAGTTCGAGCTTGTGCAGCGAGCGGTAGTTGGCGATCGCCAGGGTGTGCAGCATCGGCGCGGTCCGGTCGTCGAAAAACGTCGGCCAGCTTGCCTGGGCCGCGTCGCAGCGGCTGCGCCGCGGCCGCCCGGCGAGCGTCGGTCCGCAGCGCCGCACGGGCGTCCTTTTTTCGCAATGGATCACGTTATGATGTGGACGTGAGTCGTCGTACAGGCCGTGGAACGCCCGGCCTGGATGCGTCTGGGGACCTTCTGCCGACCTCCCGCTGCCCCTGCAGGCCGCGTGGCCGAAGGACGACGTTCGCGCTCCGCCGGGAGTCGCGGCCGCAACGGCCGCGGCAGGATGCTGTTTCGAGACAGAACTCAGTTTTAAGGAACGAAACGATGAAGACCGCTAATCGGGGAATCCAGGCCGTGGCCTGCGTGGTCGGCCTGGGCATGGCCCTGTCGGCCGCGCCGGGCTGGGCGCAACGCAAGAGCGCGCAGGAGCTGCGCGCGGAAAAGACCGCCGAGATTCCGACCTGCGCCAAGAACCTCGGCGCGATCTCGGTGATCGAGCCGGAAGACGGCACCAACTGGTGGAGCGGCCAGCAGCTGCCCGCGCCGAGCAAGCTGATCAAGGTGTTCGTGCAGAAGTCGCGCTGCTTCACCCTGGTCGACCGCGGCGCCGGCATGGACTCGGCCATGCGCGAGCGCGACCTGGCCTCCAGCGGCCAGCTGCGCAACAAGTCCAATATCGGCAAGGGCCAGATCCGCGCGGCCGACTACGTGCTGGTGCCGGACCTGATCGCCAAGAACTCCAACGCCGGCGGCAACGCCATCGGCGGCATGCTCGGCGGGCTGATCGGCGGCAACGCCGGGCGCGTGGCCAGCAACCTCAACTTCAACAAGAAGACCGCCGACGTCGTGCTGACCGTCACCGACGTGCGCTCCTCCGAGCAGGTGGCGATGGCCGAAGGCAGCGCCAAGAAGACCGACATCGGCTTCGGCGCCAGCGGCGCGCTGTGGGGCAGCAGCGGCCTCGGCGGCGCCGGCGTGTCGGGTTACGCCAACACCGAGATCGGCCAGGTCATCACCATGGCCTATCTGCAGGCCTACACCAATCTCGTCGCCGAACTCGGCGGCCTGTCGGGCAACGCCTCGGCGTCGAACGCGCAGCAGGCGGTCAGCGTGGTCAAGTCCGCGCGTCTGTTCGCCAACGCCAGCGGCAGCGGCAAGGTGGTGCGTCCGCTCGACCCGGGCATGATGCTTTACCCGACCGGCAACAAGCAGGGCGCGATGTGGGAAGTCGAGGACGAGCTCGGCAACAAGGGCTGGGTGACTTCGCTGGCGCTGGAATTGTCCAAGTAAGCCGGCGACGCGCGCGCTGCCCGCATCGCGGCGAAGCGCGGGCCGAGTCGAAGTAAGCTGCGGGCGTTCGCGCCCGCTCGGGCCGCCGGGCGACCGGCGGCCTTTTTCGTTGCCGGCCTCGGCCGCCGCAACCACACCCCGCCTTGCCGCACACAGGACCCGCGCCATGACCGCTTCCGACCGCAACCTGCGCCTGGACTACCTCGAATTCAACGTCGCCGACATCGCCGCATCCAAGGCCTTCTACGGCGCCGCGTTCGGCTGGCGCTTCACCGACTACGGCCCCGGCTACTGCGAATTCGACGACGGCCGCATGAAGGGCGGCTTCAACGCCCACGCCGCGCCGCGGCCGGGCGGCATGCTGGTGGTGATCTACGCCGACGACCTCGCCGACGCGCGCGCCAAGGTCGAAGCCGCCGGCGGCGCGATCGTCGCCGAGCACGAATTTCCGGGCGGTCGGCGTTTCCACTTCACCGATCCGGACGGGTACGAGCTGGCGGTGTGGACCGAGGCCTGATCCGCCTCGGGCTCGCCCTGTAGGAGCGGCGCAAGCCGCGACCGCGTTGCGGCAAGTCGCGCCGTAAACCTGTTGCCGCGGCCGCAGCTCGCGCAGCGCCTGCAGTCGGACTTCCGGCCTGCGCGTCTCGCTTGATACTGTGGCCGCACTCGTCCCCCAGCCCGACCGCGCGCATGGCCTACGAACCGATCCACATGACCTGGGACTACTGGGACGGCCCGCGCACCGGCATCGCCGATTGCGACGGCCGGCCGCATTACTTCTCCTGCCTGTTCGATCCGCAGCAGGAGGAATACCGCGACCTGTTCGCGCTGACGCCGGTCGACGCGGAAACCTACGCCTGGGCGCAGGAGCATTGGGCGATCTGGCAGCGTTGGGAAGCCGAGGTCAACGCCGGCCGGCTGACGCCCGAGAGCCACCCCAAGCACGGCCGCTACGATCCGCGCTACAACGAACTCGAAGCGCTGATCGACGCCGGCATCGACCGCAACGCCGCGCAGCGCGCGCACCGGCGCGGCGCCTTGCGCCGGCGCGCGGTCGAGGGCGAGCTGTTTCCGGGGCAGTGGAACCGTTACGAGATCGAGTGGTCGGAGCCGTTGGACGAGGACGCGTTGCGGTAAAACCGCAATATCGGGCGAAGGCGCGGCGACGGGCCGGCCGAAGATCAGCGAAGGAACCGCAGATGATCGCTTTGCACGAACCGCAACCGCCAGGCGCGAGCGCCGGCGAAACGGCTTGGCCGTCCCGCGGCCGCCTCGCCCTGCTCGGCGCGCTGGTGCCGCTGCTGGCCGCGTCCTGCGCCGAGCCGGCCGGTTGCGCCGGCGAGCCGGTCGCCGCTGCCGACGGCCGCTGCCGGGCGCGTTACTACCAGACCGATTTCGGCGACCGCGCGGTGACCCAGGCCATGGTCGAATGCACGAGCGGCAACGGCACCTTCGGCGGCAACATCGTCGCGGTCCCGTCGCTGCGCGCCGGCATCGGCCTGCGCTGGATCGATCCGCAAACGCTGGAGGTCGCGCTCGCGCCCGGCGGCCGCCGCGACGACGTCAGACTCGCGGACGTCTACGACGGCTTGCGCCTGCATTACGTCTACCGCGACCTGCGCCGCGACGAGCCGGCCTGGGCCGGCTGCGGCATCGCCAAGCGCGCGCAATGAGCGTCGCTGCGGCCGGAGTTTCGCATGCTGGCGGCGCTGTACCCGACAGCGCCGCATCGGCAAGAGGATCGCAGGGACCGAAGTCCCTGTCCTGTCGGCAAGCGGGCGGCCAGCGCAACGCGGACCCAGCGACAGCGCCTACACCTTCGCGTTCTTCCAGCGCCCGCGCGTGAACAGCCATAGCGTGAACAGGCCGACCGAGGTCTCCGAGACGAACACGCCCCAGAACACGCCGAGTTCCTTCCAGTCCAGGTGGATCGCCAGCCAGTACGACAGCGGGATCTGGATCAGCCAGAAGAACACCACGTTGATCTTGGTCGGGGTCACGGTGTCGCCGGCGCCGTTGAAGGCCTGCACCGTCACCATCCACCAGCCGTAGATGAAGAACGAGTACGACAGGATCCGCAGCCACTCGGCGCCGACCTTCACCACTTCCGGATCGGTGGTGAAGATGCCGACCAACTGCTGCGGGAAGGCGAAGAACAGCACCGACACCAGCACCAGATACGCCATGTTGTACCAGCCGATATGCCACACCGAGGCTTCGGCGCGGTCGGCGTGGCCGGCGCCGAGGTTCTGTCCGACCAGGGTCGCGGCGGCGTTGGACATGCCCCAGGCCGGCATCATCGTGAACATCATGATGCGGATGGCGATGGTCGCGCCGGCCACCGCTTCGCTGCCAATCGCGGCGAGGATGCGCATCAGGAAGATCCACGCGGTCATCGCCACGATCATCTGGCCGATGCCGCCGAGCGAGGTGCGCACGATGTTCCACAGCATCGCCCCGCGCCAGACCAACTGCGCCACCGTCACCCGGATGTGCTTGCCGCCGCGGAACAGCATCCACAGCTGGTACAGCACGCCGGTGCCGCGGCCGATGCAGGTGGCGATGGCCGCGCCTTCGATGCCCCATTCCGGGAACGGCCCCGGCCCGAAGATCAGCAGCGGGCACAGCACGATGTTGATGCCGTTGGACAGCCACAGCACGCGCATGGAAATGGCCGCGTCGCCGGCGCCGCGGAAGATCGCGTTGATGACGAACAGCAACAGGATGACCGCGTTGCCGCCGAGCATCCATTGGGTGTAGCGGTAGCCGTGCTCGATGCTCCAGGCGTCGGCGCCCATCAGCCGCAGCAGGTCCTGGGCGTAGAAGATGCCGGCCAGCGCCGGGATCACCGAGGCCAGCAGCGCGATCGCGATCGCCTGCACCGCGGTGAACGCGGCCTCCTCGGGCTTGCCTTCGCCGATGCGTCGCGCGACCACCGCGGTGACCGCCATCGCCAGGCCCATCGCTACCGCGTAGAGCAGGAACAGATAGCTTTCGGTCAGGCCGACCGTCGCCACCGCCGAGGGGCCGAGCTTGGAGACGAAGAAGATGTCGACCACGGCGAAGGTCGATTCCAGCACCAGCTCGAGCACCATCGGCACGGCCAGCAGGAACACCGCGCGGCGCAGCGGGATCTTGGTGTAGTCGGCGTCGGTGCCGCGGATCGCGTCGCGCAGCTCGCGCCAAAGCGATTGCGGCGGATGTCCGGCGGCGGCGTGGGCGGCGACCGGTTCGGCCGCCGGAGAGTCGTGGGTCATCGCGAGCTCCATGCGTGGATCGCACCGACGCATGATAGGGCCCCATGCCCGACCCGCCAGTGACAACAGTACGACGAGCGGCAGGATCGTGGATCGACATCTCAGCCTGTGAGACCGGCGCAACCGGCGCGGCGCCCGCCGCATCCCTATGGACCGTGCGCCAGCGTCCTGACGCATTCGTCGAACGGCGAGCGGGGTTTGTCGATTCCGCCGCGCCCCGTTCGTCGATCCAGTGAGGACCACGCCTCGCCACCCACTCGGAGAATCATCATGTCCGGCACCGTACGCCTGTCCCGCGTCTTCACCTGCCCGCCCGAACGCGTCTACCGCGCCTTCCTCGACCCGGCCGCCCTGAGCAAGTGGCTGCCGCCGGACGGCTTCACCTGCGCCGTGCACGAGCTCGACGCCCGCGTCGGCGGCCGCTACCGCATGACCTTCACCAACTTCAGCACCGGCAACGGCCACAGCTTCGGCGGCACCTATCTGGAACTGGTGCCGAACGAGCGCATCGTCCACGACGACCGCTTCGACGACCCGAACCTGCCCGGCACCATGATCACCACCATCACCTTCCGCGCGGTGTCGTGCGGCACCGAGGTGCACGTGGTGCAGGAGGGGATTCCGGAGGTGATCCCGGTCGAGCAATGCCATCTCGGCTGGCAGGAATCGCTGACCCTGCTGGAGCGGTTGGTGGAGCCGACGATTCCGGAATAGGCCGGCGTCCGAAGCCCGACTGTAGGAGCTGCGCGAGCTGCGACCGCGACAACGCGGCTACGGCGCGACTTCCGCCGCGAGCGGCGACTCCGCGGTCGCGGCTCGCGCCGCTCCTACAGGGGGCCACCCATTCGCGCAGCGAGCGGAAACAAAACGGCGGCCCCTGCCGAGGCCGCCGTCCGAAGTCCGACTGTAGGAGCTGCGCAAGCTGCGACCGCGACAATGCAGCTACGACGCAGCCAACGCCGCAAGCGGTTACCCCGCAGTCGCGGCTCGCGCCGCTCCTACAGGGCCCCACCGAAGCATCACAGCATCGGCAGCTTCAACCCCTGCTCCTTCGCGCACTGCTGCGCGATCTCATAACCGGCATCGGCATGCCGCATCACACCGGTGCCCGGATCGTTCCACAGCACCCGCGCGATGCGCCGGTCCGCTTCCTCGCTGCCGTCGCACACGATGACCACGCCGGAGTGCTGCGAATAGCCCATGCCGACGCCGCCGCCGTGGTGCAGCGACACCCAGGTCGCGCCGCCGGCGACGTTGAGCATGGCGTTGAGCAGCGGCCAGTCGCTGACCGCGTCGCTGCCGTCCTTCATCGCTTCGGTCTCGCGGTTCGGCGAAGCCACCGAGCCGCTGTCGAGATGATCGCGGCCGATCACCACCGGCGCCTTGAGTTCGCCGTTGCGCACCATCTCGTTGAACGCCAGGCCGAGCTTGTGGCGCAGGCCCAGGCCGACCCAGCAGATGCGCGCCGGCAGGCCCTGGAAGCTGATGCGCTCCTTGGCCATGTCGAGCCAGCGGTGCAGGTGCTCGTCGTCGGCGATGAGTTCCTTGACCTTGGCGTCGGTCTTGTAGATGTCTTCCGGATCGCCGCTGAGCGCGACCCAGCGGAACGGGCCGACCCCGCGGCAGAACAGCGGGCGCACGTAGGCCGGCACGAAACCGGGGAAATCGAAGGCGTTCTTGAGGCCTTCGTCGAACGCCATCTGGCGGATGTTGTTGCCGTAGTCGACGGTCGGGATGCCCTGCGCATGGAACGCCAGCATCGCCTCGACGTGCACGCGCATCGACTTCTTGGCCGCGTCGCGCACGCCCTCGGGGTTGTTCTTCTGCTCGTCCAGCCAGCGCTCCACGGTCCAGCCGATCGGCAGGTAGCCGTGCACCGGATCGTGCGCCGAGGTCTGGTCGGTCACGCAGTCCGGACGCACGCCGCGCTTGACCAGCTCCGGCAGGATCTCGGCGGCGTTGCCGAGCAGCGCCACCGACTTGGCTTCGCCGGACGCGGTGTACTTGGCGATGCGCGCCAGCGCGTCGTCCAGGTCGCTGGCCTGCTCGTCGACGTAGCGGGTGCGCAGGCGCATGTCGATGCTGCTCTGCTTGCATTCGATGGTGAGCGAACACGCGCCGGCCAGCGATGCCGCCAGCGGCTGCGCGCCGCCCATGCCGCCGAGGCCCGCGGTCAGGATCCACTTGCCCTTGAGGCTGCCGCCGTAGTGCTGGCGGCCCATCTCGACGAAGGTTTCGTAGGTGCCCTGGACGATGCCCTGCGAGCCGATGTAGATCCAGCTGCCCGCGGTCATCTGCCCGTACATCATCAAGCCCTTCTTATCGAGCTCGTTGAAGTGTTCCCAGGTGGCCCAGTGCGGCACCAGGTTGGAATTGGCCAGCAGCACGCGCGGCGCGTCGGCGTGGGTCGGGAACACGCCGACCGGCTTGCCCGACTGGATCAGCAGGGTTTCGTTGTCCTCGAGCTCGCGCAGCGACTTCAGGATCGCGTCGAAGCAGTCCCAGTCGCGCGCGGCGCGGCCGATGCCGCCGTAGACCACCAGTTCGGCCGGATTTTCGGCCACGTCCGGATCCAGATTGTTCTGGATCATGCGGTAGGCGGCTTCGCTGAGCCAGGACTTGCAGCTCTTGTCGCTGCCGCGCGGGGCGCGGACGACGCGGGACGGATCTTTGCGGTTGTTCGCTGCGGACATGGCGGTTTCCGTGAGGCGGGCAAGACGGAAATTATCGCGCCGGGTTTCCGCGCCCTGCCAGGGTCGCGGGCCCGCGCGGAGCCGCTGCGGGGCGTCGCGGCGCACGAAACTGTCGCCTCGGGAGCGAAATGTTTACGCTGTACACATGAACCCGTCCGCCAGCGCCGAACGCATCCTCCAGGCCGCGCGCGCCCTGCTCGCCCGCGGCGGCGCGCAGGCGGTCAGCATGCGCCGGGTCGGCGAGGCGGTCGGGCTGACGCCGATGGCGATCTACCGCCACTTCCCGAATCGCGAAGCGCTGCTGCAACGCGTGGCCGACGACAGCTTCGACGAGATCGCCCGCCACTGGACCGCGCGCCAGCACGGCGGCGACGTGATCGCGCGGCTGCGCGCCACCCAGCGCATCTATCTGGATTACGCGCTGGCCTGGCCGCATCTGTTCGACCACGCGTTTTCGCTGCGGCGCGAACGCGCGCGCCGCTATCCCGAGGATTTCCGCGCGCGCCGCTCGCCGACCTTGAACGTGGTCGCCGACGTGGTGCTGGAAGCGCAGCAGGCCGGGCGCCTGGGCGCGGGCGACGCCTGGGACATCGCCATGACCTTGTGGGCGCACACCCACGGCCTGATCGCGCTGTACCGCGCCGGCCGCTTCAGTTTCGACGAACGCCAGTTCCGCGCGTTTTACGAGGCCTCGCTGGACCGTTTGCTGGACGGCTTGCTGGCCTGATCGCGCGGCCTCGGCCTCAACGCCCGCCTCGCGCGGCGACAAAAAAGCGCCCGGCCGAAGCCGGGCGCGAGGACGGCGCGGACAGAGCCCGCGCCGGAAGGGATGGGTTGCGGCCGCTCAGCGCAGGCGCGGATCGAGCTTGCGCAGGGCCTGGCCGACATCGGTCTCGCCGGTGCGCTCCAGGTCCTTGCGGTCGTAGCTGCGGCCATAGCCGGCGCAGGCGTTCTTGCCGCGCGCCTGCACGCGCGAGCCGGTCTGGGTCAGGCAGCGCGGGTCGTTGCGTTGCGCGGCGGCCGGGTCGGCCTGGGCCGCGGCCGGCGCGTCGACCTGGGCGGCGGGCTCGTCCGCGCTGCGCGCTCCGGTCGGCGCGGTTTGCGCCGAGGCCGCAGCCGCGAAGAACGCGGTCGTCAACATGGCGGCTTGCAGGATCTTTCGCATGGGACACCTCCGGCAGGGCTGAATGCAGCCTCGATGGACCCGGTCACCATACGCCCGCCCCGACGCCGCGGCGGCCGCCGCAGGCGCGCCGTTTAAGCGCTCGTCAGCGTCGCGGGCACTGCTCGCGGCGGCCGTGTTCGAACGCCATCGCTTCGGCTTCGGTGGCCGGCCGCGGCGCGATGCCGTCGTCGAACAGGATCCGCCACACCCCGTCGGCGTCGCGATGCCAGACCGATTGGTACTGGCCGATCAGATAGCGCGGCTGCGCGCCCGGCTCCAGCCGCTGGTACAGCGCCGGCCCGGTCGACCAGGCCACGTCGCCGGTCCCGCCGAGCGTGACCCGCTGCGGATACCAGCGCAGGCGCAGGCGCTTGCCGGCGATCAGCTCGGCCCATTCCGCGGCGACCGCGTCGCGCCCGCGCGTGGGCTGCGGCCGGCCGGCGCCGAATGCGGCCTGCGGATGCAGGTGCGCGGCGAACGCGGCGGCGTCGTGCGCGGCGACCGAACCGGCGAAGCTGAGTTCGCGCGCCCACACCGCGCATTCCTCGGCGCCGAGCTGCAACGGCGGCGGCGCCGGCTTCGGCGCGGGCGCGGCGGCCTCCTCGGCGAACGCGGACGCAGGCAAGACCGCCAGACAGGCGGCGACGACGGCAACGACACGGCGCATGGCGGACCTCGCGGCAGAACCCCGCCGCCACTATCGGCCCGCGGCGCGGCGCGCGCCAGCGACTGAAGTCATGCCCGCGCGCCGTGCCGACCTTGGCGGCCCGCCGCGCGGCCGGCGCGCGCGACCATCGACACCGGCCCGACACGCGCCGCCGCTATCATGCCGCGATGCCTTCGATCGCCTCCGCGGCCCGCGCCGCCCTGCTCGCCACCCTCGTTTCCCTGGCCGCCTGCGCCCCGCAAGCGCGCGTCGCCCACGCGCCGCCGCCGGCCGACACGCCGCTGCTGCTGATCTCCATCGACGGTTTCCGCGCCAGTTATCTCGACCTCGGCCTGACCCCGAACCTGCAACGCATCGCCGACCAGGGCGTGCGCGCGCAGTGGATGAATCCGTCCTACCCATCGCTGACCTTCCCGAACCACTACACCCTGGTCACCGGCCTGCGCCCGGACCACCACGGCGTGATCCACAACAGCATGAGCGACGCCGACCTCGGCAAGTTCAAGGTCTCCGACCGCGACGCGGTCGGCGACACGCGCTGGTGGAACGGCGGCGAACCGATCTGGATCGGCGCGCAGAACGCCGGCCTGCGCAGCGCGACCTTGTTCTGGCCCGGCAGCGAAGCGCCGATCCGCGGCCTGCGCCCGAACCGCTGGAAGCCGTTCGACGCCAAGGTCTCGGAGAACGCGCGCGTCGACGAAGTGCTGGGCTGGCTCGGCGAACCCGCCTCGACCCGTCCGCACGTGGCGACCCTGTACTTCGATGCGCTCGACCACGAAGGCCACGACCACGGCCCGAATTCGGCCGAAGCGCGCGAGGCCATGCAGCGCATCGACGCCGCGCTCGGCCGTCTCGTCGACGGCCTCGCCGCGCGCGGCGAACTCGAGCGGGTCAACCTGATCGTGGTGTCCGACCACGGCATGGCCGAAGTCGCGCCGGGCCAGCGCATGGCGGTGGAAGACATGGTCACGCCGCAGCAGGCGGTGGTGACCTCGGTCGGCCAGTCCATCGGCATCGCCCCGAACAAGGGCTACGAAGCCGAAGTGGAACAGCGCCTGCTCGGCAAGCGCGAGCACTATCAATGCTGGCACAAGAGCGAACTGCCGGCGCGCTGGCACTACGGCACCCATCCGCGGGTGCCGCCGATCGTCTGCCAGATGGACGAGGGCTGGGACGCGATCGAAGGCGAGAAGCTCAAGACCTCGCCGAAGAACCAGACCCGCGGCTCGCACGGCTACGACCCGGCGCTGGCGTCGATGCGCGCGATCTTCATCGCCCGCGGCCCGGCGTTCCGCCGCGGCGCGACGATTCCGGCGTTCGACAACGTCGACGTGTACCCGCTGTTGGCGCGTCTGGTCGGCATCGCGCCGGCGAAGAACGACGGCGACATCGCGCCGCTGCTGCCGGCGCTGCGCGATCCGAACGCGCCCTGAGGCCGCGCGCCGTTCGCGCAATGCGCGCGGCGCCGTCGGCGACGACGACGAAAAGTTTCCGCTGCAACCGTGCCGCGCACAAGCGATGCGTTGTCACCCTTCGCGCGTGACAACGTCGCCAACTCCGGACCTCAATGACAGCCGCGCGCGTTGACGTTTGTCATCGCACGCGGAATCGGTGACAAGCGCCAGTTTTTTATCGATCTAAGCGGCGTTAGCGTTGGCTCCGGGAATCCAGGGACCTCCGCTTCCCGTCCACACGGCACGCCGAGGAAGCGGCGTGCCGTGTCTTTCTCCCGAGCGCTGTCCGCGCTCATCACCCGAGACCCGACCATGTCCAGCCACTCCGGCTTCGCCGCCGCGTGCGCGCTGCGTCCGCATGCGCCCGCGCTTTTGCGCGCCCCACTGCTGTACCTGCTGTTGAGTTGCGCCGCCCTGCCCGGCCTGGCCGCCGCGCAAGGCCAGAACGTCGCCCCGGCCGGCACCGCCTATCGTTGGCAGCACGGGCTCACCCCGGGCGCCGACGGCCGCAGCGAAACCGAACCCAACAGCCTGCGCGTCGCCGCGCCGCTGCTCAACGACGGCGACGACGCGGTCGACGTGCATCTGAGCGGCGGCGAAAGCGAGCCGACCGACCATTACTCCGGCGCCGGCGTGCTGTGGAGCGATGCGACCCGCACCATCGACCGGGTCGAGATCGTGCACGGCAGTTGGAACAGCAGCGGCGACGGTGCGTTCTGCGCCGACCTGCGCCTGCAGTTCTCCAACAGCTTCCGCGGCGACTGGCGCGACAGCGGCTGGAGCGTAGAACCGGCGTACGCCTACGACTCCTCGCAAACCGCTGGCGTCGTCTACAGCTTCCGCGGCGCGCCGCAGGAAGTGCGCGCCGCGCGCATCGTCGGCCGCCTGCATTGCACCCAGAACAGTTCCTACTGGACCAACCTCCGCGAATTCCGCGCCTTCGCCGCCGGTGGGCAGAGCCTGTGGAACGACGCGGCCACGCCGACCCTGATCGACGCGCCGGATCCCGACGGCGTCGAACTCGGCCTGCGTTTCCGCAGCACCCAGCCGGGCTGGATCACCGGCGTGCGCTTCTACAAGTCCGCGGCCAACACCGGCGCGCACGTCGGCAACCTGTGGAGCAAGGACGGCGCCCAGCTGGCCCGCGCCACGTTCGCCGACGAAACCGCCTCTGGCTGGCAGAGCGTGCGCTTCGCCGCGCCGGTGCGGATCGCCGCCGACACCACCTACGTCGTGTCCTACTACGCGCCGAACGGACATTACTCGGCCGACCTGGACTACTTCGCCAACGCCGACTACGCCAGCGGCCCGCTGCGCGCGCTGCGCGACGGCAGCGACGGCGGCAACGGCAACTACCGCTACGGCGCGCAGAGCGCGTTCCCGGATGCGAGCTGGCGTTCGGCCAACTACTGGGTCGACGCCGTGTTCGCGCCGTTGAGCGGCGACACCGTCGCGCCGAGCGTTCCGGCCGATCTCAGCGCGGTCGCCGTCGATGCCGGCAGCGTGCGCCTGAGCTGGAGCGCGAGCAGCGACGACACCAGCGCGCAGCTGCGCTATCGCGTCTATGCCGACGGCAGCGCGGTCGCGCTCGGCGAAACCGAGACGACGAGCTTCGTCCACGACACCGCGCAGCCGCAGACGCGTTATGAGTACCGGGTCAGCGCGGTCGACGCCGCAGGCAACGAATCGGCGCGCTCGGCGCCGGCGTCGGCGACCACGCCGCCGCTCGGCAGCGCGCGCAGCTGCGCGCCGTTCCCGGCGTTGCCGGACCGCAACTGCACCGGCGTGCCTGCGGGCCGGCCGCTGACCACGATCAACGGCGACTACAGCACCAGCCGCGACGGCCAGACCATCGACGGGATGCTGATCACCGGCGCGCTGATCGTCCGCCACCACAACGTCACCGTCAGCAACAGCCGGATCAAGGGCTATGTCGATCACCGCACCCATCGCAACCTGGTGCTCAAGGACGTCGACCTCGGCCCCGACGCTTGCCCGGCCAGCAACAACGGCGGCCGCCGGCTGATCGTCGGCGACAACGGCTACACCCTGATCCGCGCCCACCTGCACCACAACGGCGACGACCTGCTGATCGTCGGCGGCGGCGAGCCGGTGCTGATCCAGGACAGCCTGATCCACCAGACCTGCTTCTATCCCGGCGACCACCTCGACGCGGTGCAGTTCTATTCGCCGGGCCAGGTCGGCCACCTCAGCATCGTGCACAGCGACATCGATGCGCGCCCGGTCAACAGCGAAGGCTACGGCAACGCCGCGGTGTTCTGGGCCGACCGCCCGGGCGCGGGTTCCAGCCTGACCATCCGCGAAAGCCGGCTCGCCGGCGGCGGCTACACGCTCGCGCCGTACGACTCCGGCCTGGGCTCGGGCGTGACCGTCGAAGTCAGCGACACCCGCTTCGTGCGCGGTTCGCAATGGGGCAGCGCCTGCTACGTCGGCGGCAACAACCCGGCCAACCATTCGCCGACCGTGCCCTACAACGGCAGCGAGGGGATCAAGTGGCTGCGCAACGCCTGGGACGACGGCACGCCGTTGCCGAACTGCCAGTAAGCGCGACGACGCGAACTCCGGAGCCCGCGGCCGGGCTCCGGAGTTTTTCGCCAAACGCCGCGCTCAGGAACCGAAATCCAGCCCCAGTTCGACCCAGAACGAACGGCCCAGCGCGCTGTAGTTGCCGCGGTCGAAGTACGGCCAGTTGCCGTCGGTGCGGTCGCGCGGCGGACGCTTGTCGCTGAGGTTGTTGACCGCCGCCGACAGCCACAGCGTCGGGTTGAGCTGGTAGCGCGCGCTGGCGTTGTAGGTGGTCAGCGGGCCGACGTTGCGGGCCGTGCCGATCGAGTTCCAGGTCTTGCCGTTGCGCAGGCCGTACACGGTCGCGCTCCAGTCGCCGCGGGTCCAGGTCGCGCTGGCGCTGAAGCGGCTGCGCAACTCGTTGGAGTTGGCGCAGCACAGTAGATCGCGGTTGTCTTCGCCGTCCTTTTGCCGCGCGCTGTGCTTGAGTACGGTGTAGTAATTGGCGTTGAACGCGAAATCGCCGAAGCGCTCGCTGCGCACGCGGTAGTCCAGGGTCGACTGGATGCCGGACTGGCGCTGTTCGGCGACGTTGATCGGATAGGTGAAGATCGCATCGATGCCGTTGGGATTGACCGGATCGGTCGCCGGCAACCGGCGCACTTCCGCCAGCACCTCGCGGCAGGTCGGCGAGTCGATGTCGTAGCGCACGCCGCCGTTCTCCGACACGCCGAGCCGGCAATCGGCCTCGCTGCGCAGGATGTCGTCGTTGCCGAGCGTCTGCACTTCGTTCTCGATCACGATCGAGTTGTAGTCGACCGACCAGCTCAATGCGTTGCCCGGCGACGACCACACGAAGCCGTAGGTGTAGGACTTGGCGGTGATGTCCTTGAGCGCGGTATTGCCGCTGGAATACGCCAGCATCGACTGGCCCGAATGCGGGCAGCGGCTGTAGCTGCTGGCATCGAAACCGGCCGCGCGGCAGCGGTAGTAGTCGGTGCCGCTGCCGTACGCGCTGCGCTCGCTGGAAAACAGGCTGAACATGTCCGGCGCGCGGAACGCGGTGGCGTAGCTGCCGCGCAGCAGCAAGGTGTCGGTCGGGCGGAACTCGAGCCCGACCTTGTAGGTCAGCTTGCCGTTGCCCTCGCCGGCGTAGCTGTACTTGTCGTAGCGCGCCGACAGGTTGGCGGTGAAGCGCTCCAGCAGCGGCAGCTGCATTTCCGCGCCGGCCGCGTACTGGCTGCGCTTGCCGGCCGCGCGGGTGCCGGCGATGACCCCACGGAAATAGCCGGTCTTGGCCAGTTCGCTGGCCGAGTTGTTCTCGAATTCCTCGTTGCCGGCCTTGAGGATCGCGGCGAAACCGACCGGCCGTTCGGCCAGCTTGAACAGCTCGGTCGAGGTCACGGTGGCGGTGAGGTTCTGGGTCCAGGCCATCGAGTAGGCGCGGTTGACCGCGCTGGAACGGTCGTACACGGCCTTGTCGAGCGGCCGGTACAGGCGGTCGAAGTTCGGCGCGAAGATCTTGTAGCCGGCGGCGTCGGTGCCCAGCTGCGGGCCGAGGAAATAGTCGTCGATGCCGTCGCGGGCGAGGAAGTCGGTCGACTTGCGTATCGCTTCGGACTGCGAGCGGTTGTAGTAGACGTCGTAATCGAAGCGACTGTCGCCGAGCGCGCCGCGCGCGCCGGCGGTGACGTTGTAGCTGCGGGTATAGACGTGCTGGTCCTTGGCCTGCAGCCCGACCTCCTCGGGCGCGAAGATGCGCTGCCACAGTTCGTACTGGCCGCTGTCGCGGTTGTAGAAGGTCTGGCTCCAGAACGGGCTGCCGCCGCTGTAGGTCGGATTGCTGTAGCTGTACAGCGCGTCGGCGTACAGCTCGGCGCCGCCGTCGAGCGCGTAACGCAGGAACAACGAGCCGTTGGCGTTGGTGCTTTCGTTGGACAAGGTCGCGTAGCCGACGTTGTAGGCGCTGCCGCAGTAATAGCCGGTGCCGGCCGCGTCGCGGAAGCTGTAGCCGGTGGTGCCGCCGTACAGATGGCTCAACGGCGCGCAGGCCGCCGCGCCGGGGTCGATGTAGGTCTGGCCGGCGCCGACTTTCTGGCGCAGGAAGGTCCGCGAGGGCACCGCGCCGCGGCCGGTCGGATCGTCGTAATACGAATCGATGTAGTCGCGCTGGCGCGCCCACACCGGCCGTTCGCGGCCGAGTTCGAAGCCGTAGCTGACATCGAGCTTGCCGCGGTTGAAGCCGCTGCTGAATTGCAGGCGCTCGTTGCGCCCGCCTCCGTCGCTGTAGCCGCCGGCGCGCAGGCGCAGGTGGGTCCCTTCGACCCGATCCTTGAGCACGATGTTGACCACGCCGGCGATCGCCGCCGAACCGTAGATCGACGATTGCCCGCCGGTCAGCACGTCGATCCGGTCGATCATGCTCAGCGGGATGTTGGCGATGTCGGTGATGTTGCTGCCGCCGTCGTAGGCCAGCGGATAGCTGGCCATCGGCCGGCCGTTGAGCAAGGTCAGGGTGTAGCCCGGCGGCAACCCGAACAGGCTGATGGTCTTGGCGCCGGGCGTGTAGCCGCCGGTGAATTGCGGGTCCTGCACCGAGCCGTTGGCCTGCGGCAGCGCGCGCAGGGCGTCGAACACGCTGCCGAAGCCTTTCGCGTCGATCTGCTGCTGGGTCAACGTCACCACCGGCGACGGCCCCTCGATCTGCGCGCGCGGAATCAGCGAACCGGTGACCTTGACCGCGTCGAGTTGCTTGGCGTCGCGGTGATCGGTCGCTTGCGTCGGTGCGGTCGACTGCGCCGCTGCGTCCGTTGCCGGTGCGGCCGCATCGCCGCCGTTGGCCTGCTGCGCGTGCGCGGTACCGGCCGCCAGCGCCGCGAACATCCATCCATACGCTCGTCGTTTCATTCGCTCTCTCCCCAGAGTTGGATCCCGGCTGCGCTCGGCGCAGCCGGGTGCTTCGGACGATGTGCGTGCGCGGCCGGCGGCCGCGCCGTATTGGGCGACGGCCGGAATCATTGATTTAAATCGATCTAAATTTCGGTTTTTAAAAAAAAACGGGCACGGCGCAGCACGGTGCAGCCATCGATGACGCTGCCTGGAAAAACCTTGAACCGATCCAACACGGCGCCGAGAACTACAGCCCCGGATCCGCCGCATACGACGCCCACAACTGCTCGACGCTGTTGCCGGTGAGTTCCCGCCACACGCCGTCGTTGTACCGGCCCGCGCGCATCCGCTGGTCGAGCGTCGCGACGATGCCGGCGTGGCCATGCCGTTCCAGCCAAAGCAGGAAGCGCGCGGTAATGCGATACCCGTCGGTGACCTTCTGGCTCGCGGCATACGCCGGCAGCGCCCAACCCGCGGCCGCGTTGTCGATGCCGTAAACCTGACGCACGTAATCGGCGACGCCTTCCACCAGCCAGCCCGGCTGCCCGGACGGACCGTAGGCCTGCACCAGATGCATGACCTCGTGCGTGACCACATCGATGTCGTTCGGATGCGACACGAACCACTGCGGGTTGTAGGTGATCTTGCCGTCGTCCGCGTAAGCCACGCCGGTGTAAGCGGGATCGAGCCTGAACTGCACGCGCTTGACCGCGCCCGGATTGAAATCGGCGGCCAGCCGCGGGTACACCGCGAAATAACGCTCGACCAGACGGTCGGCGGTGGCTTGCGCGGTCGCGCCGTTGAGGTCGCGCAAGTCCAGGGCGTATCCGGAACGCGTATACACGCGGCTCTCGGCCGCCTGCGCCGGCATCAGCGCCGGGCCGAGCGCGGCCGCGCCGAACAGATATGCCAACGCATGACATCGCATCGCAGCGCGACTCATGTTGCCTCCTCGTGTCGGATGTGTGGCAGATACATAACGTGACCAAACCGCGGACGAAAGCCCGGCGTGCGCTGCGCCTGGAGCGAGTTCAACAATCGAATCTGCCGGCTTTCACGCTTGGCGTTCTTAATGCAATCGATCTCGCGCATTCAGCGGTGCGGACCGCGTCGCGATCGCGCCTGCGGCGATGCGGACGCGATCGCGTTGATCGCACGCGTATACGTTTGCTGGCTAAGACCAAGGTCGAAGCCCGGCCGCGAAACGCGACGCAACGGCCCGCCGATGCCGCCGCCACGTTCATGTCCGAATCCGGCGAGTCCGCCCCCCGGCCCGGTGCTAGGCTGAGCGCATGGACGTCATCGCTCTGCCCGCTCCCACCGCTTCGCTGCCGCCGCCGCAGGTGTGCGAGCAGGCCCGCATCAGCCGCGATCCGCGCTTCGACGGCCTGTTCTTCGTCGCCGTGACCAGCACCGGCATCTACTGCCGGCCGGTGTGCCCGGCGCCGGCCGCCCAAAGCCGGAACGTCAAATACTTCGGCCACGCCGCGGCCTGCGAAGCCGCCGGCTTCCGCCCGTGCCTGCGCTGCCGCCCGGAGCTGTCGCCGGCCGAGGGCGCGTGGCGGCGCGGCGACGCGGCGGTGGCGCGCGCGCTCAAGCTGATCGACGAAGGCGCGCTGGCCGAACAGCCGCTGTCGGCGCTGGCCGAGCGCGTCGGCCTCGGCGAACGGCAGCTGCGGCGCCTGTTCGTCGAACGCCTCGGCGCGCCGCCGATCGGCGTGCACGGCACCCGCCGTTTGCTGTTCGCCAAACAGCTGTTGACCGAAACCCGCTTGCCGATCACCGAAGTCGCGCTCGCCGCCGGCTTCGGCAGCCTGCGCCGGTTCAACGCCGCATTCGCCGAGGCCTACCGGATGGCGCCGCGCGATCTGCGCCGGCGGCCGAACGAACCGCCCGACCAGGGCGGCGGCGACGCGCTGGTGCTGCGGCTGGGCTACCGCCCGCCGTACGACCTGAGCGCGATGCTGGATTTCCTGCGCGGCCGTGCGCTGCCCGGGGTCGAACACGTCGACGAACACAGCTACACCCGCGCGATCGGCCCCGCGCACGCCGGCGGCCCGGCCGACGCGCCCGGCTGGCTGCGGGTCAGCGCGTGGCCGTCCGACAAGCACGGCCGCCAGCACGCGCTGAAGCTGGAACTGCACGGCACCGCGCCGTCGCGCCTGCTCGACATCACCAACCGCCTGCGCCGCATGTTCGACCTCGACGCCGATCCGAACGCGATCGGCGCGGCGCTGTCGGTGGATCCGCGCCTGCGCGCGCTGGTCGCGCGCCAGCCCGGGCTGCGCCTGCCCAGCGGCTGGGACGGCTTCGAGATTTCGGTGCGCGCGATTCTTGGCCAGCAGGTCAGCGTCGCCGCCGCGCGCACCCTGGCGGCGCGCGTGGCGCAGCGTTACGGCCATGCCTTGCCGCAGCCGTTCGGCCCCGGCCTGACCCATCTGTTTCCGACTCCGGCCGAACTCGCCGACGCCGACCTCGCGCCGCTCGGGCTGACCCGCGCCCGCGCCGACACCGTGCGCACCGTCGCCCGCGCCCTGCTCGACGGACGCGTGGACTTTCGCGCCGAACGCACCCTCGACGATTTCGTCGCGCGCTGGGTCGCCCTGCCCGGCATCGGCCCGTGGACCGCGCACTACATCGCCATGCGCGCGCTCGGCCATCCCGATGCGTTTCCGGCCGACGATCTGGTCCTGCAAAAAGCCCTGCCCGAAGACGGCGTGCGCCTGAGCGCCAAGGCGCTGGGCGCGCGCGCCGAAGCGTGGCGGCCGTGGCGCGCCTACGGCGTGATCCACATCTGGCGCTCCTCGATGGCCGCGCCGACGCCGATCCGCGCGGCGGCGCCGACGGCGGTCGCCGCTAAGCGCAAACGCGCGAAGCAGGCCGCATGAGTTCGCCGATCCGGCTCAAGCGCGGCCTGGTGCGCTATCAGCACATCGACAGCCCGGTCGGCCGCCTGCTGCTGGCCAGCGGCGACGACGGCCTGCGCCTGATCGAGTTCGCCGAACCCTGGCATCCGGCGGCGATGGACGAGCACTGGCAGGAAGGCGACGACGCGGTGCTCGCCAGCACGCGCCGCCAGTTGCGCGAATACTTCGACGGCGAGCGCCGCGATTTCGAACTGCCGCTGGCGCCGCACGGCACCGCGTTCCAGCTGCAGTGCTGGCGCACGCTGGCACTGATTCCGTACGGCGAAACCTGGAGCTACGGGCAGATGGCGCGGCATCTCGGCCAACCGACCGCGACCCGCGCGGTCGGCGCCGCCAACGGCCGCAATCCGCTGCCGATCGTGCTGCCGTGCCATCGCGTGATCGGTTCCGACGGCAGCCTGACCGGCTTCGGCGGCGGGCTGCCGGTGAAGAAGCATCTGCTGATGCTGGAGGGCGCGTTGCAGGAAGCGCCGCAGTCCCAAGACCTTTTCGGCGCCCTGTAGGAGCGGCGCGAGCCGCGACTGCGACAACGCAACTACGCCGTAACTTTCGTCATGGTTGGGTTGTCGCAGTCGCGGCTCGCGCCGCTCCTACAGGTAGATCGCCGGCTTAATCGGCCAGCAGCGCGCGCAAGGTCTCGCCATAACGCCGCGCGATCGCCTCGCGATCGCGATGCCGCCCCTCGGCCACGACCCGCTCGCCGCCGACGAACGCTTCGCGCACCAGGTTGCGGTTGCCGCTGAACAGCCAGCGGTCGACGCAGTCGGCGTCGGTCGCGCCGGCGAACGCCGGGGCGTCGCGGTCGAGCACCAAGGTATCGCCGGCCAGCGCTGCGGCATCGAAGCCGGTCGAGCGCGGCGCGCTCGCGGCGACGCCGCGCAGCAAGGTCTCGCCGACGCTGTCGGACCCGTCCGCGCCGACGCCGACCGCGATGTTGCGGCGGCGGGTGACCAGGCGCTGACCGTATTCGAGCCAGCGCAGTTCTTCCACCGGCGACACCGAAATGTGCGAGTCCGAGCCCACGCCCCAGTAGCCGCCCGCGTCCAGGTAATCGCGCAGCGGGAACAGGCCGTCGCCGAGATTGGCTTCGGTGGTGGTGCAGATCGCGACCGTGGCGCCGCTGCGCGCGCTGTCGCGCACTTCGCCTTCGTCGAGATGGGTCGCATGCACCAGCGTCCAGCGTTCGTCGACCTCGGCGTTGTCGAGCAGCCAGCGCACCGGCCGCGCGCCGCGCACGGCGAGGCAGTCCTCGACTTCGGCGGTCTGCTCGGCGATGTGCACGTGCACGCGGCTGTCGGCCGGCAGCGCCGCCAGCACCTCGCGCATCGGCGCCGGCGGCACCGCGCGCAGGCTGTGCAAGCAGCAACCGACGCGCAGCAGTGGGCTCTGCTCGGCGCGCAAGGTCTCCAGCAGCCGCAGATACGCGTCGACCTCGTGGCCGAAGCGGCGTTGGCGCTCGCCGAGCGGACGCTCGTCGAAGCCGCCGGTCATGTACAGCACCGGCAGCAGGGTCATGCGGATGCCGGTGTCGCGCGCCGCGGCGATCAGCGCGCGCGACATCGCCGCGGGATCGGCATAGGGCCGCCCGTCCGGCGCGTGGTGCAGGTAGTGGAATTCGCAGACGCTGGTGTAGCCGGCTTCGAGCATCTCGGCGTACAGCTGCGCGGCCACCGCGTACAGCGCTTCGGGAGTGAAGCGGGCGGCGAAGCGGTACATCGTCTCGCGCCAGGTCCAGAAGCTGTCGGCGGGATTCGTCTGGCGTTCGGCCATGCCCGCCATCGCGCGCTGGAACGCGTGCGAATGCAGGTTGGCGATGCCCGGCACGATGCGTTCGCCGGCGGCGTCGCCGCGCCAGCCTTGCGGGGTCCACACGGAATCGGAGGCGTCTGCGTTCATGGCCGCCATTCTCGCCTGCGCGGCGGCCGAGGAAAACCGCTGCCGCGGCGCTTTGCCGAAACCGGCCGGCCGCGGGCCCGGCCGCGCCACGATGCGCCGGCGTACACAGCCGCGCGCCGGCGCAGCCACTAGAATCGCTCCCCATGACGTCTTCATCGCCTTCCACCGACCGCCGGCCTTACGACGGCCTGATCCTCGGCGCCTCGCTCGCCGCCCTCGACGGCGCCGCCGGCTACGGCGAGATCGCCGACGCCGCCCTGGCCTGGCGCGACGGCCGCATCGCCTGGATCGGCCCGCGCGCGCAGCTGCCCGACGCGCCCGAGGCCCTGGCCGCGCAAGTGATCCAGGCCAGCGGCTGGATCACCCCGGGCCTGATCGATTGCCACACCCATCTGGTCTTCGCCGGCGACCGCGCGCGCGAGTTCGAGCTGCGCCTGCAGGGCGCCAGCTACGAGGAGATCGCCCGCGCCGGCGGCGGCATCGTCTCCAGCGTGCGCGCGGTGCGCGAAGCCGACGAGGACGAGCTGCTGCGCCAGTCGCTGCCGCGCGCCCGCGCGCTGATTGCCGACGGCGCCACCACCCTCGAGATCAAGTCCGGCTACGGCCTGGACTTCGACAACGAACGCAAGATGCTGCGGGTCGCGCGGCGCCTCGGCGACCGGCTCGGCGTGCGCGTGCGCACGACTTATCTGGCCGCGCACGCGCTGCCGCCGGAGTACCAGGGCCGCGCCGACGACTACATCGACGCCGCCTGCGCCTGGCTGCCGCAGTTGCATGCCGAAGGGCTGGTCGACGCGGTCGACGCGTTCTGCGAAGGCATCGGCTTCAGTCCGGCCCAGACCACGCGCATGTTCGAAGCCGCGCGCGCGCTCGGCCTGCCGGTGAAGCTGCACGCCGACCAGCTCAGCGACCTCGGCGGCGGCGCGCTGGCCGCGGCGTTCGACGGCCTGTCCGCCGACCATGTCGAACACACTTCGCTGGACAGCGTGCGCGCGATGGCCGCGCACGGCACCGTCGCGGTGCTGCTGCCGGGTGCGTTCCATGTCCTGCGCGAAACCAAGCTGCCGCCGCTGGACGCCTTCCGCGAGCATGGTGTGGCGATGGCGGTCGCGACCGACTGCAATCCCGGCACCTCGCCGCTGCTGTCGCTGCGCCAGGCGATGCAGCTGTCGTGCACGCATTTCCGCCTGACCCCGGAAGAAGCGTTGCGCGGGGCGACGGTGCATGCGGCCAAGGCGCTCGGCCTGGACGACGCCGGCGCGCTCAAGGTCGGGACGAGCGCGGACTTCGTGTTGTGGGACATCCGTCATCCGGCCGAGCTTTGTTACTGGCTCGGCGGCCGTCTGGCCCAGCGCGTGTTCTGCCAAGGTCGCCAGATCGCCTGATGTCCCCTTGCAGGAGCGGCGCAGGCCGCGCCCGCGACAACGCAACTGCGTCGTTATTTTCATCGTAGGCGCGTTGCCGCGGTCGCGGCTCGCGCCGCTCCTACAGGAGGCCCAGCCCGATCCGCACCCGCCGATATCGTTGTACGCTGAGCCCCCGCGCGCCGCCGGCGCGCACGCGCCCAAACCGGAGGACCCGTGCGGATCGCCGCTCTCGCCTTAGCCCTCGCCTTCGCGCCGCTGCTGTATTCGACCGCGGCGCAGGCCGACCAACCTCTGAGCGCGGGACAGCGCTTCGCCCAGGACGCGATCGTCGTCGATACCCACATCGACGCGCCGACCGGCTTGCTGCGCCACTGGGCCGACCTCGGCCTGGACACGCCCAAGGTCGAATTCGACTACCCGCGCGCGCGCCAGGGCGGGCTCGACATCGCCTTCATGTCGATCTACACCTCGCCCGGCGAAGACGCCGCCGGCACCGCCACCCAGACCGCGCACACCCAGATCGACGCGGTCGAGGCGATGGTCGGGCGCCGCCCCGAGCAGTTCGCGGTGCTGCGCTCGCCGAAGGATTTCGAACGCTTGAACGCGCACAACCAGCGCGTGCTGCTGGCGCTGGGCATGGAGAACGGCGCGCCGATCGGCGACGACCTGTCGAAGCTCAAGCTGTTCTACGACCGCGGCGTGCGCTACATCACCCTCGCCCACAGCGAGGACAACCGCATCAGCGATTCCTCGTACAGCCGCAAGCGCACCTGGAAAGGGCTGAGCCCGTTCGGCGAGAAGGTCGTCGACGAGATGAACCGGCTCGGCATCATGGTCGACGTCTCGCACCTGTCCGACGACGCCGTGCGCGACGTGCTCGCGCGCAGCAAGGCGCCGGTGATCGCCAGCCATTCGGGCCTGCGCCACTTCACCCCGGGCTTCGAACGCAACCTCAGCGACGAACTGGCCAAGGCGGTCGCGGCCAAGGGCGGCGTGGTCCAGGTGGTGTTCGGCAATCCCTTCGTCGATCCGGCCTCGGCCGCCGACACACAGGCCTATTTCGTCGCCAGCGCGAAGTTCGAGCAGGAACAGGCCGCGGCGCGCAAGCGCGGCGAGACGCCGAAATCGTCGGAAGCCTTCGACAAGGAATGGGAAGCCGCGCATCCGCCGCGCGCGGTCAAGATCGACGCGGTGCTCGACCAGATCGAGTACGCGGTCAAGCTGCTCGGCGCCGACCACGTCGGCATCGGCTCGGACTTCGACGGCGTCAGCGGCGCGCTGCCGGACGGGCTCAAGTCGGTCGCCGACTATCCCAACCTGATCGACGGCCTGAAGGCGCGCGGCCTGTCCGACGAGACCCTCCGCAAGGTGCTCGGCGCCAACCTGTTGCGGGTGTGGAGCGAGGTCGAGGCCAAGGCGGTGCGGCCGTGAGCGCATCCGCGGCCGGTCCCGAGTTCGCCCTGGTCGACGCCAACCCCGGCGGTTCGCCGGCCGGCCACCTGCGTTTCGACGACGAAGACGGCGAGACCTACCTGGAGCCGTTCGACCTGGTCGAAACGCTGACCGAGATCCTGCGCGGGCACGGCCATCGCGTCCACGCCTACGACAACGGCTGGATCGAGATCGGCGACGGCGGCCTGTTCGCGTATCCGCAACTGGTCGAGTTCACCGAGCTGGACGGCGAGACCATCCGCACCGCCTGCACCATCCAGTGCAATCACCTGCGTCTGTTCCCGCAGGGCCTGTTCGAATACCAGCACGCCACCGGCGAGAACTTCGACGCCTCGATCAAGCGCGGTTTCGACCAGTGGGCGCGCACCGACCTGATGGCCCTGCTCGACGCCGCGCGCGAGGAACCGGAAACCTGCACCAGCATGCGCATGGAGTTCGGCGGCGAGGACGGCGCGCCGCTGCGCCGGCGTCGGATCGTGTTCGGCCCGGTCGCGCATTTCGGCCGCGCCCAGACCGAAGCCGCATGCGCGCAAGACGGCGAGGAAGCGGACGGCCACGATTTCTGCCCGTGCTGCCTGCTGACCAACTCGCTCGAAGCGTTCCGGCCGCTGCTCGACGCCGACGGCTTCTTCGCCCTGCGCCTGTTCGCCTCGCGCGACCACGACGACGGCGAATGCAACGCCGATTGCCGGGTCAACGGCGAAGACTGGCCGCAGGGCCTGGACGGGCTGCGCGCCTACGCCGCGACCTGGCCGACCGCGCCGGGGCAGTCGATGGAGTTCCGCAAGCAGTACGTGGTGGTGCAGGACGCGGCGGACTGAAGCGCGCGGCGCCGAAGGAAACCCAAAAAAGAAGCCCGGCGCGAGCCGGGCTTCTTCGTTGTCGCAGCGTTGGTTGCGGTGCCGGGCTCAGAAGCTCCAGCGCACGCCCACGCGGTACTGCTTCTGATCGCTGCCCATGTCGGCTTCGGCGACCACGCCCCAGCTGTCGTTGAACTTGATCAGGCCGCCCAGCGTGCCGCTGAACTCCTTGTCGTACATGTCGCCGTCGGTGTAGTTGGCCTTGATCCAACCTTCGAAGTTGGCGGCCAGGTTGCCGCGCAGGCCGATCGAGGCGCGGAAATCGTCGCCCTCGGCGCTGTCGCGGAAGCCGCGGGTTTCGACTTCCATCTTGGTGCGCAGGTAGCTCACCTCGCCGGTCCATTCGACCCGGTCGCTGAGCTTGTGGTTGTAGCCGATACCGGCATGGCCCTGCTGGGCGTCGACTTCGAATTCGCCGACCTGGCCCAGGCCGGTCACGCGGATGCCGACGCTGTCGTCCTTGGCCTTGCTGTAGCCGCCGAACACGTAGAACTTCTCGCCGACCGCGAACGAGCCGTTGATGAAGCCGCCGTTGGCCTTCATGTCCTCGACCGAGATGTTGCTCGGCGCGACCACCGGCAGTTCGGACTGGTGGTGGGCGAAGCCGGCCTCGACGTAGCTGTGGCTCAGCTTGTCGTAGGCGGCGGCGGAAGTGGAGGCGGCGGCCAGCGCGACGGCCAGCGCGAGTTGCTTCTTCATAAATCCCCTTGATCCTTGATGTGGTAAGCGTCCCGTTCCTCGGGAACGGCGGGGATGTTAATGAAAAAATTACAAGCCGTCTCGGATTTTTGCGGGGCGACACGCTTCGTGCGCGACGCAAGTGAGGTTTGTCCGCCTGATGCCGTGCAAACGGCACCGCGAACCCGTCCCCGGAAAAAACAAAAGCCCCGCCGGAGCGGGGCTTCGTCGTCGCACGGGCGGCCGTGGGGCCGCGGCGCGGCTTACTCCTTGGCGGCCTTCTTCGCCACGACCTTCTTGGCCGGCGCCTTGGCGGCGGCGGACTTGGCGGTCTTCTTGGCGGCCGGCGCGGCGGCGCTGCCGGTGGCCTTGGTCACGGCCTTGCGGGCGTTGCCGTAGCTGGAGTTGTAGCGCTTGCCCTTGGCGGTCTTGCGGTCGCCCTTACCCATGGTCGTGCTCCTGTATCGAGAGTTTCGGTGTTTCGAAATGATGGTCCGCGCAGGCCGCGAACGCCGCGGCCGGGTCGCGAAGCCCGGTGTTCGGCGCGGAAGGCTCGCGCGCGAGGCTGCGAAGCCTAGCACAAGCGCCTGTGACGCGGGTTCGGCGCGCCGCCGGGACGGCGACGCGGGTGTGCGGCAGCGGTTTCCGGCGTAGGCCGGGGCGCTCAGTGGGCGCAGCTGGCGTCGTGGATGTGGCCGTGGTTGAGGCGCAGATTGGTCAGATGCGCCAGCCCGACCAGGGCCCCGCCGATGGTCATCGCGACCGCGTGCGGGACCAGGGAATGGTGCAGCGGCGCGTACAGCACGCCGACCCAGAGCAGGCCCAGGCCCGGCACGAGCAGGCTCAGGGCGCGCAGCGCGTGGTGGCGGCGATAGCCCGAAATCACGCTGAAGCAGCCCAGCGCGGTGGCGAAGATCACGAACGCCAGCTCGAAGCTGTCGCCGAACCAGGCGGCCAGCCCCAGCGAGGGCAGCACCGCGATCAACAGCGGAAGGGCGGCGCAATGCACCGCGCAGGCCAGCGAGCCGAGGGCGCCGATCCGGTCGAGCAGGCCGCGAAGGAATGCCGTCATGAGGGGGATGACTTATGGGATGGTTGTCAATCAGGTAGCGTTACTTTATAACATTTCAACCTCCCCCGCCAGTTCAGAATCGGCTCTTTCATGTCCAACCCCATCGTGGTCTCCCCGCTCGCCCGCCGCAGTGCGCTCGCTCTCGCTTTGTCCCTGGCCCTGCCGTTCGGCCAGGCCGTTGCCCAGGACGCGGCGGCCACCAATCCCAATCCCAGCGACACGCGCCACGTCAAGGCTACCAGCCTGGACGCGGTGGTCGTGACCGCCAATCCGCTCAAGAGCAGCGCCGAAGACCTGGCCCAGCCGGTCGAAGTGCTGGCCGGCGCCAAGCTCGACGAAGCGCGCGGCAGCACCCTCGGCGAAACCGTCGGCAAGCTGCCCGGCGTGCAGAGCTCCAACTTCGGCGCCGGCGTCGGCCGGCCGATCATCCGCGGCCTGGAGGGCGCGCGCGTCGCGGTCATGAGCGGCGGCCTGGCGACCCAGGACGTGTCCACCGTCAGCCAGGACCACAACGTCGCGATCGAGCCGTTCCTGGCCGACCAGATCGAAGTGCTCAAGGGCCCGGCGACCCTGCTCTACGGCAGCGGCGCGATCGGCGGCGTGGTCAACGTGGTCGACGGCCGCATCGCCGAGAAGCCGCTCGACGAAACCGTGTCCGGCCGCGCCGAGGTCCGTCGCAGCACCGTCGACAACGGCGTCACCGGCATGGCCCGCGTCGACGCTTCGGGCGCCGACGGCGCGCTGGTGCTGCACGCCGACGGCGTGTACCGCAACAAGGACGACTACAACACCCCGCTGGGCCGCCAGCGCAACAGCGGCATCGACACCAAGACCGGCGCGCTCGGCGCGTCGCTGGTCGGCGACCTGGGCTTCCTCGGCTTCGCCGCCTCGCGCTACGAGGACAAGTACGGCAATCCGGGCGAGCCGGGCAATCCCGCCGAAGGCGAGCCGCCCGTGCACATCGACATGAAGCAGAGCCGGTTCGAGCTCAAGGGCGGCGTCAACCAGGAATTCGGCGTGTTCAGCGGCCTGCGCGCGAGCCTGGCCCACACCAACTACGAGCACACCGAATTCGAAGGCCAGGAAGTCGGCACGCGCTTCCTCAACGACGCCACCGAAGGCCGCTTCGAACTGACCCACAAGCCGCTGGCCGGCTGGACCGGCGCGCTCGGCGTGCAGGGCTACGACCGCACCTTCCAGGCGATCGGCGAGGAAGCGTTCGTGCCGCGCACCAAGACCCGCGCCGGCGGCCTGTTCCTGACCGAACAGCGCGAGTGGGATGCGTTGAAGCTCGAGCTCGGCGCGCGCGTGGACAAGGTCAAGCTCACGCCGGACGGCGGCGACAAGCGCGATTTCACGCCGGTCAGCCTGTCGGCCGGCCTGCTGTGGAAGTTCAACGAAGCCTGGCGCCTGAGCGTCAACCTCGACCGCGCCGAACGCGCGCCGGTCGAGGAAGAACTGTTCGCCCACGGCCTGCACGCGGCCACCGCTTCGTTCGAAATCGGCGACGCGAACCTGCGCAAGGAGCGCGCCGACCAGTTCGAAGTCGGCCTGCATTACCACGGCGCCAAGTTCGAGGCCAAGGTCGCGGCGTACCAGACCCGCTTCGACGGCTTCATCTATCTGGTCGACACCGGCGAAGTCGAGGAAGACAGCCCGGTGCGCCAGTGGAGCCAGGCCGACGCCAAGTTCACCGGCTTCGAGGGCGAGGCCATCGCCCATCTGTTCGACGGCGACGCCGGCAAGTTCGATGTGCGCGTGTTCGGCGACACCGTGCGCGCCAAGCTCGACCGCGGCGGCAACCTGCCGCGGATCGCGCCGGGCCGTTTCGGCGGCGAGCTGCGCTGGGACGCCGACAGCTGGCGCGCCTCGCTCGGCGCGACCCGCTACATGAAGCAGGACAAGGTCGCGGTCAACGAAACCCCGACCGACGGCTACACCCTGGTCGATGCGCATCTGGCCTATCACTGGGATGCCGGCAACCTCGGCTACGAGCTGTTCCTGGACGGCAACAACCTGACCAACCAGGAAGCGCGGGTGCACACCTCCTTCCTCAAGGACACCGTGGTGCTGCCCGGCCGCGGCGTGGACTTCGGCGTGCGGGTGTTCTTCTGATGTCTGCGGCGCCGCTGCGCGCGATGCGCAGCGCGCCACCGGTTTGCGCGCGCAGACGGGGCCGCCCTCTCTCCTGATCGTCGGGCGGTCCGCCCGCGGTCAACGGCCCCGCCTCCGCGCGCCCCGAACGCCGGCCTTTGCGGCCGGCGTTTGCGGTGGCGGACGAATTAAGTGTATATACACTTAATGATCGAAACGCCCGCCCCCGCCTCGCCCCCGCCCGCCGCGCCGACCCCGAGCGTGTGCACCTGCTTCCGCATGCGCAAACTCTCGCGGCTGATGAGCCAGCGCTACGACCAGGCGCTGGCGCCGGCCGGGGTCAACCTCAACCAGTATTCGATCCTGCGCCGCACCAGCGGTCGCGGGCGGCCGCTCGGCGAGATCGCGCACGAGCTCGGCATGGACCGCAGCACCCTCAGCCGCGACCTCAAGCCGCTCAGCGAGGCCGGCTGGATCGAATCGGCGCCCGGCGAGGATGCGCGCCAGCGCTTGCTGCGGATCACTGCGGCCGGCCGCGCGGTGATCGAGCGCGCGATGCCGCTGTGGCGGCGGGCGCAGGACGAGATCGACCAGGGGCTCGGCGCGGACGGGATCGCGGCGCTGCATGCGCAGCTGGACCGGGCGATCGCGCAGTTGCAGGGCGACGCGTCATGAGCGGCGCAAGGCGCTTGTGGGAAGGCCTTCAGGCCCGACGCCTTTCGCTCCGATCCGATCGAAAGGCGTCGGGCCTGAAGGCTTCCCATAGAAGCCCGACCGCTGTCGCAGCGGCGCCGCTTTCGCTGCGATCCGCGCGGAAAACGCCGGACCTGAAACCCCTCCCACACGTCGCCGCAACATCGCGGTTTTCGTTGCGGACTGATCGAAGCGCTCCGGCCCCGACGGCCCTCCCACCCCACTGCGCAGAGCTCCCATGAGCCCCACCTCGCCCACGGCTCCACCCAAGCCCGCGTCCTACTGGCCGCTGCTGCTCGCCGCCACCGCCATGCTGCTGATCACGATGGGCATCCGCCAATCGCAAGGCCTGCTGGTCAAGCCGATCGGCCACAGCACCGGCCTGGGCATCGCCGAAATCAGTTTCGCCCTGGCCATCGGCCAGTTCGTGTGGGGCGCGGTGCAACCGCTGTTCGGCGCGCTCGCCGACCAGCGCGGCCCGGGCCGGGTGCTGGTGTTCGGCGGCCTGCTGCTGGTCGCCGGCATGGCGCTGACGCCATTCGTATCCTCGCAGTGGGGCTTGATGGTGACCCTCGGCGTGCTCGGCGCGGCCGGCGCGGGCGCGGGCAGTTTCTCGATCCTGATCGGCGCCACCGCGCAACGCATTCCGGCGGAAAAACGCTCGATGGCCGCGGGCGTCATCAACGCCGGCGGTTCGATGGGCCAGTTCCTGTTCGCGCCGCTGGTGCAGGCGGTGATCGCCGCGGCCGGCTGGATGGCGGCGATGTGGACGCTGGCCGCGGCCGCGCTGGCGACGCTGCCGCTGGCGTGGCCGCTGCGGCGCCGTCGCGAAAACGCGGCGGCCGCGTCCGCGAACGCCGCGCCCGCAGGCATCGGCTTGCGCGAGCAACTGCGCATCGCGCTGCGCGAACCCAGCTACTGGATGCTGCATGTCGGCTTTTTCACCTGCGGCTTCCACATCGCCTTCCTGGTCACCCACCTGCCCGGCGAAATCGCGCTGTGCGGGCTGTCGGACAACGTGTCGGCGGTGGCGCTGGGCCTGATCGGCCTGTTCAACGTCGCCGGCAGCCTCGCCGCCGGCTGGCTCGGCCAGCGCTGGCGGATGAAGTACCTGCTGGCCGGCATGTACGCCAGCCGCGCCGCGCTGATCGCGATCTACCTGCTGTCGCCGCCGACGCCGCTGACCTTCTACCTGTTCGCCGCCGGCCTCGGCGTGACCTGGCTGGCGACGGTGCCGCCGACCGCGGGCCTGGTCGGCAAATTGTTCGGCCCGCGCTATCTGGGCACGCTGTTCGGTTTGACCCTGCTGTCGCACCAAGTCGGCGGCTTCTTCGGCGCGTGGTTGGGCGGCTTGGCGATGGCGAACTTCGGCGCTTACACCTGGATGTGGTACGCCGACATCGTGCTGGCGCTGCTCGCGGCGGCGGCGAACCTGCCGATTCGCGAGGCCAAGCCGACCGCGCCCGGGTTGGTGCCCGCCAAGGCCTGAGCGAAAGCCGCGCTGTCTCCCTGTAGGAGCGGCGCGAGCCGCGACCGCGAATCCGCAACCACGACGAAATCATCCAACGAGCGAAAGCTCGCAGATAGAGACGTCGTAGTTGCGGGTTCGCGGTCGCGGCTTGCGCCGCTCCTACAGGGGGGCCTTCGGCGGTCAGGCCTTCGCGGCCTTGGCCTCGACGCAATCGGCGCACATGCCGTGCACTTCCAGCGTCTGCGCCTGCGGCACGAAGCCGAGCGCGCGGGCGCGGGCTTCGAGCAGGTCGACGATGCGTTCGTCTTCCAGTTCGGTCGCCGACTGGCAGCTGTCGCAGATCAGGAACGGCACCGCGTGCTGGGCGCCGCCCGGGTGGTGGCAGCCGACGAAGGCGTTGATCGAGGCCAGCTTGTGGATGAAGCCGTGCTCGAGCAGGAAGTCCAGCGCGCGGTAGATCGTCGGCGGCGCCGCGGCGTCGTGGGTCGCCTTCATCTGGTCGAGCAGGTCGTAGGCCTTCATCGGCCGGCCGGCGTCGGCGATCAGGCGCAAGGCGTGGGCGCGGATCGGGGTCAGCCGCAGCCCGCGCTGCTCGCAGGCCCGCTCGACCTCGTGCACGAAGGCGTCGCCGTCGTGGACGTGGTGGTGCGGATCGGTGCAGGCGGTGTTCGCGTTCATGCGGGCTCCCGGTGGCGGCGCGGCGGCCTTCGCTGGATGGGTTATGCCGGAATCTTAGTAAGGGCGGCGTCGATGCGTTGCAAGGCCTGGGCCTGGCCGGCCAGATAGACCGTATGCGAGATGTCCGGGCTGACCTGGGTGCCGGTGATCGCCACGCGCAGCGGCTGGGCGACCTTGCCCATGCCGATGCCGAGCGCCTCGGCGGCCTCGTGCAGGGCCGCGCCGACCGCGTCGGCGGTCCACGCCGGCAACGCCGCCAGACGCGCGCGCGCCTCGCTCAGCGGCGCCTGGGCGGCGGCGTTGAGGTGCTTGGCCACGGCCGCCTCGTCGTACTGGGTCAGCGGCTGGAACCACACCGCGGCACGCTCGGCCATGTCCTTGAGCGTCTGCACGCGGTCGCGCAGCGCGATCACGATGTCGGCCGGCGCCGGGCCGGCGGCGAGGTCGAAGCCCTGCTGGCGCAGATGCCATTCCAGGTGCTTGCCGACCTCGGCCGGATCGTCGCTCTTGAGGTACTGCTGGTTCATCCAGCCGAGCTTGGCCGCGTCCAGGCGCGAGGCGCTGGAGTTGACGTCGGACAGCTGGAACAGCCGGGTCATTTCCTCGATCGAGAAAATCTCCTGGTCGCCGTGCGACCAGCCCAGCCGGACCAGATAGTTCAGCAGCGCGTGCGGCAGATAGCCGGCGTCGCGGTACTGCATCACGTCGGCCGCGCCGGTGCGCTTGGACAGCTTGGCGCCCTCGTGGTCGAGGATCATCGGCAGGTGGGCGAAATGCGGCACCGGCGCGCCCAGCGCCTGATAGATGTTGATCTGGCGCGGGGTGTTGTTGACGTGGTCGTCGCCGCGCACCACGTCGGTGATGCGCATGTCGAGGTCGTCGACCACGACCGCGAAGTTGTAGGTCGGGTAGCCGTCGGCGCGGAAGATCACCAGATCGTCGAGCTCGCTGTTGGCGATCTCGATCCGGCCCTTGACCTTGTCCTCGAACACGACCGTGCCGTCGAGCGGGTTCTTGAAGCGGATCACCCGGTTCGGATCGTCGCGGTACGGCTCGTTGCGCTCGCGATAGGCGCCGTTGTAGCGCGGCTTTTCCTTGGCCGCGAGCGCGGCGTTGCGCGCGGCTTCGAGCTCGTCCTTGGTCTCGTAGGCGTAGTACGCGGTGCCCGCGGCGACCATCTGCTCGGCGACCTCGCGATAGCGGTCCAGGCGCTGGGTCTGGTAGACCGGGCCTTCGTCGTAGCCCAGGCCGAGCCAGTCCATCGCCTCCAGGATCGCGTCGATCGCCGCCTGGGTGCTGCGCTCGCGGTCGGTGTCCTCGACCCGCAGGATGAACTGCCCGCCCGCGCGGCGCGCTTCCAGCCAGCAGTACAGGGCGGTGCGGGCGCCGCCGATGTGCAGGTAGCCGGTGGGACTGGGGGCGAAGCGGGTGCGGGTCATGCGCGGGCTCGGTGGATCGGAGGGAGACCGGGGATTTTAACGGATGCGGGCGCGGCGGGCTTCGTCGCGGCGAAACCGCCCCGGGCCGGCCTGCGCGGCCCGATGCGCCCTGCCCCGGCCCGGCCCGACTCGGCCCGACTCGGGCAAACGCCCTAAACTAGCGCCATGACCACGCTCTTCATTTCCGACCTGCACCTGGACGCCGAACGCCCGCAGATCACCGAGCTGTTCGGCCGTTTCGTCCGCGCCGAGGCCCGCGGCGCCGACGCGCTGTACATCCTCGGCGACCTGTTCGAAGCCTGGGTCGGCGACGACGACCCGGCCGAGACCGGCGCCTTCGTCGCCGCCGAACTCAAGGCGCTGGCCGATTCTGGCGTGCCGGTGTTCTTCATCCGCGGCAACCGCGACTTCCTGCTCGGCCGCGACTACGCCGAGCGCGCCGGCATGCGCATCCTGCCGGACCCGGCGGTGATCGTGCTGTACGGCCGACCGGTGCTGATCGGCCACGGCGACCTGCTGTGCACCGACGACGTCGCCTACCAGCAGTTCCGCGCCCAGACCCGCCACCCGCTGTGGCAGGCGCAGTTCCTGGCCCAGCCGCTGGCCGCGCGCCTGGCCTTCGCCCAACAGGCGCGCGCGGCGAGCAAGGCGCACCAGGCCGGGCTCAAGGACGCCGGGCGCATGGAAACCATCACCGACGTCGCCCCCGCCACGGTCGCGGAAACCTTCGTGCGTTACGGCGTGGACACGATGATCCACGGCCATACCCACCGCCCGGCGATCCACGAACTCGAAGCCGGCGGCCGCGCGCGCAAGCGCGTGGTGCTCGGCGATTGGTACGAACAAGGCTCGGTGCTGCGCGTCGACCTCGACGGCATGCGCCTGCAAGCCTTGGACTAAGCCGCATGGCCTCCCTGTAGGAGCGGCGCAAGCCGCGACCGCGGGGCAGCAGGTTGCGTCGCAAGCGCGGCGTCGCAGTCGCGGCTCGCGCCGCCCCTACAGTCGCTGCGCCGCAAAAACGAACGCCCGCGATTACGCGGGCGTTCGCTTGTCCGCCGCCCTCGCGGGCGCGGACGGCTTCGATCAGAACCGCACTTCCGCCGTCACGAACACCTGCCGCGGCGCGCCCGACTGCAAGGTGTAGTTCAGCCCCTTCGGATCCGACGCGACGAAGCCGTTGGTGCCGATGCTGCCGAAGTATTCCTTGTCGAACAGATTGGTCGCGTTCAACTGCAGCTTGAACGCATCCGCCCACGACAATTCCTTCCACTCGTACGACGCCGACGCGTCGACCACCCAGAACCCGTCGACCTTGGAGTCGTTGAGATAGGTCAGGTAGCGCTTGTCGGTGTACTTGGCGCCCAGTTGCAGCGCCAGGCCGTCGCGTTCCCAGCGCAGCTCGGTCGCGTACAGGCGCTTGGGCGCGTCGACCACCTGCTTGCCCTTGGTCCGCACCAGGGTCGTGCCGTCGAGATAATCCGACTCGTACTGCGAATCGTTGAACGCCAGCGAGTGGTACCAGGTCAGCCCGGCGATCGGCTTCCACTGCACGGTGATCTCGGCGCCCCGGCTCTCGACGTCGCCGACGTTGGCGAAGCTCGACGCGCAACCGACGATGCCGGCGCAACGCGCGATCGCCAGCAGGCGGTTCTCGAAGTTGACCCGGTACACCGCCACCGAGGCTTCGATCTGGTCGCGGCTGGTGCGCAGGCCGGCTTCCAGGGTCTTGGAGCTTTCCGGCTCGAGCGAACCGACTGCGGCGTCGAACGCGGCCTGCGAGGTCGAATGCGGGCCGTTGACGCCGGTGCGGAACGCCGACAGGTTCTCGCTGTACGAACCGAAGATTTCCTCGTGTTCGCCGAGCTGCCAGCGCGCGCCGAGCTGCGGCAGGAAGTTGTCTTCCGACACCAGCTTGCCGCTGGCGCGGCTGGCGCCGCCGATCAGGGTCTTGCCGTCGGTCTCCACGCGCAGGCCCTTGAAGCCCGCGTCCACGGCCAGGCGGCCGTCGGCGAACTCCATGTGGTCGAGCACGTAGTACATGCGCGTGTCGGTGTCGAAGCGCTGGCGGAACACGCGCTCGGACGGGTTGCGGTAGAAGAAGATGTCGTTCGGCGGCTCGGTCGCCTTGAGATCGTAGAAGTTGCGCTGCACGCCGTGGTCGTTCTTCTCCAGCCACAGGCCGGCCTGCAGGCGGTGGTTGCCGAGCTGCCAGCTCAGGCTCGGCATGAAGCCGGTGCGCTCGATGTCGTATTCGGTGGTGCGCATGCGCAGCGGCACCGTCGGCGACTTCGAATACGGCGTGGCCCAATGGCCCTGGCCTTCGTTGGTGTGGTAGTAGACGGTGGCCGCGAGGGTCACGTCCGGGCTGGCGTTCCACTCCGCGCTCAGGTACGCCAGATCGTCGTCGCGCACGCCGCGGGCGATGTAGTACGCATCGTCGAGGCTGGTCACGCCGCCGCTGAACTTGCCGTTGGCCGCATCGATGGCGCGCTGCCAGTCCTTGGCGTAGTTGTCCCAGTCCATGCCCAGGCGCTTGGCCGATTCCAGCGACAGGTCGGCGTAGTCGGTTTCGCGGCGGCGCGAGGAGTCGGCGTAGCCGGTGATCTTGAAGTCTTCGCCGGCGTAGACGAACTTGCCGTTGAACTGGGTGTTGCGCTGCGGACCGTCGCCCTTCCACTTGTCGGTGGTGTGGAACACGCCGCTGAGGTAGGCGCTGAAGCCGTTGTGGTCGCCGGTGTCCATGCGCATGAAGCTGCGGCTGGTGGAATCGCTGCCCAGGGTCTGGGCCAGGCGCACGCCGAATTCGGACGACGGGTCGGAGCTGAAGAAGCGCAAGGTGCCGCCGAGGTTGCCCGACGAGGCGGTATCGATCGCGCCCGAGCCCTGCGAGAGTTCGGCGCCGGACAGGTTCTCCGAGGTGATCGCGCGGCCGATGTGCAGGCCGTTGTGGTTGCCGTAGCTCATGTCGCCGAGCGGCACGCCGTCGAGGGTGAAACCGAGCTGCTGCTGCGAGAAGCCGCGGATGCTGAGCTTGCTCGACCACTCGTAGTTGCCCCACGGATCGGAGCTCTGGAAGTGCACGCCCGGCAGCTTGGCCATGACCTTCAGCGGATTGGTGCCGGCGGCTTCGCGCTGCAGTTCGGCGCGGCCCAGGACCTGCACCTGGCGGGTCTGGCCGGTGCCGACCACCGAGACCGCATCGAGCGTGGTGGCGTCGCGGTGGGCGTCGGCGGCGGGCGCGGCATCGGCGGCGGGCGCTTCGGCGGCGAAGGTGGAACCTGCGTGCAGGCACAGCAGGATCGAGGCGGCGAGGAGCGTCGTCTTCGTCGTCATGGGACTTCCGATTTGTATGGGGGACCGCCACTGGCGCGATCCCTCGCGTCATTCGCTCCGGGCGGCGGGGAGCGAAGGCCGGAAGTCTGTTCGGGGCGTGTGAAAGGGGTATGTCAGATCGGCGTCATTTGATGGAATCGGCGCCAGGACTGTGCCTGCGTCGCTATCGGCCGACGCACCGGCGTTGTCTGATGACAGGCGCTACCGCGATGGCGCGCCGTTTCGGCGCATACGGTTGCGGCCCGCCCGATGGCCTGGGTCGTTACAGCCGATCCGGTAGAACGCCTCGACGTGCCGCAGCCCATTCCTGAAGTTTATGAGTTGCCCGGACCGGCATAGGGCCATCGTTCACCGGCAAGATCGCGAAACGGCCTGAGCCGACCGCGCAAGATGTCGTTCTGATGCAGATGTTCGACCAGGCGACTCTTGTATTCGTCGGACACGGCGAAGGTCCGGGTGAACGCCATGCAGGCCAGGCATACGCGGTAACGCAGCGGATACACGGCACCGTCGGTGGGTGCGTCGGCCGCCGCGAGATAGTCCGCCACCTCGCGCAAGGCCGCGCCGATTTCGCCGAGCGAAGCATGATCGACGATCGGATTGCGGCGCACGACGTTGACCAGCCGCCAGAACCGCCATAGCCACCAGCGCGGCGGCGCAGCCGCCGGCGGCTGCGACAACGAAGCCACATAGGCGATGACCTGCCCGATCGGTGCGCTGTTGCGCGCGAAATAATCGGCGACGTCCCCGCGCAGGACGCCCGAGCTGCGGTCCAGCGACAGGTCGACCTGATTCAGATAGGCCGCCAGGCCCATCGCATCGGCGTACATCATGGATCGATATCTCATGTCGCCTCCTTCAGCGGCGGCGCGCGCACGCGCTTACTCGGTTATCGCGACCGACAGTCCGACCACGGTTCCTTCGCGCAGGAAGTAGCGGTAAATCAGGCCGGTATCCGGCCCGCGTGGAAGGAATTCGATTTCCTCGAGCCGCCGCCCCAGCAGCCGCGTCGGGCCGCGGCGCCAGAAATGCCGGCTTTTCGCTGCTTTCACCGCTTCGGCGGCTGGACTGCCCAGTTTCACGCCGAACAAGTCCACCGCGGCCAGCGATTCGATCCGCCCGCTCGCCGCGCGCGACGGGCCGAAGGACAGCACCAGCATTTCATCGACGGTGCGATAGGACGGCGCCGGATCCGTGTCGCTGGCCAAGCGCAGCCAGCGATCCGACCCGGCATCGCGATACCAGCGGTATTCGACGCCATTTTCGGCCGACACCCAACCCGGGCCATAAGCGCGGACGAGTTCGCTTTGATCGTAAACATGGGGAACGAAATCGCGCTTTGCGAAGCTCTCGACCACGTACTGACGCGGCCGCGCAGCGGCCGCACCGGCGAAGCAACACACCAAGGTCAGCGTCAACGCGGCCGCTTGCGCGAACTCGCGCCAGGCGCGTTCGCGCACGAAGAAAAATCTGCTGCTCGATCCGCGTCGTTGCGTGTCCATTCGCCGCTCCCGTCCGTCCGTGCCTCGCTCGCCGCCGATGCGGCGGCGCCGCTCCGCGCAAGTATTGCGCAAGTACGCCGGCACGGCGACCGCCATGCCCGGGCGCTCGCCCGGACACAACGTCGGCGCCCGCGCTTCAGAACACCTGCCCGCTCGGCTTGGCCGGCGGCGGCGCCAGCTTGTACCCCGTCGGCGGCTTGCTCCCGCCCAGATGCTCGACGAAGTAATCCCACATCCGCCGCGTGTAGTACGCATCGTTGCGGAACAGCTCGTGGTTCTGGTTCGGCAGATACAGCAGGTCGAAGTCCTTGTTGGCGCGGATCAGCGCCGAGGACAGTTGCAGGGTCACCGCCGGCAGCGCGTTCTCGTCCAGATCGCCGAGCACCAGCATCAGCTTGCCCTGCAGCTTGTCGGCCAGGGCGGCGTTGTCGAGCGCGCGGTAGTTGTCCGGCACCGCGCCGGGGGTGGGCTTGATGCGGCGGCCGTTGCCGTAGTCCGGCGGGCCGGCGAGCAGGCGCTCCAGGCCGTTGACGCCGCCGCCGTACATGCCCTGGTAGTTGTGCGCGCCGGCCGAGGACACCGCGACCTTGTAGAAATCCGGTCGGTACAGGATCGCCCGGGTCGAGGTGTAGCCGCCGAAGGAATGGCCGTAGACGCCGACGCGGCCGGTGTCGATGCCGGGGAAGCGCTGCGCCAGTTGCTCGATCGCGGCGACGTGGTCGTCGATCTGCGGATCGGCGAAATCGCCGAAGCTGACGTCGTGGAAGGCCTGCGAGCGGCCCGGTGTGCCGCGCGCGTCGATGGTGATCACCACGAAACCCAAGCGCGCCAGCGCCGAGCGCGAGATCGGATTGGTCGTGGCGGTGGCGTCGACGAACCCGACCGGCGCGTTGTTGATCTGCGGGCCGCCGTAGTAGGCGTCGATGACCGGATACTGCTTGGGCCGCGCCGTTTCCCTGGAGTACTCCGGCGGGAAATACGCGGTCGCGTAGATCTCGCTGCGGCCGTCGGCGGCGGTGAACTTGAGCCGCTGCGGCGGCACCCAGCCGGCCGCGCGCACCGCGCTGTCGTCGGCGCGTTCCAGCTCCAGCACGACTGCGCCGTCGCGGGTCGAGCGCAGCACCGTGCGCGGCGCGGTGTCGAGGGTCGAATAGCTGTCGACGACGTAAGCGCCGTCCGGCGACAGCAGGTTCTGCGCGGCGCTGCCGAGAATCGCGCTGGCGCCGGCTTCGATGGCGTGGTCGGCCGCTTCCGGCGTCAGCAGCGTGGGCTCGCCGCCGTCGAGCGCGACCCGATACAAGCGGCGTTGGTACGGATCGCCGGGCTCGCGGCCGCCGGCGGTGAAGTACAGCTCGCCGCGCTTTTCGTCGACGCCGATGACGTCGCGCACCAGCCACGCGCCGGACGTCAGCCGGCGGACCAGGCGTCCGTCGTGCAGGTCGTAAAGATACAGATGGCCCCAGCCGTCGCGCTCGGAAAACCACACGATCTGATTGCGCTCGCGCAGCACCGCGACCGCCGGGCGGCTGTAGAGGAAGTCGTTGAGCTGGATGCGGGTGTCGGAACGTTCTTCGAGCAGGGTGCGCAACTGGCCGTTGGAGAGATCGACCTCGATCAGCCGCATCCGCGCCGGCCGGTCGTAGCGCGCGATCGGCACGTAGGCGCGGCTTGCGTCGGGCGACCAGCCCAACAGATCGGATTCGATCGCGTGGTTCCAGCCCGCGGGAATCGCGATGCGGCGCACCTTGCCGGCGTCGACGTCGATCGAATACCACTCGTCGCGCGCGGTTTCGGCCTCGCCCATCAGACCGAGCCGGATCTCGTAGACCTTGGGCTTCCAGCCGTCTTCCGGCGCCATCGCCACCATCGGATACGGCTCGACCCGGCGCTCGTCGTAACGGGTGCCGAACACGCGCTTGCCGTCGGGCGACCAGTTCACCGTCATCGGCGGCGATTTCCACTTGCCCTGCTGGTTCGGCACCGCATGCAGGGCGAAGTCGGGCAGCACGCCGTAGCCGTAGTGCGCTACGCCGTCGCGGGTCAATCGACGTTCGGCGCCGCTGCGCAGGTCGCGCAGCCACAGGTTGTGCTCGCGCACCAACAGCGCGCGGCGGCCGTCGGGCGACGGCAGCCACAGCGGGTCGGCGACGGCGACGGCGGCCTTTTCGCAGCGATATGCCGACAGATCGCAGGACAGCGCGGCCGCGCCGGCGGCGAAATCCGCATGCAATACGCCGTTGTCGGCCCGCACCGAGCGCGGCGCCGGCGCCGCGTCGGGCGCGACCGCGGCCAAGGCCGGACGCAGGCGCGCCGGATCGAACAAGGGTTCGCGGCTGCGTTTGGCCGGATCGACCAACACGTACTCGGCCCCGGCCGCGCCGTCGCGGCGATACCAGAAGCGTCCGTCGCCGAGCCAGTTCGGCTCGACCCGCGCGTTGCGCACCTTGCCCTTGAGGTTGTAGTCCAGCACTTTCTCGGCGCGCGCGTACTCGGCGGCGCCAGGGCCGGGCGTCTGCGCCTGCGCCTGCGCGCAGGCCAGCGCCGCGGCGAACAGCGCGATCGTTACGTTCGGACTCGTCGGTCTCACAGCGTCCCCCATCCTTGCCTGTGGAACGGCGACCTTGGCATATCCGCTGCGGCGGCGCTTTACCGGCGCGGGCGCCGGGGTGCTGCGGCGCAGCGGCGGCCGAAGATGTGTTTTTCTGTGGTCCGCGGCTTCGAAACCGTGCGTTCTTGCGCGAGCGCCGCCGCGCGAACGGTCAGTCGCGCGGGTGGGCGAACGTCTCGAGCATGCGCAGTTCCTCGTCGTCGAACCCGGCGGCGCTGCGCGCTTCGAAATTGAACGGCCCGTACAGCACCGCGCGCGCGTACTCGGCCAGCAATTCGCGGAAGCGCGGATTCGGATCGATGCCGGCGCGCTCGCAGTACCAGCGGAACCAGCGCGAACCCGCGGCGACGTGGCCGACTTCTTCGCGCAGGATCGTTTCCAGGATGGCGACGGTGGCGTGGTCGCCGAGCGAGCGCAGCTTGACGATCATGCCCGGGGTCACGTCGAGCCCGCGCGCCTCCAGCACGCGCGGCACCAGGGCCATGCGCGCGAGGCCGTCGTGGGCGGTTTTTTCGGCCATTTCCCACAGCCCGTTGTGGGCGTCGAAATCGCCGTAGTCGTAGCCCAGCTCGCGCAGGCGGTCGCGCAGCAGCTGGAAATGGCGCGCCTCGTCGTTGGCCACGCCGACCCAGTCGGCGTAGAACTGCGCCGGCAGGCCGCGGAAACGATAGACCGCGTCCCAGCCCAGGTCGATGGCGTTGAATTCGATGTGGGCGATGGCGTGGACGAACGCGGCGCGGCCCTCGGCGGTGCCGAAGCCGCGCTTGGGCAGCTCGCGCGGATGCACCAGCGCCGGCCGCGGCGGGCGCCCGGGCATGCGGATCGGTTCGGGCGCCGGCGCATCGTCCGGCGTCGCCAACTCGCCGCGCGCGAACGCGCCGGCGTAAGCGAAGGTCAGTTCGACCTTGGCCTGCGGCGTGGCCGCATCGAGGCAGGCGCGCGCGGCGTCGAACAGCGTCGACGCCTGCGCATGAGGCGCCGCCGCGCTCACGAAGCGCGGCGGGTCTTCTTGGCGTCGTCCGAACGCATCTGCTGGATGCGCTCGAAATATCCCGGCTCCACGCCGGTCACGTACTCGCCGTTGAAGCACGACGAATCGAAGTGGTCGATGCGGTGCTTCGGCCCGGACACCGCCTGCTCCAGCGCGTCGAGGTCCTGGTAGATCAGCCAGTCGCAGCCCAGCAGTTCCTGCACCTGCTCGTCGCTGCGGCCGTGCGCGACCAGTTCCTCGGCCGACGGCATGTCGATGCCGTAGATGTTGGGATGCCGCACCGCCGGCGCCGCCGAGGCCAGGTAGACCTTGCGCGCGCCGGCGTCGCGCGCCATCTGCACGATCTGGCGCGAGGTGGTGCCGCGCACGATCGAGTCGTCGACCAGCAGCACGACGCGGTTGCGGAATTCCAGCGGAATCGGATTGAGCTTGCGCCGCACCGACTTCGCCCGCTCGCCCTGCCCCGGCATGATGAAGGTGCGGCCGACGTAGCGGTTCTTGATGAAGCCTTCGCGGTACTTCACGCCGAGGGTGTTGGCGATTTCCAGGGCCGAGTCGCGCGAGGTGTCGGGAATCGGGATGACCACGTCGATGTCGTGGTCCGGACGCAGGCGCAGGATCTTCTCGCCGAGGGTCTGGCCCATGCGCATGCGCGCCTTGTGCACCGAGACGTCGTCCATCATCGAGTCGGGGCGGGCGAAGTAGACGTATTCGAAGATGCACGGCGTATGCGTGCGCACTTCCGCGCACTGGCGCGCGAACAGCTCGCCGCGCGCGGTGACCACGATGCCCTCGCCCGGGCGCACGTCGCGCAGGCGCTCGAAGCCGAGCAGGTCCAGCGCCACCGATTCGGAGGCGACCGCGTATTCGTCCTGATTGCCGATGCGGCGCTTGCCGAGCACCAGCGGGCGGATGCCGTGCGGGTCGCGGAACGCGACCAGGCCCAGGCCGAGCACGGTGGCGACCACGGCGTAGCCGCCGATGCAGCGGCGGTGCACGCCTTCGATCGCGGCGAACGCGGCGTCCGGGGTCAGCGCGCGCTGGCGGTCGAGCTCGTGCGCGAACACGTTGAGCAGCACTTCCGAATCCGATTCGGTGTTGATGTTGCGGCGGTCCTGCTCGAACACTTCGCGGCGCAGCGTGTCGGTGTTGATCAGGTTGCCGTTGTGCGCCAGGGCGATGCCGAACGGCGAGTTGACGTAGAACGGCTGGGCTTCGTCGGAGCCTTCGCTGCCCGCGGTCGGATAGCGGCAGTGGCCGATGCCGACGCGGCCTTCGAGCAGGCGCATGGACGACTCGTCGAACACGTCGCTGACCAGGCCGTTGCCCTTGTGCACGCGCAGGCGCGCGCCGTCGGCGGTGGCGATGCCGGCCGCGTCCTGGCCGCGATGCTGCAGCACCGTGAGTCCGTCGTAGAGCTGGGCGGCGACATCCGTGTTGCCGACGATTCCGAGAATGCCGCACATAGCGCTGGTCCTGCCTGTCGTGTCGCGTGGGGACGCGTGGTGAGTCGTGAAGCCGCCGCGGCGCCCGCGGGATCGGCGTGGCCGGTGCGGCGCGGATTATCGCCCGTGGCGGCCGCGAATGCAGTCGTCGCGGCCGCTGCGGGCGCGAAACAGCGCGTTCGGTAAGCCCGAAGTGGCGGCGCGGCCGCCGTATTGCAAGCGCAAAGCGCGTCAGCGCACGTGCTTGTCGTCTTGGCTGGCGTCGACCGCGCCGCCATCGTCGCGGATCCGGCGGCCTTCTACGCCGCGCGGCGCGGGCGCGGCGTCGCCGCGGCCGGCCGGCGCCTGTTTCGGCAGCAGGTCGCGCATCGCGCCGGGCAGCAGGCCGGTCAGGCCGCCGAGGCCGCCGGCGGGATCGCCGCCGCGCGACTGCGCCTGCGGCTCGGGCAAGGCGTCGGGCAGGACCTGGGCCGGATCGCCGCCGGCGCCCACGCCCTGGTCGCCGCCGCCGCCGCCCGCGCTGGCGCCGGCCAGCGCGTCGAGCGGATTGGGCAGGCCGCCGAAGCCGCCGGGCAGGCTGCCGCCGGTCGCGCCGACCTTGCCCTTGAGATTCTTTTCCAGATGCCCGGCTTCGGCCTGCACGGTTTCCTGCAGCGAGCCGCCGCGGCCTTCCAGATCGACCTTGTGCGCGATCGTGTCGGGCAAGGCGCTGCGCATGAGCTGGGCGCCCGGCATCAGCACCGAGGCGAGGCTGGAATTGCGCCAGGTCGGCCCGCGCGGCAGCGTGGTCAGGCCCAGCACCACCAGCAGCGCGCAGGCGAAGATCAGCCCGCGCAGGGTGCCCAGGCCCAGGCCCATCAGCCGGTCCATCTCGGACATGCCGTAGGAATGGGCGACGGTGCGGATCACCCAGCCGAGGATGCTGACCCCGACCCAGATCGCGGCGAAGCACAGCGTATAGCCGCCGAGGTAGCCGCCCCAGCTGGCGCCGCTGTCGCTGAGCCCGCGGGCGACGTCGCCGCCGAACAGGAACGCGCCGAGCCCGGCCAGCAGCCACGCCGCCAGCGACACCGCCACGCCGATCAGGCCGCGCGCCATGCCGAGCAGCGCCGACAGCGCCACGATCACCAGCAAGCCCCAGTCCAGAGCCGTCATTCGCCTTACTCCCTAGCGTGTGCGGCCGCCGTTCGCTGGCAGCCGGTGCGGTCGCGTCGCGCCCGCGCGGTCACGGATGCGGTTTGACCAGCGCGTCGCCGATGCCGAGCTTGGCCGCGACCTGGCCCTTGAGCTTGTCGGCGTCGGCGCGATTGACCACCGGACCGATGCGCACGCGGTTGAGCGTGCCCTTGTCGGTGCGGACCTGTTCGACGAATGCGCTGAAACCGGCCGCACGGGCGCGGTCGCGCAGTTTGTTGGCTTCCTCGGCGTTGCCGAAGGCGCCGAGCTGCACGGCGAAGCCGGTGCCGGCGGCGGCGGGCTTGGCCGGTTCGGGCTTGGCGGGCGCGGGCTTGGCCGGTTCCGGCTTGGCGGGTTCGGGCTTGGCCGCGGCGACCGGCTTGGTCTCGGCCGGCTTCGGCGGCTCCACCGGCTTGACGGGCTTGGTTTCGGCGGGCTTGGCCGCGACCGGCTTGGCCGGCTCGGGCTTCGCGGGCTTGAGAGGTTCAGGCGGCAGCGGCGCAGGCTTGCTCGCTTCCGGCGGCAGCGCCGCAGGCTTGCTGGGCGCCGGGCCGGACGCCAGATCGGCGGCGTCGGCATTGAGCACGACGACCTTGGCGCTGACGTCGTTGCGCACCTTGCTCGAATTCAAGCGCGCGGCCTCGGCGTCGGCCTGGGTCGCGAACGGACCGATGCGCACGCGGTAGACGGTGCGGCCGTTGGCGCCTGCCGCGGTTTCCTGATACCCCGGCAGGCGCGCGGCCTGCAGCGCGGCGATGACCCGCTCGGCGTCGCCGGCGCTGGCGTAGCTGCCGAAGCTCACCGCGTAATCGCCGCCGGCGGTGGCGGCGGGCCGCATGCCCGGGCGGCCGGCGGCGGTGTCCACCGTCGGCAGGGTCTGGCCGTCGCCGGCCGGCGTGGCGGCATTGGGCTCCGGCTGCGGACGCTCCATGCCGACCATGCCGCTCGAAGGCGCGTCGCCCGGCGTCACCAGGGGCAGCTCGCGGGTTTCGATCTGGCCGCCCTGCGGCTGGTCGGGCAGGGTCAGCGGAACGTCGGAGGCGCCGCTTTCGGGCGCCGGGCCCTTGATCAGCATGGGCAGGAAGATCACCGCCAGTGCGATCAACACCAACGCACCGATCAATCGCTGTTTCAGGGCAGGTTCCATCGCTACTCAGTCGCTCGCTTGGCCGGGGGGCGGCGCGAATTATACCCCCGGGCGGGGACAGGGCCGGGCACGGGCGGTGCGGGCCGATGAGGCGTTCAGAAAAACACGCCGCGCACAGGCGTTGTATCGAAGGTTTTTTGCCGCGGGCTGTTTGTGCAGGACCTTCGGGCCCGACGCGTTGCTGTCGGTTCCGGCTCATCCGGCCGAAAAGCGCCGGGCCTGCAGGCCCTCCCGCACTCAGTCGCCGGCGAGCGCCTGCAGGGCTTCGGCCGCGGTGTGGAACGAGCCGAACACCAGGATGCGTTCGCCCTCGCCCGCCGCCGCGCGCGCGGCGGCCAGGGCTTCGGCGACGTCGGCGTGGCGCTGCCCGCGTTCGGCGACGCTGCCTTGCAGGCGTTGCGCGAAGGCCTCCACCGTGGTCCCGCGCGGGCCGCCGAGGCCGGCCAGATGCCAGTCGGCGATGCGTTCGCCCAACGCCGCGACCACGCCGACCGCATCCTTGTCGCCGAGCGCGGCGAACACCGCGCGGGTCGGCCGCGGCGGCTGCGCGTCGAGCCAGGCGGCCAGTTCGCGCGCGGCCTGCGGGTTGTGGCCGACATCGACCAGGATCTCGACGCCGCCGCGTTCGAACCGCTGCAGGCGGCCGGCCACGCGCGCCTGCGCCACGCCTTCGGCCAGGGCGCGCTCGCTCGGCGCGACGTCCAGCGCGCGCAGCGCGGCGATCGCGACCGCGGCGTTGCGCATCTGCACCGGCGCGATCAGCGCCGGGCGCGGCAGCTCGACCTCGAAACCGACCTCGCGCCAGTGCCAGCGCGCCGCATCGTCGTCGAGCGGAGCGAAGAAGAAATCGCAGCCCGCGCGCACCGCCGAGGCGCCGATGAGGTAAGCGTGGCGCAGCACGCTCGACGGCGGATCGTCGTCGCCGAGCACCAGCGGCTTGAAGCCGCGGGCGATGCCGGCCTTCTCGAAGCCGATGCTCTCGCGGTCGTCGCCGAGGTAGTCCTGGTGATCCAGATCGACCGTGGTGATCGCCGCCACGTCGGCGTCGACGATATTGGTCGCGTCCAGGCGCCCGCCGAGGCCGACTTCCAGGATCGCCAGATCCAGCCCCGCGCGTTCGAACAGCCACAGCGCGGCCAGGGTGCCGTATTCGAAATAGGTCAGCGCGACCTCGCCGCGCGCGGCCTCGATGGCTTCGAACGCGGCGACGATGTCGGCGTCGGCGGCGTCTTCGCCGCCGATGCGGATGCGCTCGCTGTAGGCCAGCAGATGCGGCGAGGTGTAGGCGCCGACCCGGCGCCCGTCGGCGCGGGCGATGGCTTCGATGAAGGCGACGGTGGAACCTTTGCCGTTGGTGCCGCCGACGGTGATCACCTCGCGGCCCGGGCGGGTCAGCCCGAGGCGCCTGGAGACTTCGCGGATGCGGTCGAGCCCCATGTCGATGGACTTGGGGTGGATGCGTTCGATGTGGGCGAGCCAGTCGGCGAGGGTACGGGTTTGCATGCGGCTATTGTCGCCGATCCGGTCGCCGCGCAGGAGCGGCGGAATCGCGTCGCGGCCGTCCCGCCGACCGCTGCGGTTCGACGGATCCGGTCCGGATCCGCCGCCGGCACCCGCCCTCGCCGCCGCGGCGCGGCGGATTCACAGGCAGCGCGAACCTGCGGGCAACGGCGGCGGCCCTTCCTGGGCCGGTTGCGGCTTTTTGTTGAAGTCGCGCAGGAACGATTCGAACCGCGCGCATTTGGCCGGGTCGGCGGCTTCGCAGCGGCCGCCGGTGACGATGAAGCTTTTTTCGCCGTCGAACACCTTGCGCTGCTTCATCACCGAGGGCGCGAATTCCCAGTTGCCCTTGAACACGCGCCATCGCTCCCAGCGGAACGTGTTTCCGGTGATGTAGCCGCGGCCCTCCGCCTTGTCGAGGTCTGTGACTTCGCGCACGCCCTCGCGCGCCATGGTCTGTTCGGCCGCCGCGATGGAGTCGAAACCGAACGGCGCGGGATCCGCGATGAAGCCCGGCAGCGTCCCGTCGGCGTTCGCGGCCACCGGCGGCACCCGCATGGCGCAGAAGTCGGCCAGGATCGCCAGGAACTCCGGCGTCGGCTTGCGCAACGTCGTCGGCGCGCTGGGGCCGTTGCCGACGAACGCGACCGGCACGCGGACCCGCCCGCCGCGGCCCTGATCGAATCGCCAGCCGCGCGCGGCCTCGACCGCGGCGGCGTCGAGCGCCGGATACCCGGAGGTCCACAGCGCCTCCACCGTCGTCGCGGCGCCGCAACGGTCGACGCCGATCAGCAGCGTGACTTCGGCGTTGGGTTGAAAGGCCGGGTCGGGATACTTGGGCGGCGCGTTGTCGCCCTGACGCGGCGGACAGGCATCCGCCGCCCATGCCGCCGTCGGCAGCAACGCCAGCGCAAGCAACCAGGACGCCAATGGGGAAAAAGTTTTGTCGGCTCTCATATCGCGATCGGATCTGGATGGATTCGAAACAAGCGCGCAGCGACGGCCGAACGCGGCGAATCAGGATTCAGCGGCGGCCCCTACGGCACGGCGCGGGCATGCGGACCGCCTCAGTCCCGCTGCCAGGCCGGAACCGGGGGCGTGGCGTCGTGCGGTTCCGGCGGCGGGGGCGGAGGCGGCGGCAACGGGCCCGCGCCCTTGCGCGCCGGCGACGGCGGATCCGCAAGCGCAGGCATCGGCAAGCGCGAGCGACCGACCGGCGAGGTCCGTATCGGCTCGCGCGGCGGCAGCGACGGTTCGGCCGGCAACTCGCGCGGCAACGGCGGCCGCGGGTGTTGCGCCATCATCAACTCCAGGAACTTCCGGAAATCGTCGCAATCGCTCGCACGCGCCGCGCTGCACGTGCCTGCGCTGAGGAAATAGGATTTCTCGCCGTCCTCGACCAGACGCCGGCGGATGATCGCGGGCGAGAAGCTCATGCCCTCCTCCAGCACCAGCCAGACCAGCAGGCCGCGATCGGAACTGGTGGTGTACACCGGCACCTGCGGCGAGTCTCCGGGGATCCGCTGCCCTTCGCTGCGCACCATGCGGATCAGTTCCTGCGCCGAGCCGGCCGGCATCGGATAGGGGTCGGGCAAATAGCCCGGCAAGGTGCCGTCTTTCTGCAGCGGACGCTGGGCGTCGCGCGCGTTCGCCCGGGCCCGATCCCATTCGGCCTGCACGCGCTCGCGCGACTTGGCGACCTGCTCGGGCGCGAGCGGCTGGAAATCCAGCGGCAGCCGCACCCGCGACGGCACCGCCCGGCCCTGGCGGATTTCCGGCGAAAAGCGCCACTGCCTGGCCGCTTCCACCGCCGCACGGTCGAGCTCGGCGTAGCCGGAGTTGCGCTCGATCCAGACCTGATCGATCAGGCCGCAGCGATCGAGGTCCAGCACCAACACCGTGGTGCCGCTGGCAGTGAAGTAGCCGCGCGGATACTTCGGCGGCGAACGCTGCGGCTCGCCCGGCGGACAGTCGGCCGGCATCGGGCCGCCGGCCCCCGGGTCGAAGGTTTGCGCAACGGGCTGCGCGCCGGCGCCGGCGCAAACGGCCAGCGTCGCGGCCGCCGCCAAGGCGTGCGCGAGAACGCGGAAACGGATCATGTGGCCCCCTGAAGACGCCGCGTCCTGCGGCGCGCGGGGGCTATTGGACCATAACGGCACGCGGCCGGAGCGCCGTTCGGCGCCCCGGTCCGGCGCGCTCACAACGCCCGATGCACCGCCTCCCCGAACAACGCCGTGTGATGGCTGCAATCGTTCAACCGCACCACCTCGAGCCGCTCGACGCTGTCGCCCTCGAGCAGGTTCAACGTCGTCGGCGCCTGCCGGAACGTCCACAGCTTGGCCAACGGGATGCCGAGGATCTTGCACAGCAGCACCCGGTTGACCGCGTCGTGGGCGACCACCAGCAAGGTGTCGTCGTCCTTCAGCCCTTCGCAGGCCTTGGCGAACGCGGGCCAGGCGCGGTCGAGCACGTGCACGATCGATTCGCCGCCGGGCATCAGCACCTCGTGCGGGGTGTCGCGCCAGGCGCGCAGGCGGTCGCCGTCGCGTTCGCGGATTTCGCTGGCGAGCAGGCCTTCCCAACTGCCGTGGGCGATCTCCATCAGGCCCGGGTCGAGTTGCAGCATCGACGCGCGCTCCTCGCCGAGCGCGAGCTCGGCGGTGCGGCGCGCGCGCGACAGCGGCGAGGCCACCGCGCGCGTCACCGGCACTTCGCGCAGGCGCGCGCCGAGCGCGCGCGCCTGGGTTTCGCCGACCGGCGACAGCGCGATGTCTTCCTGCCCCTGGTAGCGGCCTTCGGCGTTCCAGGGGGTCTCTCCGTGGCGGGCGAGCAGGATGCGCATGCGCTTACACCTGCGCCAGCGAGAGGATGCCCGGAGTCGCGCGCAGCGCCGCCAGTTGCTCCTCGTTGACCGGGCGGTCGACGGTGATCGCCGCGCGCGCCTGGCCGTCGCCGGCCGCGCCGAGGGCGAAGTTGACGATGTTGACGCCGGCCGCGCCGAGGGTCGAGCCGACCACGCCGATCATGCCGGGACGGTCCTCGTTGCGCAGCAGCAGCACGTGCGCCTGCGGATCGAATTCGATTTCGACGCCGTCCAGGCGGACCACGCGCGGGCCGCGGTGCAAGGTCGCCTCGATCTCGCGGGTGCGCTTCTCGCCGACCACGCGCAGCTTGAGCAGGCGGTCGAAACCGTCGCCGTTGCCGCCGAGGGTTTCCGACACGACCAGCCCGCGCGCGGCGGCTTCCTGCAACGCGTTGACCGGCGTGACCCGGCCCGATGCGGTGCCGAGCAGCGCCGCCACCAACAGCCGCGACAGCGGCCGCGTATCCAGCGCTTCGGTGCGTCCGGCATAGGTGATTTCCAGGCGCGTAGGCGCCGGCACCAGGCGCGCGGCGAGGCGGCCCAGCGCCGACATCAGCGGCATCCACGGGCCGACTTCGCGCGCGGCTTCGGCGGTCAGCGGCGGCAGGTTGACGCAGCCGGCGACCGCGCCGGTGGCGACGAAGTCGATGATCTGGCGGGCGAGGATCGTGCTGACCGCCTGCTGCGCTTCGCTGGTCGAGGCCCCCAGGTGCGGGGTCAGGATCAGTTTGGGGTTCGCGCGCAGCGGCGAATCGGCCGGCAGCGGTTCGGTCACGAAGGTGTCGAGCGCGGCGCCGGCGATGTGGCCTTCTTCGATCAGCGCCAGCAGCGCGGCTTCGTCGACCAGGCCGCCGCGCGCGGCGTTGACCAGGTACGCGCCCTTCTTCATCGCGCGCATGTTCGCTTCCGACAGCAGGTTGGTCGTTTCCTTGGTGCGCGGGATGTGCAGGGTGACGACGTCGGCCCAGGCCAGCAGCTCCTCGAGCGTCTTCAGCGGCACGCTGCCCTTGCCGGCGGCGGACGCGGGCAGGAACGGATCGTGCGCGGCCACTTCCATGCCGATGCCCTGGGCCTTGCGCGCGACCGTGCCGCCGATGCGGCCCAGGCCGATCACGCCGAGCTTCTTGCCTTCGAGCTCGAAACCGGTGAGGCCGTTCTTCGGCCATTCGCCGGCCTTCATGCCGGCGTCGGCGCGCGGGATGTGGCGGGCCAGCGCGAACAGCAGCGAGATCGCGTGTTCGGCCGCGGCCAGGGTGTTGCCGTCGGGCGCGTTCATGACCGCGATGCCGCGCTCGGTCGCGGCTTCCACGTCGATGGTGTCGACGCCGGCGCCGGCGCGGCCGATCACGCGCAGTTGGTTCGCATCCGCCAGCGCTTCGGCCGGCACCTTGGTCGCCGAACGCACCAGGATCGCGTCCACGCCCTTGAGCGCGGCGGCGAGCGCGGCGGTGTCCTTGATCGGGTCGGACACGACGACGTCCCAGCCCGCTTCGCGGAACAGGGCCAAACCGTCTTCGTGGATGCCATCGCAGGCCAGTACTTTCATCGCAAGCTCCAGGTCGTGAGGGGATCAGACGAGGAAACGCTTGCGAGCCGGCACTGCGGGAAAGATCGCCTGGGGTGCGCCGGCGCCGCTGAGCCACGATGGGCCGGGAACCGGGACCGCCTGGGGCGGCGCCGCTGGGGAGCGGCGTTCTGACACGGGTCGGGAGACGGGGCCGGCTGGCATGGGAATCCGCGACTGCCCGCGCAGCCTACGGCAGGCCGCGCGGGCATTGCAAGCGGCTTGAAGCAGGAGTGCGCGCGCGGAAGCGGGAACCGAGAAGCGGCCCGCGCTCACGTCGCGCTCCGCCCCAAGGCGCCGGCGCACGAACGGACGGCCGCCCGCGACCTGTCGCATTTGCCAGTGCGCGGCGCCTTGTGCGCCCGCGCGCGGCGTTCCTAAGCTGCCTGGCGAACGGCCGCAGCGCGGTCGCCGCCGCCGGCGCGGCCGCCGGAGGACCAGGGACGGGATCGAACACGGCGAGGCTTCGCGCGCAGCGCACGCAGCGTCCGCCGCGTCCGGGATCGCGCCGCGCACGCGCCGTCGCCGCGTTCTCCGCTGTCTGCGCAAGCGCACTGCGCCGGAGCCCCGGCGACCTCATCACGACAAGGAGCGCCTCATGAGCAAGAAGAAACTCGTCCTGACCCTCGGCCTCGGCCTGACCCTGTTCGCCACCGCCGCGACCGCGGCGTTCGTCAGCCGCGGCGAGTACGCGGCGTACTACCGCAACGGCGAACTGGTCGGCGTGGAATCGCGCGACTGCGACAACAACCTCAGCCAGTGGGGCGAGGTGACCGACCAGTACGAGATGGGCTACTGGTTCTGCCAGTTCTGACCGCAGCCCGCGCCGACAGCGAACGCGACGGCGGGGGCGACCCCGCCGTTTTCGTTTGCGCCGCTGCGCGCCGGCGACGGCGAATGCCGCGTGTGCGATCGCGCGCGGCCGCGACCGTCGCTGCGTTGCATCGGCATGCGCGCAACGGATTGGCTCCGCCCGCTCGCCACGATGCGCTCGACCAATTCCCGATTCCGCGCGCGCCGCGCGCCCGCGCCGCACGACCATCGTCACAAAGCTACGATCAGGTGTTAGATGTCACGTGAGTAAACCGTGCGCGCAGCCTAGCTTCGTGGCGCCGGCGATCTGCCGGCACTACGAGAGAAATCACCATGCGCAAGAAACTCGCTCTGGGGCTCGGCCTGGCGGCGCTCGCCGCGGTCGGCGCCGCGGTCGCGGCGATCGGCCCGACCGGTCCCGGCCAGATCTACACCTATTACGACGACAACGGCGCCTTGGTCGGCCAATCGTCGATCCATTGCGACGGCACGCGCGAGTCGTGGGGCAAGCCGACCAAGAACTACGGCGTCGGCTACTACCTCTGCGATCCGGAACCGTAATCGGCGTCGCGCCCGACGTTCGCAATCGCTGCGATCACAAGGCGCCATCGTTCGCACCGCACCACCGCACCACACGATCGAACCGACCCACGCAGCGCACGCCCCGCTCCGACGCGAGCGACGTCACGATGCGAGCGCGCACCGCGCGTCGAAGATCCCGCCACCGCCCGCGCCGCAAGGCCGCGGACGTCCATCTTCCGCACAGTCAACAGGAGTTCGTCATGCGCAAGTCTTTCGCCCTCGGCCTCGGCCTGACCGCCGCCCTGGTCGCCACCGCCGCCCTCGCCCGCCCGCCGGGTCCGGACGAAATCGGCGAGTTCTATTTCTACTTCGACGCCGCCGGCAACGTGGTCGGCCAGGCCGAGCTGAGCTGCAGCGGCGTGTACACCGAATCGGGCGTGCGCACCGCCAAGTACAGCAGCGGCCACATGAGCTGCCCGCCGCCGCGCGATTGATGCCGTAGCGATCCGGCCGCGGCGCAGCGCCATGCGCCGCGGCTTTCGAGCGGCAACGGGCGCGTAGAAATCAGCAGCGAGAAAGAGCTTTCGCTCGCTCCCCTGCGCCCGCTGCTCTCGGCTACTTGCCGGAAGCCGGCACGCCCATCTCCGCGAGCAAGCGCGGCGCCGGGAACGCTTCCTGCATGACCCAGCGCATATAGCGTTGATCGACCGAAATCGTGCGCGTCGCGGCCGGATCGAACAGCCAGCTCGCGCTGACCGATTCCCAGTTGCTGTCGAAGGCGATGCCGACCAGCTTGCCCTGCCCGTCGAGCACCGGCGAGCCGGAATTGCCGCCGGTGATGTCCAGGTCGGCGAGGAAGTTCACCGGCACCGATTCCAACCGCTTGTCCGCCAGCGCGCCGAAGCGCTTGGCCGAGATCGCGCCGAGCAGCGGCTGCGGCGCGGCGAACGGCGCGGCGCCGCTGTTGCGCGCGGCGATCTCCTCGACCCGGGTGAACGGCAACTGGCGCGCGCCGTTGTCCTTGGTGTACGCGGTGACCGTGCCGTAGCTCAGGCGCAGCGAACCGTTGGCGTCGGGATACGCGGCGCGGCCGACGCTCTTGCGGAAATCCGCCAGCGCCTTGAGGTACAGCGGCCGCGCGGCCAGGGTTTCGCCGGCGCGGGTGCGGATCTCCTGCTCCATCTGGGTCAGCGTCGGCATCGCCGCGACCGCGAAGCCGAGCGCGGCGTCCTTCAGCGCGTCCTTGCTCTCGAACGAGGCGCGTTCGGCGTTGAGCCAGCCGGCGCGCTGCTCCACCCCGAGCATGCGCGACTTGCCGACCTTGTCGAGCGCGCGCTTGATCGCCTTCTCGTCGTCGCCTTCCAGCCATTGGTCGATCGCCGCGACCCGGTGTTCCTTGCTCAGCTTGACGTATTCGTGCAGCCAGTAACTGAGGATCTGCCGGTCCACGCGCACGTCGCTGCGGCGGTCGAACTGCTTGAAGCCGTTCTCGAACGCGCCGCGGTCGCGGTCGTGGAAGCCGTTCTCGCGCTGCGCGTCGGGCTTGGCCCGCTCGATCGCGCCGCGGTAGAGCTGGGCCGCGTTCCACAGCGCGCCGGTGGCGGCGAGCTGGCCGAGGATCAGGTCGCGGTCGCGTTCGGCGCGCGCCTGATTTCCGAGCTCGACCAGCCGCGCGTGCGCGTCCAGCGCCGGCTGGCCGGCCGCGCCCTTGCCGCGCAGCCACTGCAGCAACTCGTTCTCCTCGTTGCGCTTGAGCTGCGCGGTGCCGGCGCGGCGGAAGCTTTCGATCTGGCTTTCGTAGTTCTTGGCCGCGCCGAGCCAGCCGCGCACGGTGGCGGCGTACTTGGCCTGGGTCTGCGGATTCTTGCGGCTTTCGGCCTCGACCAAGGCGGCCAGGCGCTTGTAGTGCGCGGCCACGGTCGGGTACGTCCATTCGGCGTTGGCCTGGAAATCGTCGGCCATCGCGTAACGGTTGGTCAGCGAGGGAAAGCCGGCGAGCGCGACGAAATCGCCGGCGCCGAGCGGCTTGTCGGCGATCTTGAGCCAGCGCTTGGGCTGGTACGGCACGTTGTCGATCGCGTACGGCGCCGGCCGCCCGTCCTTGCCGACGTAGGCGCGGTAGAAGGCGAAATCGCCGGTGTGGCGCGGCCACATCCAGTTGTCGTTCTCGCCGCCGAAGTTGGCGATGCCTTCCGGCGGCGCGTAGACCAGGCGCAGGTCGCGGATTTCCAGGCTGCGCTGCAGTTCGAAGCGGTTGCCGCCGAAATAGCTGTACAAGCGGCACCCGTAGCCCGGCGTGCGCTCGCACTCGCTCACCAGTTGTTTTTCCAGCGCGTCCAGCGCGGCCATGCGCGCGGCCGGATCGGCGGCGGACGCCAGCGCCGACTGCACCTTCTGGGTCACGTCCTGGACCGAGTCGAGCACGTAGATGCGCGCGTTCGGCCCGGCCGAGACTTCTTCGTTGTTGGTGCCGGTCTTGAAACCGTCGCGCAGCAGATTGCGCTGGCCGGTGGAATTCAGCGCGATCGCGCCGAGCGCGCAGTGGTGGTTGGTCAGCAGCAGTCCCTTGGACGAGACGAAGCTGGCGGTGCAGCCGCCCAGCGGCACCACCGCGCCGAGCGGGTCGCCCTTGGGATCGGTCCACTGCGCCAGTTGCTTCGGCGTCGCGCGCAGGCCGGACTGCTTCAACGCCGACGCCAGCTCGGGCCATTGCGCCGGCATCCACAGGCCTTCCACCGCGCGCGCCGCGCCGTGCCAGGCCAAGCCGCTGAGCAACGTCCCTGTCATCGCCATCGCTCTGGCCAGCACCGCGTATCGCATCAAGAACGTCCCGGGGTTCGAGGGAGGACGAGTCTAGCCTGGAGAAAACTGTGAAGGCCATTGCCAAAAGCGACATCGCTGCGATCGGCGCGCGATTTAACGCTGCGCTAATTTTTCCCGACGTGAAAACTAAAATTTTCGTTATCGCGGCGGCGCCGCTTGCGCAAGGCTTCGGCCCGGCGCTCTTGTTTCGCACAGGCGCGACCTCAGCGTCGCGGCTTCAGCCTCTCCGACAAGAACTCTCGGGCGACAGCGGCCGCAAAAAAAACGCCAGCCCGAAGGCTGGCGTTTTCCATCGCGGCGAACCGCCCGCTTACTTCTTCTTCGGCGCCACGCCCAGCTCGCTGAGGACCTGCGGCGCCGGGTAGACCTCCTGCATGATCCAGCGCATGTAGCGCTGATCGACCGCGATCATGCGGGTCATCGCCGGATCGAACACCCAGTTCGAGCTCACCGATTCCCAGTTGCCGTCGAAGGCCAGGCCGACCAGCTTGCCCTGGCCGTCGAGCACCGGCGAGCCGGAGTTGCCGCCGGTGATGTCCAGGTCGGACAGGAAGTTCACCGGCACCGTCTTCAGGCGCTTGTCCTCCAGGCCGCCGTAGCGCTTGTCGGCGATGGCTTCCAGCAGCGAATCGGGCGCGTCGAACGGCTCGGCGCCGGTGGCCTTGGCCGCGACTTCCTCAAGCTTGGTGAACGCGGCCTGCTTGCTGCCGTCGAGCTTGGTGTACGGCTTGACGTTGCCGAAGGTGATGCGCAGGGTCGAGTTGGCGTCCGGGTACACCGACTGCTTCTGGCTCTTGCGGTAATCGATCACGCCCTGCAGGTAGGCCGGACGCGCGACCGCGTTCTCGCCGCCGGCGATCTTGGTTTCCTGCTCCATGCGCAGGTTCGCCGGCAGCAGCGCCTGCGCCAGCTGGATCGCCGGATCGCGGCTCTTGTCCAGCGCCGCGCGGTCGACGTTGAACAGCGCCAGGCGTTCCTTGAGCGAGCCGAGCTTGGTCTTGGCCAGCTTGTCGAGCGCGCGCTTGACTGCCTTCTCGTCGTTGCCGCCGAGCCAGCGGTCGAGTTCGGCGATGCGTTCGCCGGCCGGCAGCTTGACGTATTCGCGCAGCCAGTAGGCCTGCAGCTCGCGGTCCATGCGCGGATCGTAGCGGCGCTCCATCTGCTCCAGCGCGGCCTTGATCTCGGGCAGATCGCGCTGCTGGTAGCCCTGCTCGCGCTCGGCGTCGGGCTTGGCGCGTTCCACCGACACGCGGTACAGGGTCGCGGCGGCGCTGATGACGCCGCCGCGGCGCAGTTGGTTGTAGACCAGGTCGCGCTGGCGGTGCTCGACCACCTGCGCCTGCAGCTCTTCGAGCTTGGCGTGCGCGGCCAGCGCGGTCTTGCCGGCATCGCCGCGCTTGCGCAGCCACGCCAGCACGGCGGTTTCGTCGGCGTGCTTCCTGGCGCCGGCATTGATGCGCTTGAAGCCTTCCAGCTGGCCGTCGTAGTTCTTCAGCACGTTCTGCCAGCCGCGCACGGTGCTGGCGTACTTCACCCCGATTTCCGGGTCCTGCTTGGCGGTGCGTTCGACCAGCGCGACCAGGTTCTTGTAGTGCTGGGCGATGGTCGGATAGTTCCAGCTCTGGGTCGCGTCGAACTCGCTGGCCAGGGCGTAGCGGTTGGTGCGGCCCGGATAGCCGGCGACCATGACGAAATCGCCTTCGCCGAGCGGCTTGTCGGCGATCTTCAGCCAGTGCTTGGGCTGGTAGGGCACGTTGTCCTTGGCGTATTCGGCCGGCTTGCCGTCCTTGCCGACGTAGGCGCGGTAGAACGAGAAATCGCCGGTGTGGCGCGGCCACATCCAGTTGTCGACTTCGCCGCCGTAGTTGCCGATGCTGCCCGGCGGCGCATAGACCAGGCGCACGTCCTTGATCTCGATGTTGCGGAACAGGCGGTAGGTGACGCCGCCGAAGAAGCTGGCGATTTCGCAGCTGTAGCCCGGATCGGCCTCGCACTGCGCGATCAGGCGCTTGGACACGGCTTCGGCGGCCTGGGTGCGCTCGATCGGGCTGGCGACGCCGTCGATCGCGGCCTGGATCTGCGCGGTCACGTCCTGGATCGAATCCAGCGCGTAGACGCGCGAGGACGGGCCGGCCGAGACTTCCTCGCCGCGGGTCGGCGCGTTGAAGCCGTCGCGCATCAGGTTCTTCTGCGCGGTCGAATTGAGCTGGATCGCGCCGTAGGCGCAGTGGTGGTTGGTCACCACCAGGCCCTGATTGGACACGAAGCTGGCGGTGCAGCCGCCGAGCGAGACCACCGCGGCCATCGGGTCGCCGGTGAGGTTGGCCAGTTGCTTGGGATCGAGCTTGAGCCCGGCCTTCTTCAGCGGCCCGGCGATCTCCGGCAACTGCTGCGGCACCCACATGCCTTCCGTCGCCGCGGCCGGAGCCGACAGCCCCAGCGCCCCTGCCGCGACCGCGGCGGCCAAAATCGTGTAACGCATGCGCATACCCCTGATTCGTAAAGAAAAACGACTGATGAGTCTAACGGTTGAAGCGAGAACGGGCCTAGCGGAGTGAGGAAGAAGCGAAAGCCGCACCGATGAGCGGCTTTCGCCCGCGCCTCGCCTTCACTCCGCCGGCAGCTGCATTTCCTTCAGCAAATGCGGCGCCGGATACACCTTGGCCAACAGCCAGCGCAGGTAGCGCATGTCGACGTGGATCGCGCGCTTGTAGCGCGGATCGAACATCCAGCTGGCGCTGACCGCTTCCCAGTTGCTGTCGAAGTTCAGGCCGATCAGGCGGCCGTTGGCGTCGAGCACGGGCGAACCGGAATTGCCGCCGGTGGTGTCGAGGTTGGTCAGGAAATCGACGGTCTGGGTCTTGAGCTCGGGATCGGCGGTGCTGCCGAAATCGCCCTTGGCGATGGCCTCGCGCAGCGCCTTGGGCGCGTCGAACGGCTTGGCGCCGGTGTGCTTTTCGACGATGCCCTGGACCGTGGTCAGCGGGCGGTAGCGCACGCCGTCGCGCGGATCCATCGAGCTGACCGCGCCGAAGCTGACCCGCAGGGTCGAGTTGGCGTCGGGATACACCGCGCGGCCCTGCGACTTGCGGAAGCCGATCAGCGCGCGCATGTAGGCCGGGCGCAGGCGCAGCAGCTCGCCTTCGCGCGCCTTGCCTTCTTCCTCGATCCGCGCGAACGCCGGGCTCAGCGCCGCGGCGGCCTTGAGCAGCGAATCGTCCGAAGACTGCAGCGCCTTCGCGTCCGCCTGCATCGCCTGCAGGCGCGCGGCTTCTTCGCCGAGGCCGGTGTTCGCGTAGACCGCATCGATGCTGCGCTTGAGCGCGGCCTCGTCCTCGCCCGGGAACACGCGTTCGATCTCGGCCACGCGCAACTCGCCCTTCGCCGCCTGCTTGTATTGCTTCAGCAGGTACAGCAGCACGTCCTTCTCGACCGCGCTGCGGTAACGCCGCTGCACTTGCTTGAGCCGGCCGGCGATCAGCACTTCGTCGCGCTGCTGATAACCCGATTCGCGCTGCGCGTCGGGCTTGGCGCGCTCCACCGCCAGGCGCTGCACGGTCAGCGCGGCGTTGAGCAACTGGGTCTGGGTGCGGATCGCGGCGAGCAGCTGGTCGCGCTCGCGCGTGGCCGCGCCGGCGTCGAGCACCTTCTGCGCGGCGTCGATGTCGGCGCGGATCGCGCGCGCGTCGGGCTGCCGGTCGAGCCACGCCAGCATCGCCTTCTCGTCTTCGCCGCGCACCCGCACCGCGTCGCTGCGGCGCAGGCCGTCGAGCTCGCCCTGGGCGCGCTTGAGCGTGTTCTTGAAGCCCTTGACCTGGGCCGCGTAGCTGACCTGCGCATCGGCCGAACCGGCCGCGGCGGCGTCGATGGTCTTGATCAGGTCGCCGAACAGCGCCACCCGCGACGGCAGTTGCCATTGCACCTGCTGGGCGAATTCCGAAGCCATGCGATGGCGGTAGGTCGTGCCCGGATAGCCGGCGAGCATCGCGTAATCGCCTTCGCGCACCGGCTCGGTGGCGATCTGCAAATGGCCCGGCGGCTTATAGGGCACGTTGTCGGGCGAATAGTCGGCCGGCTTGCCGTCCTTGCCGACGTAGGCGCGCAGCAAGGTGAAATCGCCGCTGTGGCGCGGCCAGACGAAGTTGTCGATCTCCTCGCCGTAGTTGCCGATGCTGTCCGGCGGCGCGTACACCAGACGCACGTCGCGCAGTTCCAGCTGGCGGATCAGATAGAAATCGCTGCCGTAGTACATGTTGGCGACGCTGCAACGGTAGCCCGCCTCGCGCTCGCACTCGGCCACCAGGGTCTTGGTCGCGCCGTCCACGGCGTCGTAGTAGGCGCGGCCGCGCTTGCCGCGCGCGTCCTTGAGGATGCGCTCGGTGACCTTGTCGAAACCGGTGGTCACCAGCACGCGGAAGTCCGGGTTCGCCGGCAGTTCGGCGGCGCGGTCGGCGGCGACGTAGCCGTCGCGGATCAGGTCGCGCTCGGGCTTGGAGTTGTACTGGATCACCCCGAACGCGACGTGGTGGTTGGTCAGCACCAGCCCGTCGCCGGACACGAACGAACCGGTCGCGCCGCCGACCTTGACCACCGCGTTCATCGGCGCGCGGGTCAGCTCGGCCAGATCGGCCGGGTCGCCCTTGAACCCGGCCGCGCGCAGCTGGCGGGCGATCTCGGGCAGTTGCGAAGGCATCCACATGCCTTCATCGGCCTGGGCGGCGGTGGCGCACAGCGCCAGGGACAGGGCTAACACACGGGGGCGCATGGTGATTCCGTACGGCAAGGAAGCCGCGACGATAGGCCAAGCCGCCCGCCGCGGGCAAACCCGCCGGCCCGGCCCGGGCACGCCCGGGGCGTATAATTCGGGCTTCTTTCCCGCCCGGCCCGGCCGCGGCCCCTAGGTATCGAAATCCCATGACGCAAACGATGAAGGCACTGGTCAAGCGCGAAGCCGGCAAGGGCATCTGGATGGAAGAAGTGCCGGTGCCGAGCCCGGGTCCGAACGAGGTCCTGGTCAAGCTCGAGAAGACCGCCATCTGCGGCACCGACCTGCACATCTACCTGTGGGACGAGTGGAGCCAGCGCACGATCAAGCCGGGCCTGGTGATCGGCCACGAGTTCGTCGGCCGCGTCGCCGAACTCGGCCCCGGCGTGACCGGCTACAAGGTCGGCCAGCGCGTCTCGGCCGAAGGCCACATCGTCTGCGGCCATTGCCGCAACTGCCGCGCCGGACGCCAGCACCTGTGCCCGAACACCACCGGCATCGGCGTCAACCGCGACGGCGCGTTCGCCGAATACATCGTCATGCCGGCCAGCAACCTGTGGCCGATCCCGGACCAGATCCCGAGCGAACTGGCCGCGTTCTTCGATCCCTACGGCAACGCCGCGCATTGCGCGCTGGAATTCGACGTGGTCGGCGAAGACGTGCTGATCACCGGCGCCGGCCCGATCGGCATCATCGCCGCCGGCATCTGCAAGCACATCGGCGCGCGCAACGTGGTCGTCACCGACGTCAACGATTTCCGCCTGAAGCTCGCCGCCGACATGGGCGCCACGCGCGTGGTCAACGTCGCCAACCAGTCGCTCAAGGACGTGATGGCCGACCTGCACATGGAAGGCTTCGACGTCGGCCTGGAAATGAGCGGCAACCCGCGCGCGTTCAACGACATGCTCGACTGCATGTACCACGGCGGCAAGATCGCGATGCTCGGCATCATGCCCAAGGGCGCCGGCGCCGACTGGGACAAGATCATCTTCAAGGGCCTGACCCTGCACGGCATCTACGGCCGCAAGATGTACGAGACCTGGTACAAGATGACCCAGTTGGTGCTGTCGGGCTTCCCGCTCGGCAAGGTGCTGACGCATCAGTTGCCGGTCGACGAATTCCAGAAGGGTTTCGACCTGATGGAAGCGGGCAAGGCCGGCAAGGTCGTGCTGAGCTGGAACTGACTGAAGCCGGGAATGGGGATTCGGGATTCGAGATTCGCAAAGCGGTCCCTCCCGATCTCCAGCGGCCTCGCTCTTACCAATCCCTAATCCCCAATCTCGAATCCCGGCCTCCATGTCCCTGACCCAGCACTACGCCGACACCCTCGAAGAGATCCGCGCCGCCGGCCTGTTCAAGTCCGAGCGCATCATCACCAGCCCGCAGTCGGCCGAAATCGGGCTCGCCGACGGCCGCACGGTGCTGAACTTCTGCGCCAACAACTACCTGGGCCTGGCCGATCATCCGGACATCATCCAGTCGGCCAAGGACGCGCTCGACACCCACGGTTTCGGCATGGCCTCGGTGCGCTTCATCTGCGGCACCCAGGACCTGCACAAGCAATTGGAAAAGACCATCGCCGATTTCTTCGGCACCGAGGATACGATCCTCTACGCCGCCTGCTTCGACGCCAACGGCGGTCTGTTCGAGCCGCTGCTCGGCGAGAACGACGCCATCATCTCCGACGCGCTCAACCACGCCTCGATCATCGACGGCGTGCGCCTGTGCAAGGCCAAGCGCTTCCGCTACGCCAACTGCGACATGACCGACCTGGAAAAGCAGCTGCAAGCGGCCGACGCCGCCGGCTGCAAGACCAAGCTGATCACCAGCGACGGCGTGTTCTCGATGGACGGCTTCATCGCCCCGCTCGACGAAATCGTCGCGTTGGCGAAGAAGTACAACGCCCTGGTCCACATCGACGAATGCCACGCCACCGGCTTCCTCGGCGCGACCGGCCGCGGCTCGGCCGAAGTCAAGGGAGTGATGGACCGGATCGACATCTTCACCGGCACCCTCGGCAAGGCGATGGGCGGCGCGCTCGGCGGCTTCACCACCGCGAAGAAGGAAGTCATCGAACTGCTGCGCCAGCGCTCGCGTCCCTACCTGTTCTCCAACTCGTTGCCGCCGCACGTGGTCGCCGCCGGCATCAAGGCGTTCGAGATGCTGTCGGCCGCCGGCGATCTGCGCGAGCAACTGGCGCAGAACACCGCCTACTTCCGCGAGCGCATGACCGCGGCCGGTTTCGACGTCAAGCCCGGCGTGCATCCGATCAGCCCGGTGATGCTGTACGACGCGCCGCTGGCGCAGAAGTTCGCCGAGCGCCTGCTCGAGGAAGGCATCTACGCGATCGGCTTCTTCTTCCCGGTGGTGCCGCAGGGCCAGGCGCGCATCCGCACCCAGATGTCGGCCGCGCATACCCGCGAGCATCTGGACCGGGCGATCGACGCCTTCATCAAGATCGGTCGCGAACTCGGCGTGATCAAGGCCTGATTGCAGTGACGACGGCGCGGCGATGGACCGCTGCGGCCCGGACCGCTGCGGTCCGGCCCGTCGCCGGCATGCCTGTCGCCGGCGCGGCGCGCTGAGATGCGCTCCGCGCTGCGCCGCCGCCTGCTGCAAGCCGCGCGCACCGACGCGCTGGCCGCGCTCGACGGCGACACCTGGCGCAGCCGCTGCCTGCATTGCCGCCGCGCCCTGGCGCTGCGCGCCGACGGCGAAGCGCTCGGCACGACCTCGCTCGAACACGTGGTGCCCAGCGCCTGGTTCGGCCGCCGCGCCGCGGCCGAGCTGTGCGCGCGGGTCGGCTTTGAGCCCGACGATCCGCGCAACCTCGCCCTCGCCTGCGCATCGTGCAACCACGGCAAGGGCTGCACCCACGACGCGCGCGGCCCCGGCGACGCCCGCGCGCGCGAGGTCGTCGCCGCGCTGCTGGATGCGCGCCTGGCGCGCTGGCGCGAGCCTTCGGAAACGGCTTGACGGCCGCTGCAGCCGCAGGCCGATGCGGCGCGCGGACGCAGCGGATCAGGCCTGACTCTTGGCCAACTCGGTTTCCAGTTGTTCGATCTTGCTGTCGAACGCGGGCCGGCGCGAATCGATCAGCGCGCGCGTGAACGGATGCGGCTGGTTCTGCATGAGTTGCAGGTAGGCATCGATCATGTCGATCAGCTTCTTGGCGTTCTTGCCGTGCTGGACTGCAATCGCCAAGGCGCGCTTGTCGGTGTACTCGCCCGCCTGCATGGAGCGGTCCATCTCGGCATCGAGCTCGGCCAGCGCCGCGCTCAGCGCGGTGGTGTTGGCGCGCGCCAGGCCGAAGCCTTGCTGGGCTTCAGCGACCTGGCCGTTGTCGAGGTCCTGGTAGGCCTGCAGCAGATTCGATTCGAACCCGGCGTGCTCGCCGCGCACGCTCTGCATGATCCGCTGCAGCTCGACCGGATCGGCCTGCGCGCCGGCGCTGAACGACAAGACCGCGGCCAGCGCGAACGCGCGCAGGGCGGCCAGCAGGCCGGCGCGCGCACGCGCAGGCCGGCGGACATCGATCGGTATCGCGAACATGGGTTCCCTCCTTGAAGCGCAGAATGCGGCCGCATCCATCGCGGCCGCGGGTGTGCGGATCGCGACGGGACCGCATGGCGGCCCCGTCGCGCGCGAGGCTCAGGCCTCGCTCATCGCCTGCTGCAGATCGCGCATCGCGATCTCGAATTTCTGGAACTCCATCTTCAGCAACAGCCGGGTGAACTGCGACGGCGGCCGCTCCATCTGCAGCGTCATCAGATAGGCCTTGATCATCTGCATGTCTCTGCCGGCGGAGTCGGAAAACGCGATCGCCCGATCCAACGCCTGCGCGTCGTTGTACTGCCCGGCCGCGCGCGAATCGCGCAATTCGTTTTGCAGATTGGACAGCCCGACGCTCAGCTGGATGGATTTGGAGTACGCCATCGACAGGCTGAACTGCGCCGCCTGGATGTTGCCGGCATCCAGATACATGTTGACGTACATCATGTGCGAATCCAGCAGCGCGCGGTCGGTGCGTATGCTCTGCATGATCTGCTCGGCGCGGACCGGGTCGGCCGGAGCCGCGGCGCTGAACAACAGCGCGGCCGTCAACGCGAACGCGCGCAGGACGGACAGGAAGCCGGCGCCTCGGCGCGCGCGCGGCGAAACGGTGGCGATTGCATGCGACATGGGTTCTCTCCTTGAAGGAATTGGTCGGTCGTTGTGCGTACCGGCCGGCGGGCGAAAACAGCGAAAGCGGGATAAGCGCCCTCGCCGCTTCAAGTTGCGCGGCCGCTGGCGGTCAAGCCTCGCTCATCGCCTGCTCGAGCTGGGTCAGGTGCGTGCTGAAAGTGATCAGGTCGATCTGCAGCCGCGTCTGCAGTTGCGGCGACGTCGGCAGTTGCACCAGTTGCTGCAGGTCCAGCGAAAGCATCTGCGCGTCGGCGTTGGCCAATTGGGCGTAATTGATCGCCCGCTCCAGCGCGGCGCGGTTGCGGTACAGACCGCGGTCGAGCGAATCGCGGTGCTCCGCGACCAGGCGCACGAAGTCCATGTTCAACTTGATCGCCTGGATCTGCGCCGAGGTGTAGCTGTTCTTGGCGCCGACGATGTTGCCCATGGACGCCTGTTGCCGGGCGATCTGGATATGCAGGTCCATCAGCTGCCGGTCCTGGCGCGCGATCTGCATGATCTGGCTGGCCACCGCCGGATCGGCCGCGGCGGCGCCGCTGAAGGACAGCATCGCGGCGAACAGCGCCGCAGCCAGGAACGCCAGCAGCGCCCGCGCGCGGGGCAGCGGCGAGAAGTGCGCGGGCACGGTCGAATCGGTCGTTGCGTACGACATGGACGATCTCCTTGAATGGGGAAGCGGCGCAGAGCCGCGGCGGCGCGGATCGGGGGATCCGCGCGCGCGATGCGATCGCTGAGTGTCCGGCCTGCATGCGGGACGGGCCCGCGCCGGCTTGCACCTCCTTGTCGTCGCGCCGTCTTCCTTTTCGCGCCGGCGGATCGCACACGCCGGCGCCGACGGCGCCCTGCCGCGACTCTAGCCGCGGCGCGCGGCGGCAACTGGTACCCGGGTCGGATTTCCGTACCGCGGCGCGCCACGGCGAGCGCGAACTACGCCGACGTTCTCAACGCCCGCACGCGCGCATCGCGGCCGCAAAGCCAAAGCCCTGCAAGCCGTCGCTGCTTGCAACCGCTGCGCGGCCCCGGTTCCCCAATCCCGCTTTTCTTCCCCGCTTCCGCCCAGCCTCAGTCCAACCTACGCAGATCGTCCTCATCCAACGCCCGCCATTGCCCCTTGGGCAACTCGCCCAGCGGCAGTTCCCCGATCGCCACCCGCACCAGCCGCAGCGTGTCCAGCCCGAACGCGGCCAGCAGCCGGCGGATCTGCCGGTTGCGGCCTTCGTCGAGCACGATTTCCAGCCACGCGTTCTTCTCGCCGCTGCGCAGCAGCCGCGCCGATTTGGCGCGCAGGCGCTCGCCGTCTTCGTCGACGCCGGTTTCCAGGGCGCTCAGCAACGCCGGATCGGGAATCGCGTCGATCTGCACGCGATAGGTCTTGTCCGGCCCGCGCTCGGGGTCGGTGATGCGCGCGGCCCATTGCGGGTCGTTGCAGAACAGCAGCAGGCCTTCGCTGGCCTTGTCCAGGCGCCCGACCGGGGCCAGCCACGGCAGCGGCGCGCCGTCGAGCGCGGCGCCGTCGAAGCAGCGGTAGACGGTGTCGCGGCCGCGCTCGTCGCTGGCGGTGGTGACCAGCCCGCGCGGCTTGTTGAGCATCAGATAGATCCGGCGCGCGCCGCCGATTTCCTCGCCGTCGACGAGGATGCGCTGGCGGCCCTGCACGATCGGGAATTCGGGATCGCGCACCACCCGCCCGTCGACCGCGACGCGGCCGGCGGCGACCCAGCGCGCGGCCTCGCTGCGCGAGCAGACGCCCTGCTTGGACAGCACGCGGGCGAGGCCATGACGGGGCGGGAGTTTATTCAAGGCGTATACGCAGGATTCGAAAGCCGGCGCCGACGCGGCGCAGGCGCATTATCGCAGCCGCGCCCGCCGCAGCGGCGCGCGATTTTCTTCGCCCGGGGCCGATCCGCCGTCGCGCGCGCGCAGGACTTAATCCAGCAACGGCCGCGGCGTTTTTCGCCGAGCGGTTTCGCCGCCGATTTTGCGGACGGTACTCTCGCCGCGATTTCTGCGGGAAAGCCCCTGCGGCGATTTTTTGCGGGAGGGATTTCGGCCCCGCCGCTTTCGCGCGCAATCGCGGCGGCCGACCGGAAGGCGTCGGGGCTGAAGCCTCTCCCGCAAAAAACGCGGCGCAGCGGCGAAAAACGCAACGGCCGCGGTCGAAGCCGCGGCCGTCGTCGAGCGGCGCGCCAGGCGCGCCGGCCTTACTTCTTTTTCTTGCCTTCCTCGGCCTTCGGCGGCTCGGCTTCGGCGACCGGCGCGGGCGCTGCCGCGGCGGCGGCGCCCGGCGCGCCCTTGGCCACGCGCACGCCCTTGGCCTTCATCCAGGCGGCGAACTCGTCGGCGGTCATGCGCTTGCCGCCCTGGCTCATGTCGAAGCGCCACGGCGTATTGTCGAACTGGGTCTGCGGCTTGTACGCGGCCGGGTCGTTGGCCGACGGCATGCCGGTCGAGGCCGGCGTGGCCTTGGCCACGGTGCAGGCGTCGAGCTTCATGCGCAGCAGCACCTGGTCGACCGACAGCGCTTCGTCGAGCGCCTGCGACAGCACGCCGGTCGGCGCGCCGAGCTGATGCGAGGGCGCGACCAGTTCCGGCGCCACCGGCGCGATCAGGGTCGGCTGCACCGGCTGCGCGCGCGAAGCGGTCAGCGCGGCGCAATTGGCGGCGCCGGTCTGCGCTTGCGCGGCAGCGGCGATCAGGATCAGGGAGGTGGCGGCAAGCAGTCGGCGCATGAGGACTCTCTCCAGGTCGGCGCGGGACGGAATCGGCGCGAAAGCGATGCATCGCCGCGCGGTCGTCGGTGCGCGCCAGTGTAGGCGGCCCTGCCGGATCGGACAACCCGCAAAATCAGGCATTTATCGGCGTTTCTTATGAACGGGCCGAACTGCGGGACGCAAGCCCGCGCGGCGGCACGGGTCGCCGCCCGTCGCCGTGTGCGAACGCCGCGCGACGCCATCGAAGCCGGGCGCTCTTGCCGGGCGCTCTTATGGAAGGGGCCTCAGCCCCGACGCTGTTGTTTCGCTTCGCTGCGACCTGGGCGAAAAACGTCGGGGCTGAAGCCCCTCCCACAAAAGCCGGCGCTGCCGCAAAAAACGACGCAAAAAGCCGACGCAAAAAAGAAGCCCGGCACGAGGCCGGGCTTCTTCGGTGTCGCTACGCGCGCCGCGAACGGCGCGCGCCTGCCGCTTAGTTCTGAGCGTTGAGCTCGGTGCGGCGGTTCTTCTCGCTCTTGCAGCCCGGCAGCGTCTGCGGGGTCTGCTCCAGCGGACGGCTCTCGCCGTAGCCGACCGGACCCGCCAGGCGACCGGCGTCGACGCCGTTGCTGGTCAGGAAGTCGTACACGGCCTTGGCGCGGCGCTCGGACAGCTTCTGGTTGTAAGCGTCCTTACCGCACAGGTCGGTGTGACCGGCGACTTCGACGCGCAGGCTCGGGTTGCGCTTCAGGATCTCGGCGGCCTCGTTGAGGATGGCCACGGCGTCCGGACGCAGGGTCGCCTTGTCGAAATCGAAGTTCACGCCCTTCAGGTCGATCGAGACCGGAACCGGGCAGCCGTCCGGACCGATGGTCTGGCCAGCCTGCGAGTTCGGGCACTTGTCGTCGCAGTTGTTCACGCCGTCGCCGTCGTCGTCCTTATCGGCGCAGCCCTGCTCCACGACCGGAGCCGGAGCGACCGCAGCGACGGGTTCCGGACCCAGCGGCACCACGATGCCGACCGAGGCCAGCACGTCGCCGAACCAGTCTTCCTTCGACGCGTTGACGCTCTGGTCGTCGAAGTCGGCGCGGTAGGCGAGCTCGGTGCGGATGCCGACGCGGCCCAGGTCGCCCTGGATGCCGACGCCGACCTTGGCGGCGAAGTTGCCGTCCTTACGCTTGGCCGGCGACAGCGGCGACGGAATGAAGTACTCCTCTTCCGAACGCTGGTAGCCGATGCCGGCGAGGATGTACGGGTTCCAGTTGCGGCCGTCGGTCACGAAGTGGCGACGCAGGTCCAGCGAGATGCCGTACTGGCTCCAGTTGGCGTCCTGGTTGGCGTCGAACTTCGGGTTCTGATAGTTCAGTTCGCCGTCGAGCGACCAGTTCTTGCTCAGGAACTTGCCCAGGCCGATCGCGCCGAACGGAGCGTTGCGAGTGCCACGGTCGTTGTCCTGGATGTTCATGCCGGCGGCGCCGGTGAGGTACCAGCGGTCGTCGAAATCCTGCGCGCTGGCCACCTGCGAGAAAGCCAAGCCCGCCAGCAAAGCGGTGCTCAACATACGGATCTTCATTTGTAACTCCTTCAGATCGATCGGAACGGGGGGTAGATCGGGACTGTGTGATCGGGACAGTCTTCTGCGGCGCTGACTCTATGGCAGAGACACTTTCAGCACTGGCACGAGCCGGGCGCCGCGGTCACTGGCGGGGGGATCATACACTGTCAAGAAACTTGTTAATACCACTTAACGGAGTTCAGGCGAGCGAGAACTGGTTCGTGTGTAACGCTTCCGCGCTTTTTACGCTCACATCGGGACAGCCGGGCCGACGAACGGTCGAAACTGCCTAAAGATTTGCGTACCAGTTCCGAATTCGCGCATTCCCTCATCGCGGGTCGCCGCAGAAAAAATCACACAAAAAAGAAGCCCGGCGCCTTGGCCGGGCTTCCCGGTATCGCAAGCCGCGGGCCCGCAGGCCCACGGCAGCCGCGTCGTCCGATCAGTTCTGGACGTTGAGCTCGGTGCGGCGGTTCTTTTCGCTCTTGCAGCCCGGCAGCGTCTGCGGGGTCTGCTCGAGCGGACGGCTCTCGCCGTAGCCGATCGGGCCCTGCAGGCGACCGGCATCGACGCCGTTGCTGGTCAGGTAATCGTAAGCGGCCTTGGCGCGGCGCTCGGACAGCTTCTGGTTGTAAGCGTCCTTGCCGCACAGGTCGGTGTGACCGGCGACTTCGACCTTCAGCTCGGGATAGCGCTTCAGGATTTCGGTGGCTTCGTTGAGGATGGCCACGGCGTCCGGACGCAGGGTCGCCTTGTCGAAATCGAAGTTCACGCCCTTGAGGTCGATGGTAACCGGAACCGGGCAGCCGTCCGGACCGATGGTCTGGCCAGCCTGCGAGTTCGGGCACTTGTCGTCGCAGTTGTTGACGCCGTCGCCGTCGTCGTCCTTGTCGGCGCAGCCCGGCTGCACCGGCGGCGGCGCGACGACCGGAGCGCTCGGCTCCGGACCCAGCGGCACCACGATGCCGACCGAGGCCAGCACGTCGCCGAACCAGTCTTCCTTCGACGCGTTGATGCTCTGGTCGTCGAAGTCGGCGCGGTAGGCGAGTTCGGTGCGGATGCCGACGCGGCCCAGGTCGCCCTGGATGCCGACGCCGACCTTGGCGGCGAAGTTGCCGTCCTTACGCTTGGCCGGCGACAGCGGCGACGGAATGAAGTACTCCTCTTCCGAACGCTGGTAGCCGATGCCGGCGAGGATGTAGGGGTTCCAGTTGCGGCCGTCGGTGACGAAGTGGCGGCGCAAGTCCAACGAGATGCCGTACTGGCTCCAGTTGGCGTCCTGGTTGGCGTCGAACTTCGGGTTCTGATAGTTCAGTTCGCCGTCGAGCGACCAATTCTTGTTGAGGAACTTGCCCAGGCCGATCGCGCCGAACGGCGCGTTGCGGGTGCCGCGGTCGTTGTCCTGGATGTTCATGCCGGCGGCGCCGGTGAGGTACCAGCGGTCGTCGAAGTCCTGGGCGCTGGCCACCTGGGCGAGGCTCAGGCCACCCAGCAGGGCGGCGCAGAGGAGTTTCTTATTCATCTTGTAGCTCCTGGTTCTTAATAAATGGAAACCGCGTCTGCGAGGTTTCTACCGTTCAGGACGGCCGCCTGGACGACGCCGACCCGCGCAGGTTAGGTTTGCCAACGTGAAAGCGGTGTTAACAACCGTCTAACATTCGAGCCGGTTCAATGAAATACGGGATCCGGTCGCAATTCGTTCAGCTTGGAAAGTGCAGTTCCGTTCAGCTGAAACTGCACTTCTGGAGTGCGAATCCTGGCAGCGGTTTGCGCAGATGCGCCGGCCCCAGGCACGGACCGCGCATCTGCGCATTCCCGGCCGGGATCAGGCGCGCACGAACAGGCTCATGAACTCGGTCACCGGCAGCGCTTCCAGCTCGGCCGGGTTGTTGGCCAGGGCCAGCAGGCGGTCGGCCTGGGCGGCCGGCAGCTTGGCGCGGATCGCGGCTTCGAACTTGGCCATCAGCACCGGGATGCCCTCGGCGCGGCGCTTGCGGTGGCCGATCGGGAAGTCGATCGAGACCTTGTCGGTCGAGCTGCCGTCCTTGAAGAACACCTGGACCGAGTTGCCGATGTAGCGCTTGTCGGGGTCGAAGTAGTCCTTGGTGAACTGCTCGTTCTCCTTGACCGTCATCTTGTCGCGCAGCGCGTCGATGCGCGGGTCCGCGGCGACGGCGTCGACGTAGTCGTCGGCGGTCAGGCGGCCGAAGATCAGCGGCACGGCGACCATGTACTGCAGGCAGTGGTCGCGGTCGGCGTAGTTGGCCAGCGGGCCGGTCTTGTCGATGATGCGCACGCCGGCTTCCTGGGTCTCCAGTTCGACGCGCTCGATCTGGTCGAGCTTGTCCTTGACCTGATCGTGCAGCTGCATCGCGCACTCGACCGCGGTCTGGGCGTGGAACTCGGCCGGGAACGAGATCTTGAACAGCACGTTCTCCATCACGTAGCTGCCGAACGGACGCTCGAACTCGAACTGCTTGCCCTTGAACGAGATGTCGTAGAAGCCCCAGGTCTTGACCGACAGCGCGCTCGGGTAGCCGACCACGCCCTTGTTGGCGTTGAGCGCGTGGGTGACGGCGCGGCGGCAGGCGTCGCCGGCGGCCCAGCTCTTGCGCGGGCCGGTGTTCGGCGCGTGGCGGTAGGTGCGCAGCACGCCGTTGTCGATCCAGGAGTGCGAGACCGCGGTGATGATCTCTTCCTTGCCGCCGCCGAGCATCTGCGTGGTGACCGCGGTCGAGGCCAGGCGGACCAGGATCACGTGGTCGAGGCCGACCCGGTTGAACGAGTTCTTGAGCGCGTAGCCGCCCTGGATTTCATGCGCCTTGATCGCGTGGCCGAGCACGTCGCGCACCGTCATGGCCTTGCCGCCTTCGGCCTCGGCCTTGCGGCCCAGGTAGTCGGCGACGCCGAGGATCGCGCCGAGGTTGTCGGACGGGTGGCCCCATTCGGCCGCGAGCCAGGTGTCGTTGAAGTCGAGCCAGCGGATCTGCACGCCGATGTTGTAGGCGGCCTGGACCGGGTCGAGTTCGTAGGAGGTGAACGGCACCCGCGCGCCGCCCTTCATCTCGCCGCCCGGCACCAGCGGGCCGAGGTGCTTGAGGCATTCCTTGTGGTCCATCGCCAGCGCCGCGCAGGCCAGCGAGTCCAGCAGCATGTAGCGGGCGGTGTCGTAAGCCTCTTTCGAGTCGATCTTGTACTCGGCGACGTAGTCGGCGATGTCGACCATGGGCTTGTCGGGGTCGGGGCGGACGGTCGAACGGATGTCGAAGTGGCTCATGGGCGAAAGGCCTGCGGTGAGAGAGCCGGCTATTTTGCCAGAGCGCGGCGGTGCGGCGGACCGGACGGGTATGGAAGACGCCGCCCGGCTGGGTCCGCATCAACAATCGACACTATCGCTCGCGATTGCCGCCAATCGCAGAACGATCAGGCGCGGGCGAGCGGCTTGGAAATCGCCGGGGCGAGGATCACCCTTGCGCCATGGACATCCCGACCCGTTTGCCGACCCTGTTCCTTTCGCACGGTTCGCCGATGCTGGCGCTGGAGGACTCGCCGGCCGGGCGCTTCCTCGACGACCTGGGCCGGCAGTTGCCGTGGCCGCGCGCGATCGTGATCGCCTCGGCCCACTTCATGACCGACCGGCCGATGGCCGGCGGCCACGCGCGGCCGCATACCGTGCACGACTTCGGCGGCTTTCCGCAGCCGCTGTACCAGATCCAGTACCCGGCGCCGGGCCATCCGCGCCTGGCCGAAGCGGTGGTCGCGCGTCTGGCCGATGCCGGCCTGAACCCGAAGCTGCGCGACAACCACGGCCTCGACCACGGCGTATGGGTGCCGTTGCGGCGCATGTACCCGCAGGCCGACATCCCGGTGGTGCCGCTGTCGGTGCTGCCGTACGGCACCGCCGCCCAGCATTTCGCCATCGGCCAGTCGCTGGCCGCGCTGCGCGACGAAGGCGTGCTGGTGATCGGCTCGGGCGGCTTCGTGCACAACCTCGGCGACCTGGACTGGAGCGAGCGCGACGCGCCGATGCCCGACTGGGCCGCCGAATTCGCCGGCTGGATGCACGCAAAGCTCGCCGCCGGCGACCGCGAGGCCTTGCTGGACTGGCAGGCGCAGGCGCCGCATGCGAAGCATGCGCATCCGACCGTGGAGCATCTGATGCCGTTGTTCGTGGCCCTGGGCGCGGCGGGCGAAGCGCCGACCGCGCGCACGATCCATCGTTCGCACGAGATGGGGTCGTTGGCGTTGGATGCGTTCGCGTTCGATTGAGGGTTGCGGCGTGATTGCGGATTCGCGGTCGCGGCTTGCGCCGCTCCTACAGGGGCTACTTGTAGGAGCGGCGCGAGCCGCGACCGCGTCGATGAAGCGGCGACGCAGGCATCGATGAGGCGATATTCGCCGCGTGTATGCGAGATGCCGGCATCTGGTGCGTTCGCGCTCGGTTGAAGGTTGCGACGTAATTGCGGATCCGCGGTCGAGGCTTGCGCCGCTCCTACAGGGGGCTGCGGGTGGCTTCGCTTGCCGACGAGCCGATGCGGTCGTTGCGCAGACCCGATAGGGCGCGCGCATGGATGCGCGCGTGCGGGACCGGGCCAGGATGGCCCTTGTCCCGCATCCCTGCGCAACTGACGAGCCCTAGTGGCTCTTGATTCGAAGAACAAGGAAAGCGCCTTTCTTTGGTTACTTTCTTTGGCAAGACAAAGAAAGTGACCCGGCCGCTTGCGGACGGAAGCTTTGGATTTTCGCTTGTCGTCACCCGCAGCTTCGACAAGAGCAAGAACAACAACGAAGCCAGCGCAGATCCCCGCTTTCGCCGGAACGACGCGACACCGCACCACTCACCCTTCCCGCTCCCACGGCGGCACCTCCCCAAACGCCTCCGCCACGAAATCCACAAACGCCCTGACCCGCAACGGCACATAACGCCGCTGCGGCATCACCGCATGGATCGCCGTATCCGGCAACCGATGCCGCGGCAACACCTGCACCAGACGCCCCGCACGCAAATCCTCGTGCACATGCCATAGCGAAAAATGCGCGATGCCCAATCCGGCCAGCGCCGCATCGCGCAGCACTTCGCCGAAATTGCTCTCCAAGCGCCCGTTGACCCGCACCACCGTCTCCGCGCCCGCGGCATCGAGCACGCGCCAATCCTCCAGCCGCCCCTGCGCGCCGACCAGCAACAAGCATTCGTGCTGAGCCAGATCGCGCGGCTGCTGCGGCGCGGCGTGCCGGCGCAGATAGTCCGGCGAACACGCCAGCACCCGGCGGTTGTCGGCCAGCTTGCGCGCGATCAGGCCCGAATCGCTGAGCGCGCCGATGCGGATCGCCAGGTCCATGCCGGAAGCGATCAGGTCCAGGTTCTCGTCGCTGAGGTTCACGCTGAGCCGCACCAGCGGATAGCGGCGCTGGAACTCCGGCAGCAGCGGCGACAGGTACATGCGGCCGAACGAGGCCGAGGTGGTCACCCGCACCAGCCCGGCCGGTTCGCTGCCGGCGCGGCGCAGGTCGTCGGTCAGGCCTTCGAGCTCCTCGATCAGGGCGCGGCCGCGGTCGGCCAGGGCCTGGCCCTCGGCGGTGGGATGCAACTGGCGCGTGGTCCGGTGCAGCAGGCGCACGCCGAGGTCGCGCTCCAGGCGCTTGAGGCGCTGGCTGGCGACCGCGACCGACAGGTCCAGGCTGCGCGCGGCCGCGCTGATCGAGCCCAGGTCCAGGACCCGCAGGAACAGGTTCAGGTCGGCGATCCGGTCCACGCGATTTTCAATTCTGGGTTGAGAGTGATTCGCCATCCTGCGGGTTTTTCGACAAGATGCAACGGCCCACGATGGCGCATCTTTCTTGCCCCGGATGCGTCCCATGCACGCCCCCTCCCCCGCCTCCACCGCCGCGCCAGCCCCGGGCGGCCGCGCGCGCCTGCCGCTGGCGCTGTACGCGCTGACCGTCGGCGCGTTCGGCATCGGCACCACCGAGTTCGTCATCATGGGCCTGCTGTTGCAGGTCGCCGCCGACCTGCAGGTCGGGCTGGCCGCGGCCGGGCTGTTGATCTCCGGCTACGCGCTGGGCGTGTTCGTCGGCGCGCCGGTGCTGACCGTCGCCACCGGGCGCATGCCGCGCAAGGCGGTGCTGGTGGCGCTGATGCTGATCTTCACCGCCGGCAACATCGTCTGCGCGATCGCGCCGAACTACACGGTGCTGATGATCGCCCGGGTCGTCACCTCGCTCGCCCACGGCACCTTCTTCGGCGTCGGCGCGGTCGTCGCCACCGGGCTGGTCGCGGAGGACCGCAAGGCGTCGGCGATCTCGATCATGTTCACCGGTCTGACCGTGGCGACCCTGCTCGGCGTGCCGGCCGGCGCGTGGCTCGGCCTGCACTTCGGCTGGCGTTCGACGTTCTGGGCGGTGGCGCTGATCGGCGTGATCGCGACCGTGGTGATCGCCACGCTGGTGCCGCGCGACCGCAGCCGGCCCGAGCCGGCGCCGCTGCGGCGCGAACTGCGCGCGGTGCTGCATCCGCAGGTGCTGCTCGGCCTGCTGATGACGGTGCTGGGCTTCGCCGGCGTGTTCACCGTCTACACCTTCATCCAGCCGATCCTGACCACCGTCAGCGGCTTCGGCGAAGCCGCGGTGTCGCCGATCCTGCTGGTGTTCGGCGGCGGCATGATCCTCGGCAACCTGATCGGCGGGCGCTTCGCGGACAAGCGTTTGGCGCCGGCGTTGATCGGCACGCTGATCGCGCTGGCGGCGGTGCTCGCCGTCATGACGTTCGCGCTGCACAACCCGATCGCCGCCGTCGCCTTCGTCGGTCTGCTCGGCGTGGCCGCGTTCGCGACGGTGCCGCCGTTGCAGTTGTGGGTGTTGCGCAAGACCGACGCGGCCGGGCAGAACCTCGCGTCCAGCCTCAACATCGGTGCGTTCAATCTCGGCAATGCGCTGGGCGCCTGGCTCGGCGGCGCGGTGATCGAGCACGGGCCGGGGTTGGGCGCGGTCACTTGGGTCGCGGCGTTGGTGACGCTGTCGGGGTTGGTGCTGGCGGTGTGGGCGGCGAAGTTGGATGCGAAGGGGCGCGGCGCGCAGGCGCCGCAGCGCGTCGGCGAGACCGTCGCGGCTTGCGCGGGTTGAGTGCGGTCGAGACCGGAACGATGGCGCTGAGGTCTTTCGATCGTCGGCTTCGCCTCGATAGCGGCGATCGCCACAACGCGCGCAACTCCCAAGATCGTCATCCCCGCGAAGGCGGGGATCCAGGGCTTTATCGCGGCATGACTCTGAAGTCTCTGGATTCCCGCTTTCGCGGGAATGACGGTAAAAGCGGAGGGGGCGGACTCGGCGTGAGCGAGAGCGAGAGCGAGAGCCGCAATTTTGCGACTCACGCCGACAACACCGCCCACCTGCGCTCAAACGTTCTCCGGCACCGCCTCGAACCCAGGCAACCCTGGCACCTCGGCGGCGAGAAAATCGACGAACGCCCGAGTGCGCGCCGGCAAATGACGCCGCGCCGGATACACCACATAAGCATCGTGCGAAGCGGCGCGCCACCGCGGCAACACCCAGCTCAAGCGGCCCGCATCGATCAAATCCTGCACCAACCACGCCGGTGCCAGCCCGATGCCCGCACCGAGCGCGAAGCTTTCACGGATCGCCAGCGAATTGTTGATCCGGTAGCGGCCGTCGGCCGCCAAGCGCACGCGGGTTCCGTCGGGACCGGTCAGCTCCAGTTCTTCGCTGGCGCCGGCGTAACGCAGGTAGTTGTGCGCGGCCACGTCGGCCGGTTCGCGCAGCGGCGGATGCGCGCGCAGGTAGTCGGGCGACGCGACCAGCCCGCGCGGCGACGCGGCCACGCGCCGCGCGACCAGAGTCGGCGGCAGGCTGGCGCCGAGGCGCAGCGCCACGTCCATGCCCTCCTCGACCAGATCGATGTAGCGGTCGTTGAGGATCAGTTCGATCTCGACCTGCGGATAGCGCGCCAAAAACATCTGCGCCAGACGATTGAGATGCAGCACGCCGAGGCTGACCGACGCGGCCACGCGCAACACGCCGGCCGGGGTCTGGCTGAGGCCGCGCGCATCGTCGACCGCTTCGCCGTACTCCTCCAGCACCCGCCGCGCGCGTTCGTAGAAGCGCCGGCCCTGTTCGGTCGGGGCCAGATGGGTGGTGCTGCGCTGGAGCAGGCGCACGCCGAGCTCGCGTTCGAGCACGGCGACCTGCTTGCTCGCGGTCGGTTGGGTGGTGCGCAGCTCGCGCGCGGCCGCCGACAGGCTGCCGAGCTCGACCGCGCGCACGAAGGTGCGCATGCCGCGAAGCGTGTCCATCGAAACCTCAGCCAATCCATTCCCGATTGGAATGAATCATATGCAATCCGCGCGGCTACTGCGGCATTTCGGAAGAGCCTAGTTTGGCCGGCGTCGACTCCCCGACGCCTCACCGGTTCCCACCCATGAACGCTTTCTCCCCGCGCAAACCCCTGGCCGCGCTCGCCGTGGCCTTGTCCCTGCTCGCCCCCGTCCACGCCGCCGAGCCGACGCGCTGGGTCGGCACCTGGGCCGCCAGCCCGCAGCCGACCTGGGACGCCGGCTTCGTCCTGCCGAACAACGCGCCCGACCGGCTCGGCGACCAGACCGTGCGCCAGGTCGCGCGCATCAGCCTCGGCGGCGAGCGCGTGCGCATCGCCCTGTCGAACGCCTACGGCCGCGCGCCGGTGACCATCGGCGCCGCGCGCATCGCCCGCAGCCTCGGCGGCGACCGCATCGATGCGGCCAGCGACCGCGCGCTGACCTTCGGCGGCAAACCTTCGGTCACCCTGCTGCCGGGCGCGCCGATGCTCAGCGATCCGGTCGAACTCAGTGCGCCGGCGCTGGCCGAACTCGCGGTCAGCCTGTACCTGCCGGACGACGCCGCGCTGCGCAGCTTCCATTGGGAAGGCGCGCAGGACGCCTACCTCGCCCGCGGCGACCGCAGCGCGCAGCCGGCGCTGGACGGCGCGGAAAAGATTTCCAGCCGGCCGTACCTGAGCGGCGTCTACGTCGAATCCGCGCGCCCGGTGCGCAGCGTGATCGCGTTCGGCGATTCGATCACCGACGGCGCCGCGTCGACGCCGAACCGCAACCGTCGCTGGCCCGATTTCCTCGCCCAGCGCCTGGCCGCGCGCGACATCGCCGTGCTCAACGCCGGCATTTCCGGCGCGCAAGTGCTCAACGACGGCATGGGCGTCAGCGCGCTGGCGCGATTCGAGCGCGACGTGCTGGCGCAGCGCCCCGACACGGTCGTGCTGCTGATGGGCATCAACGACATCGGCTGGCCCGGCAGCAGCTTCGAGCCCACGCGCGAGGCGATGAGCGCGCCGCGCCTGATCGACGGCTACCGCCAGCTGATCGCACGCGCGCGCCAGTCCGGCGTGCGCATCGTCGGCGCCACCCTGACCCCGTTCGAAGGCGCGCTGCCGGACGCGCCGGTCAAGCGTTACTTCGATCCGCAAAAGGAAAACGTCCGCCAGCAGGTCAACGCCTGGATCCGCAGCAGCGGCGAGTTCGACGCCGTCGCCGATTTCGACGCGCTGCTGCGCGACCCCGCGCACCCGGCGCGCATGCAGGCCGTCTTCGATTCCGGCGACCGCCTGCACCCTGGCGACGCCGGCTATCGCGCGATGGCCGATTCGCTCGACGACACCCTGCTGTTCGGCGCGCGCTGAACCCGGCGCCCGCGACGCGCAAGGCCACGGCGCCGGACTTCGCAACACCGCAAGCACCGATCCCGCACAATCCGGCATCGCCCCGCGATGCCGGCCAACCGCAACCCCCACGCAACCGGAGTCCGCAATGAAAGCCGTAGCCCTCACCCGTTATCTGCCCATCGACGATCCGCAATCGCTGACCGACGTCGAACTGCCCGCGCCCGTCGCCAGCGGCCACGATCTGCTGGTGCGGGTCGAGGCGATCTCGGTCAACCCGGTCGACACCAAGGTGCGTTCGCCCAAGCCGCAGGTGGAAGCGCAGCCGCGCGTGCTCGGCTACGACGCCGCCGGCACGGTCGAAGCCGTCGGCGCGGACGTCACCCGCTTCAAGGTCGGCGACAAGGTCTACTACGCCGGCGACATCAGCCGCCCGGGCAGCAACAGCGAACTGCATCTGGTCGACGAGCGCATCGTCGGCGCCGCGCCGGCCTCGCTGAGCGCGGCCGCAGCCGCGGCGCTGCCGCTGACCGCGATCACCGCCTGGGAGCTGCTGTTCCAGCGCATGCCGTTCGACAGCGAAACCGGCGGCCGCGGCAAGAAGCTGCTGGTCATCGCCGGCGCCGGCGGCGTGGGCTCGATCGCGATCCAGATCGCCAAGCGCGCCGGCTTCGAAGTGATCGCCACCGCCTCGCGGCCGGAAACCGTGGCGTGGTGCCGCAAGATGGGCGCCGACCATGTGATCGACCATCGCCAGCCGCTGACCGCGCAGCTCAAGGAACTCGGCATCGAACAGGTCGACGCGGCGCTGAACCTCGCCGACACTGCGCGCTACTGGGCCGAACTGGGCGAACTGCTGGCGCCGCAAGGCAGCGTCGGCCTGATCGTGGAGCCGACCGGCGCGCTCAACATCGGCGACCCGTACAAGCTCAAGTGCATCGGCATCCACTGGGAAATGATGTTCGCGCGACCGCGCTTCCGCACACCGGACATGATCGAGCAAGGCAAGATCCTCGACCGCGTGGCGCAGCTGATCGACAGCGGCGAGCTGCAGGGCACGCATACCGAAACGCTCGGCAAGATCGATGCGGCGACGTTGCGCGAAGCGCATCGCCGGCTCGAATCCGGCGCGACGATCGGCAAGCTGACGCTGGCCGGCTGGTAACGCCCGACTGACCGAATCGCGCGCAAAAAAGGGGCCGGCGAACCGGCCCCTTTTTCGTCTTGCTGCATTACGCGGCTTTCGGCAGCCCGCGCGCGACTTCGTAGCCGTCGAACACCATCGACGCCGACGCGCGGCCCTGGGTCAGCGAACGCAGCGTCGTCGTATAGCCCGACAGCTGCGCCAGCGGCGCGCGCGCGGTCACATCGCTGCGGCCGCCCTTGTCCTCGATCGACAGCACGCGGCCGGAACGCCGTTGCAGGTCGCCGACCACGTCGCCGACGTTGGCCGCGGGCGTGTCCACCACCAGCGTCATCACCGGTTCGAGCACGGTCGTGCCGGCTTGCGCCAGCGCGGCCTTGAGCGCATCGGCGGCGGCGCGTTGGAACGCCATCTCCGACGAGTCGACCGCGTGGGTCTCGCCGTCGGTCAGGCTGACGGTCAAACCCACCACCGGGAAGCCTTGCGGCCCTTCGGCCAGCGCCGCCCGCAGCCCCTTCTCGGTCGCGCCGACGAAGTTGCGCGGAACCACGCCGCCGACGGTGCGGTCGACGAACTCGAACTGCCCGTCTTCGCGCGGCGTCACGTCGATGACGACGCGCGCGTATTGGCCATTACCACCGGTTTGCTTCGCCAGCTTGCCTTCCACGCCGCGCACCGCGCGGCTCGGCGTTTCCTGATAGGCCACGCGCGGCGAACCGGTGCGCACATCGACGTTCCACAGCTCGCGCAGGCGGTCGACCATGACTTCCAGGTGCAGCTCGCCCATGCCCCAGACCAAGGTCTCGCCCGTATCCGCATCGGTGCCGACACGGAACGACGGATCCTGCTGGGCCAGACTAGCCAACCCCTGACCGAGACGGATCAAGTCGCCCGACTTCGCCGCAGTCAACCGCCACGACAGCACCGCCGGCTGCGCCTGGATGCTGTCGAGCGCCAGGCGCTCGCCGGCGTCGCTGAGCGTTTCGCCGCTGATCGCGTCTTTCCAGCCCACGACCGCCACGATTTCGCCTGCGTACGCCACGTCCACGTCCTGGCCGCGGTCGGCTTGCACGACCTGCAGACGGCCGACCCGCAACGCCTTCTCGCGCCGCGACGCCCACACCGTATCGCCGACCCGCAGCGTGCCCGAGTACAGGCGCACGAAGGTCTGCGCGCCGTGTTCCTGCTGCACGATCTTGAACACCAGACCGGCCAGCGGGCCTTCGGCATCGGCCGCCAGTTCGACTTCGCCGCGTTCGCTTTGCGCGCGCACGGCCGGCCGGTCCAGCGGCGACGGCAGGTAATCGACGATGGCGTCGAGCAGCGGTTCCACGCCCTTGTTCTTGAACGCGGAGCCGGCCAGCACCGGGGTGCCCGCGCCGGCCAGGGTGGCCCGGCGCAGCGCGGCCTTGAGCAGCGCGGCGTCGATGGCGCGGCCGTCGAGGAAAGCCTCGGCGAGCGCGTCGTCGTGGTCGGCGACCGCTTCGATCAGGCGCTGGCGCGCCGGCTCGAAACGAGCGGTTTCGGCTTCGCTCCACGCATGGCGCGACGCGTTGCCGGCCTCGTCCCACGACACGTTTTCGCGCGCCACATAGTCGATCCAGCCGCTGAGTTCGGACTCGCTGCCGACGGTTTCGCCGAGCCCCCACGCCACCGCGTCGAGCTTCTCGCGCATCTGCGCGAGGGTGTGCTCGAGCGAGGCGCCGACCCGGTCCATCTTGTTGACGAACGCGATCAGCGGCACGCCGTGGCGGCGCGCCTGGCGCCACACGGTTTCCGATTGCGGCTGCACGCCGTCGACGCCGCTGAACACGGCGACCGCGCCGTCGAGCACGCGCAGCGAACGTTCGACTTCGATCGCGAAGTCGATGTGGCCGGGGGTGTCGATGACGGTCAGGCGATGCTCGTCGCCGTCGTGCGGCGTCCAGCGCGCCTGCACGGCGGCCGCGCCGATGGTGATGCCGCGGCGGCGTTCGATCGGGTCGAAGTCGGTGGTGGCGGCGCCGTCGTGGACTTCGCCGGTGCGGTGGATCGCGCCGGTTTTCCACAGCAACCGTTCGGTCAGCGTGGTTTTGCCCGCGTCGACGTGGGCGATGATGCCGAGGTTGCGCCAGCGGCTGGCGGAGGCACGGCTAGTAAGCGGGGTGTTCATAAGTAGGTTCGCAATCGTGGCCAACATCGAGGGTCGCCGCGCGTCCCGGTTGGCTGCGGGATGCGCGGCTAGGCTTGGGTGTCTTCCGTGGTATTCACGACACGTTCTCCTTGGGATTGCGGGTGGTGCGATGAGAGGGAAAACCGGCGGTTTCGCGAAGCGCGGGCAATAAAAAAGCACCCGGGCGGGTGCTTGTTTCGTACGACTCGGAACGACGCGGGTCAGTTCGACCGCGAAGCCAAGATCGCAGGAGGCAGGCGCACCCGGCCCGCGCTCGCGCGCAGGGCGTTCAGCGATATCAGGAGCGGGAAGCGCTGCATGACGGGGCGGCCTGAGGAAAGGGGTGGGTGTTGCGTGTGCATATCGTAGGGGCGGCGGCGCGGGAGTCAAGCGGCGGGGCCGCGTGCGCGGTGGGATTTATCGTTCCATCGGAGCACCCCTGCAGGAGCGGCGCGAGCCGCGACCGCGACAACGCAACCAGGACGAAGGTTGCGGCGCAGTTGCGTTGTCGCGGTCGCGGCTCGCGCCGCTCCTACAGGGGGAATCGAGCTTACGCCGCCTTTTCGGCCTGCCGCTTGAGCACCGCCACCGGCTCGGCCCAGGCGTTGCCGCCGCGGCGTTTGCTGGTGGTCAGCACCAGGTCGGACGGGTCGAACACGTTGAGGTTGTGGGTAATCGGCGTGGTCAGGATGTACTGCGCGTCGGTGGCGCGCAGGAAGCGGCCGACCTTCTCGATGTTGAACACGTCCAGGTGCGCGAACGGTTCGTCGATGAACACGAAGCCGCCCGGCTGGTCTTCGTCGCGCAGCAGCGCCACCAACAGCAGCAACGACTTCATCACCTGCTGGCCGCCGGAAGCTTCGCCGTCGTCCAGCCCGATCCAGCCCTTGCGGTCGAAATCGAAGCGCACCGACAAACCGGCCTGGGCCAGCGCGACGTCGTTGTTGGCCAGCTCGGGCATGTCGGCGTCGACGCCGATGCCGGCCAGTTCGCCGAGCGCGGCGAGGTTCTTCTTGTAGCGGCGCACGGTCGCGCGCAGCACGTTGATGTAGGCGCCGCGCGCTTCCTCGGTGAGCCGCTTGGCGCGGTCCAGATGGCCTTCGCGGCGCATGATCGAGCTGGCCAGATCGTCGTGGTCGGCGCCGATCTTGTCGCGCAGCGGCACGCAGGATTCGTCGGTGACGAAGCCGCCGCGCTCCAGGCGGTCGTCGATGCGCTCCATCTCGCGGCGCACCGCCGAGGCGCTTTCGTACTCCTCGCGTGCGGCGTGCAGCGCGGCCGCGGTGCGCCAGGACTCGGGCATGATCGCGCGCTTGCGCCGGTAGTCGACGATGCGCTGGATCAAACTCTGGCGCTCGCCGTTGATCTGCGCGCTGCGCTCGCGCAGTTCGCGCGCCAGCGCGTCGATCTGGCCCTGGCGCTTGGCCGCGGCGATGCCTTCGGCCTTGTCCTGGTCGCCGGCCGCATCGATGCGCGCGCGCGCCTCGCCGAGCGCGGCGGCGGCGGCGCCGGCGGCTTCGGCCAGTTCCGGCAGGCGTTCGGCCGCGGCGGCGAATTCGCCGGCGCGGGTCACCAGTTCCTGGGTCGCGTCCAGGCCGAGCAGGCGCGACTGGTCGGCGTCGACGCGCTGGCTCAGTTCCTGCAGTTCGGCCTCGCGCGCCTGCGCGCGCTGGGCGATGGTCTCCTGCTCGACGCGCAGCTCGGCCAGCTGCGACTGGCGCGCGCCGCTGCCGAAGTGCTGCTGGGTGCCGCCGATGTGGCGGCCGCCGCGGCTTTCGCGCAGATAGCCCTTCTGGGTGATCCAGTCCTGCTGCGCCGGCAGGCGCGAGCCGTGTTCGATGTCGGCGACCCGGCGGATGCGGTCGAGCTGGCGCGGCAGCCATGCCGGCGGATCGGCCGAGAAACGCACCACTTCCAGCAGCGAACCGGCGCTGGGCTTGGGCACCGGCGCGCGCTCGGCGACGATGAAGTGGCGGTACTGCTGGCTTTCGCCGAGCTGCCACGCGGCGCGCGCGTCCTTCGGATTTTCCAGCACCAACAGATGCCGGTAAGGCGCCAGCACCGCTTCGACCGCGACCGACCACTGCGGATCGACGATCTCGACCAGTTCGGTCAGCACGTGATGGTCGATGTTGGCCTTGAGCAGGCCGCTGCGGAACTCGCGCTCGAACGGCTCGACGATGCGTCCGCCGCCGCTGAGCGCGGCCAGCTGCGCGGCCAGTTCGCCGGCGCGCTTGCGGTCGCGCTCGGCTTCCAGCTTGAGTTCGGCCTGGCGGCGGCGGCCGTTCTCGACCGCGGCGCTGAGCGAATCCACGTCGACTTCGCCGCGCTGCGCCTGCAGCTTGGCCAGCTCGTCGCGGCGCTTGACCAGCATCTCGGCGTCGCGCGCGGCGTCGCGCGCCTGGGTGAAGGCCTGCTCGCTGGCGGCGACCTGACGGCGCGCCTCGCGCATGGCTTCGACCAGGCTCTCGCGGCCGCCGGAGGCGACCGCGTCTTCGCGCTGCATCTCGTCGAGCATGCGCTCGCGCTCGCGCAGCGCGCGGCGCAGGCCGGTCAGGCGCGGCTTGGCGCCTTCGATGGCGTTGCGCTGATCGGCCAGTTCGACCTTCGGCGCGATCTCGGTTTCCAGGCGCTGGCGCTGGTTGCGCAGCGCGTTGTAGTCCTCGAACGAACGCACGTCGGCCTTGGCCGATTCCAGGCGCAGGTGCAGGCCGGCCAGGTCCTGGCCGAGCTGCTGCAATTCCTTTTCCACGTCGAACTGCTCGGTGCGCGCGCGCTGGTAGTCGTCGAGCACGGCCTTGTCTTCGAACACGTCGAAGATCAGCTGCAACAGTTCGCGCGGCGAGTACTGGCAGAGCTTGTCGGTGGCGCCCTGCTCCAGGGTCAGCACCCGGCAGATCGCCCGGGTCAGGCCGGCGCCGGCCAGACGCACGCGGTAGTCGCGCACGCCCATCCATTCGCCGCCCTGCTCCAGCGTCTCCACCGCCACGTCGCCGCCGACGATCTGGTAATCGCGGCTCCAGTCGCCGCCGCGCTTGCGGATGCGGCAGGCCAGGGTGACCTGATCGTCCTTGATCGGGAAGAACGGCCGGCCGCCGCGGCGGTCGGGGCTGTTGCTGACCACCGCGCGCAGCCAGGCGTACGGCTTGCCGTTGTGGCGCAGATAGGTCTTGTAGTCGCGCGCGGTGTCGCGGTCTTCGATCGCCAGCAGGGTGCGCAACGCGTCGAGCAAGGTGGTCTTGCCCGAACCGTTCGGCCCGACCACGGTGACGATCGACGCGTCCAGCGGCAGTTGGAAACGCTGCCAGTAATCCCAGTGCACGACTTCGAGCGAGCGGAACTCAAACATCGGCCGCGGCCTCCTCGTGCTTCATGTCTTCGGGCGGGACGGGGTCGTCCTGTGTTGCGGGGTCGTCCGCTTCGGCGGAGCCGGCGTCGACGGTTTCTTCGTCGGTCGCCGCGGCAGGTTCGGCATCGTCGTCAGCGACGGCATCGGTTTCGGCCGCGACCGCTTGCGGCAACGCTTCGTCCGCGTCCGCGTCCGCCGCCACGACGCTTTCCACCGCCTCGATCGCAGCCTGGAACGCGTCGTAATCGTCGGCCTGCAACCCCGCCGCGGCCAGCGCGGCGTCGGCCAGCTCGGCCGCGGTCGCGCGTTCGTTCTCGCTTTCGAGCAAGGCGTCGGCGGCTTCGCGCTCGGCCATCTCCTGCGCGTGCTGGCGCGCTTCGGCGACGACGAACGACAGCGCGCCGTCCATCACCCGCCCGGCGATGCGTTCGTAATCGAAGGCCAAATCCAGCATCGGCCCCTCATGGATCTTTTCCTTGCGCCGCAAGATGAACCCCTGCCGCGCCAGCGAACCCAGGTTGAACTGGATCCGCGTCTTGCCGCCGAGCTTCTCGCCGAAGTCGGCCATCAGCGTGCGTTCGTTGATCGGCTCGACCACTTCGGCGCCGACCGGCACTGGCTTGAGTTCGGCGAACATCTGCTCCTGGTCCTGATCGCGGTCGGCCTTCTGCCGGGCGATCTGGCGCTGGCGCTTGGGCAGCACCAGCAGCGCCCACAGCACCACCAGCAAGGCGATGGCGTCGCGGTCGAGCTGCAGGTTGGTCGAGGACCAGGCCTTGGCGCTGCCGAACACCGCCGATTCCTGCGGCCGGGCGATGCCGACCGCGATGTGCGCGGCGTAAGGATGTTCGAGCAAACGCATGCCGACCGACGCCAGGCGGCGGTCGAGGTCGTTGCGCAGTTCGGCGTCGGTCAGCAGTTCGCGGACGGCGGCATCGTCGCGCGACAGCCAGCGTTCGGCCAGCAGCCGCGCGATCAGGGAAGCGATGGGATCGTTCATGCGGTGGGTACGGTGTCCTTGGCCGCTTTCTTGCTGCGCCGCTTGGGCGCGGCGTCGTCGGAGGCGGTCTTCTTGTTGTCGTCGTCTTGTGGCTTGGCGGCGCGCTTGCGTTTGGCCGGCGCGGCGTCGGCGTCGACGGCTTCGCCGTCCGCCGTCGTTTCCGCAGCGGCCTTGCGCTTGCGCGGCTGGCGCGCTTGCAGCAGTTCTTCTTCGCTCAACGTGTCCAGGCGACCGCGGCTCATGTAGGCCACGCCGGAATGGCCGATGGTTTCGAACTGCGTCTCCACCCGCCACGCCAGCGGCAGCCGCGCCATCGAGGCGCTGACGCCTTCGCGGTTCTCCGCGCCGGGATCGCCGATCAGGCCGAGCAGCGACAGGCGATACGCGCTGAGCGAGAAATTGTCGTGCGGCACCACCGTCGACAGCGGCGCCGACGGCAGCGACGCATCGTCGGCCGGCGCGCCGCCGGCCAGCGCGGTCAGCTGGTCGAGCCAGTTCTCCGCATAAGCGAAATCGGTCGCCGCCGCGGGCGAGCCTTCCGCGCTCGGCGCGGCTTGCGCCGGCGGCAGCGACTGGTCTTCGCGCGCTTCGCGCTCGCGTTCGACCAGTTCGTACTCGGCCACGTCCAGCGCGATCGGCGCGAGCATGAACGCCGGAATCGCGGTGCGCGTCAGCAGGTCGTCGGCGATGCCGGCGAGCTTGTCGATGTCGAGCTCGCGCAGGAAGCGGTTGACGTCGGACGAGGACAAACCGCTCGCGCCCAGGTGCACGCGATGGCGGTCGAGCTGGCTCAGCGCGCGCTGGAACACCGAGGCCTGGCGCAGCATCGCGCTCTGGGCGCGGCCGATCTGCTGGGCGACGCGGTGGGTGTGGCTGTCGAGTTCCAGATCGGCGGAGATGTCCTCGACGATCTGGGTGCCTTTCTCGATCCAGCGCCACGCATGTTGCAAGGTGCCGGCGGCGCGCTGGATGCGGTGCTCGGAACCCGACAGCACCGCCTGGTCGAAGTCTTCGCGCAGTTCGTTCAAGCGCGACAGCAGATGCTGCAGGTCGTCCGAACGCACCCGTCCGACGGCCTGGCCGGCGGCGATCTGCGCGGTCACGTAGGCCAGTTCGTCGCCTTCGCGGTTGAACTGCAGCAGCAGGCCGATCGCCGCCAGCGCCTGACGGCCGGCCGGGCTGATGCGGTAGCGCTGGGTCTGGCCGTCCCACAACAACAGGTCGTTGTCGCGCAGGCGGCCGATCACGGTGTCGAACTTGACCGGGTCGAGGTAGGCGAAGTGTTCGCGCAGTTCCTGCGGGCTCCAGTCCGGCGCTTCGCCGCGCTCGCCGATGGCGCGCAGCACCAGCAGCCGCACCATCACCGACTCCTCGCCGCCGTGGAACAGGGTGGAGAAGGCGCGCAGCAGATCGCGCGCGCCCAGCAGGGGCTGCAGGTCGGGTAGGTCGGCGGCGACGATGTCGGCGCGCAGGTAGTCCTGGAGGCTGGTTTCGGCGGCTGCGTCCATGTAAGGCGGACTACGGAGGGTCGGGCATGTTCGGCGATGCGGCGGGGCGTGACAACCGTTGCGGCCGGCGCGCCGGCGTGCCTGTCTTCGCGCGGTTTGCACGCGCTGCGCTGCGAAAGTGCCGGTCGGCTCCGGCGAAACCCCGCACGCGCCTGCCGGAACCGACGTTTCCCGCTTGAATTCCAGGGCTTTTCCCGGCATCGTGCGCAATCCATACGCCAGCGTATCCAGCCAGCAATGACCACGGCCGCTCCGACCGCTCCCGCCTCCGCCGCATCCGCCGACGCCGGCCCGCATCCGCTCTATCCGCACCTGTTCGCGCCGCTGGACCTGGGCTTCTGCACCCTGCCCAACCGGGTGCTGATGGGTTCGATGCACACCGGGCTCGAGGACAAGGCCGCCGACTTCCCCAAGCTGGCCGCGTATTTCGCCGAGCGCGCCGCCGGCGGGGTCGGGCTGATCGTCACCGGCGGCTTCGCGCCGAACATCGTCGGCTGGCTCAAGCCGTTCGGCGGCAAGCTCAGCTGGCCGTGGGAAGCGGCCAAGCACAAGCAGGTGACCCGCGCCGTGCACGAGCACGGCGGCCGCATCTGCATGCAGATCCTGCACGCCGGCCGCTACGGCTATCACCCGCTGCAGGTCGCGCCGAGCAAGCTCAAGGCGCCGATCAACCCGTTCACTCCGCGCGCGCTGTCGGCCGGCGGGGTCGAGCGGCAGATCAAGGCCTTCGTCAATTCGGCGCGGCTGGCGCGCGAGGCCGGCTACGACGGGGTCGAGGTGATGGGCTCGGAGGGCTACCTGCTGAACCAGTTCACCGTGCCGCGCACCAACAAGCGCCGCGACGGCTGGGGCGGCGAAGCCGCGCAGCGTTACCGCTTCAGCGTCGAGATCGTGCGCCGCATCCGCGAGGCCTGCGGGCCGGACTTCATCATCGTCTACCGGCTGTCGATGATCGACTTGGTCGAAGAAGGCTCGACCTGGAGCGAGGTCATCGCCCAGGCCCGCGCGATCGAAGCCGCCGGCGCCACCCTGATCAATACCGGCATCGGTTGGCACGAGGCGCGGGTGCCGACCATCGCCACCTCGGTGCCGCGCGGCGCGTTCACCGGCATCACCGGGCGGCTCAAGGAGGAAGTGCGGCTGCCGCTGGTGACCACCAACCGCATCAACATGCCCGACGTAGCCGAACGCATCCTCGCCGAGGGCGACGCCGACATGGTGTCGATGGCGCGGCCGCTGCTGGCCGACCCGGAGTGGGTCAACAAGGCGCGCAATCGCCGCGCCGCCGACATCAACACCTGCATCGGCTGCAACCAGGCCTGCCTGGACCACGTGTTCGAGAACAAGCACGCCAGCTGCCTGGTCAACCCGCGCGCCTGCGCCGAGACCGAGCTCAACTACCGCCCGACCGCCCAGCCCAAGCGCGTGGCCGTGGTCGGCGCCGGCCCGGCCGGCATGGCCTGCGCGACGGTCGCGGCCGAGCGCGGTCATACCGTCACCTTGTTCGACCGCGCCGCGCGCATCGGCGGCCAGTTCAATCTGGCCAAGCGGATCCCGGGCAAGGAGGAGTTCTACGAGACCCTGCGCTACTTCGCCGGCCGGATCGAACAGACCGGGGTCGAGCTGCGCCTGAACACCGAGGCCGACGCGGCCGCGCTGGCCGGGTTCGACGAGATCGTGCTCGCCACCGGCATCCGCCCGCGTGCGGTCGACTTCCCCGGCAGCGACCACGCCAAGGTCTGCACCTATCTCGACGTGCTGCAGGGCCGGGTCGTGCCCGGCGCGCGCGTGGCCATCGTCGGCGCCGGCGGCATCGGCTTCGACGTGGCCGAATTCCTGGTCCACGACGGCGCCCATTCCGGCGACGACGCCCCGCATTACCCGGACCCCGCGCAATGGCGCGCCGAATGGGGCGTGGACCTGGACTACGCCGACAACCGCGGCGGCCTGACCGCGCCGCGGCCGACCCCGCCGGCGCGGCAGGTGTGGCTGCTGCAACGCAGCGCCGGCAAGCCCGGGGCGAAGCTCGGCAAGACCACCGGCTGGATCCATCGCGCGACCTTGAAGGCCAAGCAGGTGCGCATGCTCGGCGGGGTCGAATACGTCGGCGTCGACGACGAAGGCTTCCACATCCGCATCGATGGCAGCGAGCAGGTGCTGCCGGTCGACCAGGTGGTGATCTGCGCCGGCCAGGAGCCGTACAAGCCGCTGGCCGAAGCGCTGGCCGGCAGCGGCCAACCGGTGCACGTGATCGGCGGCGCCGACGTCGCCGCCGAGCTCGACGCCAAGCGCGCGATCGCGCAGGCCAGCCGGCTCGCAGCGCAGCTCTGAGCCGCGCATCCACACATATATATGTATGTGTGGATTTGCCCCTGTAGGAGCGACGCGAGTCGCGACTGCGACAACGCAACTGCGCCGCAGCTTTCATCGTGGTTGCGTTGTCGCGGTCGCGACTCGCGTCGCTCCTACAGGGGGCCATCCCGGGCGCTCGCCCCACCCCCGACCGGATTCTGTAGGGCCGTCTGTGACCGCTTACCCCAATCGGTGGGGTTCGCTTGACCGTCATGGCCCGAAATCCCACCCCAACCCGAGTCCACCGTCGCCCGGAGACGCCAAACCACCCTCCCCGACTTTGCTGAACCGGCTCGCTCACACAAGGGCGAGACGAGGTCGGCACGCTTCGTGCCGGCACAAAGCCTTTCAGAACCAAGCACCTAGCGCCTGTTCAGAATAAAAACTCCAACTAAATTAGAAACTTGGATTTAGCCGTTCAGTGTCGGTTTGGATTCGCGTCGCTACCGTTCGCCGACTTTTCCGCCGCCCCCTGCAGAGGCGGCACCCACCACCGCCCCGGGCGCTCATTTGCCCCCGGTCCCGGTGACGGGGCAAAAGCGCGCCGCTAGAGCCGCTGCCCTCCCCAGTACGCCATGTCGGCCTCACCGCCGTCCCTTTCCTCCGTTGCGGAGGATGGACGGCCCAGTGCGGCCCGACGCAACGGAGCAAGGAGTCCGATATGAAACTGGCTTGGATATTGTGGCTGGCCTCCGTGCTTCCGCCGCAGACCGCCGATTCGCTGTGCCTGAGCACCACCGTTTACCTGGAAGCCCGCGACCAGTCCCAACGCGGCCAACAAGCTGTCGCCGAGGTGGCCCTGCGCCGCCGCGACAGCGGCCTGTGGGGCGACACCGTCTGCGAGGTCGTCACCGCCAACAAGCAGTTCGCCCCGACCCTGGTCTCGCCGGGCACCCGCCTGAGCAATTCCGAGGCCTGGGCCGAGTCGGTCAACGTGGCCCTGGCCGCGGAGCGCAACTGGGCGCTGCCGGCCGGCCAGCGCAAGGAGATCGTGCCCGGCGCGAGCCACTTCGCCGCGCACGCGATCGCCAGCCCCTCGTGGCGCAACGCCTATCAGGTGGCGACGATCGGCGATCACACGTTCTACAAGGTGCAGGCGCTCAAGCCGCGGCGCGGCTGAGGGAAGCCAAAGCGGGGTTAGGGGTTAGGGGTTAGGAAACTGGAGATCTTCGCGTCTTCCAGTTCGCCCCAGTCCACAGTCCCCCACCCCCGCTTTCCTACCCCGCTCCATCTCCCCGCTCCACACCGTAACGCACCGTTGCACCCACCTCCTTGAGCATCCCCTGGAGACCGGCGATAGTCGCCGGCCCACTACCAGAGGGTCGCCACCCATGAAGCTCTACAGCAAGCCCGGCGCGTGCTCCACCGCCGACCACATCGCCCTGCAATGGACGGGCGGCGCGTTCGAAGTCGAAATCCTCGACAAGGACACGATGAAGGCGCCGGCGTATCTGGCGATCAATCCGGCCGGCGCGGTGCCGGCGGTCGTCGACGGCCCGTTCGTGCTGACCCAGAACTCGGCGATCATGGGCTACATCGCCGACACCTTCCCGCAGGCGCAGTTGGCCGGCGACGGCAGCGCGCAGCAGCGCGCCGAAGCCGCGCGTTGGCTGGCGTACTGCAATTCCGACATCCATCCGGCGTTCGTGCCGATCTTCTCGCCGGGCGCGTTCCATCCCGATCCCGCGCAGGCCGATGTCGTCCGCCAGACCGCGCGCGAGCGCGTGCGCAAGCTGTACGCCGCGGCCGATCAGCGCCTCGCCGATCGCCAGTGGCTGGCCGGCTTCCGCAGCTACGCCGATCCGTATCTCTACATCACCCTGCGCTGGGCCGCGGCGACCAAGGTCGACCTGTCGGGCTACGAGGACCTGGCCGCGTTCAAGCAGCGCATGGAAGCCGATGCCGGCGTGCAGGCTGCGCTGAAGGCCGAAGGCATCGCGTAAGCGCGTACGCACGATCAGCCGGCCCTTGCGCTGCGGCGGAAGGGCCGGCTTTTTTGTTTGCAAGTTCGACCTCAGCCGTTGGCGGCGAACTGCGCCTCGATCTGCGCGGCGACGTCGTCCTTGCGCGCCTTCGCCAGCGCCGCGCTGAGCTCCGGCAACACCGCCGCCAGTTCGTCGCTGCTGCCGCAGCGCTCGATCTTGAGCTGGAGGAAATAGCCGCGCAGCCCGAGGTGGTCGCGCACCGCTTCGCTCATCAGCGAGTACAGCGCCTGATAGCGTTGCGCCGGCGCCGACTGCGCCGAAGACGCCGTTTCGGCCGCCGCCGCGCGCGCCGGCGCCTGCGCCGCGAGGCTCGCGGCCACCGCGGCCGACGAAGCGATCAAGCCCATCTGTTCCAGTTGCTCCAGCGCGTCGGCCGGGCCGTGCAGGCTGGCGGACAGCTCGCGCAGGTGGCGCGCGCTGCGTTCGCCGTCGACGATCAACAGGATCGAACGCAGCATCGGCGGCAGCTTGCGGGTGCGGTGTTCGATTTCGTCGCGGCCTTCGTTGGTCTTCGCCGGAACGTCGCTGTCGCGCATGGTTCTTCCTCGTGCTCGATGCTTCCGTGTCGCCGCGCCGCATCCGGGCTTCGCGCCGCGTCTCGAACCCGCCGCATGCCTGTCGGCACCGGACTATGCCACTGCGCCGCGCATGCGTTCTGTGTCGCATTCGACGTTAGCCGCAAGCGGACCGCAGTCAACCACGCACGCTCGCGGCGGCGTTTCGCGCACGAAAAAGGCCAGGCTCGCGCCTGGCCTTTTTGCCGTTCGTCCTGCGTTCTAGGCGCCGCGCGGGCGCCGGACGCAGGTCAGCGCTTCTCGATCGGCACGTACTCGCGATCTTCCGGCCCGGTGTAGTTGGCGCTGGGGCGGATGATCTTGCCGTCCTCGCGCTGTTCGATCACGTGCGCGCTCCAGCCGGTGGTGCGGGCGATCACGAACAGCGGCGTGAACATCGGCGTCGGGATGCCCATCATGTGATAGGCCGAGGCCGAGTACCAATCCAGGTTCGGGAACATCTTCTTGCTGTCCCACATCAGGTTCTCGATGCGCTCGCTGACGTCGAACAGGGTCTGGTTGCCGCCGTCCTTGCACAGCGCGCGCGAGATTTCCTTGATGATCGGGTTGCGCGGATCGCCGACGGTATAGACCGGATGGCCGAAGCCGATGACGATCTCCTTGCGTTCGACCCGGGCGCGGATGTCGGCCTCGGCCTCGTCGGCGTCGCCGTAGCGCGAGATGATGTCCATCGCCACTTCGTTGGCGCCGCCGTGCTTGGGGCCGCGCAGCGCGCCGATCGCGCCGGTGATGCACGAATGCAGGTCCGAGCCGGTGCCGGCGATGACGCGGGCGGTGAAGGTCGAGGCGTTGAACTCGTGCTCGGCGTACAGGATCAGCGACTTGTCGAGCGAATCGGCCAGCAGCTGGCTCGGCGGCTCGCCGTGCAGCAGGTGCAGGAAGTGCGCGGCGACCGAATCGTCGTCGGTCTCGCAGTCGATGCGGCGGCCGTTGCGGGTGAAATGCCACCAGTACAGCAGCATCGAGCCGAAGCTGGCGATCAGGCGGTCGGCGATGTCGCGCGCTTCGCTGGCCGGATGGCCTTCGCGCTCGGGCAGCACCGTGCCGAGCACCGAGCAGCCGGTGCGCAGCACGTCCATCGGGTGGGCGTTGGCCGGCACCAGTTCCAGCGCGTCGGTGACGATCGCCGGCAGGCCGCGCAGGCGCTTGAGCTTGGTCTTGTAGGCCTTGAGCTGGGAAGCGGTCGGCAGCGCGCCGTGGACCAGCAGGTGCGAGACTTCCTCGAAGGTGGCCTTGGTCGCCAGGTCGTGGATGTCGTAGCCGCGGTAGTGCAGATCGTTGCCGCTGCGGCCGACGGTGCACAGCGCGGTGTTGCCCGCGGCGGTGCCGCTGAGGGCGACGGATTTTTTCGGCTTGGGCAGGGTCGATGCGGTATCGCTCATGGTCCTTCCTCTAAAAGAATTGTCTTCTGTTCCCTCTCCCGCTTGCGGGAGAGGGCTAGGGTGAGGGCGCGCGACTTCTGGCTTGCGGCGCTGGCTTGAAGTTTCGCTTGCCCTCATCCGGCCCTTCGGGCCACCTTCTCCCGCAAGCGGGAGAAGGAAAAACTAGGGAATCTCAGCCGCCGTTCTTGGCGAACAAGGCGTCGAGCTTGCTCTCGAACGCGTGGTAGCCGATGCGGTCGTACAGCTCCGCGCGCGTCTGCATGCTGTCGACCACGTTCTTCTGGTGGCCGTCGCGGCGGATCGATTCGTACACGTTCTCGGCGGCCTTGTTCATCGCCCGGAACGCCGACAGCGGGAACAGCTGGATCGCCACGCCGGCCGAGGCCAGCTCCTCGCGCGAGAACAGCGGGGTCTGGCCGAACTCGGTGATGTTGGCCAGCACCGGCACCTTGACCGCGTCGACGAAGCGGCGGTAGGTCGCCAAGTCGTAGGCGGCCTCGGCGAAGATGCCGTCGGCGCCGGCTTCCACGCAGGCGACCGCGCGTTCGATCGCCGCGTCGACGCCGTCGACCGCGATGGCGTCGGTGCGCGCGATCAGGAAGAAATCGGGATCGGTCTTGGCGTCGGCGGCGGCCTTGACCCGGTCGGCCATTTCGCCGGCGGAGACGATCTCCTTGCCCGGACGGTGGCCGCAGCGCTTGGCGCCGACCTGGTCCTCGATGTGGCAGGCGGCCGCGCCGGCCTTGATCAGCGACTTGACCGTGCGCTCGATGTTGAACGCGCTCGGACCGAAGCCGGTGTCGATGTCGACCAGCAGCGGCAGGTCGCACACGTCGGTGATGCGGCGCACGTCGATCAGCACGTCTTCGAGCGTGTTGATGCCCAGGTCCGGCAGGCCCAGCGAACCCGCGGCGACGCCGCCGCCGGACAGGTAGATGGCGCGGTAACCGGCGCGCTTGGCCAGCAGGGCGTGGTTGGCGTTGATCGCGCCGATCACCTGCAGCGGCGATTCGGCGGCGAGCGCGGCGCGGAACTTGGCGCCGGCGGAAAGCTGTGACATCTGACGGACTCCGGGTGGCCCGGGCGGGGCGATCCGGCCATTTTAACCCGCGGCGTGTGTCGGCCGGCGGCGCGGGGGTATGGAGGGCGGCGGGCCGAGCAGACTGAATGCGCAAAGTCCACCGGAGCTGGCCGCGGTCCGGCGCAAGCGCATCGGGTCAGCAGACCCTGCAACCACAACGCCGCGGCCTTCGGGCGCAACGGCCTGCGCCAAGGCCTCCCGGCCCTTCCCTCAGACCGCCGCCGCGCTCACCGCACCTGCACCTGCAAGGCCGCGAACCCGTCGACTTCGTACACCCCCGCCTGCGCCCGCAGTCGCGACACCAGACTGCGCAGCGCCCGCTCGTCCAGGCGCAGATGCAGCACGCCGTCGGCGACCAGCGCCTCGTTGCCGCGCAGCGCCGGCTCGAACACCACCCGCGCGTCCGGCCCGATCACGCTGAAGGCGTGGCCGAACGGCAGCCGCAACGGCAGCAGCGCCAGCAGTTCGCCGATCTGGCGCGCGCTCAGCGCCAGCAGCGTGGTCGGCGCGCGCAGCAGGCGCTTGCGCTGTTCCCAGCCGACGTGATCGGCGTAGATCGTGCCGACCGACGAACCGTCGCGCGCCGAGCCTTCGGCCAGACGCGCGGCGATCTCCGGATCGCTCAGCAGCGAACCGCGCTCCAGGTCGGTGATCCACAGCGGCAGGCTGTCGTGGAAGACCTCCAGCACCTTCAGCGTCGACCAGCGCTTGAGCGCGAACTCCTCCTCGTTGGTGAGTCCGACGATCTGCAGGAATTCGAAACGCCCGTTTTCGCTGTCGACCGGCGCCAGCTCGGGATCCTGGACGAAGGCCAGCGCGCGGATCTGGCTGTCGCTGTCGGCGGCGATCGGGCCGCCGGCGCTGAGGTAATGCCCGGCATGGAATCCGTGGCCGCTGTCGAACACGTAGCGCGCCAGGTTCTGCAGGAAGTTCAGCGCCCAGCGCGGCGGTTCCTCGGCGTCGTCGGGATTGGCCAGGCGGAAGGTCAATTCGAAACCGTAGCCGCTGATGTCGGCCTCGTCGCTGCGCTTGTCGAACAGCTCGCTGAAGCCGTAGGTGACGAAGTGCCAATGCGGCAGCGGGGTGATGCGCTTGTACGCGCTGATGCCGGGCAGGATCGCGTCGGAACCGGGCGGCTGGCTGGAATGCCACGGCGACTGGCGCGGATAGACCCGGCTCAAGGCATGGTTGATGGCGTCCCAGCCAGGAGCGCCGGCTTCGCCCGGACGCCCCTCGACGCGGTGCGCCGCGGCGGGATCGGACTCTGCGGCGGCGGTGACGGATGGGCTGGAGTACTGCATTGCGCGCTGGCCTCGCTGGATCGAGGGCGGGTCGCAGCCCACCCGTTGCCGCGATGCTAACGCCGTCGCAGAAAAATCGCGTCAACAGCGATGTTGCGCGGGCGAACGCTTTCGCTCGCGTTCATGCTCGGCCGACGCACGCGCAGCGCTTCAGCCGCCCGCATCGGCGCCGCGTTCGAGCGCGCGCCGCACTTCCTCGAGCGCGCCGGGATCGTCGAGCGTGGACAGATCGCCGGGGTCGCGGCTTTCCGCCAGCGCCTGGATCGAACGCCGCAGCAGCTTGCCCGAGCGCGTCTTCGGCAGCGCGGCGACCACGTAGACGCGCGCCGGCCGCGCCACCGCGCCGAGCTGGCGCACCACGCAGTCCTGCATGCCCGCGGCGACCGCGCCCGGGTCGAGCGCGTCACCGGCCTTGAGCGTGGCGAACACCACCGGCACCTGGCCCTTGAGCTCGTCGCGCACGCCGATCACCGCCGCTTCGGCGACACTGGCGTGGCTGGCCACCGATTCCTCGATCTCGCGCGTGCCCAGGCGATGGCCGGCGACGTTGATGACGTCGTCGGTACGGCCGAGGATGAAGGTGTAGCCGTCCTCGTCGCGGATCGCCCAGTCCAGCGAGCTGTACAGGCGTTCCTTGAAGTGGCCGAAGTAGCTGGCCAAAAAACGCGCATCGTCGTTCCACACCGTAGTCAGGCAGCCCGGCGGCAGCGGCGGCACGATGACCAGCACGCCTTTCTCGTTCGGCCCGACGTCGCGGCCGCTGGCTTCGTCGATCACCCGCAGGTGATAGCCCGGCATCGGCAAACCCGGCGAACCGAACTTGACCGGCTTCAGGTCCAGCCCCGGCATCAGCGCCAGCACCGGCCAGCCGGTTTCGGTCTGCCAGTAGTTGTCGATGACGGTCTTGCCGATGCCGTCGGTGATCCAGTGCGCGGTCGGTTCGTCGAGCGGCTCGCCGGCCAGGAACAGCCAGTGCAGCTTCGACAGGTCGTGCTTCCTGAGCCAGGACGCGTCCTGTTTCTTCAGCACGCGGATGCCGGTCGGCGAGGAGAACATGGTGCGCACGCCGTAGCGCTCGCAAATGCTCCACCACACGCCGGGGTCCGGGTTCGTCGGCAGGCCTTCGTACAGCACCGAAGTCGCGCCGGCGATCAGCGGGCCGTAGACGTTGTAGGAATGGCCGACCGCCCAGCCCACGTCGGAGGTCGAGAACATCGTCTGGCCGGCGCGGATGTCGTAGATCGCCCACATCGACAGCGCCAGCGCGACCGCGTAGCCGCCGACGTCGCGCTGCACGCCCTTGGGTTTTCCGGTGGTGCCGGAGGTATACAGCAGATAGCTGGGCTCGTTCGATTCCAGCCATTCGACTTCGACCTGCGCGCCTTCGTGCTGGACGCGCAGAGTCGCGTAATCGACATCGCGGCCGGGCACGACGGCATGGCCCGGGTCGAGGCCGCGGCCGACGATCAGCACGTGCGGCGGCGGCGATTGCGCTTCTTCGCAGGCCGCGTCGACCAGCGGCTTGTACGGGATGATCTTGCCGCCGCGCATGCCCGCATCGGCGCAGATCAGCAGCTTCGGCGTGGCGTCGTCGATGCGCAGCGCCAGGTTGTGCGCGGCGAAGCCGCCGAACACCACCGAGTGGACCGCGCCGATGCGCGCGCAGGCCAGCATCGCGAACACCGCTTCGGCCATGTTCGGCATGTAGATCACCACGCGGTCGCCGCGGCCGACGCCGAGCGCGCGGATCGCGCTGGCGAAGACGTTGACCTCGCGGTGCAGCTCGCGATAGCTCAGCTCGCGGGTCTGCCCGGTTTCGCTGGACACCGTCGCCAGCGCGAGTTGGTCGCCGCGCTCGTCGAGGTGGCGGTCGAGCGCGTTGTAGCAAAGATTGGTTTCGCCGCCGGCGAACCACTGCCGGAACGGCGGATCGGAATAATCGAGGATGCGCTGCGGCGGCGTGCGCCAGTAGATCGCCTGGGCCTGCTCGGCCCAGAACGCTTCGGGCTGCTCGATCGAACGGCGGTGGAATTCCTCGTAACGCATGCGGTCGGTCTCGCGGGGCATCCATCCGCAGGCTAGACCAAGCGGCGCTCGCGGTGCGTTACGACGATGGTCTAGGCGCGGCCGAAGCGCCGACGCGCGCCGCAAAACGAAAGACGCCGGAGCCTCGCGGCCCCGGCGTCCCACCGGCGCGGGCGGCGCCCCGTTCCTGCGCGCCCGCCCCGATTCCCTGCCCGCCCGTTCAGTCCGGACGCACGTCCACGCGCACGCGGATGCGGTCGCCGGGGTTGTGGTCGGTGCGGGTGCGATAGGTCTTGCCGGCGTATTCGTAGGTGACGTCGTACGCGGTCACGCTGCGCTGCTCGTTGGCGTAGCCGTTGTTCGGCACCGGGTCGCAGACCCGCACCGAGCCGGTGCGCGGCGGTTCCTGGCTGCGCTTGTTCTGTTCGTAGATGCTGCGGCCGGCCATGCCGCCGACCATCGAGCCGATCGCCGAGGTGGCGTAGCGCGCGCTGCCGCCGCCGACCTTGCTGCCGAGCACCGCGCCGACGATGCCGCCGACCACGGTCGCCGCGGTGCGGCCGCCTTCGGTGCCGACGCTGCGGCGCTGGCTGCCGTATTGATCGTAATAGCCGTCGTTGTTGCTGTAGCCGTCGCCGTAGTAGTCGCTGCCGCCCTGGACATAGGTCGGGCGTTCGTAGCAGCGCGGCGCGCTGACCGGCTGGGAATAGGTTTCGAACACCGGGTCGACCCGCACCACGCGGGCGAAATCGACTTGCGAGCTGTAGCTCGTGGAGCCGGTGTTGTAGTTGTTGTAATTGCCCGAATACGCGCCCGAACCGGACGGATACGACTGCGCCGAAGCGATGCCGGTGGCGGCGGCCAGGGCCAGGCCCAGGACGGTGACGAGCGAGCGGTTCATGGCGGGGCTCCCAGGCGCCGGAGTGGCGCGAAGCGGATCGTCGGTCCGATGCGGTCAACCCGGGCTGAATGCGGCCGGACCCGACGGCGATGTCAAAAATTCGTTTACCTCGCCGACAGCCAGTCCGCCGCCTGCGCAGCGGCGCGCGCGGCGTCGCGGCCGAGCAGCGGGCCGACATGGCTGCCCGGCAAGGCGATCAGGCTCGCGCCGACCGCGGCGGCGAACCGTGCCGTGGTTCGCGGATCGACGTCGGTGTCGCCGTGGCTGGCGATGCACAGGCAGGGGCAATCCGGGCGCGGCGCGTCGATTCCGCCCACAGCCTCGCTCAGCACCGCGCCGGACTCGTCGCGCCAGCGCCGCAGCGCGTACAGGGTCGCGGCTTCGTCGGCGTCGGGCATGGCGCGGCGGGTCGAGGCCAGCCGCGCCTCGCGCTGCCACGGCACCCGCGCCGGCCACGTCCGCGCCGGCGCCTCGCCCGCCCACGGCGCCGGCGGCAGCGGATTGACCAGGACCAGGGCGTCGGCGAGGTCGCCGCACAGCCACGCCAGCAACCCGCCGAGGCTGGCGCCGATCGCCGCGCGCGGGCGCGGCAGCGCGGCCAAGGCGGCGCGGGCCTGTTCGCGGTAGTCGGCGAGCGTGGTCGCTTCCAGGCCGGCCGGCGACGGTTGCAGGTCCGGCGCGCGGGTGTCTATGCCGCGGGCGTGCAGCGCGTCGCGCCACAGGTTCCATTCCCACGCGCCGGCGCCGGCGCCGTGGAGCAGCAGGGCGTAGCGGATGGGGGTGTCGGCTGGCGGCATGCGGAGACGTTGTTGGGCGGAGCGACTGTAGGAGCTGCGCAAGCTGCGACAAACGAAGCGGTTTGATACCACCGAAGCGGCCGAAGCCGAAAGTCCGTGAGCGCCAAGAGGTTCGAGCGCTCGCGGGCTTTCGGCTTCGGGTAGCGGCGCTTGCGTGCACCGCTGCGGTTGTCGCGGCTCGCGCCGCTCCTACAGGTAGCTGCGGCCGGATTACAGGAGCGTGGCTTCCAGGCTCACCGGCACCGCGCTGAGCGCTTTCGACACCGGGCAATTGGCCTTGGCGTCCTCGGCGATGGCCTGGAACTTGCCCGCGTCGATCCCCGGCACCTGCGCCTTCACCTTGAGCCGGATCTGCGACAGGGTCGGGCCGCCTTCCATCGACAAGTCGACTTCGGCGCGGGTATCCAGGCTGGCCGGCGGATGCCCGGCTTCGGTGAGCTTGGCCGACAGCGCCATGGTGAAGCAGCCGGCGTGCGCGGCGGCGATCAGCTCCTCGGGATTGGTGCCCTTCTCCTCGCCGAAGCGGCTGTTGAAGCCGTAGCGGGTGTTGTCGAGCAATCCGCTCTGCGGCGTGCTGAGCCGGCCCTGTCCGTTCTTGAGATCGCCTTCCCAATGCGCGGTGGCGTGACGCGAGATACCCATGGTGTGCGGCTCCGTTGCTGAGGGGCGGGTAGCGTAGCGGCTGGGGAGTTAAGAAATAGAAGTGAGCGCGCAGAAGCGAGGTGTGAGCTGACGCAGAGGGATCGCCGTCCGCTCCCGCTTACGCCTCGCTGCTGCACGCTCGCTCCTGGCTCGATGCCGCGCCGCAACACAGCAAGCGCGACCCAGCACACGGTATCGCGGTCCACACTTGACCGACTCCGCGCCCTGCGCGAGCCTGTCCTCCCGGCCCCCGCCGGCCCGCCATGACCGCCCGCCGAGCGCCACGCTCGGGCGCGCAGCGCGGACAGCCATGACGGCCTTCCGACCCTAGCCTCAGGGAGAAGTCCGCTCATGTCCTACAGCACAGAACAAATCCGCAACGTGGCCTTGGCAGGCCACCCTGGCGCCGGCAAAACCACTCTGTTCGAAGCCCTGCTGCACGCCGGCGGCGCAGTCCAGACGGCAGGCACGATCGAACGCGGCAGCACCGTGTCCGACTTCGATCCGATCGAGAAACAGCGCGGGCATTCGCTGGATTGCGCGATCGCCTGCACCGATCACGGCGGCATCCACGTCAATCTGATCGACACCCCCGGCTACCCCGACTTCCGCGGGCCGACGCTGTCGGCGCTGGCCGCGGTGGAAACCCTGGCGGTGGTGGTCGACGCCGACACCGGCGTGCAGTACGGCACCCGCCGGATGATGGAGCACGCCAAGGCGCGCGGCCTGTGCCGGGCGATCGTGGTCAACAAGATCGACCACGACGGCGCCGACGCGGCGCGCGTGCTCGCCGACATCCGCGAGACCTTCGGCGCCGAATGCCTGCCGCTGAACCTGCCCGCCGACGGCGGCAAGCGCGTGGTCGACTGCTTCGCCAGCGCGAGCGGCGACAGCGACCTCGGCGCGGTCGGCGACTGGCACCAGAAGATCATCGATCAGGTCGTGGAGATCAACGAAACGGTGATGGAGCACTACCTCGACCTCGGCGAAGGCGGCCTGTCCGGGCAGGAGCTGCACGACGCGTTCGAGCAATGCCTGCGCGAAGGCCATCTGGTGCCGGTGCTGTTCTGCTCGGCGCGCAGCGGCGCAGGCGTGCAGGAATTGCTCGATACCACCGAACGCCTGTTCCCGCATCCGGGCGAAGCCAATCCGCCACCGTTCGCGAAAGGCTCCGGCGACGACGCCCAGCCGATCCAGGCCACGCCCGACCCCAAGGCCCACGTCATCGCCGACGTGTTCAAGATCGTCAACGATCCCTTCGTCGGCAAGCTCGGCGTGTTCCGCGTCTATCAGGGCACGGTCAGGAAGGACACCCAGTTGTTCGTCGACGACGGCAAGAAGCCGTTCAAGGTCGGGCATCTGTTCAAGCTCAAGGGCAAGGACCACGTCGAGATCGAACAGGCCGTGCCCGGCGACATCGCCGCGGTGGCCAAGGTCGACGAACTGCATTTCGACGCGGTGCTGCACGACAGCCACGACGAGGACCACATCCATCTGGCGCCGCTGAATTTCCCGCGGCCGATGTTCGGTCTGGCGGTGGAGGCGGCGAGCAAGGGGCAAGAGCAGAAACTGTCCAACGCCTTGCACAAGCTGGCCGAGGAAGACCCCTGCTTCCACGTAGAACACGAGGCCGAGACCAACGAGACCGTGATCCGCGGCCTGTCCGACCTGCACCTGCGCATCAACCTGGACCGGCTCAAGGACAAGTACGGGGTCGAAGTGAAATCGCGGCCGCCGCGGATCGCGTATCGCGAAACCGTCGCCGGCCGCGCCGAAGGCCATCACCGCCACAAGAAGCAGACCGGCGGCGCCGGCCAGTTCGGCGAGGTGTTCCTGCGCATCGAACCGCTGCCGCGCGGCGGCGGCTTCGAGTTCGTCGACGAGGTCAAGGGCGGCACCATTCCGGGCCAGTTCCTGCCGGCGGTGGAGAAAGGCGTGCGCCAGGTGCTGCACGACGGCGCGCTGGCCGGCTATCCGATCCAGGACGTGCGCGTGGTCGTGTACGACGGCAAGTACCACAGCGTCGACAGCAAGGAAGTCGCGTTCGTCGCCGCCGGCAAGAAGGCGTTCCTCGACGCGATCGGCAAGGCGCGCCCGCAGGTGCTGGAACCCATCGTCGACCTGGAAGTCAACGTGCCGGAGCAGCACATGGGCGACATCAGCGGCGGGCTGGCCAGCAAGCGCGCGCGCATCAACGGCACCGACAGCGTCCGCGGCGGCGAGATCGTGGTGCGCGCGCAGGTGCCGCTGTCGGAACTGGAAGGCTATGCCGCCGAACTGAAATCGGTGACCGCCGGACGCGGGCGCTATTCGCTGGATTTCAGCCATTACGAGCCGGTGCCGCCGACGGTGCAGCAGAAACTGGTGGAGGCCTACAAGCCGCGGCATGAGGAAGACTGATAGTGTGCGCGGGTTTGCTTACGGGCCCGCCGCATGACCGCTTCCGATCCGACCGCCTACGACCTGCGCCGCGCCAGGGTGCTGCTGGCCCTGGCCGAACGCCGCCACTGGCGCGGCGACGCCGACGCCGCGCTGCGCGATTACCGGCGCAGCGCGGCCGCCGATCCGGGTTGGGCGCCGCCGTGGTTCGGCATCGGCCTGCTGCATAAGGAACGCGGCGAATGGCCGCAGGCGCTGCAGGCCAACCGCGCCGCGCTGGAGCGGCGCGACGCGCACGAAGGCGCGGCGTGGAATCTCGGCATCGCCGCGACCGCGCTGCGCGACTGGAGCGCCGCGCGCGAAGCGTGGCAGCGCTTCGGCATGAACGTGGAGGCCGGCGACGGCGAACCGGACATGAACTGCGGCCGCGCGCCGGTGCGGCTGGACCCGCACGGCCGCGGCGAAGTGGTCTGGTGCGACAGGCTCGATCCGGCGCGCGCGCGCATCCGCAACGTGCCCTTGCCCGACAGCGGCCACCGCTACGCCGACATCGTCCTCAACGACGGCGCGCCGAACGGCACCCGCCGCAGCGGCGACCGCGAGTACTCGGTGTTCGACGCGCTGGAGCTGTGGCAGGCCTCGCCTTACGCGACGTTCGAGGCCTGGATCGAAACGCCGGACGCGGACAGCCTGGACGCGCTGGTCGAACGCGCGCACCGCGACGACGGGCAAGCCGAGGATTGGACCGGCAGCGTGCGCCACATTTGCCGGGCCTGCTCGCTCGGCGATCCCGACGCCGGCCACGACCATCCGCCGCTCGACCAGGACGCGGACGGCCACGGCGCGCGCTGGATCGGCCTGGCCGCGCGCGACGAAGCCGGGGCGCGGGCGATGCTGGACGACTGGCTTCACGCCCATCCCGCGGCGCGCCTGCTGGAATTCCGGCTGGCGCTGGCGGCTGGGGCGGAGGGCTGAGCGCGCAGGACGACGCGACGCACGCGCGGGCTACCATGGCCGCAACTCACGGAGAACGCGCATGACCCACAACGGACGTCCCCCGCTCTCGCTGCGCATGCGGTTCCCGCGCATGGCTTTCTCCGTCGCCGCTGCCTTGCTGGCCGGCGCCGCGCTCGCCGCGCCGCCGAAGCCGGAAACGCGCTGCGGCTGGTTCATCAACCCGACCCCGGGCAATGCCTGGCTGATCGATCCCGATGCGGAATGGACCGTGGGCATCCAGGGCGGGCACCAGGCCGAAGGCCCTTGGCCGGCGCCGCCGTCGAAGAAGGAATGGGTCGCGCACGAAGGCGACGACCGCGGCTACGGCTACGGCTGCGCCTGCTTGAAGGTCGTGACCGGCCCCGACCACAACATCGCCCGCATCCTCTCGGCCAAGGGCAAGCCGCTGGCGCAATGCCGCCGCGACCGCGCCCTGACCAAACTCGAACCGGACTACAGCACCGACCGATGAGCGCCGCCACCGCCCCCAAGCCGCCGCTGGAACACGATCCGGAGCTGGCCGAAGTCGTCTCCGACGCCATGGACGTGGTGTCGAACCCGACCGACCTGCTGGTCGCCCTGCTCGCGCTCAGCGTCGCGGTCGCGATCGGCGTGCTGGCCACGCGCAAGCTCAAGCAGAAGCTCGGCCATCAGCGGCCGGTGCTGTCGACCTTGGTCGAATACCTGTGCACGCCGGCGCTGACCTTGCTCGTGCTCGGCGGGCTGAGTCTGTTCGGCGGCTCGTTCGACAATCCGCTGATCGGCCTGGCCGGCACCTTGCTGTTGCTGTTCCTGGTCATCCGCGTTTTCGGCGCGGTGGTCGAGCTGCTGTTCCGCCCGACCCTGCCGCTGAAGATCATGCTGCGCGCGGTGACAGTGGTGGCGTGGCTGACCTTGGTGGTCGCGGTGTTCGTCGACCGCAGCCAGACCCTGGCCAAGCTGTACGGCGCCAGTTTCGAGTTCGGCGGCGTCAAGATTTCCAGCCAGGGCCTGATCGGCGGCCTCATCAGCGGCGTGGTCATCGCCATCGTCGCGCTGTGGGGCGACAAGAGCGTGACCAAGCTGCTGCGCCGCAGCCGCACCCTGCAGCCGAACTTCATCCTGGCGCTGTCGCGCATCTTCAGCGTGGCGATCTGGATCGCCGCGACCCTGACCATCTTCGCCGTCAGCAACATCAACATCACCGCCCTGGCCGCGTTCGGCGGCGCGCTCGGCATCGGCCTGGGCCTGGGCCTGCAGAAGCTGGCGGCGAGCTACATCAGCGGGCTGATCGTGCTGTTCGAGCAATCGGTGCGGGTCGGCGACAACATCGTCAGCAACTCGGTGTCCGGCCGGGTCACCCGCATGACCGTGCGCTACACCATGATCCGCACCCGCGACGGGGTCGAGGCGATCGTGCCGAACGATCTGCTGACCAACAACGTGATCGTCAATCAATCCTGGTCGGACCGGAACCTGCGCCTGGTCTGCGGCGTGCTGGTCAAGGGCGACGCCGACCTGAGCGTGGCGCGCGAGCTGTTCGTCGCGGCGATGAACGCGCAGCCGCGGGTGCTGCAGGAGCCGGCGCCGCACATGTACATCACCGGCGTCAACGACAAGGGCATCCAGCTCGACGGGCATTTCTGGATTTCCGATCCGGAGAACGGGCAGAACAACGTCGCCTCGGACATCTACGACGCGGTGTTGGGGGCGTTCCGCAAGCACGGGATTCAGCTGGTCGCGCAGTAAGCCCCGCAGTTCGCGGCGACTGAGACCGCACAGGCACACAATGGCACGCCATCGGGCCGCGGACGGCCCGCATGGTCCATCCCCGCATGGCCCATGCAAGCGCTGGCCGCGCATGTCCTGCCTGCTTTCCCAAGGAACCGTACCCGCATGAAGCCGATCGTCCCGCTGAGCCTGCTGCTCGCCGCCGCCCTGCCGCTGCCGTCGTTGGCCGCCGAGCAATGGGTCGACGGCGAGTTCGTGATGATGACCGCCGAGAACTGTCAGCTCGAACCGAATCTGGACAGTTGCTATGCGCGCACGCCGGCGCTGGCGGAGCAGACCATCGACCGGCTCGCGCGCATGGGCGCGAAGCATTTCCTGTTGCCGTCGCTGCGGGCGGCCGATCTCGACCGGCTGGCCAAGCCGATCAAGGACCGCGGGCTGGACTTCTACACCTACGAAGGCTGGGCCTGGAAAAGTTCGAAGAAGGGCAACGAAGGCACCGCCGATTGCGCGACCTACCGTTCCGGCCGCGTCGCCGGCGAACTGCTGCCGCTCAAGGCCAAGTACGGCGCCGCGTTCGCCGGGCTGCACTACGTCGACGAGCCCGGCGAGGCCGATATCGGCCATGTCGGCGGCCTGACCCAGTGCGTCAAGTCCGACCCGCAACTGGCGCAGATGAAGATCTTCATCAACCTGCTGCCGCTGTTCGCCAACAACGACTCCTACGTGTCCGGCGCCAACCCCAGCCACCTCGACCCGCCGCAGTACGGCGTGGACTGCGCCAGCGGCGCGGTCGACAACGGCAAGTTCAACGACATGGTCGTGCGCTACTCCGCTTACGCGCAGAACATCGCCGAAGCGGCGCGGCCGGACTATCTGGCGTTCAATTTCTATCCGTTCGTGCCGTCGTTGCAGAACTGCACGGTCGCGCGCGACCGCTTGCTGGCCTGGAACATGTCGATCGTGTCCAACATCGCGCGCAGCCGCGGCCAGGTGCCGGTGGCGTATCTGCAGAACGCCAAGACCACCAAGGCCGTCGCCAACGGCGATCCTTTCGACTACGCCAATTTCCACAAGCTGCGCTGGTACGCGAGCTGGTTCTACGCGTTCGGCGGCCGCGGCCTGGCCAACTACGTCAGCCACAGCGTCTGCCTCAAGGAAGCCAACGACACCCAGGCGATCGTCGGCGGTTGCCGGCCGGCCGATACGATGGGCCTGATCGACCAGGACAACCAGCTCACCCCGCTCGCCAGCGATCAGACCAGCCTGCACGGTTTCTCGCGCCAGGCCCAGGCCGAACTCGCGGCGTACGCCTACCGCGGCTTCGTCGACAACAAACTGTCGGTGCAGACCGGCGAACTGGTAGGTTGGATTTCCAACGACCAGGTGCTCGCCGGCGAGTACGGGCTCGGCACCGATGCGCGCGCTTTGGTGTTCTTCGCCCGCCGCAACCCCGACGCCGCGGGCGCGGCGACGATCGGGTTGAACAAGTGGTGGGTCAAGGTCGAGCAATACGATTTCGACGCCGGACAGTGGCGGGTGGTCGGCACCAGCACCAACCGCATCGACGTGGCGCTGGACGCGTTCCCGGGCGCGCTGTACCGACTGTCGGCGCAGTAAGCGCAGCGCGTCGTGGCCCGCGGGCGCGCGGCCGCAGGCGCACCGACGGGACACAGCGTCCGCCGGACGGCGCGCCCGCCGCGCGCCTGCGCAGTAGCATGGCGCGATGAGCGAAATCGCCCACCCGCGCTTCTTCTGGCAGTTCCCGATGCAGTTGGTCCGGCACCCGCGCCTGGGCGAGTTCCTGCCCGACGACGGCCATCTGCGCATCCTGTTCCTGTGGGGCAAGGACTGTCCGAACTGCGACATCGCCAAGGGCCAGATGCTGCTCGCGCAGGAGCGCTTCAGCTGGCCCGACGTGGAGTGGCTGCACGACAACGTCTACGAGGATCCGGCGATGGCCACGCACTTCGGCCTGCACGGGATTCCGGCGTTCCTGGTGTTCCGCGGGGCGAAGAAGCTCGGACGGATCGGGCAGTGGCCGGGCACCGAGGCCTTCGTTGCGGCGATCGAGAAGTTGCGCCAGGGCGACGCGGTCGCGGCGACGCCTTCGCCGTAGCACGGGCGTGCAGGCGCAGTCCCTGGCTGCGCGAACTCCACCGATCGATCCGCGGTAAACCGTCGTCCTGCCGCAACCGTCCCGTCCCGCTTGGCGCCGCTCTCGGCCGGGCGCAGACTTCACTCCGCCTCTCTCAAGCCCCTACGCCATGTTCGACGCCGCCACCCTCGCCGCCTACCTCGTCGCCGCCGCCGTGCTGGTGTTCATACCAGGCCCCGGCACCGCCTGGATCGTCGCCCAGAGCGCCGCCGGCGGCACCGCGCGCGGCATCCAGGCCGCGTTCGGGCTGGAAACGGCGACCCTGATCCACGCCCTGGCCGCGGGCCTGGGCCTGTCGGCGCTGCTGGCGACCTCGGCGCTGGCGTTCGAGGTGCTCAAGTACGCCGGCGCGGCTTATCTGATCTGGCTCGGCCTCAAGGCCTGGCGCGGCGGCCCGGCCGCGGCGGCCGACCCGGAAGCCGCAGTCGAACCGCCGGCGCGGGTGTCGGCGCGCCAGGTGTATTTGCGCTCGGTCATGACCGGCGTGCTCAATCCCAAGGTGGCGCTGTTCTTCCTCGCCTTTCTGCCGCAGTTCGTGCATCCCGAGCGCGGCATGGTGTGGTTGCAGTTCCTGGTGCTCGGCGCGTTGCTGGCGATGATCGGGCTCAGCAACAGCCTGATGCTGAGCTTCGCCGTCGGCCGCTTCGGCCGCCGCTTCGGCGCCGGCGGCGGGCGCTGGAAGGAACGCCTGACCGGCAGCGTGTTCATCGCCCTGGGCCTGCGCCTGGCGGTGCAGCAACGCTGAGCGGCGCTTGAATCCGGGCTTTACGCGCGCGCCGCGGCGGCGCCGGGCGGCTTGAACCGGGGCCGGCGCAGCCACAGGTCGGAGATTCACGACCTCGAACCGGAGCGCCGCGCATGAAGACCCAAGGCTTTCTCGACCAGTTGCTGAAAACCGCCCAGAACAGCCTCGGCGGCGGCGGACTGGGCGACCTGCTCGGCGGCGGCAACCCGCTGGCGCGCAGCGAACCGCAGCGCGGCCCGCGCGAGGACAGCCAGCGCAGCGACGACAAGCGCGGCGGCCTGCTCAACGCCGACTTCGGCAAGGGCGCGCTCGCCGGCGGCGCGCTCGGCCTGTTGCTGGGCAACAAGAAACTGCGCAAGCACGCCGGCAAGTTCGCCCTCGCCGGCGGCGTGGCCGCGGTCGGCGTGCTGGCCTACAAGGCCTACGGCGACTACAAGCGCCAGCAGGAAGGCCCCGGCGCGGCCGAACCGCGCACCGTCGACCGCCTGCCGCCGCCGCAGGCCGAGCTGCACAGCCGCGCGATCCTGCAGGCGCTGGTGGCCGCGTCCAAGGCCGACGGCCACATCGACGCGCGCGAACGCGAAGCCATCGAAGGCGAGTTCGTGCGCATCGACGGCGATACCCAACTGCGCTCGTGGCTGCACGCGGAGCTGGAAAAGCCGCTGGATCCGGCCGAAGTGGCGCGCGCCGCGCAGACCCCGGAAATCGCCGCGGAAATGTACCTGGCCAGCCTGCTGGCGGCGGACGAACAGAACTACATGGAACGCGCCTATCTCGACGAGCTGGCGCGCCAGCTCAAGATCGACGAGGCGCTGAAGGCGCGGCTGGAGCAGCAGTTGCGCGACGCGCAGCAAGGCTGAGCGCAGGCGCGCGATCGCTCCGCGGCGCCGTCGATGCGGTCCGCGGCGGGAACCAGCGGTGGCGGCCGGACTTCGCGTCGGGGCGGCCGCTTCCGGCTTCGTGCCCTGCCGCTTCGTAGCAGCCGACTTCGTGCTCCCGGCTTCACGCGCCGCCGCTTCGCAACACCCGGCCTCGCCACCCGCCGCTTCGTGACCCTCTGCGCGTTCCCCGCCGCCGCGTTCGCCAGCGCCGCGCGCAACCGTTAGCATCGCCGACGGCGCCGACCGGCGCGTCCGCGGATGGCCGACATGCGATTGCTGATTCCCGCCCTGCTCGCGCTGACCTTCGTCGGCTGCTCCTGCCAACGCCACGCCGGCGAAACCGACGACGCCGCCGCCACGACGCCGGCCGCCACGCCCGCGCCGCAGGCCGTCAGCGGCCCCAGCGCCGCCGAACTGCGCGCGCTGGCCATCGAGAAAAAGCGCAACGAGGCCATGAGCGAGGCGGTCGACACCCTGCACCGCTATCTGCAGCGCATCGGCGCCGGCGAACCCGAAGAAGCGGGCAAGTTCTGGGGCTACCAGCGCGCGCCGCGCGGCAACGAGGAATCGGATCTGCGCACGCTGAAGAATCTGCGCGCGTTGAAGATCGAGAACCAGGCGCCGGAGCCGCTGGACAAGGAGCCGGTGCCGGAACTGCTGCGCATTCCGGTGGAATTGCGCGCGACCCTGGAAGACGGCGAGAACCGCCGCTACAAGGGCTGGTATCGGCTGCGGCGCAATCAGGTCGAGCAGCGCTGGGAGTTGACCGGCGTGCTGGTGGCGGCGACGTTGCAGTAAGCCCGGACGGGCTGCGGGGCGTTTCGGCACGAGCGGGAGGGTTCGTGGTCGCGGCTCGCGCCGCTCCTACAGGGGCTGCGGATACTGCGTCGCTTTTTGCAGGAGCGGCGCGAGCCGCGACCGCGGACGCTCCCGCCACTTCGAACCCCACCCCAACGGCACGCCAAACCGCGAACGCCGCCGCCGCGCCCCGCGCCTTACACTGCGGCAATCTCGCGCTCCGGCGCGCCCCGGTTTTCCAGGATTCCGCCATGCGCTCATCGCCCGCCCTCGCCCTCCTGACCGCCGCGATGATCGCGGCCGCGCTCGTCGCCTGCGGCGGCAAGGACCCGGCCGCCGCCGGCGACGGCCAGGCGTCGGGCGATCCCTCGACGCTGCCGGCGCCGGAAGGCGGCCGCGGCAGCATCACCGGCATGCCCAACGCCGGCGAGCCCGGCCAGACCGGCGCGCCGGCGGCGACGACGCCGCAACTCGACGAGAACGGCAATCCGCTGCCGCCGGCCGACCCGAATGCGCCGCCCGCGACCGATCCCAATGCGCCGGCCAGCCCGGCCGACCCGGCCGCACCGGTGCCGGCCGCGAACGATCCGGCCGCCGTCGATGCGGCCGGCGCCGCCACGCCCGCCGGAGAGCCCACGCCGGAAGACGCGGTCGCGGTGGTGCGCGACTACTACGCATCGATCAACGCCCATCGCTACGAGCGCGCTTATGCGCTGTGGTCCGACGGCGGCCGCGCCAGCGGCCAGGACGCGCAGCAGTTCGCCAACGGCTTCGCCCAGACCGCCGGCGTGTCGGTGGAACTGGCGCCGCCGGGCCGGGTCGACGCCGGCGCCGGCCAGCGCCATATCGAAGTGCCGGTGTCGATCACCGCGACCCAGCGCGACGGCAGCCAGCGCCGCTACGTCGGCGCCTACACCTTGCGCCGCGCCGTGGTCGACGGCGCCAGCGCCGAACAGCGCGCCTGGCGCATCGCCAGCGCCGACATCCGCGAACTCAAGCCGTGAACGCCGCTCGCCCGGCGCTCGCCGTCGCGCTGACGCTGCTGGCCGCGTGCCAGCGCGAAGCGGCGGCGCCCGCAGCGCAAGCGCCTGCGCCGAAAACGCTGGCGCCTGCCGCCGCCGCCGCGCGACCCGGCGACGCATCCGTGCGGCCCGCGCTCGCGCCGGCGACCGACTACGTGCTGCCGGGCGCGCTCGCGCCCGACATCGGCATCGAACAACTGCGCCAGCTGTTCGGCGCCGACAACGTCGCCATCGACGAGCATCTGCCCGGCGCCGAAGGCGAAGAATTCCGCGGCGTGCGCCTGTTCGCCGACGACCCGTCGCGACGCGCGCGCCTGTACTTCCAGGACAGCCAAACCCTGCGCGGCCTGTCGCTGGCGGTGGTCGACGACGCCGGGAGCCGCTGGCGCCTGGACAACGGCATCAAGATCGGCCTGCCGCTGGCCGATCTGGCGAAACTCAACGGCAAGCCGCTGCGTTTCTACGGCCTGGACTGGGATTACGGCGGCATCGTCAGCGACTGGAACGGCGGCGCGCTCGCGCCCAAGGACGGCGATCCGCTGCGCCGCAACGCGCGCCTGAGCCTGGCCGAGGACGCGCCGGCGCAAGCCGCGGTGCCGATCGGCGACGGCGAATTCTCCAGCGACGACAAACGCTATCCCAAGCAGGGCGCGTTGCTGCGGGTCGGCGAACTGAGCGTGTCGTTCCCCGGCGAGGACGACCTGTGACGCCGCGGCCGCGCGCATGAGCGGCGCGCCGCGCATCGTCCTGGACAGCAACGTCTGCCTGGACCTGTTCGCGTTCCGCGATCCGGCCGCGGCGCCGCTGCTGCAGGCGTTGCGCGAAGGCGCGGTCGCCGCGGTCACCGATGCTGAGTGCCGCGCGGAATGGCAGCGCATCCTCGACTACCCCAAGCTCGCGCTCGACGCCGACCTGCGCGCGTCGTGCCTGCGCGACTACGACCAACTGTTGCGGCCGTTCGCCGGCGTCGCCGCCGCCGACGCCGCGCCGCTGCCGCGCTGCGCCGATCCGGACGACCAGAAATTCCTGGAGCTGGCCCAGGCCGCCGGCGCGCGCTGGCTGCTCAGCCGCGACCACGCGCTGGTGGTGCTGGGCCGGCGCACGGCGCGCGCGGGCTTGTTCGAAATCATGACGCCGCGGACCTGGGTGGCGCTCAACGCGTTCCGTTCGCCGCAGTGATCGCCGCTCCGCCCGGCGCCCGCATCGCCGCGATGCGATAGCGCCGAACCGCTGAACGCTCGGCTCCCGCGCCGCTGCCGCAAGGCCCGCGGCCGCATCGCCGGGCGCATGCCATACTCGCCGCATGCAAGGCGTTCCCGACCGCTTCGACGATGGCTTCGATGCCGCCCAGTTCCGGCAGGCCGCGCACCGTCCCGGGGTCGAGCTGTACCACGCCCACATCGTCCGCCACTCGTTCGAACCGCATACCCACGAGGCCTACGGCCTGGGCGCGATCGAATCCGGCGTCGAACGCTTCCGCTACCGCGGCAGCGACCATCTGGCGCCGCCCGATTCGCTGGTGCTGATGAATCCCGACGTGCTCCATACCGGCCATGCGGTGACCGCCGAAGGCTGGCGCTACCGCATGATCTACGTCGAACCCGACGCGGCCGCGGACATCACCGGCGACGACGGCTGGTGGTTCGCCGACGCCGTGCGCCACGACCCGGCGCGCGCGCGCCGGGTGACCGCGCGCCTGGACGCGCTGTGGCATGCGCGCGAGCCGCTCGACTTCGACAGCCAGTTGCACGCGCTGCTGGAAGAATTCCGCGACCACGCGAAACTGCCGCGGCGCGCGCGCGCCGAAGCGCCGAAACGCTTCGCGCCGGTGCTGGAGTGCCTGCGCGCGCGGCTGTCCGAACGCGTCACCCTGGACGAACTGGCCGCGGTCGCCGACCTCAGCCCGTTCCATTTCCTGCGCCAGTTCCGCGCCCAGTACCACGTCACCCCGCAGCAGATGCTGATGGCGCTGCGCCTGCACGAAGCCAAGCGCCTGCTCGCCGCCGGCCTGCCGCCGGCGCGCATCGCCGCCGACACCGGCCTGACCGACCAGGCGCACCTGACCCGCGCGTTCCAGCGCCGCTATGGCGTGACGCCGGCGCGTTATCAGAAACAGATTCGCGGCTGATCGCGCCGCGACACCGCGCTTGCGGCGCAACCGGCCACCCTTCAGTCGCAGCTCGCGCAGCTCCTACAGTCGGATACGAACCCACACCGCCTCCCTGTAGGAGCGGCGCAAGCCGCGACCGCGAAACCACGCCCACGACGCAACCGGCTACCTGCGATCGCGCCGCCCCAAAAACCGCAATCTCGTACAAGACGCCGCGCCGCATCCCCAGCATCCTGCCGCCATGCTGCTAGGAACCCTCTACGCCCTGCTCGCCGGCCTGATCTGGGGCCTGGTCTTCGTCGGCCCGCTGCTGCTGCCCGAATACCCGGCCGCCTTGCAATCGGTCGGCCGCTACCTCGCATTCGGCCTGATCGCGCTGCCGCTGGCGTGGCTCGACCGCAAGGCGCTGCGCCAGCTCGGCCGCGCCGACTGGATCGAGGCGCTGAAGCTGTCGCTGATCGGCAACCTGCTCTACTACCTGTGCCTGGCCAGCGCGATCCAGCGCGCCGGCGGCCCGCTGCCGACGATGATCATCGGCACCTTGCCGGTCGTCATCGCGATCAGCGCCAACCTGCGCAACGCGCGCCGCGACGGCCGCCTGCCGTGGCTGCGGCTGGCGCCGTCGCTGCTGCTGATCGCCGCCGGCATCGCCTGCGTCAACCGCGCCGAGCTGCGCGAACTGCAGGCGCAGTCGCCGGCCGACTTGAGCCGCTACGCGCTAGGCGGCCTGCTCGCGTTCGGCGCGGTGATCTGCTGGACCTGGTACCCGCTGCGCAACGCCGATTGGCTGCGCGCGCATCCCGACCGCAGCCCGCGCACCTGGGCCACCGCGCAAGGCGTGGCGACCCTGCCGCTGGCGCTGTTCGGTTATGTCGCGCTGTGGCTGTACATGGGCGCGACGCATTCGCCGTTCCCGATGCCGTTCGGTCCGCGCCCCGAGTACTTCATCGCGCTGATGGCCGCGATCGGCCTGCTCGCGTCGTGGGTCGGTACGCTGTGCTGGAACGAAGCCAGCCAGCGCTTGCCGACCGCGTTGGCCGGGCAGTTGATCGTGTTCGAAACCCTGTTCGCGCTGACGTATGCGTTCGTGTTGCGCGGACAACGGCCGCCGGCGCTGACGCTGGCCGGCATCGCGTTGTTGGTCGCCGGGGTGTTGTGGGCGCTGCGGATCAAGCCGGTGCCGCCGGAGGTGGTGGCGGAAAGCGCGGCGTGAGCGGCGCGGCGGTTTGAGCGCAAGGCATCGGACCCGAAGACGCTTGCGCACCAGCCCGCAGCGAATCCTCGCTCACTAAGGAACCCGGACGCGCTGCGGCGGCGCGAGCGGCCACGCGCGTCGGCGCGGCGTTTTGCCGCATCTGCGCGCGCAGCCGCGGCCCTAGGCTGGCCGGCATTTTCCTGCCGCCAGGCCTTCGCATGCGCACCGTCACGCTTTCATCGACCTTGCTGTCGCTGGCCCTCGCCAGCGCCGCCCACGCGCAGACATCCGCCGACGCAGCGCCGCAGGCTCCGCCGGACGCGACCACGCTCGACCGCCTGCGCGTGCACGGCCAGCGCCCGAGCACGGTCGCCACGCCCGCGCAGGCGCGCGAGCGCCTCGGCCAGCGCGCCGGCGCGACCGCGTGGATCGACGGCGAGTCCTATCGCGAAGGCCGCGTCGGCACCCTCGCCGATGCGCTCGGCTACGCGCCCGGCGTGTTCGTGCAGCCGCGCTTCGGCGCCGAGGAGGCGCGGTTGTCGATCCGCGGTTCGGGCCTGCAACGCACCTTCCACGGCCGCGGCCTGGAACTGCTGCAGGACGGCAGCCCGCTGAACCTCGCCGACGGCGGCTTCGACTTCCAGGCGGTGGAACCGTTGAGCGCGCGCTACATCGAGGTGTACCGCGGCGCCAACGCGCTCGAATACGGCGCGGCCACGCTCGGCGGCGCGATCGATTTCGTGTCGCCGACCGGTTACGACGCCGCGCCGCTGCGCGTGCGCGCCGAAGCCGGCGCGTTCGGCTATCGCCGCGGCCAGATCGCCGTCGCCGGTGCGTCCGGCCGCGCCGACGGCTACACCAGCCTCAGCGGTACGAGCCAGGACGGCTTCCGCGACCACGCCGAACAGGAGAACTACCGGCTGTTCGCCAACGCCGGCTACCGTTTCAGTGACGCGCTCGACGGCCGCGTCTACGTAACTCACGTCGATACGCGTTCGGCGCTGCCGGGCAACCTGACCCTGGACGAATCGCGCCGCGATCCGCGCCTGGCCGCGCCGGGCAACCTCGCCCTGAACCAGCGCCGCGACTATCGTCTCGACCGCATCGCCGGGCGTCTGGCGTGGTCGCCCTCGACGACCGGCACGCTGACGCTGTCGGCCTACTACGCCGACAAATCGCTGCACCATCCGATCTTCCAGGTGCTGCGCCAGGACAGCCGCGACTACGGCCTGGACCTGCGCTGGCGCGGCGAATACCGGGCGCTGGGCCTGCGCCACACCTTGATCGCCGGCGCCGCGTTCGCCCAGGGCGACGTCGACGACCGGCGCTGGTTCAACCTCGCCGGCCAGCCCGGCGCGCCGAGCAACCGCTTCGACCAGCGCGCGCGCAACGCCAAGCTCTACGTCGAAAACCAGAGCTGGCTGTCGCCGCAATGGGCGCTGTCGCTCGGCGCGCAGGCGCTGCGCTCGCAGCGGCGCTCGCGCGACTTGCTGATCGTTGGCGGCCGCGACGAGAGTTTCGACAAGGATTACAGCGGCGTCAGCCCCAAGCTCGGCGTGCGCTATCTGGCCAGCGACGGCGTGCAGCTGTACGCCAACCTCAGCCGTAGCCTGGAACCGCCGAGTTTCGGCGAACTCAGCGGCGGCCCCGGCGTGACCCCGGTCGACAAGCAGCGCGCCGATAGCGGCGAGATCGGCCTGCGCCTGGAGCGCGGCGGCCTGTCGCTGGATCTGGCCGCCTACCGCGCGCGCATCCGCGGCGAACTGCTCGCCCTCAACGACGCCAACGGCAATCCGCTCGGCACGGTCAACGCCGGGCGCACGCTGCACCAAGGTCTCGAACTCGGCCTGGGCTGGAACTTCGGCAAGGACTGGACCGTCTCGGCCAGCTATCTCTACAACGACTTCCGCTTCGACGGCGACCGCACTTACGGCGACAACGATCTGGCCGGCGTTCCGCCGCAGCAGCTGCGGGCGAAACTGCGCTGGTCGCGCGATCCGCGTTTCTATCTGGAACCGAACCTGGAGTGGACGCCGCAGGGCTACTACATCGACCACGCCAACAGCTTCAAGGCGCCGGGCTACACCGTCGCCGGCCTGCGCGTAGGCGGACGCATCGCCGCCCAATGGAGCTGGTTCGCCGACGCGCGCAACCTCGCCGACCGCAAGTGGATCGCCAGCACCAACGCGATCGCCGATGCGCGCGGGCTCGACGGGCGCAACTTCCTGCCCGGCGACGGGCGCGGCGTGTATTTCGGCGTGGAGTGGTCGGCGCGCTGAGGCGCGCGGTCCGCCGCATCCGCAACTGAACACGGCGCGCCGCCCGTCCGGGCGGCGCACCGCAACGCGCTCAGTTCCAGCAGCTGCTCGGCTGCCCGTCGACGGTGACCCAGAAACGAGTGGTGTCGTCGATGTTGCCGTAAGCCTGCCAGCCCCAACCGCCACCGCCGTCGTGATGCTCGCCGACGCGATAGCCCTGGCCGAACTCGGCGCGGCAGAAGGCGTCGGCCTCGGCGCGGCTCTTGAACGAATCGCCGCGCACCGCGCGGCTCAGGGCGATGTTGCCCTTGGCCCAACCGTTGTAGAAATCGGTCGGCACCGGCGACGGCGAGCCGTCCTGCTTCAGGCACAGCACCGGCAGGCGCGCCGAGCACACGGTCTCGCCCTGGTACGCGTCGCATTCGGGATTGAAGCAGCCGATCTTGTCCACGCCGTTGGCGTGGCTGGCCTTGCGCCAGGTGACGCCCTTGCCGCCGGCGGCGGTGGCGGACAACGCGGACAGCGCGAGGGTCAGCGCGGCGGCGGCGATGCAGACTGCACGAACGTTCATCGTATTCCTCCATGAATCAGTCGGTGATGGCGTCCCGGCGTCGCTCATCGCGGCGTTCTGCGCGGTGTCGGCTCCGTCGCCGGCGCACAGCAATAACAGGGCGCGCACGGCCGGACCGGAACCCGCGCGCATTTTTCGGCGCGCCGCGCGCGGCCTTCGGCAATCCGCAAGCCGGTGACGAAAACGGCTGAAAATACGGCGCAGAACCGATGTGCGTGCGGCTCCACTCTTGATTCGGGTTGAGACGCGCGCGGCGTCGGGATTGCCCGACCGATGCGGCGACTGCGCCGATCGTCGCGGCACGCCATCCCGATTCACGATCCGCGCGAGCGCAAGGGGCTGCGCGTTCGCGCGGGATCGAATCGGCCGTCTCAGGCTCTTTCATCCGTCACGGAGAATTTCCGGCACCCAGGTCGTCGCCGGCCTCAGGCCGGCGGCCGGTTCAGATCTCGAACCGGTACGACAGCTTCACCAGCAACTGCTCGCTGTCGCGCAGGCCGAACGCATCGCCGAACTCGCTGCCGACATCGCGCCGGCGCGCGCCTTCCTCGAACATCTCGCCGCCGCGCACATAAGCGATGTACAGGTACGACAGCGGCGCCAGCTCGTAACGGTAGCGGACCTGGAAGGCGAGATTGCGCAGGCTGAAATCCGGCACCTCCTCCTCGACCCGCAACGGCCGGCCGGCGCCGTCGACGCGGTAGACCTGGCGCTTGCGCGCGTCCACGCCGATGGTTTCCAGGCGCACGCGCAGTTCCTGCTTGTCGTCGATGAACCACTGCAGGCCGCCGTTGAGGCTGAGGATGTCGGCGCGGAAATCGGCGATGCGGTTGTCGCCGCGCCACAGCAGCCAGGCCGGGTCGTGGCTGTACTCGACGCCGGCGAACAGCAGCATGCGGTCGCTGACGTGGTAGTTCGGCTCCAGGTACAAGGTGACCCGGCCCTGGTCGAGGTCGCCGAGGCCGTCGGCCTTGTAGTAGGCCTCGGTGTACAGCGACCAACGGCTGTCGCCGCGCTGCGGGCGCAGCCGCTCGTAGCTGAGGAAGCCCTTGGCCGGCATCCGCACCACGCCGTGGCCGCGGGTCAGCAGATCGTCGTGGCCGCTGCTCCACAGCGCGGCCTCGACGAACTGGCGGCCACCGTCGCGCATGTCGCTGCGGCGGTTGACCGCGACCGCGTCGGCGATGTGCAGGCCGCCGTCGTTGTAGCGGCGCGACACCGCGAAGTGCCAGTCCTGCCCGGCGTAGGCCGACTCCGCCGGCAGGTCGCTGACCCGCTTGCCGAGGTCGTAGCGCACGTAGTTGAAGTCGTTGCGTTCCAGGTAACCGAAATCGTTGAGCATCAGATCGCGGCCCAGGTGCAGGCCGTACAGCTGCTGACGCCAGCCGCCGCCCATGTCGTAGTCGATGCGCAGTTGCGCGCCGCTGTCGCGGAAGCTGCGGCCGGCCTGCTGCACGTCGGAGGCGACCACGGTGCCGCGCAGCGCCCACTGGTTGTTCGGCGCCCAGCGCTGGTCGAATTCGTAGACGTTGGCGGTGCGGTCCAGGAACGGCCGCTCGACCCGGGTCGCCATCGCGCCGAGGCCGAAGCGGGCGAAGTCGCGGGTGACGCGGGCGGCGTAGAAATCTCGGCCGGCGGCGTCGCCTTCGTCGGCGGCGAACACGCCGTAGTTGAAGCCGCCGGCGCTGCCGTTGAGCTTGACCGCCGCGGTCACGTCGCCCGAGCCCTTGCCGTCGTCGGCCGCGCCGCCGACGCGGCGGGTGTAGATCAGCCGGCTGTTGTTGTTGTACGAACCGAACGGCACGTCGAAGAACCCCTGGTTCTCGGTGAAGAACGGGCGCTTGTCGCTGAAGAAGGTTTCGGTGGCGCTGAAGTTGACGGTCAGCTCGTCGCTCTCGACCTGGCCGAAGTCGGGATTCAGCGTGGCGCTGAGCTGGAACTTGCCGCTGGGCTTCCAGAACAGGTCCAGGCCGCCGTCGATGTCGCTGCCATGGCCGACCGCGTCGGCGACGCCGACCGCGTACGGGGTGATCGCCAGCAGCGATTGCTTGTACGCCGGCACTTCGACGCGCTCGAACGCCGACAGGTAGCGCGCCTCGGTGTAGTGCACCGCCGGCCACGAGATGCGCTCGCCGCTGGAGGCGATGACCCGGTCGAGCTGGATCCCGAGCGTGCGCGTGCCGGCGCCGCCCTGGCGCATCGGCGCGATGTGCCAGGGGATCAGCATCTCCGCCGACCAACCCTCCTCGTCCTCGCTGGTGGCGTGCCGCCAGTCGCCGTCCCAGTCGTTGTTGAACTGGTTTTCGTTGGTGACCGTGGCGTCGGTGATGCCGTTGGCCAGGGTCACGGTGAAGTTGTAGCCGGTGCGGCCGTCGCCGTCGAAGTCCACGTACAGGTTGACCCGGTCGACGGTGCCGTCGCCGTCGCGCTGGGTGTGCTGGCGCATGCGCGGCACGCCGGCGGGCTGGACGTTGCGGAAGGCCACGGCGAGGCCGCGTTCGGTCGCCATGAACCAAGCTTCGGTCGGCAGCCGGCCGGGTTCGCGCGACAGCGGCTGGGTATGGCGGAAGTCGACGACATGGCGCGCCTGGCTCCATTCCTGCGGGTCGATGCGCCCGTCGATTTCCAGCGCCTGCGCGCACGGCGCGGCGAACGTCGCGGCGCAGGCGGCCGCCAGGAGGGTGAGGGTGCAACGATGGCGCATGGCGCGTTCCCCGGACTGCGTGGACCGTCGCGGGCGTACGGCGCCGCGGTCGGATCGCGGCGAACGGCACCGCGACGGCGCGCAGACTAGCGGGGCGATGGGTTTGCGCTAAATGGCGTAAGTCATGGCAACCCTCGGCGGCCGGAGCGCATCGGAGCCATTGGGAGCGACGCTCAGGCGGCCGCACGGCCGTGCGATGACAAAGGTCAGCCGGCGCAAGCCGCGGAGCCATCCCTGTAGGAGCGACGCGAGTCGCGACCGCGGGGCATCGGGCTCGCGCCGCCAGCGTGAACGGGCGCGGTCGCGGCTCGCGCCGCTCCTACAGGGGGCACACGCGCGACGCGCTCAGGACGCAGTCGCGTCGTGCGCCACGAACGCCGCTTCGCCGTGCGGCAGTTGCAGCCAGTCCGGATGGCTCAAGGCCCGGGCGATATCGCTGCGCCCCGACAGCCAATGCTCGCGCATCGCCACGCGCCCGAACTGATAGTCCTTGAAGTGGCCGATTTTCGCTTTGTCGCGATAGATCAGGTGGATCACGCTGTAGCGCCGGTCGCAGGCCAGTTCGGCCGCGTGCTGCGCCCAGGGATTGGACTTGCGCACGTCCTCGGGAATCTCCTCCAGCAGTTCGCGCAGCAGCCGGCGGTAGTGCTGGAACACGCGCTGGGTGTCGGTGATCAGGCGGGTGCGGCTGGAATACTGGATTTCCTTCTGCCGTTCGGCCACGTCGAGCAGGTTCTGCGGCAGCTCGCCGCGCGCGTTCCACAGGTCGACCTGGAACACCAGGGTGTCGCGGCGCGGGCTGGCGGTCAGCACCTGCGACAGCGGCGTGTTCGAGACCAGCCCGCCGTCCCAGTAGAACTCGCCGTCGATCTCGATCGCCGGGAATGCCGGCGGCAGCGCGCCGGAGGCGAGGATGTGGCGCGCGTCCAGGCGCATCTGGGTGTTGTCGAAATACTCCAGGTTGCCGCTGCGCACGTTGACCGCGCCGACGCTGACGCGGATGCCGCCGTCGTTCAAACGGTCGAAATCGACCAGCCGCTCGAGCGTGGCGATCATCGGCGAGGTGTCGTAAAAACTCGCCGCGGCGGGGCCGGGCTGGCCGCCCGACCACAGCGACGGATCGGGGCCGAGCCACGCGCGCGGCTGGTAGAAGCCGCGCTGGCCTTCGATCAGCGCGCGCCAGGCTTCCCAGGTGTCGAGCCAGGCGCGGGTGTCGGCGTCGATGCCGTCGAAGCGCGCTTCCTGGCCGAGCGTGGTCGCGGGAAACACGTTCGGGCGCGAGATCGTGTCCCAGAACTCGCGCAGCGCGGCCATGCGTTTTTCCGGCGGGTTGCCGGCGATGATCGCGGTGTTGAACGCGCCGATCGAGATGCCGGCGATCCAGTTCGGCGCGATCCCGGCTTCGAACAGGCCCTGGTAGACGCCGGCCTGGTAGGCGCCGAGCGCGCCGCCGCCTTGCAGGACCAGGGCGATGTTTTCGGGCAAGGCCGGCGCCGCGTCCTGCACGCGCTGGACCGATTCGTCGCTGGCGCGTTCGACCGCTTCGGCGCGGCGGGCCTGACGCGGGCTCGCGGGTGCGGGCGCTTGCGCGCGGCGCGCGCGGGCCGGCGCGCCCGCGGCGCGCGAGGCGTCGCCGGGCTTGCGTTTGGGCGGTTCCTTGCGCGCCGGCTGCTTCGACGGCGGGTCTTTTTTCGCCGGCGCGGCCGGCTGGGGCTCGCGCTTGGCCGGCGCGCGCGGCGCGGCGGCGGTCTTGCGGGCGGCGGTCCTGGTCTTGCGCGGAGCGGGCATGGCGGCCTCCATTCGCGCGAGGGCCTTCAGGCCCGATGCCTGTGTTCCCATTCCAGCCATCGGATCGGGAGGCACCGGGCCTGAAGGCCCTCGCGCACGGGCGGTTTACGGCGGGCGGTTTACTGCCGGCGTTTACTGCCGGCGTTTACTGCATGTACCAGCCGTGGCTGACCACGAAGCTCTGGCCGGTCAGCGCCGCGCTCGGGAACTCGGCCAGGAAGCGCACCGTCTGCGCCACGTCCTGCACCGTGGTGAACACGCCGTCGACGGTGTTGCCGAGCATGACCTTCTTGATCACCTCATCCTCGCTGATGCCCAGTTCCTTGGCTTGTTCGGGAATCTGCTTGTCGACCAGCGGCGTGCGCACGAAGCCCGGGCAGACCACGTGGCTGCGCACGTTGTGCTTGGCGCCTTCCTTCGCCAGCACCCGCGACAGGCCGAGCAGGCCGTGCTTGGCGGTGACATAGGCCGACTTCAGCGGCGAGGCTTCGTGCGAATGGACCGAGCCCATGTAGATGACGACGCCGCCCTTGTCGCCTTTGTACATGTGCGGCAGCGCGGCCTTGGTGGTCAGGAACGCGCCGTCGAGATGGATCGCGAGCATCTTCTTCCAGTCGGCGAAGGCGTAGTTCTCGATCGGGTTGACGATCTGGATGCCGGCGTTGGAGATCAGGATGTCGATGCCGCCGAGTTCGGCGGCCACGCGCTCGATGCCGGCGTTGACCGCGGCCTCGTCGGTGACGTCCATCGCCACGCCGATGGCGCGGCCGCCGGCAGCGACGATTTCGTCGGCCACCGCCTGCGCGCCGGCTTGGTTGAGGTCGGCGATCGCGATGGCGGCGCCGGCGCGGGCCAGCTCATGGGCGATTTCTTTGCCGATGCCGCTCGCGGCACCGGTGACGACGGCGACTTTGCCTTGGATCGAACTCATGCAACCACTCCTGGACGATGCGGAAAGAGAGCGCCGCGACGGCGAGCCGGCGGCCATTGTCGCCGCGCCGCGTTAGCGCGGCGTGGCGGCGAATACATCGCAGTGTCCTGGCGCGCCGGGGGTACGGGAATCGGACCTTCGTACGCGGGCGAAGTTGCGTGGGGAGTTTGCGCAATCGGCCAGCTGGGGCTTGCTTGAAGCCCTCCGCTTCAAGTCCCTCTCCCGTCTACGGGAGAGGGGTTGGGGTGAGGGCGGGCGGCTGCGCGGCCCTCATCCGGCCCTTCGGGCCACCTTCTCCCGCAAGCGGGAGAAGGGAAAACCAGGGAACAACTTGGGCCGGCGCCGGCGGCGCCGCGACCTCAATCCTTCTTGCCCTTCTTGTCCTTCTTCTTTTTCTTGTCCTTCTTCTTGTCCTTGTCTTTCTTCTTCTTTTTCTTGTCCTTCTTCGGCTGCAGCATGGTCCCGGTGCAATCCGGCGAACCGCAGCGGCACTCCCAGATCTTCTTCAGTTCCTTGGTGTGCTTCTCGGCCAGGGTGATGCCGTAGTTGTACGACAGCTCCTCGCCCGGGGCGATGTCGCGGATCGCCTCGATGAACACCTGGTCCAGGCGGCGGTCGTCGCCGTCGTCCTCGTTCAGCACCGCCTCGCAGTTCGGCGAGCAGCTGTGGTTGATCCAGCGCGCCGTGTTGCCCTCGTAATTGGCGTCGATGACGTATTCGTCGTTGAGGGTGAACAGGAAGGTGTGGCCGGAGTCGGCATCGCCGGTGTCGCCGGCGTCGGCTTCCTCGTGGGTGCGTCGGCGGCCCTTGTACTCGATGACGCGTTCGCCCTTGGCGATCGGGGCGACGGCGAATACGCCGTTGCCGTGGATGGCTGAACGACGGGCGGCGATCTTGCGCGGCATGACGATTCCCAAAATGACGAGCGCGCATTCTCGCCTGCCCGGGCGGTCGGCCGCTATCGCCAAGGTCGCCTTTCCGGGCGCGCGGCGCGCGCGAGCCTGAACGCCGCGGCCGCCGCGCCCCGCCGCGAACCGCCCCGGGACCTACCGATGAATAGCGCAAAACCCCCGGCTGGCCTCGGCGGCAATAAAACCGTACAATTTCGGTACGAATTCCCGCCAGCCCTTCAGCGCCCCCACGCCGATGCTCCGCGTCACCAAGCTCACCGACTACGCCACGGTCGTCCTGACCGTCCTGGCGGCCCAGCACGACCGCGTCCTCAGCGCGGCCGAACTGGCCGAGCGCGCGGGCCTGGAAGCGCCGACGGTCAGCAAGGTGCTCAAGCCGCTGGCCCAAGCCGGCCTGGTCGAAGGCTTCCGCGGCGCCAACGGCGGTTACCGCCTGGCCCGCCCGGCCGACGAGATCGGCCTGATCGAGATCGTCGAGGCGATGGAAGGCCCGCTCGGCATGACCGAATGCAGCCTGCACGAAGGCCAGTGCGGCCTGGAAAGCCAGTGCGGCGTGCGCGCCAACTGGCGCCGGATCAACGACGTCGTGGTCGAAGCGCTCAGCAACGTGACCCTCGCGCAGATGCTCGCTCCCTCTTTTCCAACCGAAACAGCCGCCACCGCCAAGCGCATCGACCTGCGCCTGGCCGGCGCATAGACAGTAGGCAGCCGCCATGGCCACCGACATCAAGACCGTTCCCGCGCAGGCGGGCGACATCGCCAATCGTGAGATCCACGAGCAATTGGGCCGCCGCTACGAAGCCGGCTTCGTCACCGACATCGAATCCGACAGCCTGCCGCCCGGCCTGGACGAAGACACGGTGCGCGCGCTGTCGGCCAAGAAGAACGAGCCTCAGTGGATGACCGACTGGCGCCTGGCCGCCTACCGCCATTGGCTGACCATGCCGATGCCGCACTGGGCCAAGCTCAACATCGCTCCGATCGACTTCCAGGCGCTGAGCTACTACAGCGCGCCGAAGGCCAAGTACAACTCGCTCGGCGAAGTGCCGCAGGAACTGCTCGACACCTACGACAAGCTCGGCGTGCCGCTGCACGAGCGCGCGCGCCTCGCCGGCGTCGCGGTCGACGCGGTGTTCGACTCGGTCTCGGTCGGCACCACCTTCCGCAAGGAACTGGCCGAGAAGGGCGTCATTTTCTGCTCGATGTCCGAGGCCATCCGCGAACATCCCGAACTGGTGCAGAAGTACCTCGGCAGCGTCGTGCCGGTCGGCGACAACTACTTCGCCGCGCTGAACTCGGCGGTGTTCTCCGACGGCAGCTTCGTGTTCATCCCCAAGGGCGTGCGCTGCCCGATGGAGCTGAGCACCTATTTCCGCATCAACGCCGGCCACACCGGCCAGTTCGAGCGCACCTTGATCGTGTGCGAAGACCAGGCCTATGTGTCTTATCTCGAAGGCTGCACCGCGCCGATGCGCGACGAGAACCAGCTGCACGCGGCGGTGGTCGAGCTGGTCGCGCTGGAAGACGCGGAGATCAAGTACTCCACGGTGCAGAACTGGTACCCGGGCGACGAGGAAGGCCGCGGCGGCATCTACAACTTCGTGACCAAGCGCGGCGAATGCCGCGGCGCGCGCAGCAAGATCAGCTGGACCCAGGTCGAGACCGGTTCGGCGATCACCTGGAAGTACCCGTCGTGCGTGCTGCTGGGCGACGATTCGGTCGGCGAGTTCTATTCGGTCGCGCTGACCCATCACCGCCAGCAGGCCGACACCGGCACCAAGATGATCCACATCGGCAAGCGCACCAAGAGCAAGATCATCAGCAAGGGCATCAGCGCCGGCCGCGGCCAGAACACCTACCGCGGCCTGGTCAAAGTGGAGAAGAACGCCGCCGGCGCGCGCAACCATACCCAGTGCGACAGCCTGCTGATCGGCAAGAAGTGCGGCGCGCATACCTTCCCGTACATCGAGGTCAAGCGCCCCGACGCCACCGTCGAGCACGAGGCGACCACCTCCAAGATCAGCGAAGACCAGCTGTTCTATTGCCGCTCGCGCGGCATCGGCGAGGAAGACGCGGTGTCGATGATCGTCGACGGCTTCTGCAAGAGCGTGTTCCGCGAGCTGCCGATGGAATTCGCGGTCGAGGCCAAGAAGCTGCTGGAAGTGAGCCTGGAAGGCAGCGTCGGCTGACGCTCTCCCTTCTCCCGCTTGCCACCCAAGGTGACTTCCTTCGGGGCGCGGGAGAAGGTGCCCGAAGGGCGGATGAGGGCGCGCGAGCCCTCACCCCAACCCCTCTCCCGCACGCGGGAGAGGGGCTAAAGATCAAGCCGGTGGCCGATGCGCAACGGCGAACCCATTGGATAGATAACGATGCTCAAGATCGAAAACCTCCACGTCTCCGTCGCCGGCAAGGAAATCCTCAAGGGCCTGACCCTGGAGCTGATCCCCGGCCAGGTGCACGCCATCATGGGCCCGAACGGCGCCGGCAAGTCCACGCTCGGCAACGTGCTGGCCGGGCGCGAGGGCTACGAGGTCACCGCCGGCAGCGTCGAGTTCGACGGCCGCGACCTGCTCGCGCTGGAACCCGAAGAACGCGCCGCCGCCGGCGTGTTCCTGGCGTTCCAGTACCCGGTCGAAATCCCCGGCGTCAACAACACCTACTTCCTGCGCGCCGCGCTCAACGCCCAGCGCAAGGCGCGCGGCGAGGCGGAACTGGATTCGATGCAGTTCCTGAAGCTGGTGCGCGAGAAGCTCGCCGTGCTGCACCTGAAGGACGAACTGCTGCACCGCGGCGTCAACGAAGGCTTCAGCGGCGGCGAGAAGAAGCGCAACGAGATCTTCCAGCTGGCGCTGCTCGAACCGCGTCTGGCGATCCTCGACGAAACCGATTCGGGCCTGGACATCGACGCGCTCAAGGCGGTCGCCGACGGCGTCAACGCGCTGCGCTCGTCCGAGCGCGCGTTCCTGGTCATCACCCACTACCAGCGCCTGCTCGATTACATCAAGCCCGACGTGGTCCACGTGCTGGCCGACGGCCGCATCGTCGAGACCGGCGGCGCAGAGCTGGCGCTGGAGCTGGAAGCGCACGGCTACGCCTGGCTCAAGGACCGGATGGCGCCGGAGAGCGCGGCTTGACCGCGCCGCGAGCACAGGAGACCCGCCGATGAGCGCACTGCTCGAAGCCTTCGCTTCCGCCTTCGACGCCCTGCCCGCGCGCGAAGCCGCCGGCCTCGGCCAGACCCGCCGCGCCGCGCTCGACGCCGCGCTGCGCGACGGCCTGCCCGGTCCGCGCACCGAAGCCTGGAAGTACACCCCGCTGCGTTCGCTGGAACGCCGCACGTTCGCCGCCGCCGACGCCGCGCCCGCGGCGTTCGACGCCGCCGCGGTCGCCGGCATTCCGGCGCCGCGCATCGTCTTCCACAACGGCCGCTTCGATGCCGCCCACACCGACCTGTCCGGCCTGCCGGCGGGGGTGAGCCTGCAACCGCTGTCGCAGGTGCTCGACGCCGGCGACGCGCGCGAAGCCAACTTCCTCGCCCGCCGCTTCGAGCGCGCCGACGAAGTGTTCGCCCGCCTCAACGCCGCATTGGCCGACGAAGGCGCGGTGCTGCGCGTGGACGCCGGCGTGCGCGCCGCGACGCCGGTGCACCTGGTATTCGTCGGCAGCCCCAGCGACGGCGACCGCGCCTGGCACCTGCGCCATCTGATCGAACTGCGCGAGGGCGCGAGCCTGAGCGTGGTCGAGCATCATCTGGCCAGCGACATCCACAACCATCTCGGCAACAGCCTGACCCACGTCCACCTCGCGCCCGACGCGCAGCTCGCGCACGCGCGGGTGCAGGACGAGGCGCTCGGCGCGACCGTGATCGCGCGCACCGACGCGGTGCTGGCGCGCGCCGCGCAGTACCGCCGCCTCGACCTGGAACTGGGCGCCGCGCTGAGCCGCCACGAACTCAACGCCGCGCTGCACGGCGAAGGCGCGCAGGTCCACGCCAACGGCGTGCTGCTGGCGACCGGCCGCCGGCATCTCGACACCCGCCTGGGGATCGACCACGTCGGCCGCGATACTCAGTGCGAACTGGTCTGGCGCGGCCTCGGCGCCGGCCGTTCGCGCGCCGCCTTCCACGGCGGCATCCTGATCCGCGAAGGCGCCGACGGCAGCAACGCCGACCTGTCGAACAAGAACCTGCTGCTCAACGAAGGCGCCGAGATCGACACCCAGCCGGTGCTGGAGATCCATGCCGACGAAGTGCAGGCCGCGCACGGCGCCACCGTCGGCCAGCTCGACGAAAACGCGCTGTTCTACCTGCGCTCGCGCGGCGTGCCGGCCGAGGCCGCGCGCGCCCTGCTGACCGCCGCGTTCTGCCGCGAAACCGTCGCGGTGATCGAGGACGAAAGCGTGCGCGCGATGCTCGAAGTGCGGCTGAATCTGGCGCTGGAACGGCTGCAATCCGCTTGAAGTCAGGAGATAGCGGTCAGGAGTTAGGAGATAGCGAAAGCCATCGTCCTGACACTCCAGCTATCTCCTAACTCCTCACCGCTAACTCCTAGCTCCCCGGGATCACGATGAACGTCGCTACCCCCGCCTCCACCCCCGCCATCGACTGGGCCGCCGTGCGCGCCGACTTCCCGGTGCTGACCCGCGAAGTCCACGGCAAGCCGCTGATCTATTTCGACTCGGCCAACACCGGGCAGAAGCCCAATGCGGTGATCGACACCGTCGACGAGTTCTACCGCCGCCACAACGCCAACGTCAGCCGCGCCGTGCATACGCTCGGCACCGAGGCCACCGAGGCTTACGAAGGCGCGCGGGCCAAGCTGGCGCGCTTCCTCAACGTGCGCGGCGACGAACTGGTGCTGTGCAGCGGCACGACCTTCGCGATCAATCTGGTCGCTTATTCGTGGGCGCTGCCGCGGCTCAAGGCCGGCGACGCGATCGTGCTCACGCGCATGGAGCACCACGCCAACATCGTGCCGTGGCAGTTGGTCGCGCAGCGCACCGGCGCGGTCATCAAGGTCGCCGAGATCGACGACTCCGGCCGGCTCGATCTCGACCAGTTGTATTCGCTGCTGACGCCGGACGTGAAGCTGCTGGCGCTGACCCACGTCTCCAACGTGCTCGGCACGGTCAACCCGGTGCGCGAGATCTGCCGCGAAGCGCGCAAGCGCGGCATCGCCACCCTGATCGACGGTTCGCAGGCGGCGCCGCACCTGGCGCTCGACATCGCCGCGATCGGCTGCGATTTCTACGTCGTCACCGGCCACAAGATGAGCGGCCCGACCGGCACCGGCGCGCTGTGGGCGCGGCGCGAGCACCTCGACGCAATGCCGCCGTTCATCGGCGGCGGCGAGATGATCAAGGAAGTGCGCTTCGAAGGCACCGTGTTCGCCGACGCGCCGCGCCGCTTCGAAGCCGGCACGCCGAACATCGCCGGCTTCGCCGGCCTCGGCGCCGCGGTCGATTACCTGTCCGCGCTCGGCATGGCCAACATCGAGGCGCGCGAGCAGGCGCTGTTGCAGCGCTTCAACGCCGCGCTGGCCGAAGTGCCCGGCCTGCGCGTGTTCGGCACCGCGCCGGGCAAGGCCGCGGTGGTGAGCTTCCTGATCGAGGGCGCGCACGCCCACGACCTGGCCACCCTGCTCGATCTGGAAGGCGTGGCGATCCGCTCCGGCCACCACTGCGCGCACCCGCTGATGCAGCATTTCGGCGTGCCGGCGACCTGCCGCGCCTCGCTGGCCTACTACAACACCTTCGAGGAGATCGACGCTTTCGTCGCCGCCTTGAACAAGGTGCGCAAGCTGCTGGCCTGAGCGGCGGCTGCGGCACTCAACGCCGGCGCCCGCGGCCTGGCCGCCGGCGCCGGCCGATTCCGTACTAACATCGCCTCCCCTACCCGGCCGCCGCCCATGACCCACGCCGCCCCCCTGCTGTTCCGCCATGCCACCCAGGCCGACACCGACGCGCTGATCGCGCTGGTCGAATCGGCGTACCGCGGCGACGCCAGCCGCGCCGGCTGGACCACCGAAGCCGATTTCCTCGACGGCCGCCGCACCGGCGCCGACGACATCCACGCCTGCCTGGCGCGCGAGCGCAGCGTGATCCTGATCGCCGAGCGCGCCGACGACGCCGGCCGGCCGCAGTTGCTGGCCTGCGCGCATATCGCCGAGGAAGAAGGCGCCGGCTATTTCGGCATGTTCTCGGTGCAGCCGACCCTGCAGGGCGGCGGCATCGGCAAGCAGGTCATCGACGAGGCCGAGCGCATGGTCCGCGAAGACTGGGCGCTGCCGGCGATGCGCATGACCGTGATCGACATCCGCGACGAGCTGATCGCGTTCTACCAGCGCCGCGGCTATGTCCGCACCGGCAAGCTCAAGCCTTTCCCTTACGGCGACGAGCGTTTCGGCCAGCCCAAGCGCGACGATCTGCGGTTCGAGGTTCTGGAAAAAACGTTCTGACGTTCTTTCCCGGGAACCGGGAATCGACGAAGCGCTCGCGCTCCGTTTTCCGGTTCCCCACTCCGACTTCCGAGCAAAGCCACCGCCAGGAAACCATCCCATGAGCGACAACTGGGTCTTCGTCTGCGCCACCTCGCAATTGCTGCCGGGGGAATCCACCGTCGCCTGGGACGGGGACACGGCGATCTTCGTATGCAACTACGACGGCGATTACTACGCGCTGGAAGACCGCTGCTCGCACGAGGACTTCGAACTGTCCTCGGGCACCTTCGACGGCGAAGAGGCGAGCATCGAGTGCGTGCTGCACGGCGCGCGCTTCGATGTGCGCGACGGGCGGCCGCTGTGCGCGCCGGCGTACGAGCCGGTGGCGAAGTTTCCGGTCAAGGTCGAGGACGGCGGGGTGTGGACCCGCGACGATCGCGAATGAGGCTTCAGCGCGTCGGCGCAGCGCTGGAACAAAAGCGTCGGGGCTGAAGCTCCCTCCCACAAAAAGCATCGGGGCTGAAGCCCCTCCTGCAAGCCTCGGGTCCGACCTGATTTTTGTGGGAGGGGCTTCAGCCCCGACGCTTTTTTGCCCGATCCCTCAAATCCGGCCGGAGCCGCTGCAAGCGCCAGCGATCCCCCGGCAAAACCGCGACACCCGCCACGGCTCGCCGCCGCATTAAGCACACCCATGTGACGAAAACGGTTACAAGCCGCCGGGTTCGTTCAATTTTCGTTGCAAATGAGAATCTATCTCATTATTATCGCCGCCTGACGCGGCCCTGGGCCGCCGCCCTTTCCTGTCCCCCAGAGATACCCATGTCGACCACGAAGTTCGTCGTGTCGCCGCTTGCCGGCGCGCTCGCCCTCGTCATCAGCCTGCCCGGCTTCGCCGCTCCGGCGCCTGCCCCGGCGCCCGCGCCCGCGCCGCAGGCCAAGGACGTGCAAGGCCTGGAAGTGCACGGCCACCGCGTCCAGAAGGCCAGCAGCGGCAAGTACACTGCGAACCTGCGCGATACCCCGCAGACGATCACCGTGATCGACCGCAACACCATCGACGGCCAGAACCTGCTGTCGCTGCAGGACATCCTCAGCACCCTGCCGGGCATCACCTTCGGCGCCGGCGAAGGCGGCGGCGGCTTCGGCGACAAGATCAACCTGCGCGGCTTCGACGCCACCAGCGACATCACCGTCGACGGCGTGCGCGACAGCGGCCTGTACAGCCGCACCGATCCGTTCAACCTGGAATCGGTGGAAGTGGTCAACGGCGCGAACTCGGTCTACTCCGGCGCCGGCTCGGTCGGCGGCACCGTCAATCTCGTCAGCAAGACCGCCGGCCTCAACGAATTCCACAAGGCCTCGATCGCCGCCGGCACCGACGCCTACGCGCGCTTCACCAGCGACAGCAACTTCGTCCTCGGCGAAGGCACCGCGCTGCGCCTGAACACGATGGCGCACCAGAACGACGTGCCGGGCCGCGACATCGAGGAGAACCAGCGCTGGGGCGTGGCCGCCTCGCTCGGCGTCGGCCTCGGCGGCGACACCTCCTGGACCCTCAGCTACGTGCACCAGAAGGACGACAACACCCCGCAATACGGCCTGCCGTTCTTCAACGGCGACGTGCTGCCGGGCATCGACCGCGGCAACTACTACGGCTACAGCAACATCGACCGCCAGGAAGTGAAGCTGGATGCGCTGACCTCGGTGATCGAGCACAGCTTCAACGAGCGCTTCAAGCTGCGCAATCTGACCCGCTGGCAGCAGGTCGACCAGTTCTCGCTGGTCGACGCGGTGCAGGGCACCTGGTGCCTCGCCAACAACCTGACGCCGACCGGCACCTCTTGCGGTACGACCCGTCCCGGCAACTACAGCCCCAGCGGCCCGCGCGGTTACGGCCGCGACACCCGCAACACCACGCTGTACACCCAGACCGACCTGACCACGACCTTCAACACCGGTTCGATCGAGCACAACCTCGTCGCCGGCTTCTCGATCCTGCACGAGAAGTTCGACCTCGACGTCACCAGCGATTTCCGCAACCCCAACGGCACCAACCCGTTCCTCGCGGGCCTGCCGCAGACCAGCATCGCCAACCCGGACCACATCTACCGCGGCCCGCTCAACCGCACCCTCACCGGCCGCACCGAGGGCGAGCTCGACAACCGCGCGCTGTACGTGTTCGACACGCTCAAGTTCAACGAGCAGTGGCAGCTGAGCCTGGGCGCGCGCTACGAGCGCAACGAAGGCAAGACCAACACCGCCAACGTGGTGCAGGCGCCGACCGCCGCCAACCAGCCGCTGCCGGCGCAGCCGATCGGCACCATCACCGGTTACGGCGTGCCGACCAAGAGCGACGACGACCTGTTCTCCTACCGCGCCGGCCTGGTGTTCAAGCCGGTCGAGAACGGCAGCATCTATCTGTCCTACGGCAACTCGAAGACGCCGTCGAAGGCCTCGGTCAACGGTTCGTGCACGCCGCAGAACTGCGCGGTGGACCCGGAAACCGCGGTCAGCTACGAACTCGGCACCAAGTGGGACTTCCTCGACGGCCGCCTCGCGCTGACCGGTTCGGTGTTCCGCAACGACCGCAAGAACTACAAGGTCGCCGACCCGGCCAATCCGCTGAATCCTTCGGGCCTGCAGCAGCTCGACGGCCGCGCGCGCGTCGACGGCGTCATGCTCGGCCTGTCCGGCCTGATCGCCGACAACTGGGCCGTGTACGCCAACTACGCCTTCCTCGACAGCGAAGTGCTGCGCGGCGTGTCGAACCGTCAGGCCCAGCTCGGCCAGGACTTCACCAAGGGCGACCGCCTGCTGAACGTGCCGGAGCACTCCTTCAGCCTGTGGACCACCTACGACCTGAGCCCGAAGTGGCAGATCGGCTACGGCGCGACCTACCAGGGCAAGATCTGGCTGACCCAGCACAGCGCGACCAACGTCAACGGCCCGCTGACCACCTACGGCAGCTACTGGACCCACCGCGCGATGGTCGCCTACAAGATCAACCGTCAGGCCCAGCTGCAGCTCAACGTCAACAACCTGACCGACGAAGAATATTTCACCCGCATCCGCAACAACGGCTGGGCCACGCCGGGCGACGGCCGCCAGGTCGTGCTGAGCGCCAACTTCTCGTTCTGACCGCAAGCCAAGTGGCGGGAGGCGCCGGCTTCACGGTCTAATCGACGCCTCTCCGCCGCGCGCGCCGCCCGGGCCCTCCGGGCGGCCGCATCGAGGTAACCATGCTGCTGCAAGTTCCCAAGGTTCTCACCGCCGAACAGGTCGCCCATTGCCGGGCGCGCCTGGAGCAGGCCGGCTGGGCCGACGGACGCATCACCGCCGGCCACCAATCGGCCAAGGCCAAGGACAACGCGCAGTTGCCGGAGACCGATCCGGCCGCGCGCGAACTCGGCGCGCTGATCCTCGACGCGCTGTCCAAGAATTCCACCTTCTTCTCCGCCGCCCTGCCGCAGCGCGTGTATCCGCCGCTGTTCAACCGCTACGCCGGCGGGCAGTCGTTCGGCTTCCACGTCGACAACGCGATCCGCTACGACCGCAGCCGCGGCGGCATGGACGCGGTGCGCACCGATCTGTCCGCGACCTTGTTCCTCAGCGCGCCGGAGGAATACGACGGCGGCGAGCTGGTGATCGAGGACACCTACGGCGCGCACAGCGTCAAGCTCGCGGCCGGCGATCTGGTGCTGTATCCCGGCACCAGCCTGCACCGGGTCACCCCGGTCACCCGCGGCGCGCGCGTGGCCTCGTTCTTCTGGATCCAGAGCCTGCTGCCGGAAGACTCGCAGCGGCGGCTGATGTTCGAACTCGACGTGTCGATCCGCCGGCTCAACGCCGACGTGCCCGAGCATCCGGCGCTGGTCCAGCTCACCGGCGTCTACCACAACCTGCTGCGCCGCTGGAGCCAGACGTGAGCGCCGCGGCGTCCGCCGGCGCCGACGCGAACCGCCGCGCGTACTGGCTCAAGACCCTGCACCGCTGGCATTGGATCAGCGCCGCGCTGAGCCTGGTCGCGCTGGTGCTGTTCTCGATCACCGGCATCACCCTCAACCACGCCGCGCAGATCGAATCGCAGCCGCGCGTGGTCAACCTCAAGGAAACCCTGCCCAAGAGCCTGCTGCGCAGCCTGCAGGGCGAGCGCGCGGCCGATGCGCCGCTGCCGGGCCACGTCAACGACTGGCTCGCCGATGCGTTGGACGTTCGCGCCGACGGGCGCAAGGGCGAGTGGTCCGACGGCGAGGTCTACGTGTCGCTGCCGCGTCCGGGCGGCGACGCCTGGATCAGCATCGACCGCGAGAGCGGCGCGATCGAATACGAGCGCACCGACCGCGGCTGGATCGCCTGGCTCAACGACCTGCACAAGGGCCGCAACACCGGCACCGCGTGGCGCTGGTTCATCGACCTGTTCGCCGCGGCCTGCCTGCTGTTCGCGCTGACCGGCCTGTGGCTGCTGCAACTGCACGCGCGCCAGCGCGGCAAGACCTGGCCGCTGGTGGCGCTGGGCCTGTTGCTGCCGTTGCTGATCGTGGTCTTGTTCATGCATTGAAGAATCCAACGCTATCCATCGCAACTTTCCGGAGCGCTCCATGAAGCCGTCCATGTTCAAGATCCTGATTCCGGCGCTGACCCTGCCGCTGCCGGCGTTCGCCGCCGATCTGGAACTCAACATCGAAGTGCCGCGCATCAACGCGGCCGAGTACCACCGTCCCTACGTCGCCGCCTGGATCGAAAAGGCCGACAACACCGTGGCGAGCAACCTGCTCGTTTGGTACGACGTCGACATGAAGAACGGCGAAGGCACCAAGTGGCTCAAGGACATGCGCCAGTGGTGGCGGCGCAGCGGCCGCACCCTGAGCATGCCGGTCGACGGCGTCAGCGGCGCGACCCGCCCGGTCGGCCAGCACGCGGTGAATTTCAAGGGCGGCTCCAAGCAGCTCGCCGATCTCGCCCCGGGCAGCTACACCCTGGTGGTCGAGGCCGCGCGCGAAGTCGGCGGCCGCGAAACGCTGACGATTCCGTTCGAATGGCCGGCCAAGGCGCAGAAACTGTCGGCGCAAGGCAAGACCGAGCTGGGCAAGGTCGGGCTGGTGGTGAAGCCCTGAGTCGCCGGGAATCGGCAATGGGCCATCGTCGAAAGCGATTCGGCCCGTCCGCTTCCAGACGCCAAGCACTTGCTTCGACGATTCCTCATTCCCCATTTCCCGTTTCCGGACCCAACGCCATGAAACTCAAACTGATTTCCGCCGCCGCTTTCGCCGCGCTCGCGCTCGCCGGCACCGCCCACGCGCACAAGGCGTGGCTGCAGCCTTCGCAGACCGTGTTCTCGGAGAAGGGCTCGTGGATGACGGTCGATGCGGCCGTGTCCAACGACCTGTTCTACTTCAACCACGTGCCGCTGCCGCTGGAGCGGCTGCAGGTGACCGCGCCGGACGGCAGCAGCGTCGCCGCGCAGAACGGTTCCACCGGCAAGCTGCGCAGCGTGTTCGACCTGCAATTGCAGCAGGAAGGCACCTACAAGATCGCGATGAACAACGAAGGCATGTTCGCCAGCTACAAGCTCGGCGGCGAAGCCAAGCGCTGGCGCGGCAAGGCCAGCGAGTTCAAGGCCGCGATCCCGGCCGGCGCGAGCGAAGTCAACGCCTCCGAAAGCCTGGGCCGGGTCGAGACGTTCGCCACCGTCGGCAAGCCGAGCACCGGCGTGTTCAAGACCACCGGCAAGGGCATCGAGCTGGTTCCGGTGACCCACCCGAACGACCTGTTCGCGGGCGAAGCGGCGACGTTCCAGCTGCTGGTCGACGGCAAGCCGGCGTCCGGCCTCAAGATCGAAATCGTTCCGGGCGCGACCCGTTACCGCAACGAGCAGGCCGAGATCCACGCCACCACCGGCGCCGACGGCAAGTTCGAAGTGAAGTGGCCGTCGGCCGGCATGTACTGGCTGGAAACCGCCAGCGAAGACAACAAGACCACCCTGCCCGACGCCAAGCAGCGCCGGCTGAGCTACGTGGCCGTGTTCGAAGTGCTGCCGCAGTAAGCCGATGGCCGCGCGTGCGCCGCAAGCGATGTGGACGTGGACGGGCGCCGTTGCGGCGCCCGCGCACGGCACCGCCGCGGCTGCGCCGGCATCGCAGGGTTTCATCGCCGGTGCGGAGTTGGAACTGGCTCCTGCGCAAGCCGCGTTGCACGAGCTGCGCGGCCTGAGCATGGGCACGACATGGTCGGTCAAGCTGGTCGCGCCGGCCGCGGCGCTGATCGCGCTCGAACGCGGCATTCGGGCGCGGCTCGACGAAGTCGTCGCGCAGATGAGCACCTGGGAAACCGATTCGGACATCAGCCGCTACAACCGCGCCGAAGCCGGCAGCGCACACGCCTTGCCGGCGGCGTTCGCCGAAGTGCTGCAAGCCGCGCTAGCGTTGGCCGCCGACACCGACGGCGCCTACGACCCGACGATCGGCCCGCTGACCGACCTGTGGGGCTTCGGCCCCGCGGGCGCGCGCACGCAAGCGCCCGGCCGCGCGCCGCTGGCGCAGGCGCGCGAACGCGTCGACTGGCGGCGTCTGCGCTTCGACGCCGCGCGCAACGAGCTGCTGCAACCCGGCGGCGCGTATCTGGATTTTTCCTCGATCGCCAAAGGCTACGGCGTCGACCGCGTCGCCGACTGGCTGCTCGCGCAAGGCGTGGCCGATTGCCTGGTCGAAGTCGGCGGCGAACTGCGCGCGCACGGCCGCAAGCCCGACGGTTCGGCGTGGCGCATCGCGGTCGAGCAGCCCGGCCGCGACGACCAAGCCGCGGCGGTGATCGCGCTCGACGGCCTGGCCATCGCCACCTCGGGCGACTATCGCCGCTATTTCGAGCAGTCTTCCGGCGCCGCCGACGGCGCGCGCCGCTACTCGCACACGCTCGATCCGCGCAGCGGCGCGCCGATCGACAACGCGGTCGCTTCGGTCACCGTGCTGCACGAACGCTGCATGCACGCCGACGCGCTCGCCACCGCGCTGACCGTGCTCGGCGCCCATGCGGGGCTCGCTTACGCCAACCGTCACGGCCTCGCCGCGCTGTTCGTGTTGCGCGAGAACGACGGCTTCATCGCCCGCCCCACGCCCGGCTTCGTCGCCCGGCAACGTTCCGCATGACCTCCGCATCGTCGCGCCGCTTCGACCTGTCCCTGATCGGCAACGCCCTGGCGCTGCTGGCGCTGGCGGCGCTCGCCGCGCTGGCGGCACGCTCGCAAGCCGACGCCTGGCACTGGATCGCGCCCGGCCGCGGACGCGCGTGGATGGCCGCGGCGCTGGTCGCCGCCTACGTCGGTTTCGTCGCGGCGGTCGCGGTCTCGCGCAAACGCCGCGCGCAACGCGAGGCGCTGCCGCAGATCCGCGCCGAGCAACGCGGCGAATGGCTGGTCGCCTTCGCCAGCCAGACCGGCTTCGCCGAACAGTTGGCGCGGCGCAGTTGGCAAGCGCTGCGCGACGCCGGCGTCGGCGCCGACCTCGCGGTGCTCGGCACGCTCGACGCCGCGCAACTGAGCCACTACCGCCGCGCGCTGTTCGTGGTCAGCACCACCGGCGAAGGCGACGCGCCCGACAGCGCCGCCGCGTTCGTGCGCAAGACCCTGGGCGCGGCCGCGCCGCTGCCGCAGCTGGGTTACGGCGTGCTCGCGCTCGGCGACCGCGAATACGCCGAGTACTGCGCGTTCGGCCACCGCCTCGACCACTGGCTGCGCCACGCCGGCGCGCAACCGCTGTTCGATCTGGTCGAAGTCGACAACGGCGACGCCGGCGCGCTGCGCCACTGGCAGCACCACCTGGGCCTGCTCGCCGGCCGCACCGACCTGCCCGACTGGAGCGCGCCGGCCTACGCGCCGTGGCGGCTGCGCGAACGGCGGGTGTCGAACCCGGGCAGCGCCGGCGCGGCCGCGTTCCATCTCGCCCTGATGCCGGCCGACGGCTCGGCCTTGCAGTGGCGCGCCGGCGACATCGCCGAAATCGGGCCGCGCAATGCGCCGGACGAGGTCGCGCGCTGGCTCGCCGCGGCGAACTTCGATGGCGACGCGCGGGTGCGCCACGGCGACGACGAACGTGCGCTGGCCGAATCGCTCGCGCGTTCGCGCCTGCCCGCCATCGACGCCGCGGCCGGCAAGAGCGCGCAGACGCTGGCCGACGAACTGGCGTCGCTGCCGCATCGCGAATACTCCATCGCCTCGATTCCCGCCGACGGCGCGCTGCGCCTGTTGGTCCGGCAGATGCGCCGCGACGACGGCCGCCTCGGCCTGGGCAGCGGCTGGCTCAGCGAATACGCCGACGACGACGCACTCATCGACCTGCGCATCCGCTCCAACCCCTCGTTCCACGCGCCCGCCGACGCGCGGCCGCTGATCCTGATCGGCAACGGCACCGGCCTGGCCGGGCTGCGCGCCTTGCTGCGCGAGCGCATCGACGCCGGGCACCGGCGCAACTGGTTGCTGTTCGGCGAACGCAACGCCGCCTGCGACCTGCATTACCGCGACGAACTCGAAGCCTGGACGGCCGACGGCCGAATCGAACGCACCGACTACGCGTTCTCGCGCGACGGCGCGCAGCGCGTGTACGTGCAGGACCGCTTGCGCGAACGCATCGCCCAGGTGCGCGAGTGGGTCGACGCAGGCGCGGCGATCTACGTGTGCGGCAGCCTGGAAGGCATGGCGCCGGCGGTGGATGCGGTGCTGCGCGAAGCGCTCGGCGACGAGGCGCTGGAAACGATGGCGGCGGACGGGCGCTATCGGCGCGATGTGTACTGATCGGCGTGGGCGCGGCGATCCGAGCGGAAAGCGTCGGGCCTGAAAACCCTCCCACAGTCGGTCCGGAAACTCGTCTCGCATCCGAACCGCCGCTGGAAGCCCGACTGTAGGAGCCGCAAGCCGCGACCGCGACACCTCGCCTACGACGCAAACCACGCTACGCCGATCGCGGCACCCATCGCCGCGTTTTCCCACGCACGCTCGCAGAGACGGGGCGCCAACGCAGCTCAAGCCTCGCCGACGCGCACCAGCAACACTTCGCCGCCGCCTTCCAGCACATGGCGCAGACGCTCCTCGCCCGCCGCCAGGATCGCGGTGTCGCCGGCCTGCAGCGGCGCCAGTCCGGAGCCGTCGGCGAAATGCGCCTGGCCGGCCAGCAGGTGCACGGCCCAGCTCTGCCCGGGTTCGGCGAACAGCACCATCGGCCCGACCAGCGGGCGGTGCCAGAGTTCGGCGCGGACGTGGTCGCGGCGCCACATCAGGTTGAAGTCGTGGGTCGGGCCGTCGACCAGCTCGCCGGTCACCGTGCGTTCGCCGGCGAAGCGCAGCTTGTCGTGCGGCGGGTGCAGTTCGAAGGCCTCGCCGTCGTCGAAGCGCAGGCGCAGGCCGTTGCCGCTGAGCAGGACCAGTTCGCGGTCGACGCCCGGAAACGCCGAGAACGGGGCGTCGCTTTCGATTTCGGCGATCGACAGGCGCCAGTCCCAGTCTTCCTCGCCCGCGGCCGGACGGTCGCGGCCGTCCTCGCGGCGCATGCGCACGATTTCGCGGGTCCAGCCGAACTGGTTGCGCCAGCGCTCGCGGCGGTATTCGTTGGCGGGGATGCACCAGGACGGGCGGGTGGGCATGGGGGTGCGACTGGCTGAATGGAGGGGCCAGTTTAGTGGGTGTGGGGAGGGGGCCCAAGTCTTGCGAGGAGGCGGGCGGGCGCCGGGCGTGGAGATTCGTCGCGGTGCGCAGGGGGCGCCGGCCGGTGGGGTTGCGCGGTCGCGGCTTGCGCCGCTCCTACAGGGGGGCTTGCGGCGGGCAAACGGCGAAAGCCAGCGACGCGGGGAAGGCGTCCTGGGGGATGCGGGGCTTCGGGGGTGGGGCGGCGGGGCTGCGTAACTTCGGTTGGGTGTGCCCCGCCGCGGATCCTTCCGCGGCGGGGCAGCATACTTCCGTGTCCAGGGACCTCCCCCCGAATCCTTCGGGCCTCCTTGCCCGATCAGCTACCGGCTCCGCATCCTTACGGTGCCGGCAGGCTAGTTCAGCGCTTGCTGGCGGCGCGCGGCGCCGCGAGGGCGCCGGCGGTGTTGGTCGGACGGCCGCCTTGCGCCGGCGCCCCACCCACCACAATACGGTCGCGGTTCTTTTCCACCGTCTTCAGACCGATCCCCTTGACCAGGGCCAGCTGCTCGACGCTGCGGAAGGCCCCGTTGGCCTTGCGGTAAGCGACGATCGCTTCTGCCTTGGACGCTCCGATGTTGAGCAGCACGCGGTCCAGCGTGGCCGCATCGGCGCTGTTGATATTGACCTTCTCCGAGGCGTAGGCGCTGCCGGCGAGGACCAGCGAGAGCACCAGCGACTTGGCGATGAGGGCAAACGACTTCATGTTGAGCTCCTTGAGATTGGATTCCGTTCCAGACCGGCTAACTTGCTTCCTTGAGTCCTTGTCGGCCGGTGGAGACAGTCTCCATGTCTCGACGGGCACAGGTTATCGCCGCTTGGGCCCTGAAGAAGTCGGGCGGAGCCGCAGCGCAGGGTAGGAAAAGTCCTACACGCCCCGGCCGGCGTAAAATGGCCGCCTTCCCCAGCTCCGAGGCCCCGTTCATGGACGCCAGCAAGGTCGACCGCTACGTCGGTCAGAAGTGGGACGACGAAATCGTCCCGCAATTGGTCGAGTACATCCGCATCCCCAACAAGTCGCCGATGTTCGACGCCGACTGGGTCAAGCACGGCTACATGGACGATGCGGTCAAGCTGATGGAGTCGTGGGCCAAGGCCCAGGCCATCCCCGGCATGCAGGTCGAGGTGGTCCGGCTGGAAGGCCGCACGCCGCTGATCTTCATCGACATTCCGGCCGCTCATGGCGGCAGCGACGAGGATTGCGTGCTGCTTTACGGGCACCTCGACAAGCAGCCGGAAATGACCGGCTGGGACGACGACCTCGGCCCGTGGAAGCCGGTCATCAAGGGCGACAAGCTGTTCGGCCGCGGCGGCGCCGACGACGGTTACGCGATCTTCGGCTCGCTGGCGGCGATCCTGGCGCTGCAGGACCAGCAGGTGCCGCACTCGCGCTGCGTGATCCTGATCGAGGCCTGCGAGGAATCGGGCAGCTACGACCTGCCGGCCTACGTCGATCATCTCGCCGAGCGCATCGGCAAGCCCTCGCTGGTGGTGTGCCTGGACTCGGGCTGCGGCAACTACGATCAGCTGTGGTGCACCACGTCGCTGCGCGGCCTGGCCGGCGGCAATTTCACGGTCAAGGTGCTCAGCGAAGGCGTGCACTCCGGCGACGCTTCGGGCGTGGTGCCGTCGAGCTTCCGCCTGCTGCGCCAGTTGCTGTCGCGGCTGGAAGACGAGACCAGCGGCAAGATCCTGATCGAAGGCCTGTACGTCGACGTGCCCGAAGAACGCATGGAACAGGCGCGTCAGGCCGCCAAGGTGCTCGGCACCGCGGTCTACGACAAGTTCCCGTTCCTGCCGGGCATGAAGCCGATGGCCGACGAGTTGTCGGAACTGGTGCTCAACCGCACCTGGCGCCCGGCGCTGTCGGTGACCGGCGTCGACGGCATGCCGGCGCTGGCCTCGGCCGGCAACGTGCTGCGTCCCTACACCTCGGTGAAGCTGTCGCTGCGCCTGCCGCCGACCCTGGACGGCAAGCGCGCCGGCGAGCTGCTCAAGGAAGTGCTGCTGCGCGATCCGCCGAACGGCGCGCAGGTGTCGCTGGAACTGGAGAAGTCGTCGAGCGGCTGGAACGCGCCGGCGATGTCGTCGTGGCTGACCAAGGCGATCGACGCGTCGAGCCGCGAGTTCTTCGGCCAGCCGGCGATGTACATGGGCGAAGGCGGCTCGATTCCGTTCATGGGCATGCTCGGCGAGAAGTTCCCGGGCGCGCAGTTCATGATTACCGGCGTGCTCGGCCCGCACTCCAATGCGCACGGCCCCAACGAGTTCCTGCATATCCCGATGGGCAAGCGGGTGACCGCGTGCGTGGCGCGGGTGGTGGCCGAGCATCATCAGGCCAGCCAGCGCGGCGAGACCACGGGCGCGGCGGTGGTCGCCGACAGCGGCGATCGCCACGGCGGTCACGGCTGCTGCTAAGGCGGCTGGCTTGGTTCGGCCGCCGCTTCGGCGGCCGATGCGAACGATGGGAAAGCGGGCCTTCGGGTCCGCTTTTTCTTTGTCCGCGGCGAACGCGCGACGGCTCGAGCGCTGCGAGTGCGCCGGCGAAGCTGCCGCGCGGCGGTGCATGCCGCGGCGCGGACAGCGCGCGAATCCCGTCGCCGCTGTGGCCTGTGCGGCCTTCGGCAACGGCTTAACCGCGGTTCAATCCGCCGGCTTGCCCTCACGCGGCGGCGACGCGGGCGCTCACATGATCCGGGCGCAGTCCCATCCACCCGAGGAGGCAAGCCATGTTCGGCGGCATCATTTCCACCATCATCATCGGCGCGGTCATCGGCATCCTCGCGCGGTTCTTCAAACCCGGCGCCGATCCGATGGGCTGGATCCTGACGATCCTGCTCGGCATCGCCGGCGCGTACGTGGGCAGCCTGGTCTACGGCGGCGGCGGATTCATCGGCCTGATCGTGTCGGTGGTCTGCGCGATCGTGCTGCTGTTCCTGTACGAGTTCATCCGCAGCAAGTCCGCCAAGAGTTGAGCGGCGGTCCTCGCGCCGCTTGTGCGAACGCCCCGGTTTCGGCCGGGGCGTTCTTGTTTTGGGGGTTTCGGGATTGCGGAGAAACGCCGTGGTTGGGTTGGCGCGGTCGCGGCTTGCGCCGCTCCTACAGGGGGCGGACGCAGCGGCGTAGCGCCTTGTAGGAGCGGCGCGAGCCGCGACCGCGCCGCGACGGATCGCGGCGCCAGCGCGAAGCCGCGCCGCTCAATCGCGCAGGTAATCGACCACGCGCTGCGCCAGCGTCTGCGGCTCGTCTTCCTGCGTCGCCAGATGCAGCTCCGGCGACTCCGGCGCCTCGTACGGCGAATCGATGCCGGTGAAGTTCGGAATCTTGCCGGCGCGCGCCTTCGCGTACAGGCCCTTCACGTCGCGGCGCTCGGCTTCCTCCAGCGGCGTGTCGACGAACACTTCGACGAATTCGCCGGCGCCGAACAGCTCGCGCGCGAGCTGGCGCTCGGCGCGGAACGGCGAGATGAAGCTGACCAGCACGATCAGGCCGGCGTCGGTCATCAGCTTGGCCACTTCGGCGACGCGGCGGATGTTCTCGACCCGGTCGGCGTCGGTGAAGCCCAGGTCCTTGTTCAAGCCGTGGCGGACGTTGTCGCCGTCGAGGATGAAGGTGTGGTGGCCGAGCGCATGCAGTTGCTTGTCGACCAGATTGGCGATGGTCGATTTGCCCGAGCCCGACAGGCCGGTGAACCACACGCAGCGCGGCGTCTGCCGCTTGGCCTGGGCGCGTGCGGCCTTGTCGACGTCGACCGGCTGCCAGTGGATGTTCTCGGCGCGGCGCAGGGCGAAATCCAGGGTGCCGGCGGCGACGGTGGCGTTGGTCTGGCGGTCGATCAGCACGAAGCTGCCGAGTTCGCGGTTGTCGCGATAGGCCTCGAACGCGATCGGCTGGTCCAGGCCGAGGTTGCACCAGGCGACCTCGTTGAGTTCGAGCCGGCGCGCGGCCAGCTGGGCCTGGGTATTGACGTCGATCTTGTGCTTGATCTCGGTGACGCTGGCGCTGACCGTGCGCGCGCCGATCTTTAGCCAATAGGAGCGACCGGGCAGCAGCGGATTCGCATCCATCCAGAGAAGATGCGCCGCGAACTGGTCGGCCACCTGCGCCGGCTGCGCCGCGCTGGCGATCACGTCGCCGCGGCTGATGTCGAGTTCGTCGGCCAGGGTCAGCGTCACCGCCTGCCCCGCCGTCGCCTGTTCCAGGTCGCCGTCGGCGGTGACGATGCGCTGCACGCGCGAGCGCCGGCCCGAAGGCAGCGCCACGATCTCGTCGCCGGGGTGCACCCGGCCGGCGGCGATGGTGCCGGCGAAACCGCGGAAATCCTGGTGCGGACGGTTGACCCACTGCACCGGCAGGCGCAGGCCCGGATCGGCGGCGTCGCGGGCGACGTCGACGGTTTCCAGGTGTTCGAGCACGCTCGGCCCGCGGTACCACGGCGTCGCCGGCGAGCGCGCGGTGAGGTTGTCGCCGTTGAGCGCCGACAGCGGGATCGCCTGCACGTGGGCGATGCCGAGCTTGTCGGCCAGTTCGCGGTATTCGCCGACGATGCGTTCGAACACGTCCGGGTCGAAACCGACCAGGTCCATCTTGTTGACCGCCAGCAACACGTGGCGGATGCCGAGCAGCGAGACGATGTAGCTATGGCGGCGGGTCTGGGTCAGCAGGCCTTTGCGCGCGTCGACCAGCACCACCGCCAGATCGGCGGTGGATGCGCCGGTGGCCATGTTGCGGGTGTACTGCTCGTGGCCGGGGCAGTCGGCGACGATGAACTTGCGCCGTTCGGTGCCGAAATAGCGGTAGGCCACGTCGATGGTGATGCCTTGCTCGCGTTCGGCGGCGAGGCCGTCGACGAGCAGGGCGAAGTCGATCTGACCGTTGCGGGTGCCGTGGCGGCGGCTGTCGGCGTCGAGCGCGGCCAGCTGGTCTTCGAACAGGCGCTGGGTGTCGTGCAGCAGGCGTCCGATCAGGGTGCTCTTGCCGTCGTCGACGCTGCCGCAGGTGATGAAGCGCAGCAGGCTCTTGGTTTCGTGCTGGCGCAGGTAGTCGGCGACGGCCTCGCCGGCGGAGTCGGCCTGGCGCGCGGACGGCGCGGCGAAGGCCAGCACGCTGGCGCCGGCGTCTTCGTTGGCGGCGGCCGCGTCGGCGCGCGCGGCGAGGGTTCGGGCTTCGGCGTTCATCAGAAATAGCCCTCCTGCTTCTTGCGCTCCATCGACGCGGACGGATCGTGGTCGATCATGCGGCCCTGACGTTCGGAGGTGGTGGCGACCAGCATCTCGGCGATGATCTTCTCCAGCGTGTCGGCCTGCGATTCGATCGCGCCGGTCAGCGGATAGCAGCCCAGGGTGCGGAAGCGCACGTCGCGCAGTTGCGGGGTTTCGCCGGCGCGCAGCGGCAGGCGTTCGTCGTCGACCAGGATCAGCGCGCCGTCGCGTTCCACCACCGGGCGCTTGGCGGCGAAGTACAGCGACGGCACCGGAATGCGTTCGCGGTAGATGTACAGCCACACGTCGAGCTCGGTCCAGTTCGAGATCGGGAACACCCGCACGCTCTCGCCGGAATGGATGCGGGTGTTGTACAGGTTCCACAGCTCCGGGCGCTGGTTCTTCGGATCCCAGCGGTGCTGCGGATTGCGGAACGAGAAGATGCGTTCCTTGGCGCGCGACTTTTCCTCGTCGCGGCGCGCGCCGCCGATGGCGGCGTCGAACTTGTTCCAGTCCAGGGCCTGCTTCAGCGCCTGGGTCTTCATCACGTCGGTGTGCACGGCGGCGCCGTGGCTGACCGGGCCGATGCCCTGGGCCAGGCCGTCGGGATTCATGTGCACGCGCAGGTCGACGCCGGTCTCGGCGGCGCGGCGGTCGCGGAAGGCGATCATCTCGCGGAACTTCCAGCCGGTGTCCACGTGCAGCAGCGGGATCGGCGGGCGCGCGGGGTAGAAGGCCTTGAGCAGCAGGTGCAGCAGCACCGAGCTGTCCTTGCCGATGGAATAGAGCATCACCGGGTTGCGGAACTCGGCCGCGACCTCGCGCAGGATGTGGATGCTCTCGGCCTCGAGCCGGTCGAGGTGGCTCAGCGCCTGCGCCGGCAGCGCCGGCGCGTCGGCCGCGGCGAGGGGGGACAGCGCAGCGGCGGCTAGGGGTTCGGGTGACGCACTCATCGCTATAAGGCTCGCAAGCCGCGTTCCGGTGGCGCCGGGGCGACGCGGCGGCGCCCGGGCGGTCGTTCGGTCCGGTTCCAGGTCGCCGCCGGCCCGGCCTGTGCAAGCCGGCCGCGGCGACCATCGAACCACATCCGCCGCGGTCTGGCCCGGATTGCGGGCCGTGGCGCACGGACCGCGCGCGAACCGCGTCGCAATCCGCCGCCCCGCGGCGGCGGCCGGAGCGGGCGCACCCTCCCCCGGCCATGGCTGGCATTAGAAATCCCCCCGGATTCGGGGAGAAATGAACGCAAGGCATTAACGAATAACCGAGCATCCTTTCCGCGCGCCCGGCGCGCGCTCGTAGCCTGCGGACTCCATAGCCAGACGCAGACCGCCGCCGTGCCTGCCGCCGCCCAGCCCGTCGCCCCCGCCCTGCTCGCCGCGCCCTTGCCGGCCGACCGGCTGGATTCGCTCGCCCGCCTCACCGACGGCCTCGACCGCGACAGCCTGTGGTGGCTGTCCGGCTATGCCGCCGGGCTGGCCCGCTCGGGCCTGACCCCGACGCCGATCGCCGCGGCGATCGCGCCGGAAGCCAAGACCGGCGAGCGCCTGACCGTGGTCTACGGCAGCCAGACCGGCAACGCCAAGCGCCTGGCCGAACAACTGGCCGCGCAGGCCGAGGCCGCCGGCCTGAGCGTGCGCCTGCTGCGCGCCGACGCCTACCCGACCCGCGAGCTCAAGAGCGAGCGCCTGCTGTACCTGGTGGTCAGCACCCAGGGCGACGGCGATCCGCCTGACGATGCGCGCGGGCTGGTCGAGTTCATCAAAGGCAAGCGCGCGCCCGAGCTCAAGGGCGTGCACTACGCCGTGCTCGGCCTCGGCGATTCGAGCTATCCGCAGTTCTGCGCGATCGGCGCCCAGCTCGACGCGCGCCTGGCCGAACTCGGCGCGACCCGCGCCTTCGCCCGCGGCGAAGCCGACCTGGACATCGAAACCGTGGCCACGCCGTGGCTGCAACAAGCGCTCACGCAAGCCAAGGAAACGCTGAAGCCGGCCGCCGCGCATCTGGCCACGGTGACGCCGCTGCGCCCGATCGCGCCGGCCGCGCCGACCTACCACCGCGACGCGCCGTTCGCCGCCGAACTGATCGGCAACCGCCGCCTGATCGCCCGCGCCAGCAGCGCGCGCGGCGCGGTCGTCGCCGACAAGGACATCCGCCACATCGAGCTGTCGCTGGAGGATTCCGGCCTGCACTACCAGCCCGGCGACGCGCTCGGCCTGTGGCCGCGCAATCCGCCGGCGCTGGTGCAGGCGGTGCTGGAGACGCTGCAGCTCGACGGCGACGCCGCGGTCGCGCACGCCGGCCAGACCCTGCCGCTGCGCCAGTGGCTCGGCGAGAAGCGCGAACTGACCAAGCTGGCGCGCCCGTTCGTGGCCAGCCACGCCGCGCATGCGCGCAGCGACGAACTCAACCGCCTGCTCGCGCCGGACCAGTCGGCGCAGCTGGCCGAACTGCTGGCGCGCACCCAGGTCATCGATCTCTTGCAGCGCTTCGACGGCGGCTGGTCGGCCGAGGAGCTGGTCGCCGCGCTGCGGCCGCTGACCCCGCGCCTGTATTCGATCGCCTCCAGCCAGAAGGCGGTCGGCGAGGAAGCGCACCTGACCGTGGCCCACGTCGAGTACGCCAACGAATTCGGCGCGCGCTGGGGCGCGGCCTCGCACCAGTTCGCCAGCGCCGAGGAAGGCGAGCGCCTGCCAGTGTTCATCGAGCACAACGAGCGCTTCCGCCTGCCCGCCGACGGCAGCCGCGACATCGTCATGATCGGTCCCGGCACCGGCGTGGCGCCGTTCCGCGGTTTCGTCCAGGACCGCGCCGCCGACGGCGCGTCGGGGCGCAACTGGCTGCTGTTCGGCAACCCGCATTTCCGCACCGATTTCCTCTACCAGACCGAATGGCAGGCGGCGCTGAAGTCGGGCCAGCTGCACCGGCTGGACCTGGCGTTCTCGCGCGACCAGGCGCACAAGGTCTATGTCCAGCATCGCCTGCGCGAACACGGCCGCGAGCTGTACGACTGGCTGCAGAACGGCGCCCACCTGTACGTGTGCGGCGACGCCACCCGCATGGCCAAGGACGTGCACGCCGCGTTGTTGGCGGCGATCGCCGAACACGGCGGGCGCGGCGCGGAAGCGGCCGAGGAATACCTCAACGATCTGCAACAACAGGGGCGTTACGCCCGGGATGTCTACTGATGTACGCCGTCGCTGTCCGCTGGTCGGAACATTACATCGTCGAATCGCGCCGCACGTCGCACGACGGCGCAGGCTTTGTGGCGTCTACTGAGCGTCGCGGGACGCTCGATGCTGCGCCCGCACCGATTGCCCCGGCAGTCCGGATGGAGCGCGATTCCCGCGCCGCCGCGCACCAGCGCGCCGAACAGAGCGCGTCGGCGGCGTCGCGCAGCGCTCCGTTCGGGCTGCATTGCGCTCAAGCCTTCGCCGGAGCCGCCGCATGAGCGCGCATTCGGTCGAGGACATCAAGCGTTCCAGCGCGCGCCTGCGCGGCAGCCTGCTGGAGAGTCTGGCCAACCCGCTGACCGGCGCGTTGAACGAGGACGACCAGACCCTCATCAAGTACCACGGCAGCTACCAGCAGGACGACCGCGACGTGCGCGAGGAGCGCCGCGTGGCCAAGCTGGAGCCGGCCCACAGCTTCATGATCCGCACCCGCACCCCGGGCGGCGTGGTGTCGCCGCAGCAGTGGCTCAAGCTCGACGCCATCGCCACCCGCTTCGCCGAACGCGGCCTGCGCATCACCACGCGCCAGGCGTTCCAGTACCACGGCGTCATCAAGACCGAGCTCAAGGCGACGATGCAGGCGATCAACGCCGCGCTGATCGACACGTTGGCGGCCTGCGGCGACGTCAACCGCAACGTCGCGGTCGCGGCCAATCCGCAGGTCTCGGCCAGCCACGCGGCGGTGTTCGCGCAGGCCGCGGCGCTGTCGGAGCATCTGTTGCCGAACACCCGCGCCTATTACGAAATCTGGCTCGACGAGGAGCGCGTCGACGGCAGCGGCGAGGAGGAGGAGCCGGTCTACGGCCAGGCCTACCTGCCGCGCAAGTTCAAGATCGGCTTCGCGATCCCGCCGTACAACGACGTCGACGTGTTCGCCCAGGACCTGGGCTACATCGCGGTCATCGAGAACGGCGAGCTGCTCGGCTACAACGTCACCGTCGGCGGCGGCATGGGCGCGACCCACGGCGACCCGGAGACCTATCCGCGGGTCGCCGACGTGATCGGCTTCGTCGCCCCGGAGCAAGTCATTCCGGTCGGCGTGGCGGTGGTCACCGCCCAGCGCGATTTCGGCAATCGCCAGCTGCGCAAGCGCGCGCGTCTGAAGTACACCATCGACGACCGCGGGCTGGACTGGTTCAAATCGGAAGTCGAACGGCGCGCCGGTTTCACTCTCCTTCCGGCGCGTCCGTTCGCCTTCCGCCACAACGGCGACCGCTTCGGCTGGGTCGAAGGCGACGACGGCCACGCGCACCTGACCTTGCGCCTGCCGGCCGGCCGCATCGTCGACGGCGCGCTCGACGGCCGCGGCGAGGAACTGAGCCACCTCAGCGGGCTGCGCGAGATCGCGCAACTGCTGCTGGACGCGCCGGGTTCCGAATTCCGCATGACCCCGAACCAGAACCTGACCATCGCCGGCGTGCCCGCGGCGCTGCGCGAACGCGTCGACGCGCTCGTCGCGCAGCACGGCCTGGACGGCTACCGCAGCGCCAGCCCGGTGCGGCGCAACGCGCTGGCCTGCGTGGCGCTGCCGACCTGCGGCCTGGCGATGGCCGAAGCCGAACGCTACCTGCCGGATTTCGTCGACGCGGTCGAAGCGCTGTTGCAGCGCCATGCGATCCCCGACGCCTCGATCAACCTGCGCATCAGCGGCTGCCCGAACGGCTGCTCGCGTCCCTACCTCGGCGAGATCGCCCTGGTCGGCAAGGCGCCCGGCCGCTACAACCTGATGCTCGGCGCCGACCACCGCGGCCAGCGCCTCAACACGCTGTACCGCGAGAACATCACCGAGGCCGAGATCGCCGCCGCGCTGGATCCGCTGCTGGGCGCCTACGCCGGCCAGCGCGAGCAGGACGAAGGCTTCGGCGATTACCTGGTGCGCAGCCAGGTCGTGACCATTCCCTATCCCACCCCCACCGGCATTCCCATCGCACTGGTTGCAGAGGCACACGCATGAGCGCTCCGACCGATCCCGTCACCGCCGCCGAATCCCCGCGCGCGCTGGCCGAACTCAACGCCTGGCTGGCGACGCAAAGCGCCGAGCGAAGGGTCGCCTGGGCGTTGGAGAACACCGCCGGCGAGCACGCGCTGTCGTCGAGTTTCGGCGCGCAGTCGGCGGTGTCGCTGCACATGGTCGTGCGGCAGGCGCCGCGGATTCCGGTGATCGTGGTCGACACCGGCTATCTGTTCCCCGAGACCTATCGCTTCATCGACGAACTCGGCGAGCGGCTGGCGCTGAACCTGAAGGTGTACCGCCCGCAGATGGGCGTGGCCTGGATGGAAGCGCGCTTCGGCAAGCTGTGGGAGCAGGGGCTGGAAGGGATCGAGCGCTACAACCGCATGCGCAAGGTCGAACCGATGCAGCGCGCGCTGAGCGAGCTGGGCGTGCGCACCTGGATCGCCGGCCTGCGCCGCAGCCAGTCCGGCAGCCGCGCCAACCTCGACTTCCTGCAGATCAAGGACGGCCGCTGGAAGCTGCATCCGCTGGCCGACTGGAGCGACCGCGACGTGTGGCAATACCTGCAGACGCACGACCTGCCGTATCACCCGCTGTGGCACGACGGCTTCGTCTCGATCGGCGACGTGCACACCACGCGCCGGCTGGAGCCGGGCATGCGCGAGGAAGACACCCGTTTCTTCGGGCTCAAGCGCGAGTGCGGGCTGCATTTCGACAGCGAGCCGGCGCAAGAAAACCAAGCCGCCTGATCGCGGCCGGGGCTTCCTGTAGGAGCGACGCGAGTCGCGACCGCGGCAACGCAACTGCGCCGAAACTTACGCCGCAGGCGGAAACCCCGCAGTCGCGGCTTGCGCCGCTCCTACAGCGAGATTGCAAGCAAGTTCGCGACTGGACCGGGCCGAAGCCCCTGTAGGAGCGACGCGAGTCGCGACCGCGACGACGCAACTACGCCGAAGCTTTCGCCGCGAGCGGTCGCCCCGCGGTCGCGGCTTGCGCCGCTCCTACAGGGAGATCGCGCAGTTCGTCGCGACCAGAAAAAATCCCCCTGTCCTCGTCGCGAGGATTCAGGGGGATTCGCGTTTCCGCCGCGCGTCAAACGCGCTCAGGAACTGATCGACTGGGTCAACTCGATCCAGGTCGGCGCCTTCGGCCATTGCGGCTCCAGGTTGCCTTCCAGCACCCGCCGCAGGTCGCGGCGGTCGATCTGCGGAGCCAGGCCCTGGACCAGTTCCAGCGCGTAGTCGCGCAGCACCCGCGCACGCGGGATCACCGCCCAGGTGATGCACTCGGGCACCGCGTCGGGCGCGGTCAGCGCTTTGAGGTCGTCGTCGCGCGAGGTCACCGCCATTTCCGCCAGCAGGCCGACGCCGAGGCCGGTGCGCACATAGGTCTTGATCAGGTCGGCGTCGCGCGCGGTCATCGCCAGCTGCGGCTCGTGGCCGCCGGCGGCGAACGCGCGGCGCAGCGAGGACTCCGGCCGGGTCGAGGATTCGTAGCTGATCAGCGGATGCGCGGCCAGTTCGGCCAGGGTCGGCGCGCGGTCGAGCTTGGCCAGCGCATGGCCGCGCGGCACCAGCACCACCCGGCGCCAGCGGAACAGCGGCACCGCCAGGCCGCCCTCGGGCGGCGCGCCGGCGGTGCTGATGACCGCCAGATCGGCGTTGCCGTGCGACAGATGCGCGAGCACTTCGCCGTCGGCCGCGGCTTGCAGGTGCACGCTGACTTGCGGGAAATCGCGCTTGACCTGGGCGATCACCGGCGGCAGCACGTAGCGCGCCTGGGTGTGCGTGGTCGACAGCACCAGGCGGCCGGCGTGCTGGCCGCGTTCGTTCGCGGCATAGGAGCGGATGTTGGCCGCTTCTTCGAGGATCCGCCGCGCATGCGCGAGCACGCGTTCGCCGGCCGGCGCGATCGCTTCCAGGCTGCGGCCCTTGCGCACGAACAGCAGAAAGCCCAGCTCGTCCTCGAGCTGCTTGAGCTGCTTGGACAGGCCGGGCTGGGTGGCGTGGACGCGTTCGGCGGCCAGGGTGATGTTGAGGCCGGAGTCGGCGATGGCGACCAGGTAACGCAGCTGGGTGAGGGTCATGGGGTGGCGATCCAGAATGAGAGTCGGGGCGGAATGCGGCGGACGGCGCGGCGGCGACAACAGCCCGCGCCGGCGTTTCCGCGGCGGCCGTCGTGCGTTGCGCACATTCGCTGGGCCCTCGATTCCACGTACTTATCTCTCTATTCGGATGAAAGGATTTATAGATTAACCATCCGCCCGCTCGACTGTCCAGTATCCCCGCCGCAACGCTACGGCTCATTACGTGACGGCATGTGCAAAGGCTGGGCCGTCATTTCCGCCGCGCCGGGCCGCGGCCGTAGGGTCGTCGCATTCTTCCCGCAGCCTCAATCCGCCGCCGTGACCCGCGACCCAGCCCCGTCCACGCCGCTGTTCCCGCTGTTCGCCGACCTGCGCGGCCGCACCGTGCTGGTGGTCGGCGGCGGCGCGGTGGCGCAGCGCAAGGCCGCGGCCCTGCTCGACGCCGGCGCGCGCGTGCGGCTCGGCGCGCCGCGGCTGAATCCGGCGCTGGCGGCGTGGGCCAACGAGGGACGCATCGAACATCTGGCCGGCGAATTCGTCGCGCAATGGCTCGACGAGGCCTGGCTGGCGGTCGCCGCGACCGACGACGAAGCGGTCAACCGCGCGGTCGCCGCGGCCGGCGAAGCGCGCCGGGTCTGGGTCAATGTGGTCGACGACGTCGCCGGCTCCAGTTTCCACGTGCCCGCGCGGGTCGAGCGCGGCCCGGTCCAGATCGCCATTTCCAGCGGCGGCGGCGCGCCGATGCTGGCGCGGCATCTGCGCGAAAAACTCGAAACCGAACTCGACGCATCGCTCGGCGAACTGGCGCAGTTGCTCAGCGCCGAGCGCGCGCGCATCCGCCGCCACTACCCCGATCTCGGCCAGCGCCGCCGCTTCTTCGAACGCGTCCTGGCCGGCCCGGTCGCCGCGCTGCTGCGCGACGGCCGGCGCGAGGACGCGCTGCGCGCGTTCGGCGCGGCTTTGATCGACGACAAGCCCGATGCGGCGCCGGCCGGGTCGGTGGTGCTGGTCGGCGCCGGCCCCGGCGACGCCGGGCTGATGACGCTGCGCGGCCTGCGCGCGCTCAACGAAGCCGACGTGATCCTGCACGACCGCCTGGTCAGCGCCGAGGTGCTGCGGCTGGCGCGGCGCGACGCCGAGCTGATCGAAGTCGGCAAGCAGGCCGGCAACCACCACACCACCCAGGACCGCATCCACGAACTGATGCTCGAACACGCCCGCGCCGGCAAGCGCGTGGTCCGACTCAAGGGCGGCGACCCGTTCGTGTTCGGCCGCGGCGGCGAAGAACTCGAAGTGTTGGCGCAGGCCGGCATCGGCTTCGAAGTGGTGCCCGGCATCACCGCCGCGCTGGCCTGCGCCGCATATGCCGGCGTGCCGCTGACCCATCGCGAGCACGCCCAGTCGCTGCGCCTGGTCACCGCACACCTCAAGGATTCGGCCGGCGAACTCGACTGGCAGGCGCTGGCGCAGGAAAAACAGACGCTCGCGGTGTACATGGGCGTGGCCGGCCTGGACGTGCTGCGCGACCAGCTGATCGCGCACGGCCGCGCCGCCTCGACCCCGTTCGCGCTGATCGAAAACGGCTCGCGCCGCGGGCAACGCGTGGTGACCGGCACCTTGGCCGATCTGGCCGAGCGCGCGCAGGGCCATCGCGTGCAGTCGCCGGCGCTGCTGATCGTCGGCGAAGTCGCGGCGCTGGCGCAGCGCCTGCACTGGTTCGGCGACGCGCCGCTGACCGATATCCCGGCCGCGGCGACGCTGGCCGAAGCCGCCTGATTCTCCATACCCGATCTTTCACCTACCCCACGCCACGGGAGCACGCTCATGTCGCTGCACGAAAGCATCCTCGACACCATCGGCGACACGCCGATCGTCAAACTGCACCGGATCGCGCCCAAGCACGTCACCCTGTACGCCAAGGTCGAATCGTTCAATCCGGGCGGCTCGGTCAAGGACCGGCTGGCGCTGGCGATCGTGCTCGACGCCGAGCGCAGCGGCCGGCTCAAGCCCGGCCAGACCATCGTCGAAGCGACCTCGGGCAACACCGGCATCGCCCTGGCGATGGTCGCGGCGGCGCGCGGTTATCCGTTCGTGGCGGTGATGACCGAAACCTTCTCGATCGAACGGCGCAAGCTGATGCGCGCTTACGGCGCCAAGGTCATCCTGACACCGGCGGCCGAACGCGGCACCGGCATGGTGCGCAAGGCCGCGGAACTGGCCGAAAAGCACGGTTGGTTCCTCGCCCAGCAGTTCGAGAACCCGGCCAACCCGGCCTATCACCGCAACACCACCGGCCCGGAAATCCTGCTCGATTTCGCCGGCAAGCGGCTCGACTATTTCGTTTCCGGCTGGGGCACCGGCGGCACGCTCAGCGGCGCCGGGCAGGTGCTCAAGCTGGCGCGGCCCGAACTGAAGATCGTCACCTCCGAGCCGGCCGGCGCGTCGCTGCTGGCCGGCAAGGACTGGGCGCCGCACAAGATCCAGGGCTGGACCCCGGACTTCGTTCCCGGCGTGCTCGACCGCAGCATCGCCGACGAGATCCGCCCGATCGACGACGTCACCGCGCGCGACACCGCGCGCCGGCTGGCGGCCGAGGAAGGGATCTTCGTCGGCATCTCCGCCGGCGCCACCATCGCCGCCGCGCTGGAAGTCGCGCAGGCCGCGCCGGAAGGCTCGGTGCTGCTGGCGATGCTGCCGGACACCGGCGAGCGCTATCTGTCCACGTTCCTGTTCGAAGGCGTCAACGAAGGCTCCGACGACGAATGGCTGAAGTCGCTGGAGCAGGAAGAACCGGTCGCCGCCTGAGGCGCGCGACCGGCACGGCATCACCCGGGCACCCGTAGGGCGGGGCCCGCGGCGCAAGCGGCAGGGGAAGGCGGTGGCGACCGTTCCCGGCCAAAGGCGTCGCGGGCTTCGCCCTACACTTTTTTGCGCGGCGCGGTGCGGGCGCCGCGGCGTCCCGATCGCGGCGCGGCTGCGGCGGTTTCCTTGTCGCTGTGCGGCTGCGGCGGTTTCCTTCTCGTCGCGCGGCTTCGGCGGTTTCCCCCTCGCCACGCGGCTTCGGCCGCTCCCTGTAGGAGCGGCGCGAGCCGCGACCGCGACAACGCAACTGCGCCGCCGCTGACGCCGCAAGCGGACACCCCGCGGTCGCGGCTCGCGCCGCTCCTACAGGGAGCCACCGTGGCAGCAAGGTTGCGCTTGCGCACCGGCCCGCTACCCTGTGCCCCGGCGGCCTTCGCCGCATGGAGCCTGCATGACCCAGCCGCACCCCTCCGACCGCGACGCCGCGCGCCTGGCCTGGGCCCGCGCCGCGACCGGCGACGAACGCCTCGACCTTGCCCGCGCGTCGTTCGACGCCGGTTTCCGCAGCTACTGGCGCGGCCGCGTCCACGCCGGCGCCGGCGTCGCCGAGGGCGACATCATCGTCATGGATTCGCCGCCGGAGCTGGAAGACCCGCGCCCCTGGCTGCGCCTGCGCGAGGTGCTCGAAGCCGGCGGCGTGCGCGTGCCGCGGGTGTTCCAGGCCGATCCCGAACAAGGCTTCCTGCTGCTGGAAGACCTCGGCCGCGACACCTTCCTGCAAGCGGTCGAAGCCGGCCGCGCCGACGCCGATGCGATGTTCGACGCCGCCTTCGATCAGTTGCTGATCATCCAGGCGCTGCCCTGCCCCGACGACCTGCAGCCCTACGACGAAGCCTTCCTGAGCCGCGAACTGCGTCTGTTCGACGAATGGTTCCTCGGCCGCCACCTCGGCCTGACCCTCGATTGCGGCGACCTGGAGCGGCTCGACCTGGCCTATCGCCGCATCCTCGACAATGTGCTGGCGCAGCGGCAGGTGTTCATCCATCGCGATTTCATGCCGCGCAACCTGATGCCGGTCGCCGAAGGACTCGCGGTGATCGATTTCCAGGGCGCGCTGCGCGGCCCGATCGCCTACGACCCGATCAGCCTGTTCCGCGACGCCTTCGTCAGCTGGCCCGAAGACCGGGTCGACGCGTGGCTGGCGCGCTACCACGCGCGCGCGGTCGCCGCCGGCATCGCCCTGCCCGACTACGCCCGCTTCCGCCGCGACGCGGATTTCGCCGGGCTGCAACGCCACATCAAGATCCTCGGCCTGTTCGCGCGGCTGCACCATCGCGACGGCAAGCCGAAGTATCTCGCCGATGCGCCGCGCTTCCTCGCCTATCTCGACGTGGTGCTGCCGCGCTATCCCGAATTGCAACCGCTCAGTGAGATCGTCGAACGCTACGTGCGTCCGGCGCTCGCGGCGCAGGCGCCGGCATGAAAGCGCTGATCTTCGCCGCCGGCCTCGGCGAGCGCATGCGCCCGCTGACCCTGCACACGCCCAAGCCGCTGCTGCCGGTCGGCGGCACGCCGCTGATCGAATGGCATCTGCAAAAACTCGCCGCGCTCGGCGTGGACGAAGTCGTGGTCAACACCTCATGGCTGGCCGAGCGCTTTCCCGCCGAACTCGGCGACGGTTCGCGCTGGGGGCTGCGCCTGCGTTTTTCCTATGAAGGCGCCACCCCGCTGGAGACCGGCGGCGGGATGCTCAACGCATTGACGCTGCTGCAGGAGAACGCCGATCCGCAGGCGCCGTTCCTGGTCGCCAACGGCGACATCTGGACCGACTACGACTTCGCCGACCTGCCGCGCGCGTTCGAGGGCGACGCGCATCTGCTGCTGGTCGACAACCCGCCGCAGCATCCGCGCGGCGATTTCCGCCTCGACGCCGACGGCCGCGTCGGCAACGACGGCGATGCCAGGCTCACTTATGCCGGCATCGGCCTGTATCGCGCATCGCTGTTCGACGATTGGCGCAGCGTGCTCGGCGATGCCGCCGGCACCGAGTCGAACCCGCCGCGTTTCAGCATCGTGCCGCTGCTGCGCCGGGCCGCCGATCGCGGCCGCTTGCGCGGCTCGCACCACCGCGGCCGCTGGACCGACGTCGGCACGCCCGAGCGCCTGCGCGAACTCGACGCGACGTTCGTCGCCGACTGACGGCGCGGCCGGCACTGGCGCCGGCTGCGGCGCGGGCCTAGCATCCGCGCCAACTTATGACCGACCCACACAAGAAACTCAGCAAGTTCCTCAGCCTGATCCTCCGCCACGAACCGCAGGCCATCGGCCTGACTCTCGACGGCGAAGGCTGGGCCGAGGTCGACGAATTCATCGCCAAGGCCGGCGCGCACGGCAAGCTGTACAGCCGCACGCTGATCGAAGCGATCGTGCGCGACAACGACAAGCAGCGCTTCAAGCTCAGCGACGACGGCCGCCGCATCCGCGCCAATCAGGGCCATTCCATCGATATCGATCTGGCCTTGGCGCCGCTCGAGCCGCCGGCCACGCTGTATCACGGCACCGCGACCCGCTTCGCCGGGTCGATCCGCAAGACCGGGCTGGAGAAGCGCAGCCGTCAGCATGTGCATCTTTCGCTCGACCGCGATACCGCGGTCAAGGTCGGCAGCCGTCACGGTACGCCGCTGGTGCTGCATGTGCGCGCGGGCGAGATGCATGCGCGAGGACTGGTCTTCTATCGTGCCGACAACGGGGTGTGGCTGACCGATGCGGTGGCGCCGGAGTTCATCGATTGGCCGGCGCAGGGGTGAGGCGATGAAGCTGCGCGCGATCCGCGCCGATATCACCACTCTGGCGCTCGACGCCATCGTCAACGCCGCCAATTCTTCGCTGCTCGGCGGCGGTGGCGTGGACGGCGCGATCCACCGTGCCGCGGGGCCCGATCTGGTGGCGCAATGCCGGCTGCTCGGCGGCTGCAAGACCGGCGAGGCCAAGCTCACCGGCGGCTATCGGTTGCCGGCCAAGCATGTGATCCACACGGTCGGGCCGGTGTGGCGCGGCGGCGATGCCGGCGAACCCGAGCTGCTGGCTTCGTGCTATCGCAACAGTCTGGCCATCGCTGCGCGCCATTGCTTCGCGGCGGTTGCGTTTCCGTGCATCAGCACCGGCATTTTCGGTTATCCGGCCGAGGCGGCGGCGCGCGTGGCGGTGGCCGCGGTGCGGGCGCATGCGGTCGATGCGGCGCTGCCGGGCGAGGTGGTGTTTTGTTGTTTCGGCGAAGCGGATTTGCGGATCTATCGGAACTTGCTCGACGCGGACGGCTGAACCGCGAGGAGGCCTGAAGCTTCGTCTGTCCGCAGCATCAGAATGGGTTCTGGCTCAAGACTTTGCTGTTGCTCTTGCTTTTACCGAAGCAGCGAGCGACGACAAGCGAAAATCCAGAGCTTCCGTCCGCAAGCGGCCGGGTCACTTTCTTTGTCTTGCCAAAGAAAGTAACCAAAGAAAGGCGCTTTCCTTGTTTTCGAATCAAGAGCCACTAAGGTTCGGTGCTTGCGCAGGGATGCGGGACAAGGGCCATCCTGGCCCGGTCCCGCACGCGCGCATCCATGCGCGCGCCCTTCGGGTCTACGGTTGCCTGTGGCGAGTTCGGGACGGCGGGGGAAGCAAAGAGCAGCGGCAATCGCAAAAGCAAAATGGGTTCCGGCTTTCGCCGGAACCCATTTTGATTTTGCTGTCTCTTGCGGTCGGCGCTCAGGCTTCGTCGTCGATCGTGCGCTTGAGGAACGGTACGGTGATGCGCCGTTGCGCGGCCAGCGAGGCGCGGTCGAGTTTGTCGAGCAGTTGGGTCAGGCCGCCGAGGTCGCGGTCCATGCGCTTGAGCATCCATTCCAGCGCGGCTTCCTCCAGCGCCAGACCGCGCCGCTGCGCGCGCTGGCGCAGGACCTGGGCGCGGCCGTCGTCGTCGAGCGGGGTCAGCACGATGCGGGTGCATTGGGACAGGCGCGAGCGCAAGTCCGGCAGGGTCAGCTTGAGTTCGTCGGGGTTCTCGCGCGCGGCGTAGATCACCGCGATGCCGGCCTGGCGCGCGCGGTTGTAGGTGTCGAACAGCGCGACTTCGTCCTCGCGCCGGCCGGCGATGGCCTCGATGCCGTCCAGCGCCAGCAGGTCGTTAGTTTCCAACGATTGCAGAGCTTCGCGCAGGCGGCCCACCGCCGCGCTCAGCGGCACGTAGGCGGCGCGGCGGCCGGCGATGTCGGCCTGCGCGCAGGCGGCCAGCAGCAGGTGGGTCTTGCCGACACCGGCCGGGCCGACCAGGTAGACCCAGTCCGCGCCGAGCGGATCGCGGTAGCCGGCGGTTTCGTCGTCGTCGCTGCCGCCCGCCAGCGAACGCAACTGCGCGATCGCGCCGTCGGGCGCGTTGACGAACGTTTCCAAACGCTGGTCCGGCGAATGACGCAGGGTCAGCGGCAACTGCGGAATGCTCACTGCTTGTTCTCTTGCTCCACTGCGTCCGCGCCCGCCGCTTGCGGCGCGGCGACCGGCAGATCGCCCGCGTACAGGCGGCTATGGGTGTAACGCTCCTGGGCGTAGCGCAGCAGCACGTTGACCACCGCCGCCACCGGCAACGCCAGCAGCATGCCGAGGAAACCGAACAGCTGGCCGCCGGCGAGCACGGCGAAGATCACCGCGACCGGATGCAGGCCGATGCGGTCGCCGACCAGCTTCGGGGTCAGCCAATAGCTTTCCACCACCTGGCCCACGCCGAACACGATCAGCACGCCGAGCACGTGCTTCCAGTCGCCGTACTGCACCAGCGCGGCGATCACGCCGAGGATGATGCCGCTGGCCGGGCCGAGGTAAGGCACGAAGGTCAACAGGCCGGCGATGATGCCGATCAGGATGCCCAGGTCCAGGCCGACCGCCCACAGGCCGACGCCGTACATCACGCCCAGCGCCAGCATCACCAGGAACTGGCCGCGCAGGAACGCGCCGAGCACGTCGTTGGATTCGCGCGCCAGCCGGCCGACCGTGTCGAGGTAGGCGCGCGGGATCAGCGAGGCGACCCGTTCGACCAGCTTGTCCCAGTCGCGCAGGAAGAAGAACGTCAGCACCGGCAGCAGCGCGATGTTGGCGACCATCGCGATCAGGGCGAAGCCCGAGCGCGACAGATAGCCGAGCAAGGTCGTGGCGATGCCGCCGGCGCGTTCCCAGTTGCTGCGCACCAGCTCGATCATGTGGTTGAGGTCGAGCCAGACGCTGATCTGGAAACCGGTGCGCTGCTCCAGCCACGGAATCGCGGTGTCGGTGAACCAGACCCGGTAGGTCGGCAGCGACACGATCAGGGTGGTGATCTGGCGCTCGATCAGCGGCACCAGGATCAGCAGCACCAGCACCACCAGCAGCGCCATCAGGGTGAACACCAGGATCACCGCGGTGTTGCGCGAGCGGCCGGTGCGCTCGATCCGGTCGACCAGCGGGTCGCCGAGCCAGCCGAGCATGCCGGCGATCACGAACGGCGTCAGCACCGGCGCGAGCACCCACAACAACCAGCAGGCGCCCACGCCGAGCGCCGCCCATTGCAGGCGGCGCAGGAACAGGGCGATGTCTTCCAGCGGGGTGCGTCCGTTCGCGTGTTCGCTCATTCGTCGGCTCAGTGCAGTTGGAACACAGGCGGCTGACCCTCGAGGCCTTCCAGGCCCACCAGGGTGTCGCCGGCGTCGGTCATGCGCTTGAAGCCGGGCAGGCCGGACAGCAGGTCGAGGTCGAACTCAACGCTTTCGGGCGTGGCGCGCACCGGCACGATCTTGCGCACCACCGCCAGGCCCTGCAGATAGCCGGCCAGGCGGATGTAGTCCTCGGCGCTGCGCACGCCGGTGAACACGACCCGGTACGTGCCCGGGGCGCCGGCCACGCTGCGCTTGGCGTAGCGCTTCATCAGCGCGTCGGCGGCGCCGTCGGCGCCGCCGGCCATGACCTTGCGCGCGTCCGCGTCGGTGAGGTTCCAACTGTTGAGCACCTTGCCGCCGTCGACGAACGACCAGTCTCCCTTCCAGCCGCCGCTCTTGACCCGGTAGAGCTTGCCGATCAGCTGCATCGGCGGGCTGTAGCGGGCCGACGCGCGCGCCACCGCGGCGGCGTCGCCGCGCCAGATCGCGCCGACGCTGGCCTGTTCGGCGGCGCTGCCGGTCGGCAGGCCGAGCCGGTAGCCGCGCTCGACCGCGCGGTTCAGCGCGGCGCGCGCGGCGTTGGCCTGGCCCAGGCCGACCAGGCGCGGGCCGCTGCCGTCGTCGATCGCCAGCCACAGCACCGGCTTGGGCCGCGGCTGCGGCCAGATCGGCAGGCCGAGCGTGGCGGCGAGGTTCTCGACCTTCTCCTGGTCGAAATTGACCACCAAGGTGGTCTGGAACGTCGGCGCGCCGGTCATCTGCGACACGCCCTCGTCCTGGCGGTAGTCGTAGCCGGTGGCGTAGTCCTTGGCCCGGCGCAGTTCCTGGCCGACGCCGGGGCGGCTGGCCGCGGCGCGGTCGCCGGACATCTTGCCGAGCACCTGGGCCAGCGCCCGCGCCATCGCGCCGTTGCGCTCGGCCTCGCTCTGGCCGCCGACCGGCACTTCGGCCGAATACGCGCCGTCGGCCTGGGCGCGGTCGCCCTCCACCCGCTGCGCGCTCGCGGCGAAACTCGCCAGCAGCGCCGCAGCCATTGCCCAAGTCCGGATTGCCTTACCCATCGACCAGCCCATCGCTGTCCCTATCTTCTGTTCGTGGAGCGGGCGTCCCGCCCGCGTTGCGAGCCGCCGGGCCCGGCCGCGAGGCCGTACGCGGCCCGGAGCCGTGATCGGCGTTCAAGGTCCGAAATGGTGCCGCAGGCGGGGCGGGGAGTCCATTCGGGGGCTGAACGGGATTCGCGCGGCGCGCATCGCGAGCCGGCGCGACACAGCGAAAGCCGCGCCCGGCGGGCCTTTCGCCGGCGGCCCGTGGCGACCGGCTAACGTCTAGGCCCCCGTGGCCTGCTAAAATCGCCGGCTTCCCTCCGCGACCACCCCGGGGCCGCCGTGACCGCTTCCTCCTCCGACACCTCTCCCAAGCCGCTGACCTACCGCGACGCGGGCGTCGACATCGACGCCGGCAACGAGGTCGTCGAACGCATCAAGCCGCTGGTCAAGCGCAGCTTCCGTCCCGAAGTGATGGGCGGGCTGGGCGGCTTCGGCGCCCTGTTCGACCTGTCCGGCAAGTACCGCGAGCCGGTGCTGGTGTCCGGCACCGACGGCGTCGGCACCAAGCTCAAGCTGGCCCAGCAGCTCAACCGCCACGACACCATCGGCATCGACCTGGTCGGCATGTGCGTCAACGACGTGCTGGTGCAGGGCGCCGAGCCGCTGTTCTTCCTCGACTACTTCGCCACCGGCAAGCTCGACGTGGACACCACCGTCGCGGTCGTCGGCGGCATCGCCAAGGGCTGCGAACTGGCCGGCTGCGCGCTGATCGGCGGCGAAACCGCCGAGATGCCCGACATGTACCCGCCGGGCGAGTACGACCTGGCCGGCTTCACCGTCGGCGCGGTCGAGAAGTCGCAGATCCTCGACGGTTCGCGGGTCCAGCGCGGCGACGTGCTGATCGGCATCGCCTCCAGCGGCCCGCACTCCAACGGCTATTCGCTGATCCGCCGCATCTTCGACCGCGCCGGCCGCCCGGGCGACGTCGCCGTCGGCGGCGTGCGCCTGATCGACGCGCTGATGGAGCCGACCGCGCTGTACGTCAAGCCGATCCTGGAACTGCTGCGCGCCAACGGCGGCGAGCATCGGATCCACGCCATGGCCCACATCACCGGCGGCGGCCTGACCGAGAACATCATCCGCGTCATCCCCGACGGCCTCGGCCTCGACATCCGCACCGCCACCTGGACCCTGCCGCCGGTGTTCGACTGGCTGCAGCGCGAAGGCGCGGTGCCGCGCGAGGAAATGTGGCGCACCTTCAACTGCGGCATCGGCTTCGTGCTGGTGGTGCCGGACGAAGCCGCGGCGGCGACCGAGGCCGACCTGCGCCGTCTGGGGTTGGCGCACTGGCGCATCGGCGAAGTGGTCGGGCACAGCGGCGGCGAGCGCGTGCATATCGGCTGAGTGCGGCGCGGTTTTGCGTTGCCGGAACGGCGGGCCTTGGCCCGCCGTTTTTCGTTGCGGGAGAGCAGGGTTCGTCGTCGTTTCGTTGTCGCGGCCGCAGCTCGCGCAGCTCCCACAGGGGGCGACTGTAGGAGCTGCGCGAGCTGCGACCGCGAAAAATCAACCACAGCGAAAACTGCGACGCCTGTTCCCTTCCCCACCCCACTCCGGTAGTTTCTCTGCGTCATCACCGGAACCACCCGCATGCCCGCTGCGCAAGGACGCATGAGCGCCGTAAAGAAAGCTTCGCTGGCCTTCGTCCTGGCGGTGTTCGCGATCACCTGGATCGCGCCCAAGAGCCCGTTCGAACAAGCCATGCACAGCGCGCTGACCGTGGTCGGGCTGTTGTGGCTGTGGCGCCACGACCGCCGCTGGCCGATGCGCGACGGGCATTTCCTCGCGATCTGCGGCTTCATGACCCTGCACTGCATCGCCGCGCGCTGGCTGTATTCCTACGTGCCTTACGACCAGTGGATCCAGTGGCTCACCGGCGGCTGGTCGCTGGACCGCGCGTTCGGCTTCCAGCGCAATCATTTCGACCGGCTGATCCACTTCCTCTACGGCGCCTGCTTCGCCCCGGCGCTGCGCGAGTACCTGCTCCAGCGCTGGCCGGCGCTCAGCGCGCGTCAGGCCTTCGTGCTGGCGGTGGCCGGCATCATGTGCACCAGCCTGATCTACGAATGGTTCGAATGGGCGATCGCCCTGACCATGTCGCCGCAAGACGCGGAGTCGTACAACGGCCAGCAAGGCGATGTCTGGGACGCGCACATGGACATGTTTCTTGCGACACTGGGCGCGCTGGCCGCGTGGCCGCGCCAGCGCGCCGCCGGTTGAACCGACCCAGGAGCCGCACGCCATGAACGATCCGCTGCCGTCCGCCGCCGCGCCGAGCGCGCCGCCGGCGTCGAAGGACGCCGCCAACCTCGACCTGATCGGGATTTTCTATTACGTGGTCGCGGCGATCGCCGCGCTGTTCGCGCTGTTTCCGCTGATCCACGTCGGCATGGGCATCGCGATGCTATCCGGCGCGTTCGACCAGCCCGGCCACGGCACCCCGCCGCCGGCCGCGGTCGGCTGGCTGTTCATCGTCATGGGCTCGGGCTTCATCCTGTGCGGCCTCGCCTTCGCCGCGGTGCTGGTCGCCGGCGGACGGCGCATCCGCCAGCGCCGCAGCCACACCTTCTGCATCGTCGTCGCCGGCCTGAGCTGCATGTTCATGCCGTTCGGCACCGTGCTCGGCGTGCTCGCGCTGGTGCTGCTGGTCAAGCCGGAAGTCAAGGCGCTGTTCGCGGCGAACTGACGCGCCGCTTTTCAAACATCCACTCAAGGACCGAGCCATGTCGAATCCCGCACCCGCGTCTTCGTTCGAATCGCAAGACGAGTCGCACCTGAAGCTGCTGTCGATCTTCTATTACGTGATGGCCGCGCTCGGCGCCTTCGCCTTGCTGGCCGTGCTCGGCATGTGCGTGCTGCTGTTCGGCATTCTCGGCGCCGGCAACGCGCAAGGGCACGGCGCGCCCGACGCCGGCGAGCTGACCGTGTTCGCGGTGATGATGGGCCTGTCGGCGGTGTTGAGCCTGGTCGGCAGCGTGCTGCAGTTGCTGACCGCGCAACGCCTGCGCCAGCGCCGCAGCCGCGGCCTGTGCCAGTTCACCGCCGCGATCACCTGCCTGTCGTTCCCGCTCGGCACCGTGCTCGGCGTGTTCACCTTCATCGTGCTGGGGCGGCCGTCGGTGCGGGCGGCGTTCGGCGACTGAACCACGCCGCGGCCCGCGGCCGCGGGCTCGTCGGCAGGGCCGAGGCCGGCGGATCGAGCCCGGGCGAAGCCGACCCGGGCCAGCCGGCGCCGTCGGCCGCGGCCGCCGGGGCGGCGCGAACGCCCCTACGGACACCGCCGCACTAGACAGGTCCACCCGCCTGTCCCCGCGGTGTCATCACCGGGTTGCGCCCGGCGCCCAAGCTGGAGGCCTGTTCCGCAGCGCCTCCGGCTTCCATGACCTACCGCCTCGCCCTGTTCGATATCGCCGGCACCACCGTGTCGGATCCGGGCTTCGTCGCCCAGGCCTTCGTCGGCGCGATGACCGCCGCCGGCCACCCCATCGAGGCGGAGACCTGCCGCGCGCTGATGGGTTACCGCAAGCCCGAGGCGATCGCGCGCCTGCTCGGCGACGCGGCCGCGCCGGCCAAGGTCGAGGCGATCCACGACGATTTCGTCGCGCGCATGCTGCGCTGCTACCGCGAAGCGCCGGGCGTGGCGCCGCTGCCGGGCGCGGAATCGACCTTCGCCCTGCTGCGCGCGCACGGCATCCAGGTGGCGCTGAACACCGGTTTTTCGCGCGACATCGCCGAGGCCATCGTCGCGCGCCTGGACTGGCGCGGCCGCATCGACGCGCTGATCGCCAGCGACGAAGTGCCCGAAGGCCGCCCCGCGCCGCATATGGCCCAGGCGCTGCTGCGCCGCTTCGGCCTCGACGACGCGTCGGCGCTGGTCAAGATCGGCGACACCGAAGTCGACATCGACGAAGGCCGCAACGCCGGCGCCGGCCTGGTGGTGGCGGTGACCACCGGCGCGTTCACCCGCGCCGAGCTGGAACCGTACCGCCCCGACGCCATCGTCGATTCGCTGTTCGAACTGCCGGCGCTGCTCGGCATCGGCGCCGCCGCGCGCGACGGCGCCGCCCGCGGTCACGCTGCATGAAACCGCGCATCGACGCCGCGACGCTGCGCTCGTGGCAGGTGACCCTGCTCGCCGGCGGCGCCGCGCTGATGGCGTACGCGAGCATGTACGCGTTCCGCAAGCCGTTCGCCGCGGCCTCGTTCCACGGCCAGCAGTGGCTCGACGTGGACTACAAGGTCTGGCTGGTGGTCGCGCAGATCCTCGGCTACATGTGCAGCAAGTTCATCGGCATCGGCGTGATCGGCGGCCTGCGCCGCGAGCGCCGCGCGCCGCTGATGCTGCTGCTGATCGGCAGCGCGTGGCTGGCCCTGCTCGGCTTCGCGTTGGTGCCTGCGCCGTGGAACATCGGCTTCCTGTTCCTCAACGGCCTGCCGCTGGGCATGGTCTGGGGTCTGGTTTTCAGCTACCTGGAAGGGCGCCGCACGACCGAGGCGATGGGCGCGATTCTGGCGTCGAGCTTCATCATGGCCTCGGGCATCGTCAAAAGCGTCGGCAAGTGGCTGCTGCTGTCGGGCGTGGACGAGTTCTGGATGCCGTTCCTGACCGGCCTGCTGTTCCTGCCGCCGTTGCTGATCGCGCTGCGCCTGCTCGAGCGCGTGCCCGAACCCGACGCCGCCGACCGCGCCGCGCGCAGCGAGCGCCTGCCGATGAACCGGGCCGAGCGGCTGGCGTTCGTGCGCCGCTTTCTGCCGGGGCTGGCGTTGATGATCGGGTGTTATGTCGCGCTGACGGTGGTGCGGGATTTTCGCGACAACTTCGAAGCCGAATTGTTCGCGGACCTGGGTTACGGCAACAACGCCGGTGTATTCGCCTTGATCGAAACGCCGGTCGCCTTGGCCGTTCTCGCGTTGACCGCGGGTCTGACGTGGTTCCGCGACAACCTGCGCGGCCTGATGGCGCTGCATGCGCTGATGTTCGCCGGCCTGCTGGTCGCCGGCGCCGCGACCCTCGCGTTCCGCGCCGGCACCCTGCCGCCGCTGTGGTGGCTGGCGCTGGTCGGCTTCGGTCTGTATCTGGCCTACGTGCCGTTCAACTGCGTGTTCTACGAACGCCTGATCGCGACTTTCCGCGTCGCCGGCAACGTCGGCTTCCTGATGTACCTGTCCGACGCGTTCGGCTACCTCGGCAGCGTCGCGGTGTTGCTGGCCAAGGAATTCTCCGGCCTGCAACTGTCGTGGACCCAGTTCTTCGCCCAGATCGTGCTCGCGCTGAGCGCGGTCGGCGGCGCCTGCCTGCTGGCCTCGGCCGCGTACTTCCATCACCGCGTCCAACGCCGCGCGCAGGCGCCGGCGCTGGCGTCCGCCTGAAACGCTTCGCGTAGAAATCACCGCATGAAAAAACAATCCGTACTCGTCGTCGGCGCCGGCATCGTCGGCCTCGCCATCGCCCGCGCGCTGGCCGTGCGCGGCCACCGCGTCACCGTGCTGGAACGCTACGACCGCGCGGTCGGCGCGTCGGTGCGCAACTTCGGCATGATCTGGCCGATCGGCGTGACCAACGGCGCCGCCTACGAGCGCGCGCTGCGCTCGCGCGCGATCTGGCAGGAAGTCGTCGACGGCGCCAAACTCTGGCACGACCCCTGCGGCTCGCTGCACCTGGCCTACGCGCAGGACGAATGGGACGTGCTGGCGCAGTACGCGCAGGCCAACCGCGCGCTGCGTCCGTGTTCGCTGCTCGGCCGCGACGAGGCGCTGGCGAAGTCGCCGGCGCTGGTCGCCGACGGCCTGCACGGCGCGCTGTTCAACCGCGACGAAATGCTGGTCGATCCGCGCGAGGCGCTGGCCGCGCTGCCGGTCTATCTGCACGAACGCTACGGCGTCGAATTCCATTGGCGCACGCCGGTCACTGCGGTCGAAACCGGCCGGGTGCAGTCGGGCGCGCGCCGGTTCGAGGCCGACCGGGTGTTCGTGTGCAGCGGGCCCGAGTTCGAACAGTTGTTCCCGCAGGTCTACGCCGCCGCGCCGCTGACCCGCTGTAAGCTGCAGATGATGCGGCTGGCGCCGCCGGCCGACGGCCTGCGCCTCGGCGCGGCGCTGTGCGGCGGCCTGTCGCTGGTGCACTACGCCGGCTTCCAGCAGGCCGCCGATGTGGCGCCGCTGCGCGCGCGCTATCAGGCCCAGTACGGCGAGCTGATCGAACTGGGCATCCACGTGATGGCCGCGCAGAACGGCCGCGGCGAGATCACCGTCGGCGACTCGCACGCCTACGCCCACACCCACGACCCGTTCGACGAACACGCGGTCAACGCGCGGGTGCTCGATTACCTGTCCGGCTTCCTGCGCCTGTCCGAGCCGCGGCCGATCCAGACCTGGCACGGCATCTATCCGAAGCTGACCGACGGCAGCAGCGAGTTCGTCGCCGAACCCTTGCCGGGGGTGACCATCGTCAACGCGGTCGGCGGCGGCGGGCTCGGCATGACCCTAAGCTTCGGGCTGGCCGAGGAGATCGTCGACGGCCGCTATGCGGCGGTGCGCCGCGCGGCCTGAAAGGGCGCGGCGGCCGAACCGTTGCCGGCTGCGATGCCGGCGACGCGATCGGGCGGGTTCCGGCGGGTGACGAACAGCCAGGAGCGGAACTCGACCGGGGCGGCCGCGCCGATCCTTCCGCGGGCTATGGCGGCCTGACCCGCCATAGCCCGCGTCGTCCGGTTCGCTGGCTCCCCCGTCGAACCGGTCGCTACCCGCCAGCAGGCGCGCGTCGCACGCCGTCGCCGACCGCACCGGCGCATCCTTGGCCGGCACGGGACGGGCGGCACCTCCGTGTGCCTGTGCCTCCACCGTCGCCGCCGCGTCCCGCCCGTGCGGCCTGCGGCCCACGCTTGGGGCTCGGACCAGGCCATCGGGACGGTGCGGCGACGGGATTCATTTAGCCCCGCACGGCCGCGGCTGGCGAGGCCCAAGCCGGGATCGAACCGGGACAAGGCGGGAACGTTTCGGCGCGCCTGCGCGCCCGCGCCGGGACAGTCGCGAACCGGGTCACGCGCGTAGCGTGAAACCCGGCAAATTCGCGCGGATATCGTCCCCTTTTGTGCCCGCTATTTGCTTGGACGCCGCGCCGGCCGGCTCCTAGGCTGACTGCGTCGCGCTCCCCGCGATGCAGCCAGGAGAATCACCGATGCGCCCGCTGTTCAAGGGAATGAGCTTCACCTCCGCCACCGCCAAGACCGCCAAGATCGCGATCCTCGCCGCCGCCCTGACCGCCGGCAGCGCCCAGGCCCACCAAACCAATCCGCAGTGCTATGTCGACGGCGTGCAGGTCCAGCCGGTCGGCAAGTTCGCCTTCACCTCCAAGCAGGTCGCCGACTTCCATGCCGACCTGATGCGGCGGCCGCCCGGCTCGTGCCCGGCCGGCGGCGGCGCCGGCGGGGTCTCGGCGAAATCGTGCGGCCAGGTCGACCACTGGCACGTGGCCCGGATCATGTCGGCGGAGTATTGCGCCCAGTTGCAGGGCGGCGCCCAGGACGGCGGCAAAGCCAGCGGCCCGGTTCCGGTCGCCGAGGTGACCGCGCCGCCGAGCTATCTCTCGCCGGACCACCACATCCGCTACACCTACAAGGCCGCCAACCCCGGCACCGTGGTGCTGCAGGGCCTGTGCGTGATCTGCTACACCGTCGAGGCGCCGCCGAAGAAGTGACGGCGCCGCCCGCGCCCGCCGCTGCCGCTCATACCAGCGCGTTGCGGCGGGTGTAGGCCAGCACCGCGTCGACGTGGCGCTGCAGTTCGCCGCGCACGCTTTCGTCCAGCGCGCATTCGGCCAGCACGTAATAGCCCGACCGCAGCACATCGCGCCAGCGCGGCTGGCGCGGCAGCTTGGACAGGCTCAGGTAACGCTCCATCGCCCGCGCGCGCAGGCGGCCGTCGTCGACGGTGACGCGCCAGATCCGGCTTTTCTCCGCCAGTTCCAGCCGGCCCTGGCCGGTGCTGCGCTCCCAGGCTTCGACCACCGCCAGCATCAGCTCGACCAGGGCGCGGCGGAACGAGGTGCGCAGCGCTTCGTCGCCGGGCCCGGCCGGGGCCACGTCGAGCGCGACCGTGTCGGCCGCCTCGGCTTCGTTCGGGTGCGCCGCATCGGCCGCCGCCGCATGGCCGGCGCGTTGCAGGCCGAGCACCAGCGAGCCCTCGCCCTGCCCGCTTTCGCTCAACTGCGCGTGCAAGCGTTCGCCGCCGAACGAGAACGCCAGCCGCTGCGGCGCCGAGGATTCTTCCAGGTGTTCCAGCGCCTGGGCGAAGCGCTGCGCATCTTCGCCCGCGAGCAGTTCGCCGAAGCCGCGCCCGGCCACCGGCGCGGCCGCGCCGGGCTGGACCAGTTCGCTGGCGGCGCGGTTGGCGGCCAGCACCTGGCCGGCGCCGTCGAGCACCAGCACCGCGTCTTCGCGGCTGTCCAGCGCGGCCTGCAGGCGCGCGCGGTCGACGCCGAGCTCGTCGGCGGCGCGGCGGTAGTAGTCGATTTCCTCGTCCAGACGCGCGCGCCGCGCCGCCTCGCGCACCCGCGCGCGGTGCTGGCGGCGCAGGAAGAACACGGTCAGGCCGAGCAACGCGGCCAGCGCCGACACCACGGTCAGCCACAGCGCCAGACTGCGCACGCGGTTCTGCGCGGCCAGCGCGGCGATGGTGCGGTCGCGTTCGGCGGTTTCGAACCGCACTTGCAGCCATTTGGTCTCGCGGTCGTATTGCGCTTCGCGCAACACCCGCGCGGCGCGTTCGGATTCGCGCAAGGCCTGCATCGCCTGCGGCCATTCGCCCAGCGCCTCGTGCGCGGACGCCAGCGCGGCCAGCAGCGCCGGACGGTCGCTGTCGAGTTCGGCCATCGGTTGCAGCGCGGCGGCCGCGCGATCGCGCGCGGCGCGCGCCTGCCCGCGCTTGAGGTCGACCAGGATCGCCTGCAATTGCAGCGGCGCCGGCACGAGTTCGCCCTCGCCCGTCGCCACTGCGGCGAGGCCGCTGTCGACCCAGCGCGCGGCCGCGGCCGTGTCGTCGCGGGCCAAGGCAGCGCGGGCCAGTTGCGCGTAAGTGCGTTGCAGGTACTTGTGCTTGTCGGTTTGCAGCAACTCGTCGCGCGATTGCAGCAGCAGGCGTTCGGCGCCGGCGACATCGCCGCTGTCGAGCACGGCCGCGCCCCAGGCTTCCAGGGTATGCGCCGCTTCGGCTGGGTTGCCGGCGCGCAGATGCACCTCGCGCGCCTGACCGTAGTAGCGCGCCGCCTGCGCGGTATCGCCCATGTCGCGGTACAGGTCGCCGAGATTGTTGAGCGTGCCCGCCGATTGCCCGCCCGGCAGATCGCGCAGCAAGCTCAGGCTCGTGGTCTGCGCCTGCAACGCGCCGCGGTAATCGCCCAGGCGCAGCAGCGCGGCGCCGATGTTCTTCCAGTTCTTGCCCTGAGCCAGACGGTTGCCGCCGCGCTCGCCCTGGGCCAGGGCGCGGCGGAACCAGCCCAACGCCTCGAGCGGGCATTCGCGGCGGAATTCGAGCACGCCGCGATGGCGGTACAACTCCTCCGCGGCGGCCGCGGGCGGTTCGGCGCCGGTCACCGCTTCGGCGCAGTCGAGCAGGCGCGAGGCTTCGGCGAACTGCTGGCGGTCGACGTGTTCGATTTCGCGCTGGTACAGCGCCCGCAGCGCGGCGGCGCGATCGGCTGCGGATCCGAGTTCGTAGTCGCGCAGGCATTGCGCCGGATCCGGCAGCACCGCGGTCGCCGCCGCGCACGCCTGCGCCTGCTGCACCCCCGCCGAGGCGGGCGCGGCGAAGGCCGCGAACACCAGTCCCGCCGCTGCGATCGAACGCCTGACCTTGCCTTTGACCACATCCCGCTCCCTGTTCCCCTGCGGGAAGCTTTGCCGATCCCGGCACGAAGCGGAAGCGAATCGCGGCCCCGATCCGAGCGTCCGGCGCCGGCCGCGCGTTCGCGGTCACAGTTCGTTCGGAACGCAATCGCAGTCGTCGCGCCGGCGCGGCTTGCGCCGGCGCTGGGTTCAGCGCGTTCAGTCGCAGTGGACTCGCCTGCGCCGCGGCTGCGGCCGCCGCGCCGGCGCTCGCCGGCGCGACGGCCGCCCGTCGCGGCTCAGCGTTGCAGCGTCAGGCTCAGGTTGTCGGCGAACGCATCGCCCTGCGCATTGCCGTGTTCGAAGCGGATCTCGACTTCGGCCCATTGCGCATCGGCCGGCACCGCGCCGTCGAGCCGGTAACGCTGCATCGCGCCGCTGCCGCCGGCCGGCGCCAGTTCGAACGCGGCACCGGCGTACAAGTCCTGCAAGCCCGGCCAGTTGCCGGCGGTGATCGGCGCCGGATAGCCGGCATCGGCGCGGTCGAGCGCGCGGTCGTAACGCAGGTACTGCCCCGGCTTGAACAGATACGACTTGGCGTTGGCGAAATTCAACGCGCCGGCCCAATGCGCCGGCCATTCGCCGCTGCCGGACCAGGTCGCTTCGGACAAATACGCCGGGTAGTAGCGCTCGGCGCGATCCAGGTCGAGGTTGTAGCGGATGTATTGATCGCGCTTGAAGAAATACATCTGGCTGCGGCTGAACATCAGCACCGCATCGAGATCGCGCGCGCCGCCGGCGAATTTCTCCAGGCCCGGCCAGTGGCCGGCGATCGGCAAGGGATAGCCCGGATCGGCGCTGCGCGCGGCGACATCGACGCGGATGTACTGGTCGCCCTTGAACAAAAACGCCTTGCCGTTGCCGCCGTCGAAGGCCGCATCGATGTCGCGCGCGCCGCCGGCGAAGCGCTCCAGTCCGGTCCAGTTGCTGGCGATCGGCTGCGGGTAGCCGCTGGCGACGCGGTCGGCGGCGATGTCGTAACGGTAGTAGTCGCCGCCGCGGAACACGTGGCCGACGCTGCCGCTGCCGAAGCTGGCCATGCGCCGCGGGTCGTAGAAGCGCAGGAACACCCGCGCGCGGTGGCCGCTGGACGCGCCGAGGTCGGCCGACAGCGCGAAGCGCGCCGCGCTCAGGTCGAGGCCGCGCAGGTCGACGCGCTGGCTCAGCGTGTTGCTGCGCGAAGCGTCGCGGCCGATGAACAGGTTGGCGCCGCCGCCGGCCGGGCGCGCCGGCAGCCACGGGTATTGCGCATAGTCGACCACTTGCCCGCCGCGGCCCTTGCGCCAGCCCGGCACGTCGCTGTCGTAGCCGCGGTCGCGGCGGCCGACCGAGTACTCGGCGTCGCCGTTGGCGAGCAGCTCGACGCCGAACGCCGGCGCGGCCTCGCGCGCGGGCCGCTGCATCGGACGGCCGTCGAGGCCGGCCGGCACCGCCAGACCGAGGTGGGCGAGGATGCTCGGCGCGACGTCGACCTGACGCGGCGCCAGCCGCAACGGCTCCAGGCCGAGCTTGGGCACCGACGCGCCGCTGAAGGCGATCAGGGTCTTGCGGTCTTCCGGGGTGTTGTGGCCGTGGTGCACCGAACCGCCATGGTCGGTGCCGACGATGACCAGCCAATCCTCGTCGGCATACGTCGGCCGCGCGCGCAGCGCCGCCATCAGCCGGCCGATCGACGCGTCGACGCCGCGGATCGCCGCGGTGTAGCCGTCGGCGTCGCGGTTGAAATAGCTGCCGGCGTGGCCGGCGCCGTCGGGTTCGTTGAAGTCCAGCAGCAGCGCGTCCGGAGCGGCCGGCTGGGCCAGCAGTTCCAGCGCCTTGGCCAGCACCTTGGCGTCGCTGCCGGCGTCGTAGACGGTGTCCACGCCGGTCCACGGCAGTTGCGTCGCCAGCGGCGACCACGCCACCGCGACCGCGGTGTTCTTGCCCGGCGCGGCGCGTTCGATCCGGGTCAGCACGTCCGGCCAATCGGCGTAGTTCTTGCCGCTGAAGCTGTTGTCGTAGACGCCGTGCTTGTCGCGCTCCACCCCGGTGAACAGCGACGACCAGCCGGTGCCGCTGATCGCGGTGTCGGCGGTGAGCCCTTCGCGGGCGAGATAGCCGTCGGCGACCAGCGCGTCGAGATTCGGCGTGGCGACGGCGCCGTAGACATCGCCGCGGAAACCGTCGGTGCCGATGAACAGCACCTTCGGGGTCTTGGCGAACACCGGCGGACACGCCGCCAGCGCCAGCGCGAGCGCGGCGGCGAGCGGGCGGCGGAAGGTGCGCGGAACAGATCGGTACGACGGCATACGGCGCTCCTGCAACGGAAAGGAGCGCGCAGGCTAGAGGCCTATTGCGGCGGCCGGTGTGACCCGAACCGCGCAGCGGCGCAGGGCTGGCCGGCGCCTGTCACGGTTCGGTCATCGCGCGGCGCGCGCGGGCGCTTCAGCCTTCGTTGCTGACCATCAACTGCACCCAGTCGCCGGCGAACGAGGTCACGCCGAACTGCACCGGCGCGCCCTGCGGATCGACGTTGAGCGAATGCACGCACAGCACCGGCCGGCGCGTGGACTGGCCGAGCACGCGCGCGACCTCGGCGCTGGGCAGGCGCGCCATCACCGCGGTGTGCTTGCGCAGGTAATCGCGCACGCCGAATTCGGCCAGGGTGCGGGTCACCGACAGTTGCTCGGCGAAGACTTTGTCCAGGCCGGGAAAGCGCGCGGCCGGAAACCAGGCTTCGCTGTGGTCGACGGTGCGGCCCTCGACTTCGCTGGAATACACCACCCGGTGCACGCGCTCGCCGGCGAGCAGGCCGAGCGAGCGCGCCACCGCGCGCGGCGGCGACTGGGTGCAGGCTTCGATCAGGCGGTAGCGGCTTTCCACGTTGAGATCGTGCATGGCCTTGCCGAAGCGGGTGCGGCGGCCGATCGGATAGTGGTACGGATGCTCCTGGACGAAACTGCCGCGGCCGGTTTCGGTGCGCAGGAAACCGCGCTCCTCCAGCGCCTCGATCGCCCTGCGCACGGTATGGCGGTTGACCCCGAAGCGCTTGGCCAGATCGAACGCGGACGGCAGCTTGTCGCCTTCGCCGATCAGGCCGGCGCGGATGTCGCGCAGCAGCGCGGTTTCGATCTGCTGCCACAGCGGCATCGCGGCCTCGCGCTGGGCGCGGTCGTCGGCGTTCGCGGACGCCGCGGCCGAAGTCGCCGGTGATGTCATACAACCTCCATCTGCGATTGGTTCACTAGACAGGTCGCATCGCGCGGCCGCCGCCATCAGAACCCGCCGGCGTTGCATGGCGGTGACAGCCGCCCCACCGCTGCGCCGAACTCCGGGCCGAACCGATGTCCGCTTCCGAACTGCTGCTCGACAATGCGCGCCTGGTCCTGCCCGAGCGCATCGTCCACGGCCATCTGCGCGTCGCCGGCGGGCGCGTGGTCGAATTCGGCGAAGGCCGCCTGCGCGCGCCGGCGGCGCTGGACTGCGCCGGCGATTACCTGCTGCCGGGGCTGGTCGAACTGCATACCGACAACCTGGAAAAACACCTGCTGCCGCGCCCCGGCGCGCACTGGCCCGCGGCCGCGGCGATCCGCGCGCACGACGCGCAGCTGCTCGCCGCCGGCATCACCACCGCGCTCAACGCGATCTCGGTCGGCGAAGAAGAAGCCGAAGAAGCGGTCGAACCCGGCGCCGTCCTGGCCGCGCTGGCGCAGGCGCGCGAGGACGGCGGCCTGCGCACCGACCATGCCGTGCACTTGCGCTGCGAACTGCCGTGTCCCGACCTGCCGCAGCGCTTGCAGCCGTTGCTGGACACGCCGCAGCTGCGGCTGCTGTCGCTGATGGACCACACTCCCGGCCAGCGCCAGTTCCACGACCTGGAACGCTACCGCGCCTACGCCGCGCGCCACGGCAACGCCCGCGACGATGCCGCGTTCCAGGCCCAGGTGCGCCATCTGCAAGAGCTCCAACACCGCCACGCCGGCGCGCACCGCCGCGCGGTGCTGGCGCTGGCGCGCGAGCGCGCGCTGCCGCTGGCCAGCCACGACGATTCCGACCTGAGCCATGTCGCCGAAGCGGTCGACGCCGGCGCGCGCATCGCCGAGTTCCCGGTCAACCTCGCCACCGCGCGCGCCGCGCACGCGGCCGGGCTCAGCGTATTGGCCGGCGCGCCGAACCTGGTCCGCGGCGGCTCGCACAGCGGCAACGTCGCCGCGGTCGATCTCGCCCGCGCCGGCACTCTCGACGCGCTGTCGTCCGACTACGTGCCGGCGAGCCTGCTGCTGGCCGCGTTCCAGCTCGGCGACTGGGACAGCATCGGCCTGCCGCGCGCGGTGGCGATGGTGACCCGCACGCCGGCGCGCGCGGCCGGCTACGACGACCGCGGCGAACTCGCCGCCGGCCAGCGCGCGGACCTGCTGCGCGTGCGCGTGGCGCGCGCGATGCCGCTGCTGGAAGCGGTGTGGGTGGCGGGCGAGCGCCGTTACTGAGTCCGTCGGGATGGCGTCGGCCGCATGAATGCGCGCGGCGCGCGCGGCCGACGCAACGCTGCCCCCCCGTACGTCCGCTCCCGGACCGATCCACTAGACAGGTCGCCCCGGCAGTCCGCACCGCGCGCGCGCGCCTTCATATCGCCTCGCTGTAATGCCGCCCTATCGCCGCCGCGGCGCGCACTCCACGAGATCCCATGAACGCTGTCACCCGCCTTTCCCCGGTCCGCACGCCCCTGGCCTGCGCCCTGCTCGCCGCGCTGCTGCCGCTGGCCGGCCACGCCGCCGCGCCCGCGGCCGACGCGGCCGCCGGCGCGCCGGCGGAAAACGCCGAAGCCACCAACCTCGACGCCATCTCGGTGATCGGCCACCGCGACACCCGCCAGGTCCAGCACGTCGGTCAGGTCGAACTGCAATCGGTCGCGCCCGGCACCAATCCGGTCAAGGTGCTGGAGAAGCTGCCCGGCGTGCATTTCGTCAGCTCCGACCCGTGGGGCAGCTACGAATGGTCGAACCGCATCGCCATCCGCGGCTTCGCCCAGAACCAGCTCGGCTATGCGCTCGACGACATCCCGCTCGGCGACAACAGCTACGCCAACAACAACGGCCTGTCGCCGAACCGCGCGATCCTGCCGGAGAACATCGCCGAACTCGAACTCGCCCAGGGCGCCGGCGCGCTGCGCATCCCCTCCACCAGCAACCTCGGCGGCGCGCTGCTGCTGCATTCCTCCGACCCGGCCGCCGAATTCGGCGCGCGCGCCGGCTTCGCCTTCGGCGACAACGCCACCCTGCGCAGCTTCGTGCGCGTGGACACCGGCGACTTCAACGGCTTCAGCGCCTATGTCTCGGGCATGCGCAACGAAGCCGACCGCTGGAAAGGCGCCGGCGTGCAGGAACAACAGCAGTTCAACGGCAAGGCCGTGTACCAATGGGACCAGGGCCGCGTCGCGCTGTGGCTGTCGAACTCGCGCCGCAACGAAACCGACGATCCGGATCTCTCGCTCGACCTGATCCGCCGCTGCGGCTACGGCTGGGACAACTACGCGCCCGACTGGCAGCGCGCGCTCGACGCCGCCAACGGCCGCTTCAGCGGCTGCGCGAAGACCAAGGACGACGCTTACTACCTCGCCCGCGGCCTGCGCAACGACGACCTCGCCGCGCTGTCGGGCGAATTCGACCTCAGCGACTCGCTGCGCCTCAACGCCACCGGCTACTACCACCGCAACGAAGGCCAGGGCCACTGGTTCACGCCCTACATCAGCTCGCCGACGATTCCGATGGCGCTGCGCATCACCAGCTACGACATCGAACGCAGCGGGCTCAACGCGCGGCTGAGCTACGCCGTCGGCAGCCACACCTTCGAAGGCGGCTTCTGGTTCGAAGACAGCGTGCACGGCGCCGGCCGCAGCTTCGTCAATATCGCAGGGCCCATCGACGACCAGCGCTTCTTCGGCCAGGACGAGTTCGCCCAGCGCCTGTTCCGCCAGCGCTTCGACACCCGTACCCGCCAGTGGTATTTGCAGGACAGCATGCGTTTCTTCGACGAGCGCCTGACCGTCAACGCCGGCTTCAAGGGCCAGGACGTCGTCACCGACGGCAAGGTCGTCGTGGCCGGCCGCGCCGGCGGCCGCCTGAGCGCGCGCGACAGCTTCCTGCCGCAGCTCGGCGCCTCGTGGCAGTTGAACGAACGCAGCGACGTGTTCGCCAACTACGCCGAAAACCAGGCCGCGTTCCGCCCCGGCGTCAACGGCGCCTGGTCGCTGACCCAGGCCTCGTTCGACCTGAGCCGCGCGAGCGCCAAGCCCGAGCAGTCCAAGACCCTGGAACTGGGCTGGCGCTACGGCGACGGGCATTACCAGTTGTCCACCACCGTCTACGGCGTGAACTTCGACGACCGCCAGTTGGTGATCGTGCCCTGCCCCGGCGTGGTCAGCTGCCCGAACCAGTTCGCCAACGTCGGCAAGGCGCGCACGCTCGGCGGCGAAGTCGCGTTCGTGTGGACGCCGAACGAGCACCTGCGCTGGCTGACCAGCGTCGCCTACAACGATTCGCAGTACCGCTCCGACTACGTCAGCGGCGGCAAACTCGTGCAGGTGCGCGGCAAGCAGATGGTCGACACGCCGAAGCAGTTGTTCGCGACCGAACTGAGCTATGGCCTGGGCGAGGTCGAACTGCGCCTGGGCGGCAAGTACACCGGCAAGCGCTACTACACCTACAGCAACGACGCCGGCACCGACGCGTTCTGGCTGTGGGATGCGGGAGTGAGCTGGCAGAAGCGCGACCTGGGCCAGATCAAGTCGCTGCGGGTCGGGCTCAACGTCTACAACCTGTTCGACAAGACCTATGTCGCCACGCTCGGCAGCAACGGCTTCCGCGATTACGACCCGCAGGGCACCTTCCAGACCTTGCTGACCGGCGCGCCGCGGCAGTGGTTCGTGTCGGTGGATGCGCAGTTCTGAGGAGGCCTTGCGCGCTCGTCCGGCCGCGCGGCCGGGCGAGCGCGGCGTTTGCCGGCCGCCTTGGGCCGCAACCGCGCCGCGATCTCCCGGATCGCCTAAAATGCCGCACCGCTGCTACCCGCCCCGTCCGCAATGCCCCAGCCGCTCCCCCGCATCGCCGTCCTCGCATCGGGCCGCGGCAGCAACCTGCAGGCCGTACTCGACGCGATCGCCGCGGGCAGCCTGGCCGGCGAAGTGGTCGGGGTGTTCTCCGACAAGCCCGCCGCGGCGGCGCTGCAACGGGTCGCGCCGGCGCTGCGCTGGTCGGCCGCGGCCAAGGCCTATCCCAGCCGCGAGGCCTTCGACGTCGACCTCGCCGACGCGGTCGCCGCGGTCCGCCCGGACTGGGTCCTGTGCGCCGGCTACCTGCGCATCCTCGGCGACGCCTTCGTCGAGCGCTTCCGCGGCCGCACCCTCAACATCCATCCCTCGCTGCTGCCCAAGTATCGCGGCCTGCATACCCATGCGCGGGCGATCGAGGCCGGCGACGCAGAGCACGGCGCGAGCGTGCACTTCGTCATTCCCGAACTCGACGCGGGCGCGGTGATCGCGCAGGCGGCCGTACCGGTGCAGGCCGGCGATACGCCCGAGCTGCTGGCCGAACGCGTACTCGGCGTGGAGCACCCGTTGCTGCTGGCGGCGATGCGCCTGGCGGTGTCGGGCCGGCTGGCTGAACACGGCGCAACCGTGCAGGTCGATGGTCATCCGCTATTTACGCCGCTGCGTTTAGATTTCGCCGGCCGTCTGAGCGATCCCGCCAGCGGCGCCGCGGTCTGAGCCCGCGGCCGCGCCGTCGGCGCGGCGCCGTTCCCATCGCAGCGCTTCATCGCACGTCCCGCACCGACCGACCGCACCGCCGCACCCTCCCCTCCGCGCCTCGCGCCCCTGGACCCGCCCGCGTCGTCATGAAGCCCTTCCTGCCCCTGCTGCTGGCCGCGCTGGTAGGCGCGGCCGCGCCCACCAGCGCGCTGGCGCTGGAACCGTTCGTGGCCAATTACCAGGTGTTCAACGGCGGCAAAGCCCTCGGCGACGCCACCATGCAGGTCAAGCCCGAGAACGGGCACTGGCGCATCGACCTGGACATCCGCGCCGAGCACGGCATGATGAGCCTGGCCGGCGCCGCCGCGCAGCAGACCACGGTGTTCGACGTCGTCGGCGACGCCTACCGCCCGCTGAACCAGACCATGGTCCGCAAGGTCCTGTTTTCCAAGCGCAAGATCGAAGGCAACTACGACTGGACCCAGCGCAGCGCGCAGTGGAGCGGCGACGTCAAGGAACACCGGCGCCAGCCGATTCCGCTGCAGGACGGCGACATGAGCGGGCTGCTGATCAACCTCGCCGTGGTCCGCGACGCCCAGCCCGGCAAGACGTTGAGTTACCGATTCGTCGATTCCGGCCGCGCCCGCCCGCACCAATATGTGGTGCAGCAGGAGCTCGAAGGAGTCAAGATCGACGACATGAGCTTCAACGCGATGCGCGTGAACCGCGTGCAGAGCGGCAACGAGGAGACCTCGATCTGGGTGGTGGACGGCGTTCCCACTCCGGTGAGGATCCTGCAACGCGAAAACGGCCAGGACACCTACGATCTGCGCCTGGTCGAATACAAAGGAGTCAACGAGCAATGACGATCCGCCATTCCGCCCATTTCTTCCGCCTGGCCGCATTGGCCGGCGCCCTGGCCGCGTTCAGCGCGCCGGCGCTCGCGGTCAAGCCGTTCAGCGCCGACTATTCGGCCAGCTACATGGGCATGCAGGGCGCCGGGCGCATGACCGTGTCGCAGGCCGACGGCAGCCGCTGGAAGTACGAACTGGCCATCACCAGCCCGCTGGCCGAACTGCGCCAGACCACCACCTTCGACGAGGCCGGCGGCAAGCTGCGCCCGCTCAGCGGCAGCGACACCAGCAAGGTGCTGACCAAGAAGAAGAACATCGCCGCCAGCTACGACTGGACCCGCGGCGTGGCGACCTGGACCGGCGACATCAAGCCCGACCGCGCCGGCCCGATCAAGCTGCAGAGCGGCGACCTCGACGGCCTGCTGGTCAACCTGGCGATCGTGCGCGATGCGGCCGCGGGCAAGCCGATGAGCTACCGCATGGTCGAGGACGGCCGGATCAAGGAACTCAGCTACACCGTGGTCGGCAAGGAAGCGATCACCGTCGGCGGCAAGTCGCAGCAGGCGACCAAGGTCTCGAGCAAGAACGGCGACAAGGAAACCATCGCCTGGGTCGTCGCCGACGTGCCGGTGCCGGTGCGGATCCTGCAGCGCGAGAACGGCAACGATGCGATCGACCTGCGGGTGCAGGCGGTGCGTTGAGTTTCGACGCAGCGAATCGCGCGAACGAAAAGCCCCGCGAATGCGGGGCTTTTTGTTTTCGGCCGCCCGCCGCCACCGTCCGCATCCCGCGCCGCATTGCGCCTTGCTCCCTCTCCCGCTTGCGCGAGAGAACCGGGGTGAGGGGATGAGCGCCGCAGGCGCGAATGCTTCGGCTCGCGAGCCGCGAAGGCGCGGGCAAAAGCGCCCTCACCCTGCCCCTCTCCCGCAGGCGGGAGAGGGGACAAAAAAACCCGGCGAATGCCGGGTTTTTTCGTCGCCGCGCAAGCGCCGATCAGTCGATCAGTCGATCCGACGGATCTTCGCGCCCAAGCCCGACAGCTTCTTCTCGATGTTCTCGTAGCCGCGATCGAGGTGGTAGATGCGGTCGATCGTGGTCTCGCCCTGCGCCACCAATCCGGCCAGGATCAGCGAGGCCGAGGCGCGCAGGTCGGTCGCCATCACCGGCGCGCCGCTGAGCTTGGCCACGCCGCGCACCACCGCGGTGTGGCCGTCGACGCGGATGTCCGCGCCCAGACGCAGCAGTTCGTTGACGTGCATGAAGCGGTTTTCGAAGATGGTTTCGTTGATCACGCCGGCGCCTTCGGCGGTGCAGTTGAGCGCCATGAACTGCGCCTGCATGTCGGTCGGGAACGCCGGGTACGGCGCGGTCACCAGATCGACCGAACGCGCGCGGCGGCCGCCCATGTCCAGGGTGATGCGGTCGCCGTCGACCTCGATCGTCGCGCCGGCGTCGCGCAGCTTGTCCAGCACCGAATCGAGCGTGTCGGCGCGGCTGCCGACGACGGTGACGCGGCCGCCGGTCATCGCCGCGGCGACCAGGAAGGTGCCGGTCTCGATCCGGTCGGGCAGCACGTCGTGGCTGCCGCCGTGCAGTTTCTCGACGCCGTGCACGACGATGCGGCCGCTGCCGGCGTTCTCGATGCGCGCGCCCAAAGCGTTGAGGCAGTCGGCCAGGTCGACGACCTCCGGCTCCATCGCCGCGTTCTCCAGCACGCTGGTGCCTTCGGCCAGCACCGCCGCCATGAGCACGTTCTCGGTGCCGGTGACGGTCGCCACGTCGAACACGAAGCGCGCGCCCTTGAGCCGGCCGCGGCGCTGCGCCTTGATGTAGCCGTTCTCGACCACGATCTCCGCGCCGAGCGCCTGCAGGCCCTTGATGTGCTGGTCGACCGGACGCGAACCGATCGCGCAGCCGCCCGGCAGCGACACTTCGGCTTCGCCGTACTTGGCCAGCAGCGGGCCCAGCACCAGCACCGAGGCGCGCATGGTCTTGACCAGTTCGTACGGGGCGACGTGGCTGTTGACCGTGGTCGGGTCGACGGTGATCTGCGAGCCCTCGCTGACCACGCCGGCGCCGAGTTCGCCGAGCAGCTTGGCGGTGGTCAGCACATCGTGCAGGCGCGGCACGTTGCGGATGGTCACCGGCGCGTCGGCGAGCAGGGTCGCGCACAGGATCGGCAGGACGGCGTTCTTGGCGCCGGAGATCTGGACCTCGCCGTTGAGCGGCTGGCCGCCTTCCACCACGATTTTTTGCATTGACGGGTTCGCTGAAGTCGAAAGAGTGATTCGGAACGGCCGGCGCCGGCGCGCTCGCGCGGCCGGCGGACGGACAGAAGATAACGTGCGCGGCGTCGCCGCGGCAGCGCGACCGCCTAAGCGGATCGCCGGGCGCCCATGGTAGAAGCAGGCGCGGCCGGATGAGTGAGGCGACGGTGAAGTCGCGCCGCCGGGCCGGGCCGGCCGCGGCGGCCGGGCCGGCTCAGGCGGCTTCTTCGGGGGTCAGCGTCTTCAGCGCCAGGGCGTGGATTTCGCCGCCCATGCGCTCGCCGAGGGTCGCGTAGACCAGGCGGTGGCGGGCCAGCGGCAGTTTGCCGCGGAAGGCTTCGGCGACGACGGTGGCTTCGAAATGCACGCCGTCGTTGCCGCGCACCTGCGCTTGCGCGCCCGGCAGGCCTTGTTCGATCAGGGAGCGGATGGTGTCGGCGTTCACGGCGAAAACCTCTTGGCTGGACGGGCCGGCGCCTGCGCCGGCAAGGAATGGAGGGTGGCGGCGGCCCGACGCATCCGGCGCGGTTCGCCGGGGAACGGACCCGGTCCGGCCTCGAGCCGTTCCTTCCCGGATCGGCCCCGGATCGGCCCCGGAACGAGCCGCGACTGGGCCGCGACCGGGCCCCGGGCGGGCCGGGCCAGGGCTGGAACGGGCGGTATACGGGAATCCCGGCGGCGGCGGAGTTGCCGGCAGGGACGGCGCGGGGCGGTCGAACCGCTTAGAATTGGCGGCTTAGCCTAGCCGAAAGCCCCGGTCACCGGAATGGCGGCCGCCGCAACGGCCGGTTTCACAAGGTCGGTTTCGCAGGGCCGACGCCACAGGCGGCCGCGCCGGCCGTCTCCACGACCGCCCCCGGCCGCCGCTACGCACGCTCCCGCTTTTCGCAACACGTTCGCAGCACGCCCCCGCTCAGTTCCCAGGACCGCCCCGCCCCATGACCCAGCCCGCCCCCGCCCGCGCCGCCTGCGCCACGATTCCCGCCGGAGCCGAAGCCGGCCTGGCCGAAAGCGGCCGGCGCGTGTTCGCGATCGAGGGCCAGGCCCTGGCCGCGGTCGGCGAGCGCATCGACGGCGACTTCACCCGCGCCTGCCAGCGCATCCTCGCCGCCAGCGGACGGGTGGTCTGCACCGGCATGGGCAAGTCCGGCCACATCGCGCGCAAGATCGCCGCGACCCTGGCCTCGACCGGCACCCCGGCGTTCTACGTGCATCCGGGCGAAGCCGGCCACGGCGACCTGGGCATGATCACCGACGCCGACGTGGTGCTGGCCTTGTCGTACTCCGGCGAAAGCGACGAAGTGCTGATGCTGCTGCCGGTGCTCAAGCGCCAGGGCAATGCGGTCATCGCGATGACCGGGCGGCCGCAGTCGACCCTGGCGCGCGAGTCCGACATCCACCTCGACGTCAGCGTGCCGGCCGAAGCCTGCCCGCTCGATCTGGCGCCGACCTCCAGCACCACCGCCTCGCTGGCGATGGGCGATGCGCTGGCGGTGGCGCTGCTGGAAGCGCGCGGCTTCACCGCCGACGACTTCGCCCGCTCGCACCCGGCCGGCGCGCTCGGCCGGCGCCTGCTGCTGCACATCACCGACATCATGCACGCCGGCGACGAAGTGCCGCGCATCGGCGCCGACGCCAACGTCAGCGAAGCGCTCGCGGAGATGAGCCGCAAGCGCCTGGGCATGACCGCGGTGGTCGACGCCGACGACCGCCTGATCGGCCTGTACACCGACGGCGACCTGCGCCGCACCCTCGACGACCCGGGCGTGGACCTGCGTTCGACCCGGATCGAGGAAGTCATGACCCGCGCGCCCAAGACCATCGGCGCCGACGCGCTCGCGGTCGAAGCTGCGCAGTTGATGGAAACGCACAAAATCAGCGGCTTGCTGGTCGTGGATACTGAACGCCGCGTGGTCGGTGCGCTCAACATTCACGACCTGTTGCGAGCGCGGGTGGTTTAAGAGCCGAGATTCGGGATCGGAGATTCGGGATTCGCGAAGCGGATCCGCAGCCCATCCCGTCCGGCCTCCTTCCGAATCCCTAATCCCCAATCCCTAATCCCGTGCCCTACAGCCACCTCAACGACTACCCCGCCGACATCCGCGAACGCGCCGCGCGCATCCGCCTGGCGTGCTTCGACGTCGACGGCACGCTCACCGACGGGCGGCTGACGTACGACGACGGCGGCCGCGAATACAAGAGCTTCCACGTCCAGGACGGCCAGGGTCTGGCGCTGCTGCGCAAGCACGGCATCGCGGTGCATTTCGTCACCGCGCGCGGCGGCGCGATCGCCGCGCACCGCGCGGCCGAACTCGGCGCGAGCTCGCACGGCGACGTCAAGGACAAACTGGTCTGCGTCAAGCAGATCGCCGAAAGCCTGTCGCTGACGCTTGAGCAGGTCAGCTTCATGGGCGACGACCTCGCCGACCTGCGCATCCTGCCGCACGTCGGCCTCGCGGTCGCGCCGGCCAACGCGCATCCGTGGGTGCGCGAGCGCGTGCACTGGCGCACCCATGCGCGCGGCGGCGAAGGCGCGGCGCGCGAGCTGTGCGATCTGCTGCTCGGCGCGCAAGGCCATGCCGAAGCGATCCTCGACGGAGCGTTGGGATGAACTGGCGCTTCCTCTCCACCGTGGTCCTGCTCGCCGCCGCCGCGCTGACCGGCTGGGCGTGGTGGTCGCAGCGCGACAAGCCGGCCGCGGGCAAGGCGCAATCGCGGCCGGATTACGTGCTGACCGATTTCAATGTGGTCGTGCTCGACCAGGAAGGACGCGAGTCCTTCACCCTGCGCGCGCCGAAGCTGACCCGCAATCCGGCCGACAAGACCATGGACGTGACCACTCCGCTGTTCCTGATTCCGGCCAAGCCGGGCAGCAACGGCGGCCCGTGGGAAGTGCGTTCGCAGCGCGGCTGGGTCAACGCCGAAGGCGACGAAGTGCGCCTGCGCGGCCAGGTCAAGGCCGACAGCACCAACGCCGACGGCAAGCCGGTCAACATCGCCACCGAAGAACTGAACGTCTTCCCCGACACCAACAAGGCCACCTCGGCGGTCGCGGTCAACATGATCCAGCCGGGCACTATAATCAGCGGCCTGGGTCTGGATGCCGATCTCGAGACCAAGAACATCGTCCTCAAATCCAACGTCAAGGCGCGCTATGAAGCGAAAGCCCGCTAATCTTCCGGCCCTGTGCCTGGTCGCCCTGTTGCTGGCGCCGGTCGCGGCCGCGCACGCCCGCTCGTCCGACCGCAATCAGCCGATGAACGTCGACGCCGACTCCAGCAGTTGCTCGACCGCCGACGACGGCCCCTGCGTGCTGACCGGCAACGTCAAGGCCGTGCAAGGCACCCTGGTCATCAACGCCGCCAAGGCCGACATCCGGCGCGCCGGCGGCGACATCAGCACGGTCCAGCTGACCGGCAGCCAGGCCACGATCAAGCAAGAGCTCGACGACGGCTCGCCGTTCAACGGCCGCGCCAACAAGATCGACTACGACATGCCCAAGGACACCGTCGTGCTGACCGGCAACGCCTTCGTCGACAAGGCCGGCGACACGATCAAGAGCGAGCGCATCGTCTACAACATGAAGTCGGGCCAGGTCGAAAGCGGCGGCACCGGCGGCCGCGTGTCGATGCAGTTGCAGCCCAAGAACAAGGACGCCGGCGCCGCGCCCGCGCCGTCGGCGCCGAAGCCCGCGAGCAAGCCCGCGCCGGCCAAGCCCGCACCGGCCAAGAAGGGAGGCGGCTGATGCTGGTCGCCCAGGGCCTGCGCAAGGCGTACCGCCAGCGCGAGGTGGTGCGCGATTTCGGCCTCACCCTCGACGCCGGCGAAGTGGTCGGCCTGCTCGGCCCCAACGGCGCCGGCAAGACCACCTGCTTCTACATGATCGTCGGCCTGGTGCCGGCCGATGCCGGCTCGATCGTGCTCGACGGCAAGGACATCACCACCGAGCCGATGTACGCGCGCGCCAAGTACGGCGTCGGCTATCTGCCGCAGGAACCCTCGGTGTTCCGCAAGCTCAGCGTCGCCGACAACCTGCGCCTGGTGCTGGAGCTGCGCGAGGACCTCGACCGCGCCGGGATCGACCGCGAGCAGGCCAGCCTGATGGAAGAACTGCAGATCGGCCACGTCGCCGACCAGCTCGGCGCCAGCCTGTCCGGCGGCGAGCGCCGGCGCGTGGAGATCGCGCGCGCCCTGGCCACGCGGCCGCGGCTGATGCTGCTGGACGAACCCTTCGCCGGCGTCGACCCCATTTCGGTCGGCGAGATCCAGCGAATCGTGCGCCACCTCAAGAATCGCGGGATCGGGGTGCTGATCACCGACCACAACGTGCGCGAAACCTTGGGCATTTGCGATCGTGCGTATATCCTGAACGACGGTGGCGTGCTCGCGCAGGGGGCTCCGGACGCGCTGCTGGCCAATCCCGATGTCCGTCGCGTATACCTGGGCGACTCCTTCCGTCTGTAACCTCGAGCGGTCTGCAACTCGAGCGGTTCCGGGCGTGAGGCCACGCCCGCGATGCGCGACTCCGGCCGCCCGCCATTGCGCGGGCGTCCGCCCAACCGGTCGCGTCCTCCATCGATCATGAAGCCCCGCCTCCAAGCCTCTCTCGGACAACAGCTGGTGATGACGCCGCAACTGCGGCAGGCGATCCGCCTGTTGCAACTGTCGGCGGTCGAGCTGGAGGCGGAACTGGCGAGCGCGGTGGAAAGCAATCCGCTGCTGGACTGGACCGAACCGACCGCGCCGGAACCCGGCGAGCCGGTGCACGCGTCCACCATCACGTCTTCGTCCTCGTCCGAAGACGGCGCCGGCAGCGGCGGCGACGGCCCCAATCCCGACGCCACGCCCGAGCCGGAATGGACGGTGGACGACGGCGAGACCTGGTACGAACGGGTCGGCCCGTCCGACCACGACGACGACTCGCCCGCGGCCGAACAGGTCGCCGATGCCGAGACCCTGCTCGACCACCTGCTGTGGCAGTTGCACCTGAGCCCGCTGTCGCAGCGCGACCGCAGCATCGGCGTAGCCATCATCGAAGCCATCGACGACGACGGCTACCTGCGCGAGCCCTTGCAGGCCATCGCCGATTCGTTGGCGCCGGAGCTGACGGTCGGCGAAGACGAGGTCATGACCGTGCTGCATCAGGTGCAGCGCTTCGACCCGGTCGGCACCGGCGCGCGTTCGCTCGGCGAATGCCTGAGCCTGCAACTGGGCACGCTGTCCGACGACACCGCCGGCAAGGCCCTGGCCTTGCAGATCGTCGCCGGCCCGCTGGAGCGGCTGCCGCGCGTCGGCGCGGCCGGGCTGGCCGCCGAGCTCAAGCTCGATACCGCCGAGGTCGAGACCGCGGTGCAGTTGCTGCGCTCGCTCGACCCGCGCCCCGGCGCGCAGATGGGCGCGATTTCGACCGACACCTATGTCACTCCGGACGTGGTGATCTGGCGCCAGCACGGCCTGTGGCGGGTCGCGCTGTCGGAAGCGATGCGTCCGCGCATCAGCATCCACCGCGGCTACGAAGGCATGATCCGCCACGCCAGCGCCTCCGACGCCAGCTATCTGCGCGGCCACCTGCAGGAAGCGCGCTGGCTGCTCAAGAGCCTGGAAGCGCGCGGCGACACCTTGCTGAAAGTGGCGCGCTGCCTGCTCAAGCAACAGGCCGCGTTCCTCGAATTCGGCGACAGCGCGCTGCGCCCGCTGACCCTGCGCGAGGTCGCCAACGAAGTCGGCCTGCACGAATCCACCGTCTCGCGCGCGATCGCGCGCAAGTACGCGCGCACCCCGCGCGGCACCGTGCCGCTGCGCGCGTTCTTCGCCTCCGGCATCGAGACCGGCGCCGGCGGCGAGGCCTCCAGCACCGCGATCCAGGCGATGATCCGGCGCCTGATCGAGGCCGAGAACCCGCGCAAGCCGCTGTCCGACGCGCGCCTGGCCGAGACCCTGAAGGCCACCGGCGTGCCGGTGGCGCGGCGCACCGTGGCCAAGTACCGCGAGGCGATGAGCATCCCGTCGTCGCAGGACCGCGTGCGCATGGCCTGAACGGCCGCGCCGCCGCGCCCGCGCGCGACCGGCGCGCGGGCTTCTCAGCTATCGACGCGACCGGGCGGCGGCTTATGCCGAACCCGCCGATCATCATTGCAAAAACTTTACACACTTGAAAAAACCAAGGCCGATCAAGGCCTTCGTGCGCGCCTACGACCAAAGCACGACCCCGGCCCCTTGCGCCCGAAGCTCATCGTGAGATGCTGGACCCCCTGGTTACGGCCAGGGCGTCACCCGGTTCCGTTTGGTCCGGATGGGCCGATCGGAACCTCTCGAAGCCATGCGCAACCCAAGCATGTGCGACACGAGTTCTGCATTCATCCGCGACGTGAAGGAGGTCCCCAGATGCGTATCGAAACCCACGGCCAGCAGATCGAAGTCACGCCCGCCCTGCGCGACTACGTGGAATCCAAGCTGGCCCGTCTGCAACGCCACTACGACCAGCCTTTCGACGTGCGCACCCAGCTCAGCCTCGACAAGCCCGACCATCGCGCCGAAGCCACCCTCAACCTCGCCGGCCGCACCCTGCACTGCGACGCCGCCGCCGTCGACATGTACGCCGCCATCGACCTGCTCGCCGACAAGCTCGACCGCCTGCTGATGAAGCACAAGAGCAAGCTGGTCGACCACCACCGCGGGGAAAGTCTGGCCCGCAACGGCGAAATCGGCGAAATCGGCTGACTTCAGGCGTAAACTCCGCGCCAGCCAAGCAACCCAAGCCACACCCTAGCCGCCATGCCGCTTTACGAACTGCTGAGCGCGGAGCGCGTTGCGATCCTCGGAACCCCCGGCGATCGCAACGCGGTGCTCGAAACCGCCGCCCGCCTGCTGTCCGGCGGCGATCCGCGCACCGCGGCGGCGCTGGACGCCGGCCTGCGCGAGCGCGAACGCCTCGCCAGCACCGCCATCGGCCACGGCGTGGCCATTCCCCACGGACGCTCGCCGCTGCTGGAAACCGGCTGCGGCGCGTTCCTGCGCCTGGCCCAACCGGTCGACTTCGGCGCCGCCGACGGCGAGCCGGTCGACCTGGTGCTGGCGATGGCCGTACCCGAACACCACGTACAGCAGCACTTGCAGCTGCTGGCCGAACTGGCCGAGCGCTTCGCCGACCCGGCCTTCCGCGACTGCCTGCGCAGCGCGCCGGATGCGGCGCAGTTGAGTCAGCGGTTGTTGCAGCAGTGCAAGCGGAGTGCGGCGTAGGGCTGCCAAAGCGGGAACGAAAAGGCGGGAATGAGAAGCGGGGTTAGGGAACTGGGGATTCGCGGTGCCATCGGGCCCCTCGCGATCTTTCAGTTCCCTAACCCCGCTTCTCGTTCCCGCTTCTTTATTCCCGCTCCTGCTACGCGCCACCCCCCGGAACCCCGTAAACTCCCAACCCCATGACCAAAACCATCCGCGCCGGCGAACTGTTCGAGCAGCAGCGCGAGAAGCTGGCGCTGCGCTGGCTCGCGGGCCAACGCGGCGACGGCCGTCTGGTCGAGGCGGTCAACACCGTCGCGCGCCGGCCGTCGCTGGCCGGCTATCTCAACGCGATCTATCCCAACAAGGTGCAGATCCTCGGCACCGAAGAACTGTCCTGGCTCGACGGCCTGGATTCGCGCCTGCGCTGGGAAACCATCGAGAAGATCATCCAGTTCCGCCCGCTCGCCCTGGTCATCAGCAAGGACCAGCCGTGCCCGGAGGACCTGCGCATCGCCGCCGAGGAAAGCGATACGCCGCTGTGGGTGTCGCCGCGGCGCGGGCACGAACTGCTGAACCACCTGCAATACCATCTGGCGCGCGCGCTGGCGCCGCAGATCACGCTGCATGGCGTGTTCATGGAAATCTATTCGATCGGCGTGCTGATCACCGGCGAATCGGGTTCGGGCAAGAGCGAGCTGGCGCTGGAGTTGGTGACGCGCGGGCATCGGTTGGTCGCCGACGACGCGCCCGAGTTCACCCAGATCGCGCCCGACGTGCTCGACGGCACCTGCCCGGAAATGCTCCAGGATCTGCTCGAAGTGCGCGGCCTGGGCGTGCTCAACATCCGCCAGATGTTCGGCGACACCGCGGTCAAGAACAACAAATACCTGCGCCTGATCGTGCACCTGACCAAGCCGATGAGCGAGCCCAAGGCGACCGGCATCGAGCGCCTGACCGGCGACACCAGCCTGCGCCGTTTGCTCGACCTGGACGTGCCGATGATTACCCTGCCGGTCATGCCGGGCCGCAACCTCGCGGTGCTGACCGAAGCGGCCACGCGCCTGCACAGCCTGCGCATGAAAGGCCTCGACCCCGCCGCGGCGTTCATCGCCCGGCACAGCAACTTTCTGGAGCGCGGAGAATCGTGAGCGGCGCCGAGTCCAAGCAAGAACCGATCGCCGCGCAGGAAGCCGCCGGCTTCACCCTGGTCATCGTCAGCGGCATGTCCGGCTCGGGCAAGTCGGTGGCGCTGAACACCTTCGAAGACCTGGGTTTCTACTGCGTCGACAACCTGCCGGCCGAGTTGCTGCCGCAGTTCGTGCAGAACGTGATCAAGGCCGAGGACGGCATGCCGACCAAGCTCGCGGTCGGCATCGACGTGCGCAACCGCCACAGCGATCTGGCCAATATTCCCGAGTGGCTGTCGGCGGTCGGCGCGCTCGGCGCCGATCCGCGCCTGGTGTTCTTCGAATCCAGCGACGCGGTGCTGCTCAAGCGCTACGCCGACACCCGCCGGCGCCATCCGCTGAGCCAGTTCGGGCTGGCCCTGGCCGATGCGATCTCGCTGGAGCGGCAGGTGCTCAAGCCGCTGCGCCAGATCGCCGACGCGATCGTCGACACCAGCGAATTCAACATCCACCAGTTGCGCCGTCACGTCATCACCGAGTTTGGTCTCGGCGTGGAAGCGGGCATGTCGCTGCTGTTCGAATCCTTCGCCTACCGCCGCGGCGTGCCGGCCGACGCCGACTTCGTGTTCGACGCGCGCGCGCTGCCGAATCCGCACTGGAACCCGGCGCTGCGGCCGCTGTCGGGACGCGACGCCGGCGTGCGCGACTACCTGGAAACCCAGGCCGACGTGCAGCTTTACGTCGAGCAGGTCGGCCAGTTCCTCGACACCTGGCTGCCGCGCCTGCAGGGCGACAGCACCCGCAGCTACGCCACCATCGCCTTCGGCTGCACCGGCGGCCGCCACCGTTCGGTGTATCTGGCCGAACGCATGGCCGAGCATGCGCGGCTGCGCGGGTGGAACGAAGTCGCGGTGCATCATCGCGAGCTCGACTGAGCGCGAAAGCGCGATGCCTTACCTGTAGGAGCGGCGCGAGCCGCGACTGCGAAACTTCGCTTGCGTCGTAAGCGAGGTTTCACAGTCGCGGCTCGCGCCGCTCCTGCAAAAAGCAGGCGATGCGCGTGAACGGGATCGAACCGCTGCACCGCCGCAACCGGCGCGCCTTACGAAATTTTCCCATCTCCGTGCCGCGACGCTTGCACCGCGCACCGTAGCTTCGGACCCGCACCGGAGCCGCGCACCGCGCACTCGACGCTCCGCTGCTCTGTCCATTCGGAGCCGCGCGATGAACACCACGATCCGCACGCCCGCCCCGCGCCGCCGCGCCGCACTGGCGCTGGCCCTGATCGCCGCCGCCGCGTTGCCGGCCGCGTTCGTGCAGGCACAACCCCCGCCGCATCCCGCCGACACCGGCGCGGCGATGCAGCGCACCGAACCGCCGGTCAACGACACCCGCGGCGATGCGCGCACGCCGGCGCCGCCGCCGGGCGACGCCATCGGCCCGGCCCGCTTCAGCGACATCGACGCCAACGGCGACCAGAAGATCAGCCGCGAGGAAGCCGCGATGGACGCGCGCCTGGCCGCCAGCTTCTCGGTCCACGATCTCGACCGCGACGGCTTCATTTCGCCGGCCGAATTCCAGGCCGGTCAGAACAAGAGCGTCGACGAACGCTGATCGCGTCGCGCCCCGCCATTCCCCCGCTGCGCTGACCCGATCAGCAAAGGAACGACATGAACTCCCACGACACCCGCCCGTCCCTGCGCCCGCGCTCGCTGGCGCTGGCCTTGAGCGCCGCGTTCGCTGCGGTCCTGCTCGGCGCCTGCAAGCCGCCGGACACCGCGCCGCCGCCGGACCCGGCCGCCGGCCCGGCGCCGGCCGCGCCTGCGGACACCACGCCGCCGGCCGACATGCCGCCGCCGGCCGATACGCCGCCGCCGACCGACATCGCGCCGAACCCGGCGCCGCCGGCCGACCCGACCGCGCCCCCGCCGCCTCCGGACGAAGGCCAGAACAAGGGCCAGACCGAAACGCCGCCGAAGCAGTAAGCGAGTCCCCACCGCACGAAGGGCCGCCCACGGGCGGCCCTTCGTGCGCAGGACGCCGGCACGATCGGCCGCGGCACACAGCCACTGCTCGGCCTCGCGCTCCGCCGCGCCGGCCGGCGACCGCGATCCGTATGCGCCTCGGCCCGCGCGCTCCCGCCGGCCGCTCGTGCCGGGCCTGCATCCGGACGAACCGGCAGGCGCACGTACGCACCGCTGCGGCGCCCGCACGCCGCCCACCCGTCGCCCCTGCGGACCGCATCCACCGCATCCGACCCGCAGTTCGACCGTTCGGGCGCTTCCGGCCTGTCACCGTGCTCTGTTAAGTTGACGGCATGTCCGTAGGCGTCCTCCTCATCACCCACACCGGCGTCGGCAGCGCGATGCTGCAGGTCGCCGGCCGCCTGTTGAATCCGCTGCCGCTGCGCGCCGAAGCGTTCGAAGTGCCGTTCGATGCCGACCTCGACCAGTTGCTGCCGCAAGCCAGCGCCGCGTTGCGCCGGGTCGACGGCGGCGACGGCGTGCTGGTGCTGACCGACCTGTACGGCGCTTCGCCGAGCAACCTCGCCGCGCGCGTGGCCCGGCTCGGCACGCCGGTGCGGCGGGTTTCGGCGTTGAACCTGCCGATGCTGCTGCGGGTGATGAACTACGCCGAACTCGACCTGGACCAATTGCCCGCGGTCGCCGCGGCCGGCGCCCGCAACGGCGTCCTGCACGACGACGCATGACCCCGCGGCGCCCGCCGCCGCGACCGGAAGCCCCGACACCGCATGACGCAAGCCCCATTCCCCTGCCCCCGCCGTCCGCACCCGCTGCGTTTGACCATTGCCTGAGGACCCCGACATGATCGAACGCGAACTCACCGTCTCCAACCGACTGGGCCTGCACGCCCGCGCCACCGCCAAACTGGTGCAGGTGCTGTCGGCGTTCCGCAGCAACGCCACGCTCACCGCCAAGGGCCGCGAGGTCAACGCCAAGAGCATCATGGGCGTGATGCTGCTCGCCGCCGGCCAAGGCACCCACGTCAAACTGCGCATCGAAGGCGAAGACGAAGCCACCGCGGCCGAGGCCGTGGTCTCGCTGTTCGAACGCCGTTTCGACGAAGACAGCTGAGAGCGGAGGCGCGGATGCGGCAGGAATTCCAAGGAGTCGGCGCCTCGCGCGGCAGCGCGCTCGGACGCGCCCGGGTGCGCTTGCCGCACGCGCTGGAAGTCGCCGAGGAGCGCATCGGCCGCGAGCAGGTCGACAGCGAACTGGCGCGGCTGCACGCGGCCATCGACACCGTGCGCGGCGAGATCCACGTGCTGCGCGAGCGCCTGCACGGCGCGCTGGCGCACGAGGTCGGCGAGTTCCTCGACCTGCACACCCTGCTGCTGGACGACCCGGAGCTGCTGCAGGGCCTGGACGAACTGATCCGCACCGGCCACTACGCCGCCGACTACGCGCTGCGCCTGCAGCGCGACCGCATCGCCTCGGTGTTCGAGGCGATGGACGACGCGTATTTCCGCAGCCGCGTGGACGACATCGACCAGGTCATCGGCCGCATCCACGCCGCCCTGCACCGCCGCGACCACGACACCCAGGGCGTGGCCGGCGAGATCCTGATCGCCGACAACGTCGCCCCGGCCGAACTGGCGCAGCTGCAGACCCAAGGGGTCATGGCCATCGTCACCGCCGCCGGCAGCGCGCTGTCGCACAGCGCGATCCTGGCGCGCAGCCTGCACCTGCCGCTGGTGGTCGGCACGGCGCAGGCGCTGCTGAAGATCAACGACGGCGACGCGGTGGTGGTCGACGGCGCCACCGGTTCGGTGATCCTGGAACCCAACGCCGACGACCTGCGCGCGCACCGCGCGCGGGTGCGCGAGCTGGCGCGCGAGCGCAAGCAGCTGCACCGGCTGCGGCGCGAACCCACCATCACCCGCGACGGCGTCGACATCAAGCTCTACGCCAATGCCGAATCGCGCGAGGACGTGGCCGAAGCGCACGCGCTCGGCGCCGCCGGCGTCGGCCTGTACCGCACCGAATTCCTGTTCCTGCAACGCAACGAGCTGCCCGACGAAGACGAGCAGTTCCGGGTCTACCGCGACGTGGTGCTCGGCATGACCGGCCGCGTGGTCACCATCCGCACCCTCGACCTGGGCGCGGACAAGGCCGACAAGACCGGGCTGGCGCTGCGCGACGAGCCCAACCCGGCGCTCGGCGTGCGCGGCGTGCGCCTGTCGATGGCGCGCGAGGGCCTGCTGGAAACCCAGCTGCGCGCGATCCTGCGCGCGTCCGGCTACGGCCCGGTGCGGGTGCTGGTGCCGATGGTCAGCGCCAGCGAGGAAGTGCGCGCGGTGCGCGCCTTGCTCGACAAAGCAGCGGCCGACCTGCGCCGCGAAGGCCACGAGATCGCCGAGCGGGTGCCGCTGGGCGCGATGATCGAAGTGCCGGCCGCGGCGCTGGCGTTGCCGGCGTTCATCGGCGCGGTCGATTTCCTGTCCATCGGCACCAACGACCTGGTCCAGTACCTGCTCGCGGTCGACCGCAACAACGAAGCGCTCGCCGCGCTGTACACGCCGCTGCATCCGGCGGTGCTGCGGGTGATCCGCGACGTCATCAAGCTCGGCAAGGCGCGCGGCAAACCGGTCGCGGTGTGCGGCGAAATGGCCGGCGACCCGGCGTTCGCGCCGCTGCTGCTGGCGCTGGGGCTGGAGGAATTCAGCCTGCATCCGGCGACCTTGCTGGAGCTGCGCCGGGCGATCCGCGGGCTCAACCTCGACAGCCTGCGCAAGCGCGCGCCGGCGCTGCTGCGCGCGGGCGACCGCAAGGCGATCGAGCGCTGGCTGGAGCAGACCAACGCGGTCTAGCCGGCGTCGCCTGAGCCGGCGCGTCCAGACCGGCCCGCATGCCGCCGGCGCAGCGCCGGCCCGTCGCCGCGCCGGCCGCGCATCGTCACTGTGCTTTGCCGCGGCCGCGGGCGATAATGCGCGCGCATTCGCTGGATCCGACGGCTTCGTGGCCGCATCCGTCCCCCTGCCAGGAAGTACCGCATGGCCGAAGCCGTCCGCCACGACAAGACCGCACGTCAGCTGCGCCTGCTTTCCGATGCGCTCGACAGCGGCCGTCTGGGGCCGGTTCGCCGCCTGGTCAACACCCTCTCCCCGGCCGAGATCGGCAACCTGCTCGAATCGCTGCCGCCCGGCAAGCGCCAGGTGGTGTGGGGGCTGGTCGATCCCGAGGACGACGGCGAGGTGCTGGTCCACGTCGGCGAGGAAGTGCGCGAAAGCCTGCTCGCGGACATGGACCCCGACGAAATCGTCGCCGCGGTCGAAGACCTCGACATCGACGACTTGGCCGACCTGGTCGAAGACCTGCCCGACACGGTCATCGACGAAGTGCTCAAGTCGATGGACCGCGACAACCGCGAGCGGCTCGAGCAGGTGCTGTCCTACCCCGAGGACACCGCCGGCCGCCTGATGAACCCCGACGTGGTGACGGTGCGCGCCGACACCACCATCGACGTGGTCCTGCGCTATCTGCGCCTGCGCGGCGAACTGCCCGAGCACACCGATCATCTGTACGTGGTCAGCCGCCGCCACCAGTACCTGGGCCGCATCGCCCTGGCCGCGCTGCTGACCCACGAGCCCGGCACCCCGATCAACAAGCTCGTCGACGACGAGCAGCCCGCCATCGACGTCGGCGAAACCGCCGGCGAAGTCGCGCGCCAGTTCTCCGACCACGACTGGATCAGCGCGCCGGTCGTCGACGACAACAACATCCTGCTCGGCCGCATCACCATCGACGACGTGGTCGACATCATCCGCGAAGAAGCCGAGCACCAGGCCTTGAGCGCGGCCGGCCTGGACGAGGACGAAGACCTGTTCAGCCCGGTCCGGCGCGCGTTCCGGCGGCGCCTGATCTGGCTCAGCGTCAACCTGTGCACGGCGTTCCTCGCCGCCAGCGTGGTCGGCCAGTTCGAGGATTCCATCGCCAAGCTGGTCGCGCTGGCCGCGCTGATGCCGATCGTCGCCGGCATGGGCGGCAACGCCGGCACCCAGGTGCTGGCGCTGATGATCCGCGGCCTCGCCCTGGGCCAGATCGGCGCCTCCAACGTCGGCGTGCTGCTGCGCAAGGAACTCTCGGTCGCGCTGATCAACGGCCTGGTGCTCGGCATCGGCCTGGGCCTGATCGTGCTGATCTGGTTCCGCCAGCCGGGCCTGTCGCTGGTCATCGGCAGCGCGCTGACCATCAACCTGCTGACCGCCGCCACCGGCGGCGTGCTGGTGCCGATCACGCTCAAGCGGCTGGGGTTCGATCCGGCGTTGGCCGGCGGCGTGATCCTGACCACTCTGACCGATGTGATGGGGTTCTTGAGCTTCCTTGGGTTGGCGACGTTGATCTTGTTGCGCTGAGCCGGCACCGGTCCGGCGCGCCGCCCGCGCACGGACCGGCGGCGCCGCGATCGCGGCGCAGGACCGCTATCCTGCGCACATGCTGCAACGCGAACACATCGAGATCGCGATCGAACTGCAAGCGCGCAGCTACGCCTTGCTGCGCTGGCTGGCGCAGGCGGTGCAACGCGGCTTCATCGGCTTCGACGCCGCCCACGCCTACGCCCGCGATCCGGCCGCGGCCGAAGCCTGGGCGCGCCGCCACCAACACGAACTGCCGCCCGAAGCGCGTCCTCCGGATGGCGACGCAGCCGGCTTCTTCCGCCTGTTCGCCAGTTATCTCGACAACGGCCATCGGCTCGTGCGCGAACCGGGCCAGCGCCTGTATTCGCCGGGCGCGCATTGTTTCTGCGAGATGTGCAGTTGGTTCATCAACGGCCCGAGCCTGCGCACGCGTCCGCCCACGCCGCAAGATCAGCGCCGCGCCGACCGCCGGATGCGCGAAAGCCTCGACGAACTGGCGCTGGCGTGCGGGCGCCTGCTCGAGGACGACGAGGTCTCAGCGCTGATGCGCCAGCCCGAATTGCGCGAGGCGCTGGCTTTGTTCGCCTACGCCGAAACGCTGCTGCGCCGCCTCGACGGCGTCGCCGAAGCCGGTATGGGGGTCGCGCTGTGGCGCCGCTTCGCGTGGACGCCGCACGGCGCGCCGAAGCGCAAGTTCCGGCTTGAGGCCGATGCGGTCATGGCCGCGCAGGACTTGTTGGTGCAGCGGTTGGGCGGGCTTGCGGCCCAAGACTGAGCGCTGCGTCGGGCGTTGCCGTCGATTGCCGCGGCAGCGGGGTTGAACTGGACCCGCTTGCAGGCCGATGATGCCTGCAGCCCGCCACGGAGCCCGCCATGCCCGGCCGCCGTTCGCCCCGCGCCGCAATCGCGCTGTTGTTGTCGCTGTCGTTCGCGCTGATCGCGCTCGCGGGTTGCCAGTCCGCCGCTCCGCGCTCCGCCGATTCCCGCCCTGCCGCCGCCGCGGCGCACCACCGGCCCGCCACCGCCATGACCGATCCGCGCGCGCACGGCCGCTTCGTCGACCGCGAACTCCTGCTCGACAACGGCGTGCTGCACCGCTACCGAGTGTTCGTGCCGTCCCGCACCGCCGGCGGCGAAACCCCGCCGCTGATCCTGTTCGTGCACGGCTCGGGCGAGCGCGGCGACGACAACCGCAAGCAGGTCGAAGTCGGACTGGGTCCGGTGATCCGCAAGCGCATGGACACGTTCCCGGCGATCGTCGCGTTCCCGCAGATGCATCGCGACCAGCCCGACGCCGATCGCTTCAACCGCACCGCGCTGGCGATACTCGACCGCGTGCAAAGCGAATTCGGCGGCGATCCGGCGCGCACCTACATGACCGGCCTGTCGATGGGCGGCTTCGCCAGTTTCGACCTGGCGCTGATGCAGCCCGCGCGTTTCGCCGCGGTGGTGCCGGTGTGCGGCGGCTACAACGTGCCCAAGGTCTGGGACCGCGACCGGATCGAGGAACTGGGCGGCTTGTGGACGCCGGATCAGGCCGCGCAGCGGATGAAGGGCGCGCCGTTCTGGGTCTTCCACGGCGCTCAGGACGACGTGGTGCCGCCGCAGCGTTCGCGCGAGATGGTCGACGCGCTCAAGCGCGCGGGCGCGAAGGTGCGCTACACCGAGTTCCCCGACGCCAACCACAACTCGTGGGACGACGCTTACGGCAGCGCCGAACTGTGGGACTGGCTGTTCGCGCAGCGGCGGCCGCAGGCCGCGGCGGCGCGCTGATCGCGGCCGAACCGCAACCCACGTCAGGCCTTCTTGACGAACTGGGTCTTCAACACCAGGCCCTTGACCTTGTCGACGTTGCACTCGATCTCGTCTTCCTCGTCGGTCAGACGGATGTTCTTGCACAGCGTGCCGCGCTTGAGCGTCACCGAGGTGCCCTTGACCTTGAGGTCCTTGATGACCAGGACCGAATCGCCGTCGGCGAGCGCGGTGCCGTTGCTGTCTTTCACGACCATGTCGTCGGTTCCTTGCAAATAGATCGAATCGGAAACGAAGCGGCCGCGCGAAACGCGCGGCCGCGAAATCGAAACGCCGGCGCGCTCAGCCCTTGAGCAGCGCTTCCAGCACCGCCATGCGCACCGCCACGCCGTTGCCGACCTGGGTCAGGATCAGCGATTGCGGGCCGTCGGCGACCTCGTCGGTGATTTCCACGCCGCGGTTCATCGGGCCGGGATGCATCACCACCGCGTCCGGCGCGGCGCGCTTGAGCCGGGCTGCGGTCAGGCCGTAGTCGCGGTGGTAATCCTCCAGCGAGTCGACCAGCCCTTCTTCCATGCGTTCGCGTTGCAGGCGCAGCATCATCACCGCGTCCACGCCGTCCAGCGCGGCATCGAAGTCGTGGCCGACGCTGCAACCGTCCAGGGTGCCGTCGTCGGGCAGCAGCGATGCCGGGCCGACCGCGCGGATCTCGCCGGTGCCGAGCGCGCGCAGCGCCTGCAGGTCCGAGCGCGCCACGCGCGAATGCTTGATGTCGCCGACGATGGCCACGCGCAGGCGCGAGAAATCGTTGCCCTTGACCTGGCGCAGGGTCAGCATGTCGAGCAGCCCTTGGGTGGGATGCGCGCTGCGGCCGTCGCCGGCGTTGACCACGCAGGTGCCGGGCCGCGCCTGCGCGGCCAGCGCGGCGACCGCGCCGTCCTCGCGATGGCGGATGACGAAACCGCGCACGCCCATCGCCTCGATGTTCTTGAGCGTGTCCAGCGCGGTCTCGCCCTTGCTGGTCGACGAGGTCGACGCGTCGAAGTTGAGCACGTGCGCGCCGAGCTGCTGCACCGCCAGCTGGAAGCTCAGGCGGGTGCGCGTGGACGGTTCGAAGAACAGCGTGCACACCGCGGTGCCGGCGAGCGCGCGACTGTCGTAATGGCCTTCGGCGAAGGCCTGGGCGCGGATCAGCAGGGCTTCGAGCGAATCGCGGGTGGCCTCGCGCAGGCTCAGCAGGTGGCGCGAACCGCCGTCGGCGGCAACAAAGGTGGTCATGGCGTCGCTAAGTTCTGAAGTGCGGGTGTCGGAAAAACGGAATCAGGCGTGCGGCACTTGGTCGATCGGCGTGGCGTCGTCCGGCGCGGCCAGCCAGCGCTCGACGATCACCGCCGCGGCCACCGCGTCGAGCGCCTCGGCATCGCGCCGGCGCTTGCGGCCTTCGGCGCGGTCGGCGGCGAAGCGGTGCGCGGCCTCGACCGAGCTGGAGCGCTCGTCGACCAGCACCACCGGCAGCTTGTAGCGCGCGCGCAACTGGCGCGCGAACGCGAGCGCGCGCTGGCGCGCTGGCTGGTCGCCGCCTTCCAGGGTCATCGGGTCGCCGACGATCAGGCCGTCGGGGCGCCATTCTTTTTGCAAGCGGTCGATCGCGCCCCAGTCGGGGCCGGCGCCGTGCACGTCGATGACCGCCAGCGCGCGCGCGCCGTGACCGAACGCGCTGGCCACCGCGACGCCGATGCGGCGCGCGCCGACATCGAATCCGAGGACGGTGCCGTCGCGTCGGATCGAATCGGGGGCGCCGGCGCTCATGCGTGTCCGGCGTAGTCGGCCAGGTGGGCGAAATCGACGCCGATGCGGCCGGCCGCGGCATGCCAGCGCGCGTCGAGCGGCAGTTGGAACAGCAGCTCGGCGTCGGCCGGCGCGGTCAGCCAGTCGTTTTCGGTGATCTCGTGTTCGAGCTGGCCCGAACCCCAGCCGGCGCAGCCGAGCGCGACGATGGCGTGGTCGGGGCCTTCGCCCTTGGCCATCGCCTCGAGGATGTCGCGCGAGGTGGTCAGGAACAGGCGCTCGGCGATGGCCAGGGTCGAATCCCAGCGCGCGCCGCCGTCGTGCAGGACGAAGCCGCGCTCCGGATGCACCGGGCCGCCGGCGAGCACGATCTGCGCGCGCAGCGCTTCGTCGCCGCCTTCCACGCCCATCTGCCCGAACACTTCGCCCAGGGTGTACTCCGAAGGCCGGTTGACCACGATGCCCATCGCGCCGTCGTCGTCGTGCTGGCAGATCAACGCGACGCTGCGCGAGAAATTGGTGTCGGCCAGCGCGGGCAGCGCGATCAGGACCTGATTGGCGAGGGGCGTGGGCATTACGGGCATGGGGGCATTCTAGCCTGCCCGACCGTTAAGCGGGGTCGAGGGGCGGGCCGGGGTCGCCATAACGCGAAATGCGGCCGGTTCGGGACGGCCGGGGTTCGGCGGCAAGGGCTTCGGCCCTTGCGCCGGAACCCCGCCCGCAAGCGGCCAGCCCCGGACCTGGATTCGCCGCCCGCGCGCCGCGACAATTCCAGGCCATGCCGCGTCCGCGGCGCGCCACGAGGCCTTCCATGTCCGGCTATTGCGACATCGCCCCCGGCCATCCGATCCACGGCGACTACCACGATCGCGAATACGGTTTCCCGCAACGCGAGGAGTCCGACCTGTTCGAACGGCTGATCCTGGAGATCAACCAGGCCGGCCTGAGCTGGGAAACCATCCTGCGCAAGCGCGAAGGCTTCCGCCGCGCGTACGACGGCTTCGACGTGGACACCGTGGCCGCCTATGCCGAGGCCGACCGTCTGCGCCTGCTCGAAGACGCCGGCATCATCCGCAACCGGCTCAAGGTCGACGCGGCGATCCACAACGCCCAGGTGATCCAGGGCCTGCGCGCCAGCCACGGCGGCTTCGCCCAGTGGCTCGACGCGCACGTGCTGCTCGACGGCCGGCCGCGCGACAAGGCCGGCTGGATCAAGCTGTTCAAGCAGACCTTCCGCTTCACCGGCGGCGAGATCACCAACGAGTTCCTGATGAGCCTGAGCTATCTGCCGGGCGCGCATCGCGAGAGCTGTCCGGCGTTCGCGCGGATCGGCAGGATCGGGCCGATCTGGCAGCGCACGCGCGAGGCGGCGGCGAAGGGGGCTGGTGCCGCTACGGCGAAGGCCGCGAAGCCGGTGGCGAAGAAGACGGCGAACGTCGCGGCGAAGAAGGTCGCGAAGAAAGCGGCGAAGCAGTCCGGCCGGCAGCGGGCGGACTGAAAGCGGCGGATGCGCGCGTTCGACTGCGCGGGTGCTTCGACCTGCGTGGTTCCGGCAAGAGTCCGAACGCGGGGAGCCGGGGCGGCGCGGAAGTCGTGAAGTTTCGCGGTCGCGGCTTGCGCCGCTCCTACAGGTGGGCCTCGTGGCAACGCAGAGAGCCTGAAACGGCGGCGGTGCGCGTCCGGCTTCATCGCCCGCTCACTCAACGGCATCAACCTCCTGCGCGCTGCGCCGCCGCATTCGCGGCATCCGCCGAACCCGCCGCGCCCGAGCGCCGGCCCGAGACTATGCAAGGACCCGCATGACGACGAACTCCGCCTCCACGCCCGCGCCCACCGAACTGTCGGCCAAGACCCGCGCCTTCATCGTCCTGGTGGCGTTGCTGCAGGGCCTGCTGCTTCAGTTCGTGCGGCCCAGCGCGGGCCTCGGCTTCGAACTGGACATCGTCGTCTGGTACACCCTGGCGCTGTCGATCCCGACCGCGATGCTGCTGACGGTGCAGCGCCTGGACGACGCCCGCTACTGGAGCAACCTCGCCGTGCTCGCCGCGGTCTGCCTGGCGCTGGCGTGGTGGGCCGGCTGGAGCGCCACCGGCGCGCCGCACCTCAACGCCGCCGCGGTGCTGGCGCCGTTCGCCGCCAGCCTCGCCGTCGGCCTGTTCGTCGCCCTGCCCTATCTGCAATGCCGCCTCGCCCACGGGCGCTGGTGCGCGCCGTACCGCGAACTGTTCGAACACGGCTGGCAGAACGCGCTGACCGGCCTGCTCACCGGCGCCTTCGTCGGCATCTGCTGGGCCGTGCTGGGCCTGTGCGCGCTGCTGTTCAAGCTGATCGGCATCGAATTCTTCGCCGATCTGTTCACCACCCGCGGCTTCGCCCATCTCGCCACCGGCGTCATGATCGGCCTCGGCGTGCTGGTCGGCCGCACCCAGCAGCGGCCGGTGCAGATCGCCCGGCAGATCCTGTTCGCGATCTTCAAGGGCCTGCTGCCGCTGGTCGCGCTGATCGCGCTGCTGTTCGTCGCCAGCCTGCCGTTCACCGGCCTGGACGCGCTGTGGAAGACGCGTTCGGCGACGCTGATCCTGATGTGCCTGATCGCGACCGTCGTCCTGTTCGTCAACGCGGTCTACCAAGACGGCGAAGCCGCGGCGCCGTATCCGCGCTGGCTGCGCGCGCTGATCCACGCGGCGCTGCTGACCCTGCCGGTGTACGCCGCGCTCGGCCTGTACGCGCTCGGCCTGCGCATCGCCCAGTACGGCTGGACCGGCGAGCGCTTCTGGGCCGCGCTGGCCGCGGCGACGCTGAGCCTGTACGCGCTGGGCTATGCGCTGGCGGCGCTGCGCCGCGGCGGCGAGCGCTGGCTGAGCGATCTGCGCCGGGTCAACGTCGCGGTGTCGCTGGTGTTGCTGGCGCTGGCGGTCGCGGCGAACTCGTGGCTGCTGGATCCGCACCGTCTCGGCGCCGGCTCGCAGCTGGCGCAGTTGCGCAGCGGCAAGATCGGGGCGGAACAGTTCGACCTCGCGTATTTGCGCTTCGACGCCGGCCGCCGCGGTTATCAGGCGCTGCAAAGCCTGAAGACCGATCCGCTGTTCGCCGCCGCCAAGGCGCCGGCGCACGCCAATCTCGTCAGCGCCCTCGACGCGGTCTCGCGCGGCGATTACCGCAACGACCGCCACGAATCGCCGAAGATGCGCACGCGCGAACAGGCGCTGCGCGAACTGCGCCGCGCCGACGGCGTCGCCGCGATCGACCCGGCCTGGATCCAGGCCGCGCTCGCCGACCGGATCGCCCTGCCGAGCTGCGAAGACGAGCAGGCCAACTGCGTGCTCGCCACGCCGGACCTCGACGGCGACGGCCGCGCCGAATACCTGCTGTGCCGCATCCACGATTGGGGCGTCAACTGCAATGCGTACGCGCTGCTGCCGCGCGGCTGGCGCAGCATCGGCCAGACCTATCTGTCCGAACGCGGCGAAACCGCCGAGGCGGTGCTGCGCGCGAACAAGGTCGAGGTGGTGCGCAGGCGCTGGGGCGATCTGCGCATCGGCGCCGGCAACGAGCTGCTGCGGCTGGAACCCGGCCCGCGCCGCGACTGCCAGGACGGCGATCAGGACGAGGACTGCGCGCACTGAGCCGCCGCGGCGCGGCTACAGCATCAGCGCGACGTCCTTGGCCTGCGCGTCCGCCGGCGGCGCGCCGTGGGTCCAGAACGCTTGGACCCACGGCCGTACCAGGTCCAGCGACGTGGAAGCGCCGCGCACCGCGCCGAAACGGCGCAGATTGTCGGATTGCAGCGCCAGCATGCGCGCGTCCTGGTCGTTGACCCGTTTCAAGAACGGCCACACCAACGCGCGCACCAGCCACGCCGGCGCCCAGCGGTTTTCCACGTGCAGGCTGGCGAACACCGAGGTGGTCGCCGCATCGTGCGGGGCGAAATGCAGGCTGATGCGCACGACGCCACCGTTGGCGTAGCGGTATTCGATCTGCGCGCTGCCCGGCGCGTCGAACAGCGCCCGCTCGCTTTCGCGCGGCGATTCGAACAGGCGGTACAGCAAGCCCGACTGTTGGGGCTGGCCGAGATAGTCGACGCAGAAGCCTTGTTGCGACGGCACGAATCGCGCCGTCGCGGGCTGCCGCGCGCCGCCGCGGCGCACCAGTCCCGGATGGATCGAATGGGTGTGCAAGGGATCGAGGAAATTCTCGATCGCATCGACCACGTGCGCGCGCCACTGCGTCTGCCACAGAAAGCGGCGCGAACCGGGCGGATTGCGCAGCGCCATCGCCGGCAGTTCGCCCTCGTCGCGGCCGTCGGCGCGCAGCCAGATCAAGCCGTCGTGCTCGCGCACCGCCGCGGCACGCACGCGCACCTGCGGCAGCGCGGCGTCGGCCGGCAGGCCGGGGATCTCGCACAGGCGGCCGGACGCGTCGAAGCGCCAGCCGTGGTACGGACAGACCAATCCGCTCGCGCCGCAAACGCCGTGCGACAACGGCGCGTGGCGGTGCGGGCAGCGGTCTTCCAATGCGAACGCACGGCCGGCGGCATCGCGCGCCAGCGCGTACGGCCGGCCGAGCAGGCTCACCGCGACCGGCGCGCCGCGCAGGCGATCGCTGCACAACGCCGCGAACCAGCGCGAGGCATGCGAGGGATGCCAGTCGCTCATGCGCGCGGCGCTCCGGCGGCGGCGGCTCGATGCTTGGGCTTCATAGCCCGAATCTTCGCATGATCGGCACCCCGACCCGGCGCGTCAGCGCCGACAGCGCCGCCACCGCGCGGCGCGTTCGTGCCGGCATGTGGCGCACGTAGACCGCGCTGTATTCGATGCTGGCTTCGCCTCCGCGCAAACGCTTGAACTCGGCCGCGCCGGCGCTGAAGTTGACCGTGTCGCCGGTTGCGATGGCGCGTTCGAACGTGGTCGCGGTCAGCAAGCGGTAGAGCCCGAGGCGCTGCGGCAGGCCGGTGTCGTAACCGACGATCGGCGTGGTCGCGGTGCCGCCGAAGCCGAACACCCCGGCGATGCAGAGCAACTGCCCGGACTCGTCGCGGAAGCCGTCGAAGCGCAGCAGGCCGGCGCGGTGCCATTCGCGCAGGAAGCGCTCGCCGTAGCGCGGGTTGAAGCCCGAATACTTGTCCATGTACAAGCGTTCGTACAGCCAGGCGATGCGCGCGTAGTCGGCCTCGTCGATATCGCCGTCGTGCGCGCGCCCGGGCCGCTTCGCCGCCAGCTTCAGATCCATGCGCAGGTTGTGCCGGCGCTGCGCCGACCCGGCGACATCGCGGAACAGATACACCTGCCGGCTCGGGATCAGCGCGAACCCGAGCGCCTCGCATTCGGCGAGCCACGCCGCGTGCTGGTCGCGGTTGAGCGAACGCAGCCACACCGCGTGGGTCGGCCAGCGCTGCAGGGCTTCGCCCAGCAATCGCGCCGCCTCGCCTGCGCGCCATTGCGGATAGACATTGGTCGAGAGCCACCAATTGTTGATCGCCACCGCGCGGTCGATGCCGGCGCGGCGCAGCCAGCCGTCGAGCCCGCGCCCGGCCGCGCGCAGCAGCGGCGTCGCGGCGGCCGGCGCGTAGCGCACGGCTTCCTCGGTCGCGTAATCGCCGTAGGTGGTGCGCGGCGAACAGACCCAGGCGTTGCCGTCGATGTCGCCGTCGTCGACGCTGGCCGGATAGCGGCGTTCGCCGTCGCCGACGAGTTCCGCCCGGGTCGCGAGGTTGGCGACCAGCGCGCGCGAATCGGCGCCGACGTGGATGTGCGCGAACGCCTCCACGTGGCGCGCGAACTCGTCGTCGTTGCGCGCCGGCGCGGTCACAGGTCCGGCAACTCCTCGCCGTCCCACTCGATATCGCGCGTCGCCGCCTCGCGCAGGCTGCCGCCGCGGCGCAGCGCGGACCACGCGTACGCGCCCAGATCGACCAACGCGCCGAGCGGCGGCGCGCGGTCGCCGGGCACGGCCAGCACGTCGTCGGCGCGGCGCCAGTCGCGCAGCCACGCGCGCGCGCGGCCCTGCGCCAGCGCTTGCGCGAGGCCCGCGCCGAGCATCACCGGCGCGAGCATGCGCGGCCGCGCGGGCCGCGCTTCGACGCAGGCGATGTCTTCGCCGAGCAGCGCCGCCGGCAAGGCGTCGCGCTCGCCGAACAGATGCACGCCGCTGGTTGCGCGCGGATTGCATTCCAGCACCGTCGCGTTGCCGTCGCCGGCGACGATCCAGTCGAACGAAATCTGCCCGGTGTAGGCGATCTTGCCGACGAAGCGCTCGACGAAGGCGCGGATCGCCGTGTTCGGCGCGGGTTCGAAATAGAAACTCGAACTGCGGTTGAGCCGGTACGCCGGGCGGTACACCGAATGCGCGAGCAGGCGGCCGCGGTCGGCGACGCTGTACGAGCACAGCTCGGTGCCGGCGTGGAAGCGCTGCGCGACCCAGGTTTGAGCCAGCGGCAGCGGCGGCGCATCGGCCGGCATGCCGTGCGGATACAGCCGCACGTGTACGCCGAAACGCGAGTATTCGGGCTTGAGTACCAGCGGCCGGCCGGCAGCCCAGGCGCGCGCTTGTTCGAGCGTCTTCACCGCAGCACTGTCGGGCACGCCGGCGCCGCAATCGCGCGCCAGTTCCAGGAACCGCAGCTTGCTGTGCAGCTCGCGCAGCTTGTCGAACTCGTCGACCAGCACGCGCACGCTGTCCGGCAGCGCGCCGCGGTAGCGCGAGAGCCAGAACGCTTCCTCGCAGGTCGGCACGACCAGATCGATGCGGCGCTGGGCGACGATGCGCGCAAGATCGGCGGCGTACTGCGCCGCGTCGAAGCGCGGGCCGGCGATGCGCAGGCTCGCATCGCTCGCGTTCGACCAGCCCGTAAGCCGGCACGAGACGCTGTCGGCGGCCAGCGCAACGCCACCGCTCGCCCGGAAACGGCGGGCGATTTCGAGCGCGGCCGGCGCGCGGGCGCCGAGGATCAGGACGTTGGGCATGCGGAAGCGGCGCGGCGACGGTGGGAAAACGCCGCGCGCGCAAGACGATGCGGCGCTCGGGCGGACCGGGAAGGATCGAAGCATGTGCGGGCGTTAGCAAGCCCGCGCGCCGGGCGACGGCGCCGGGGGAACGGCCTTGCGGCCTCCGCCGAGCGCACCGCTCGTCGCCGGACAGCGCCTTGGCAGCCGCCGAGATTCCGTATAAAGCCCATAATTTTCAAATATTTAGACGCTTAACCCTGGAGCCTACACCGGTCCGGGCTGGGGTCCGCCCCAGGTACTCGCCGGCCCCGCCCGCTTGCTAGGGTCGGCTTGGAAAACGCTTTCACCGCGAACCGGCCCCGCCGGCCGCTCCCCCAAGGAGGGTGTTCTCATGGCAGACGCAAGCAACGGCGTTTCCGGCTCCGACTCCTCGCGCAGCGCCGCCGAGGCCGCCAGCCGCGCCGCCGAAACCGCAGCCGCGCAACAGGCCGCCGCCGACAAGGCCGCCGCGGACGCGGTCGCCGCCGCCGCGCTCGATCCGAACCTGACCGCCCCTGTCGACCTCAGCATTTCGCCCGCCGCGCTGTCGCAACTCAACGCGATGACGGTCGACACGGTGCCGAACCTGTCCTCGTTCAACACCCTCGGCGGCGTGCCGACGCCGACGACTTACGCCGATGTCGCGCAAAAGCCCGCCGCGCCGGCGATCGACGAATACAACGCGTGGTCGCCGACGTTCAACATCACTCCGAACGATCCGGCCGCGGTGGCGAAGGCGGCGCTCAGCGACGTTTCGGTCAATTTCGGCTTGAACTACGTCGGCGACGTCAACGCCAGCATCGAGGCGCGCATGGGCATCGCGCCCGCGCAAGTCACCTTCGCCGGCGCGGTGAGCTACACCAACGGCATCGACAGCTACGGCATCAGCGCTTTCGCCGGCCCGTTCGGCGGCGTCGCCGAGCCGAATTTCGGCGCCACCGTCACTGCCGCGAAAGAACTGGACTTCGGCAAGCTCGATGCCAGTCTGAGCGTCCAGTTCAACCCCAGCGGCTTCACCGCGGGCAGCTTCAATACCGGCATCAGCGCGCCCTTGTCGGTCGATTGGAGCGGTTATGCGCGAGTCGGCGTCGGCGTCGACCAACAGGGCATCAACAGCGTGAACGGCGTCGTCGGCGCTGAGTACAAAGCCGACGGCACTTCGTTCAGCGTGAACGGCAGCGGGCGGGTGGATACGTTTACCGGCGATTTCAGCGGGCGGGCCGGGTTCAATCTCGACATCAAGTTCTGAGCGACGCTCGTCGCCTCAGGATCACAAGCAGATCCAAAGCCCGTCCAAGCGAATCGAATGGATCGGGGAAGTCGCTTCGCTCGGAAAGCCACAGAATCCACTTCGACACTGCCGCGCACTCGTCCGGATCGAGAAGCGGCCATCGTTCGGCAAAAGAATCGTCCCAGTTTTCGGGATCGCCGCTGCGATCGAGCTGCTGCACCAGCGAATCGACGACCAACAGATCGGGCCGCCGTTCGCGAACGCTCGCGCAAATCACCCCAGGAAGGAAGTAACGAAAGCCCTCCGAAGTGAAGCCATAAATGCAATCGGGATATTTTTCGAGCGTTTCGCAATCGATTTCGGACCACCGCAGACCCGATACGGCCTCGGCGTCTTTGCGAATCTCATCGACCGGCCCGTCCTTGACCAGAACCACAGGCCGCGGCCTGCCGCCGAACGCGAGTTCGGTGTCTTTGAGTACTTCGATGTCTTCGATCATCGAGCCTTCGCTTCTGCAACAGGCACTGAAGGAAAAATCTACACGGTCCTGCGCCACGACAAGCACAAAAAAGCCGGCTTCCGCCGGCTTCTTCGCTATCGCCTAAACGAACGGCTCACCGCACCTCAGCCACCTCGACCCCATCCAACCCCTGCGACAAGGTCCGCGCATCGCCGCCCTGCGCCAGCTTGATCCGCAGGCGCACCTCGTTCTGCGAGTCCGCATAGCGCAGCGCGTCTTCGTAGCTGATCTCGCCGCCCTGGTACAGCTCGAACAGGGCCTGGTCGAAGGTCTTCATGCCGAGCTGGGTCGATTCCTTCATCAGCTCCTTGAGCTTGTGGATCTCGCCGTCGCGGATGTAGTCCTGCGCCAGCGGGGTGCCGAGCAGGATCTCCATCGCCACGCGGCGGCCCTTGCCGTCGGGGGTCGGGATCAGCTGCTGGGCGACCACGCCCTTGAGGTTCAGCGACAAGTCCATCAGCAGCTGCCCGCGGCGGTCTTCGGGGAAGAAGTTGATGATGCGGTCCATCGCCTGGTTGGCGTTGTTGGCGTGCAGGGTGCACAGCACCAGGTGGCCGGTTTCGGCGAAGGCGATGGCGTGGTCCATGCCTTCGCGGGTGCGCACCTCGCCGATCATGATCACGTCCGGCGCCTGGCGCAGGGTGTTCTTCAACGCGGCGTCCCAGCTGTCGGTGTCGATGCCGACCTCGCGCTGGGTGATGATGCAGCCCTCGTGGCGGTGGACGAATTCGATCGGGTCTTCGATGGTGATGATGTGGCCGGTCGAGTTCTGGTTGCGGTAGCCGATCATCGCCGCCAGCGAGGTCGACTTGCCGGTGCCGGTGGCGCCGACGAAGATGATGATGCCGCGCTTGGTCATCGCCAGCGTCTTGATGATCGGCGGCAGGTTCAGCTCCTCGACGGTCGGGATCTTGGTCTCGATCCGGCGCAGCACCATGCCGACCTGGTTGCGCTGGTAGAAGCAGCTGACGCGGAAGCGGCCGACGCCGGTGACGCCGATGGCGAAGTTGCACTCGTGGGTCTTTTCGAATTCTTCGCGCTGCTGCGGGCTCATCACGTTGAGCACCAGGTCGCGGCTCTGCTGCGGCGTCAGCGGGTTCTGGGTGATCGGCGCGATCTTGCCGTGCACCTTCATCGACGGCGGCATGCCGGCGGTGATGAACAAGTCGGAGGCGCGCTGGTGCGCCATCAGCTTGAGGAAGGAGGTGAAGTCGATCGCACCGGAGGCGGTGGTCGGATTGGTCGGGGCGGGAGTGTTCATACGGCTACCTCCTCGGGAGGTCGTTTACGGCGGCGAAGGCCGCCGGGGGGATGTGGCGCTCGCGGCTGCGCGCGACGTCGGGAGGGCGGCGCGGCGTGCGCGCCGCCGGCGGGCGTCATTCGAACAGACGCTTGTCCTTGGCGTATTCCTTGGCCTGCGGGCGCAGGATCAGGCCGCGCTTGACCAGGTCTTGCAGGTGCTGGTCCAGGGTCATCATGCCGTAGGCCTGGCCGGTCTGGATCGCCGAATACATCTGCGCGACCTTGTCCTCGCGGATCAGGTTGCGGATCGCGGGGATGCCGACCATGATCTCCCAGGCCGCGGTGCGGCCGCCGCCGACCTTCTTCAGCAGCGCCTGCGAGATCACCGCGCGCAACGATTCCGACAGCATCGAGCGCACCATCGGCTTTTCGCCGGCGGGGAACACGTCGATGATGCGGTCCACGGTCTTGGCCGCCGACGAGGTGTGCAGGGTGCCGAACACCAGGTGGCCGGTTTCCGCGGCGGTCAACGCCAGGCGGATGGTTTCCAGGTCGCGCAACTCGCCGACCAGGATGTAGTCGGGATCTTCGCGCAGCGCCGAACGCAGCGCCTCGTTGAACCCGTGCGTGTCGCGGTGGACTTCGCGCTGGTTGATGAGGCACTTCTGCGAGGTGTGCACGAACTCGATCGGGTCTTCGACCGAGAGGATGTGCGCGTACTCGCTCTTGTTGATGTGGTCGATCATCGCCGCCAGCGTGGTCGACTTGCCCGAGCCGGTCGGCCCGGTCACCAGGATCAGGCCCTGCGGCTGTTCGATCAGCTGGCGGAAGATCGGCGGACAGCCCAGGTCTTCGAGGCTCAGGACCTCGGAGGGAATGGTACGGAACACCGCGCCGGCGCCGCGGTTCTGGTTGAACGCGTTGACGCGGAAGCGCGCCAGGCCCGGGATCTCGAACGAGAAGTCGACTTCCAGGAATTCTTCGAAGTCGCGCCGCTGCTTGTCCGACATGATGTCGTACACCAGGGCGTGCACCTGCTTGTGGTCCAGGGCCGGGATGTTGATCCGGCGCACGTCGCCGTCGACCCGGATCATCGGCGGCAGCCCGGCCGAAAGATGCAAGTCGGATGCTTTGTTCTTTACCGAAAACGCCAGAAGTTCGGCGATATCCATGCGTGCTCCCCGCACTGCGTTTGGACCCGGTTCGCGGGTCCTGAAATTAAGGGCCGTACGAAGGGCCCGTAAAACCAGCCACTTGGGCCCGGATGCAACCTCAAAGCTGGAACCGAACCACCCCTAAGAGGCAGTATAGCCCCGCAAAGGCCCACCGGTGTGTCCGGTCGGGCCCACCCTTTCTCACAGGATTTCCCCCACGTGCACGAGCACGTTCTTCACCACATCTTGCAACAGTTGCAGCGCGCGGCGCACGACGCCGGCCGGCCGGTTCCTCGATTGCTTGCGGTCAGTAAAACCCAGGATGAGACCGCGGTCGCGAATCTGGCGCTGCAAGGCCAGGACGCGTTCGGCGAGAACTACGTTCAGGAGGCCGCGGCCAAGCGCGCGGCCCTGGCCGCCACCGCCGCGGCCGGGCTGGCGCTGCAGTGGCACCTGATCGGCCACCTGCAATCGAACAAGGCCGCCGAGGCGGCGGCGCTGTTCGACTGGGTGCACACCGTCGACCGGCCCAAGCTGGTCGCCGCGCTGGCCCGCCACCGGCAGGCGCAGCAGGCGCCGCTGAACGTGTTGATCCAGGTCAACATCGACGACGAAGACAGCAAGCACGGCTGCCGCCCCGAAGACGCGCCGGCGCTGGCCGCGGCGATCGTCGCCGAACCGGCGCTGCGGCTGCGCGGGCTGATGGTGATCCCGACCCCGCATGCCGATCCCGAACGTCGCCGGCCGTCGTTCCGCCGGGCCAAGGCGCTGTTCGACGCGCTGGCCGGCGCGCATCCGGGCCTGGACACCTTGTCGATGGGCATGAGCGACGACTACGCCATCGCCATCGCCGAAGGCGCCACCCTGGTCCGGATCGGCACCGCGCTGTTCGGCGCGCGCGCGCCCAAGGCCGCGGCACCGTGAGCTGCGGCCGGATCGTGTTCGCGGGCCACGACCGCGCGGTCGACCACCGTATCCGCTGCGTCCGCCGCGGCGACAGCGAGCGCTTCGATATCCTGTGGCGCGGACGGATCGCGCCGACCTGCGTCGGCCGCTACCGGCCCGAATTCCGCTTCCAGGCGCGCATCGACGACGTGCCGATGCCGGCCCTGCCAACGCTCTGACTCTTTCCGGTTTCCACTCCATGCCCAACACCGACCGCGCTTCCTCCTCGCCCACCCTCGCCTTCATCGGCGGCGGCAACATGGCCCGCAGCCTGATCGGCGGCCTGATCGCGCGCGGCGCCGATCCCGCCCGCCTGCGCGTGGCCGAACCGGTGCCGGCGCTGCGCGAGGCGCTGGCGCGCGACTTCGGCGTGCCGGTGTTCGAGCGCGGCGAACAGGCCGCGGACGGCGCCGACGTGTGGCTGCTCGCGGTCAAGCCGCAGGTGATGCGCGAAGTCTGCGGCAGCCTCGCCGCCCAGGCGCGCGCGCAGGCGCCGCTGGCGATCTCGATCGCCGCCGGCATCACCGCCGGCCAGCTCGACCGCTGGCTCGGCGGCGGCGCGGCGGTGGTGCGGGCGATGCCCAACACCCCGGCCCTGCTCGGCGCCGGCATCACCGGGCTGTACGCCAACGACGCGGCGCGGCCGCGTTTCGAACAGGCGGCCGAACTGCTGTCGGCGGTCGGACCGACCGTGCGTATCGACGACGAGGCGCGCATGGACGCGGTCACCGCGGTGTCCGGCAGCGGCCCGGCCTACGTGTTCCTGCTGGCCGAAGCGATGCAGCAGGCCGGCGAAGCGCAAGGCCTCGACGCCGACGCCGCGCGCGCGCTGGTCGTGCAGACCCTGCTCGGCGCGGCGACCATGCTGCAGGCCAGCGACGAACCCGCGGCGACGCTGCGCGCGCGGGTCACCTCGCCGGGCGGCACCACCCAGGCCGCGGTGGAGACCTTCGAAGCCGGCGGCTTCCGCGAACTGGTCGGCCGCGCGATCGCCGCGGCGACCGAGCGCGGCCGGCAGCTGTCGGCGGCGAACGAATGAGCCGGCTCGGCGTGGCCGCGCTGGCGCTGGCGCTGTTGGCCGGTTGCGGGCGCGAAGCCTCGGTGCCGCCGGCGCAGGGCAATGCGGCCGGCAGCGAAACCCTGCGCAGCGGCGCGATCGCCATGCACGCCACCGCGGTGCAGACCGACAAGCTGCCCGAACAGATCGTGCGCCGCTACGGCGCGCAGCGCGATGCGCGCACGGTGCTGCTGGTGCTGTCGCTGCGGCTCGGCGAGGACGCCGACGCCAAGGCGCTGACCGCGCAGCGGGTCGAGGCGACCGTCACCGACCTGCTCGGCCGCAAGCAGACGCTGGCGATGCGCGAAGTGCGCGACGGCGAGTTGGTGGACTACGTCGGCACGGCGCAGCTGACGCCGCCGGATACGCTGCGGTTCGAGGTCGCCATGAGCGGCGAACAGGGCCGCCATGTCATGAAGTTCAATCGCGATTTTTTCTGAGCGCGGCGACGGCGCTCACTGCCCTGGCAACCCACCGTTGCGGGTCAGCGCATCCACACGCCGCCGCTCGTTCGGATCGAAATCGGCCAGCAGCGCGTCCAGCCGTTGCCGGCGCTGGTCCTGGCTGAGCCCGCCGTCGGCGAGCACGCGCTGGCGCTGCGCGGCGTAGCTGCGCAGGCGCAGCTGCCATTGCCCGCGGCGCTGGTCGAGTTCGGCCAGCCGCTGCGCCGCGGCCGCGCCGAACTGCGCCTCGCGCTGCGCGTAGCGCGCCGCCGGGTCGGTGCCGTCGCGTTCGAAGCGGCGGTCCTGTTCCAGCGCATCGCGCAACTGCGCGCTCGCCTGCAAGGCCGGATCGGCCGCGGCCTCGCGTTCGAGTTCGGCCGCACGCCGCGCGCGTTCGGCGGGATCGCGCTCGGCCAGCAGCGCGCCGCGCAATTGCCCGCGCCGCTGCGCCTGCAGGTAATCGGATTCTTCCTGCGCATAGAACGCTTGCGCCAAGGCTTCGCCCAAGCGCTCGCGGCGCAGCGCGCGCACGCGTTCGAACGCGGCTTCGGGGCCGCCGGCGGACTGCGCCATCGCCACCGAGTCGCGCTCCAGCGCGACGTAGGCGTCGAACCAGGCCAGCACCGTCGCCAGCGCCGCCGGCGCCAGTCGCGCGTGCAGGTGCGCGGCCAGCGCCGAACGGATCGCTTCGGGCGAGCGCTCGCCGGCGCGGGCGAGGAAATAGTCGAACAGGCGGCGCAGTTCGCGGTCGGCGCGCGGCCGGCCGAGCGCGTCCAGGGTCGCCGCGCCGTCGACCTGGGTGTCGCGCAGCGAATCGTCCGCGGCGGCGGCGGCGGACGGCGCCGGCGCGCCGCCGGCTTCGTTCGCGCCGTCCGGATCGGCGAGCTTGCCGCCGGGCCCGCTGCTGACCACCGGCGCCGACAACAACAGCGGCCGCTCGAGCACGCCGCCGACGGCGAACACCGCGGCGATGGCGAGCACCGCCACCGCCGCCATCGCCAGCGCCAGCCCCAACCCCAGCCCAGGGCCGCGCACCGGTTACAGCCCCGCGCCCTTGAGCCGGTTGAGGTGGGCGCGGTACACGCTGGTCGGGTTGGCGCTGAACACGCCGCGCAGGCCGGCGATCTGGTTGACCTCGTCGAGGTGGTTCCACTCGTAGTCGTCGCGGATCACCTGGCCCCAGTGGCTGGAGCAGCGCCCGACCAGGCCGTCGTTGGCTTCTCCGCCGAACAGCAGGCCGCCGGCGATCATCGCCGGGTCGGACAGGTCGAGCCAGTTGGTGGAATTGGAAACGCCGCCGAACGAGTAGTAGCGCACCCCTCCGGCAACCGCCGCGCCGCTGCCGCAGGCCGTGGCCGGCTTGCCCTGCGGATAGCGCGTGTTGAAGCGCGCCGAGCCGGCGCTGTCGAGCGCCTTCAGCGCGGCCAGCGAATCCTGCGGCGACTGGCCGCCGGACAGCGCGCCGATCAGCGAGGAGAACGCGTTGACGAACGACGCCACCAGCGGCCGCAGCGGCGAGCCGTCGGGCAGCACCGCGCCGACGAAATCGGCGACCTTGCTGCCGGCGTGCGGCGAGCCGATCGAGGTCATCGAGGCGACCAGGTCCGGCCGCACCGAAGCGACATAGCGCGCGGTCGGGCCGCCCTGGCTGTGGCCGACCAGATTGAACTTGCTGTAGCCGTGCAGCGCCTTGAGCGTTTCCAGTTGCGCGATCAGCTGTTCGCCGCGCATCTCGTTGGAATTGGCCGCCGACACCTGCGCCACGTAGACCTGCGCGCCGCCGTCGCGCAGCGCTTGCGGAATGCCGAACCAGTAGTCGTAGACCCCGCCGATGGCGTCGAAGCCGAACAGGCCGTGCACCAGCACCACCGGATAGCGGGTCTTGGTGTAGTCGTCGGCGCTGGCCGGGAAGGCCGCGGCGAGCAGCAGGACGACGAACAACACGGGCGCAGCGAACAGGCGGCGCAGCTTGGGTCGCGACATGATCCCCTCCACGGGACGCGCCGGCGGCGCGCCGACGCCTCGACTGTACGAATGGGTATGGCGGGAACACGCCGCGTTGCAGCATGGTGCGGGGAAGTGTGAACTGGGCGGGGGAAACGGGGGCGGCGGCGGCCGGGAAATGCTGCGCTGCATCGTGGGTTGCGCGGTAAGTGAGGTTTCGCGGTCGCGGCTCGCGCCGCTCCTACAAGGGCTTTCATGCTGCGCTGCATGGCGGGTTGCGCGGTAAGTGGGGTTTCGCGGTCGCGGCTCGCGCCGCTCCTACAGGGACCCATGTAGGAGCGGCGCGAGCCGCGACCGCGCCAAACCGACTGCGACGCCACCGCCCTGCCCCCGACATCGCCGACAATGACCGCCCCCGCTGTCGACTTCCTGCACCCATGGGCCCGCAACGCATCGTCTGCCTCACCGAGGAACCCACCGAAACCCTGTACCTGCTCGGCGAGCAGGCCCGCATCGTCGGCATCAGCGGCTTCACCGTGCGGCCGCCGCAGGCGCGCAAGGAAAAACCCAAGGTCAGCGCCTTCACCAGCGCCAAGATCGGCGAGATCCTCAAGCTCAAGCCGGACTTCGTGGTCGGCTTCTCCGACATCCAGGCCGAGATCGCCAGCGAACTGATCAAGCACGGCGTCGAGGTGTGGATCAGCAACCACCGCAGCGTCGCAGGGATTCTCGACTACGTGCGCCGGCTCGGCGCGCTGGTCGGCGCGGGCGAACGCGCGCACGCGCTGGCCGGCGAACTCGAACGCAACCTCGACGCCGCGCGCGAACGCGCCGCGCGCCTGCCGCGGCGGCCGAAGGTGTATTTCGAGGAATGGGACAGCCCGCAGATCACCGGCATCCGTTGGGTGTCCGAACTGGTCGGCATCGCCGGCGGCGACGACGTGTTTCCCGAGCACGCGGCGATGCCGCTGGCGCGCGACCGCATCCTCGCCGATCCGCAGGAAGCCGCGCGGCGCGCGCCGGAGCTGATCCTGGGCAGTTGGTGCGGCAAGAAATTCCGCCCCGAGCAGGTCGCCGCGCGCGAAGGCTGGGGCGAGGTGCCGGCGGTGCGCGACGGCGAGCTGCACGAGGTCAAGTCGCCGATCATCCTGCAGCCGGGGCCGGCGGCGCTGAGCGCGGGGATCGAGGAATTGAGCCGGATCATCGAGGGCTGGGCGCAGAGGCGCGCGCAGTAAGGCAGCGCGGGGGGACTTGGAAACCGAGGCTTTGCGCTGCTGCGCGAGGTCCTGCGAGCTCAAGCCTCGATTGTGTGCGAGAGCCTCGAAACCCGGGGCCCGGTGTCTTTGTGGGAGGGCCTCCAGGCCCGACGCTCTTGTACCGGATCGCAGCGATCCGACACCACGGCCGCTGACTTGAAGCCTACCGGTAAGACCCGAACCTCAGGCCTGAGCGCGCTTCACGATGCTCATGCATCAGGCCCGGAAACCGTCCTCAACAGCGGCGCGAGTTATTTATCCGCGTCGAGCCCGCGCCGGAAATACACCACCCGCTCGGTTTCCTCGAACCCGCACGCCGCATGCGCGCGATGCGAATCGACGTTGTCGAGCAAGGCGTCCGACGCCAGCTCGCGGCAACCGCGCGCGCGGCCCCAGGCTTCCACCGCCGCGATCAGCGCGCGGCCGAGGCCTTGCCCGCGCCGCGACGGCGCCACGTACCAGCCTTCCAGGAACGCCACCGGCGAAGAATCGGTGCCGTTGACGTAGTCGCTGCGCAGGCTGGCCTCGGCGAAGCCGCACAGGCCGTCGCCGTCTTCGGCCACGAAGGCGGCCAGGCGCGCGTCCTCGAAGAAATCGCCGAGTTCTTCGGCCAGGTCCGCTACGTCCTGATCCGGCCACAGCTGCGCGCGCAGACGCGCCCAGGCGGCGCGATCGGCGGCCGCGGCCGCGCGCACGCGCCAGGGCGCGCTCACGGATACAGCATCCGCTTGCTGTACGCGCCGGCGCGGTCGCTCTCGTACAGCCAGCGCTCGTGCAGGCGGAAATCGGCGCCGTACCAGAACTCGACCTTTTCTGCGCGCACGCGCAGGCCGGTCCAGCGCGGCGGACGCGGCACGTCGCGGCCTTCGAACGAATGCTCGGCCTCGGCCAGACGCTGTTCGAACGCCTCGCGGCCCTCCAGCGTTTCCGATTGCTTCGACGCCCACGCGCCGAGCTGGCTGCCGCGCGGGCGGCTGGCGAAATAGGCGTCGGCTTCGGCGTCGGAGACGATCTCCACCGCGCCCTCGATCCGCACCTGTATGCCGTGGCGCACGCGCGGCCAGTGGAACAGCAGCGCGGCGTGCGGGTTGGCCTGCAGTTCGCGGCCTTTGCGGCCGTCGAGATGGGTGTAGAACACGAAGCCGCGCGCGTCGTGCGCCTTCAGCAGCACCGTGCGCACGGACGGGCGGCCGTCGAGCGCGGCGGTGGCCACGCTCATCGCGGTCGGATCGGGCTCGCCGGCCGCGCGCGCTTCGGCGAACAGCGTGTCGAACGTGGCGAGGGCTTCGGCGAGCAGGTCGGCGGTCTGGGTCATTGCGCTATTGTGAGCGCATGTCGCCGCGTCCGCATCTGACCCGCGTCAATACGCCCGGCGCGAACGCGGCCGCGGCCGGCGCGCCCGCCACAACCGGCAAAGCCGCCGGCGCCGTGCGCGACGGCGCGCACGGTTTCGCCGCAGCCTTCGTCGCCGCGGCGCTGGACGAAGCGCTCGCCGTCGCCGCGCCGGCCGGACGCGCCCGCCTGTACGCGATCAGCGGCCTGCAAGGCAGCGGCAAATCGACCCTGGCCGCGCAGCTGGCCGACGCGGCGCGCGCGCTCGGACTGCGCGCGGCGGTGCTGTCGATCGACGACTTCTACCTCGGCCGGCGCGAACGCCTGCGCCTGGGCCGGCGCGTGCATCCGCTGCTGGCCACGCGCGGGCCGCCGGGCACCCACGACACCGCGCTGGCTTGCGAAGTCCTCGACCGCTTGCGCGACGGCGCTGACGTGCGGCTGCCGCGCTTCGACAAGCTCGCCGACACCCGCCTGCCGCCGTCGCGCTGGGCGCGCGCGCACGGCGTCGACCTGATCGTGTTCGAAGGCTGGTTCCTCGGCGCGCCAGCGCAGGACGACAGCGAATTGATCGAGCCGGTCAACGCGCTGGAGCGCGACGAAGATCCGCACGGCGTCTGGCGCGGCTATTGCAACCGCGCGCTGGCGACGGACTATCCGGCGTTGTGGTCGCGGCTGGACCGCTTGCTGTTCCTGCAACCGCCGGGCTTCGAGGTGGTCGCCGGCTGGCGCTGGCAGCAGGAACAAGCTTTACAGAAGCAGGCTTTACAGAAGCAGCCCTTGCAGAAGCAGGCCTCGCAGGCGCGCCAGCCGCATCGCCGCGGCATGACCCAGGCGCAGGTGCGGCGCTTCGTGAGCCTGTTCGAACGGGTCAGCCGGCAGGCGCTGGCGCGGCTGCCGCGGATCGCCGACCGGACGGTCGTGCTGGATGCGCAGCGGCGGCCGCAGGACGCTGTCGTGCGGGATGCGCTGGGCCAGTCGCGCCGCAACGGAGAGCGTCGGGCCTGAAGGCCCTCCCACGCGGCGTTGTGGGAAGGCCTTCAGGCCCGACGCTTTCCTTTCAGCCGCGACGGCCGCTCACTTCACCACGAAACTGATCTTCAGATTGACCCGCCATTCCTGGATGTTGCCGGCCGCATCGGTGGTGACCTTGATCTCGTTGACCCAGGCGCCCTGGATGTCCTTGACCGATTCGGCGCACTTGGCCAGGCCGGACTTGACCGCGTCCTCGATGCCGGTGGTGGAGGAAGTGCTGAGTTCGATGACCTTGGCGACCGACATGTGCGTCTCTCCTGTGGCGCGCGAACGGGAAACGCCCGCGCCGCGGCGCGCGCGAAGCGGCGGCGGGGCTCCTGAGCCTAGGCCGGCGCTCGTTAAGCCGGCGCAAGCGCCGCGGCGGCGCGAGCGCGGCCGCCGCGTGCCCTACAATCGCGGCATGAATCCGGCGAGCAATCTGATCCTGGTCGGGCCGATGGGCTCGGGCAAAACCTGCATCGGCAAGCGCCTGGCCGAGCGCTTCGGCCTGCGCGCGGTCGACGCCGACCGCGAGGTCGAGCTGCGCGCCGGCGCGCGCATCGCCGAAATCTTCGAACACGAGGGAGAAGCCGGCTTCCGCGCGCGCGAAAGCGCGATGCTGGCCGAACTGCTGGCCGGCGACGGCCTGCTGCTGTCGACCGGCGGCGGCGCGGTGCTGGCCGCGGACAACCGCCGGCTGCTGCGCGAACGCGGCTTCGTCGTGCATTTGCAGGTCACCGTCGAGCAGCAACTGGAACGGCTGGCGCAAGACCGCAGCCGTCCGCTGCTGGCGCGCGGCGACCGCGAGCAGGTGCTGCGCGAGCTGGCGCTGTTGCGCGCGCCGCTGTACGCGCAAACCGCCGACCTGGGCTTCGACACCGGCAGCGGCGGCGCGGCCGATGCCGCGCTGGCGCTGGCGCGCGAACTCGACGCGCTGTGGCGCCGCCCGCCCTCGCCCACGCCTTCCCCCCTTGGAGCCACCGCATGAGCGCGCCGCGCAAAGTCGAAGTGACCGGCGAGTCCGGCTACAGCATCGAAATCGGTCCCGGCCTGCTCGCCGACGGCGCCCGCCTCGGCAAGCCGCTGCGCGGCCGCCACGCGCTGATCGTCAGCGACGGCAACGTCGCGCCGCTGTACCTCGACGGCGTGGTCGCGGCGCTCGCCGAAGCGCGGCCGGGCCTGCAACTGGCGCGTTTCGTGATTCCGCCCGGCGAACACGAAAAGACCCTGGAACGTTTCACCCAATGCCTGCACGCGCTGTCCGAACTCGGCGCGACCCGCGACGCGACCGTGATCGCGCTCGGCGGCGGCGTGGTCGGCGACCTCGCCGGCTTCGCCGCGGCCTGCTGGATGCGCGGCATCGATTGCGTGCAGCTGCCGACCACGCTGCTGGCGATGGTCGATTCCTCGGTCGGCGGCAAGACCGCCGTCGACTTGCCTTCCGGCAAGAACCTGGTCGGCGCGTTCCATCCGCCGCGCGCGGTCGTCGCCGACACCGCGGCGCTGCGCAGCCTGCCCGAACGCGAGCTGCGCGCGGGCCTGGCCGAGGTGGTGAAGTACGGCGCGATCTTCGACGCCGGCTTCCTCGACTGGCTGGACAGCCACGCCGATGCCTTGCTCGCGCGCGACGGCGACGCCCTGGCCGAGGCGATCGCGCGCAGCTGCGCGTTCAAGGCCGACGTGGTCGCGCGCGATCCGTTCGAACGCGGCGACCGCGCCATGCTCAACTTCGGCCACACCTTCGGCCATGCGATCGAGACCGAACAAGGCTACGCCGGCACCAGCGGCGACGGACTCAACCACGGCGAAGCGGTCGCGGTCGGCATGGTCCTGGCCGCGCGCCTGTCGGCCGCGCTGGGCCGCTCCAGCGGCGCCGACGCCGACCGCCTGCAGCGCCTGCTCGAACGCCTCGGCCTGCCGGTGCGCATCCCCGCCGGGCTGGAACCGCAAGCGCTGCTCGCGCGCATGCGCCTGGACAAGAAGGCCGACGCCGCGGGCCTGCGCTTCATCCTGTGGGACCGCGCCGGCGCGGCGCGGATCGTTTCGGGCGTGCCGGACGAACAGGTGCTCGCGGTGCTGGCCGCGGGCTGAGGCAACGCTCATCGATCGCCTGCGAAGGCGGCGCGGCGACGCGCCGCCTTCGTCGTTTGCGGCCGTCGGTTGCGCCGGTGCGATTCGATCCGCCCGGTTCCAGCCGCCGATTCGAACCTCGCGGTTCAAAGCCTCTCGATCCACACCGCCCGATTCACGCCGCGCCCCCGCCCGCGTTATCTCCGGCATCGCCCCGGGGATCGCGTGCGTGGACGCTACGTCGCTGATGGAACTGATGCTGTTGCGCCGGGCCATGGCGGCCCGCACGCCCCCGGGCGAATCCTCCGTCCCTCGCAAGCAGGAGCGTCACGTGGCCAACGAATTCGAATTCCTCGACAAGCACTACGACCCCACCGAGATCGCCGAAGTCGCGGCGCAGACCGCGGTGGAGCGGTTCGGCTACTACCCCAACGCGCGCACCAGCACGGTGATCTTCGGCATCGCCTGGGAAAAGCTGACCAAGCAGATCGAACTGGCGGTGTCGAACTACGGCAACGGCGGCGTCTACAACGCCCCGGCCTTCGCCACCCTGACCTCGGACGGCCTGCAGTGGCAGATCGTGGTGACCGGCCTGCGCTTCGTCAACGCCACCCGCACCATGTCCGGCGGCCGGCCGGAGTACGAAATCGACGAGTACAGCAACGGCACGGTGTTCCTCAACGCCGACATGGGCGATGCGCTGCAACTCGGCGAGATCGTGCACCTGGACACCGGCATCGGCACCTGGAAGAAGCGGGTCGAAGTGAAGAATCCGCCTTCTTATTGAGGCCGCGCCGTCACCCCGGCTGGCGCAGCCGCAGTTTGCGCAGCAGCCGCGCCAGTTGCGCGCGCTCGTCGGCGGCGAGCGCGCCGAGGCTGCGTTCGGCGTGGGCGAAGCGTTCGCCGATGGCGCGGTCGATCAGCGCCACGCCGGCGGCGGTGAGTTCGGCGGCGAGCGAGCGGCGGTCGCCGGGGTCGTAGCTGCGCGCGATCAGGCCGCGCGCTTCCAGGCGGTTGAGGCAGGCGGTCATCGCCCCCGACGTCAGCAGCACCGACTGGCGCAACTGGGTCGGCGTCAGCCGGTACGGCGCGCCGCAGCGGCGCAAGGTGGCGAGCACGTCGAGGTCGGAATACGGGACGCCGACCGCGCGCAGGCTGCGGTTGAGGTCGGCCTCGAACAGCCGGCCCAGGTGCAGGATCCGGCCGACCACAGCCATCGCCGAGGCGTCCAGGTCCGGGCGCTCGCGGCGCCAGTCGTGCAGCAGTTGGTCGACCACATCGCCGCCGCGCGCCGCGGCGGCCTGCGCGCGGGCAGCCTCGGCGCCGCGCGCGGCGGCAGGCTTGGGTTTGCGCCGGGCCGGCGCCGGAGCGACGGGCTTGCGGGGCTTGGATTCGGGCGGGCGGCTCATGCCGGGATTATATTCATGGCAAATATCTTGACATGAAGATAAGCCGCCGGGAGCATGGCCCGACTCCCGCCTCCGGTGCCTGTCGATGCGCACGTTGCCGTTGTCCGTCCGGGTCTTGCCGCTGCGCACGCTGTTCGCCTGGATCGCGTTCGCCTGCCTGCTGCTGGCCGGCGCGGCGGCCTGCGCCGCGCCGGCCGCGGCGCATGGGCCCGGCGAGATCGCGCTCGAACGCGGCCGCATCGACGGGCCGGACGGGCCGGTCGATTACGAGATCGGCACCCTGTACGTACGCGAGAACCGCGCCCGCGCCGACAGCCGCCTGATCGGCGTCGGCTTCGCCCGGATCAAGGCGCCGCGCGCCACCGGCGCGCCGCCGGTGTTCTGGCTGCCCGGCGGCCCCGGCCTCAGCGTGCTCGGCAGCTTCGGCGACAACAGCGAATCCGCGCGCAGCCGCCTGCGCTCGTGGCTGAATTTCGCCGAAGTCGGCGACCTGGTGATCGTCGAACAGCGCGGCTACACCGTCCGCGGCGAACGCCTCACCGCCGCCTACCCCGCCTCTGCGCTGGACCGCCCGGCCGCGCTCGACGACGACATACGGGCGATGCGCGAAATGGCGCGCGCGGCGGTCGCGGCGAACCCCGACAAGGACCTGTCCGGCTACACCATCGCCGACTTCGCCGCCGACGTCGACGACCTGCGTCAGGCCCTGGGCTACGAGCGCATCAGCCTGTTCGGCGGCAGCTTCGGTTCGCAGTGGAGCCTGGCGGTGATGCGGCTGTACCCGCAGCGCGTCGCGCGCGCGGTGCTGTCGGGCGTGGAGCCGCTCGACAACGGCTACGACCTGCCCTCGCACGTGTTCGCCGCGCTGCAACGCATCGGTTTCGAAGCCGACCGCGATCCCGCGCTGGCGCCGTATCTGCCGCCGGGCGGATCGATGGGCGCGGTGCGCGCATTGCACGAACGCTTCGCCGCCGGCCCCGTGCGGGTGCGCGTGCGCGACGCGCGCGGGCGGCAGCGCGAAGTCGCGCTCGGCGCCGGCGATTTGCAGTTGGCCCTGCTGTCGCACACCGACGAGGCCGCGCAATGGCCGGCCTTCATCCTCTCGCTGTATCACCGCCGTTACGAGGCATGGGCGCGCGAAGTCGTGCAGCAGCGCGCCGCCGGCGAGATCAAGCTGATCGGCCCGCTGGCCGACAGCAGCCTCGGCGTCAGCGCGGCGCGCGAATACCGCTTGCGCAGCGATCCGGCGCTGGACTGGCTCGGCGCCTGGAACTTCGCCTCCAACATCGCCTCCGCGCCGGACTGGCCCACGCCCGACCTGGGCGACGCGTTCCGCCTGCCGCGCCGCAGCGACATCCCGGTGCTGTTCGTGCACGGCGACTGGGACACTTCCACGCCGGTCGAGAACACCCGCGAACTGTTGCCCTATTTCCCCAACGGCCGCGCCCTCGTCGTCCACCGCGGCGGCCACGACGGCGCGTTCTATCTGCTGCGCGATGCGCCGGAAGCGAAAAAAGCGGTCTACGAATTCCTGCGCAGCGGTCGCGACGACGGCTTGCCGGTCGAGGTCGATGCGGCGTTGCCGAAGTTCGACCTGCCCGACTTTCCGGCGCCGGCGCGCTGACGCCTTGCTGCGAGCGGCGGGCCGACGCAAGCTTCGGGAATCGCCCGCACCGGCCCGAACATGCCTCCCTTAGCCAAAAACGTCCTGTTGGCCTTGTGCTTCCCCACCGGGTTGCTCGCAGCGGGGTATCTGAACGCCTGGGCGGCGTTGGATGCCTGCGCCGAGCAGGTCTATCGCCAGGACAGCGGCCGCAGCGGCGTCGACATGCGCGGGCGCAAGCGACCCTTGCAGCGCGCCGACATAACCGCGCGAATCAGAGGCCCGTTCCAGGTCGAAGCGAGCTATATGCTCCCGGCGGACTTGCACGGTTCAGTGCATACCCGCACTTATTTCGTCCTCGGCGGTTATCGGCATTTGCTCGATTCGCAGGAGATCCATCTGGTTCGCGCCGGCTCACTTTCCGGATCGTGGATCGCCACAACCGACGTCGGCGCAAGCATCGCCGCATCGGTTGCGGCAAGGCCCGAACGAGGCTGAATTCTCACGCCGCCTCGGCCTTTGCCCGCGCGCGCTGGTTCGACGCATACGGCGTATCGATGTCGAACGCGCCGCCGTTGTCCAACGCCGCGATCCACGCCTCGGTGCTGACCACCGCAGCGAAGCGGCTCTGGAACACCACGCTGAACACCCGATGGATTTCCTCGGCGCTGACCGCTCCGGCGCTGTTCTCGTACGCCAGCGTGCCGCTGGCGTCGTGCAGGAACTCGACCCGGTAGCCGCGGTGCGCGGCTTCGAACACGGTCGAGGCGTCGCAGTTGTGGGTCATGTAGCCGGTCACGCTGACGGTGTCGATGCCGCGCTCGCGCAGCCAGGCGTCGAAGTCGGTGCCGGCGAACACGCTCGGCAGCTGCTTCTCGATGTAGTGGTCGCGCGGGCGCGCGGCGATGCTGTCGTGCAGTTCCCAGCCGGGCTGGCCTTTGTCGAACACCGGCGCGCCGCTGCGCGCGGTGTTCTGCACGACCACCACCGGCACGCCGGCGGCGCGGGCGGCGTCCATCGAGCGGGCGATGTTCGGCAGGCTGCGCGACGGCGGCGGGTATTCGATCGGCAGGCCGCCGCCGAAGTAGTCGTTCTGCACGTCGATGACGACCAGGGCGCGCTTGGGGGTCGGTTGCATGGCGGAGCTCCATGGGTGGGGATGTGGCGCTCATTGTTCGTCCGCGGCCGACTCGCCGACAGTGGCCCGAACGACAATATTCGACAGGATCGGGCCATGTACAATCGGGCCATGAGCGCCGATCTCCCTCTGACCCGCGTGGCCGTGGTCGCCTTCGACCGCATCAGCCCGTTCCACCTGTCCGTGCCGTGCCTGGTGTTCGAGCGCCGCGACGACCCCGCGCTGCCGGCGTTCGAGCTGCGCGTGTGCGCGGCCGAGCCCGGGCCGCTGCGCGTTCGCGCCGGTTTCGGCATCAGCGCCGACCACGGGCTGAAGTCGCTGGCCTGGGCCGATACGGTGATCGTGCCGTCCTGGCGCGACGTCGACGAACGCCCGCCCGAGCCGCTGCTGCGCGCGCTGGCGCGCGCGCACGCGCGCGGCGCGCGCATCGTCGGCCTGTGCCTGGGCGCGTACGTGCTGGCCGAGGCCGGGCTGCTCGACGGCCGCCGCGCCACCACCCACTGGATGTGGAGCGAGCACTTCGGCGTGCGCTATCCGCACGTCGAACTGCAACGCGACGTGCTGTACGTCGACGACGGCCGCATCACCACCTCGGCCGGCACCGCCGCGGCGCTGGACTGCTGCCTGCATCTGGTCCGCGGCGCGTACGGCGCCGACGCCGCCAACCGGCTGGCGCGGCGGCTGGTGGTGGCGCCGCACCGCCAGGGCGGGCAGGCCCAGTACATCGAGCAGCCGCTCGCGGCGACCGCGCGCGACGACCGCCTCGGCGAGGTCCTGGCCTGGGCGCTGGCGCACCTGGACCGGCCGCACAGCCTGGACGCGCTGGCCCAGCGCGCGTTGATGAGCCGGCGCACCTTCACCCGGCGCTTCCGCGACGCCACCGGCACCACGGTCGGGCAGTGGCTGGCCGGGCAAAGGCTGGCGCGGGCGCAGCGGCTGCTGGAAACCAGCGACCTGGGCCTGGACGCGATCGCCGGCGATACCGGCTTCGGCACCGCCGCCTCGCTGCGCCAGCACTTCGCCGCGCAGCTGGGGGTCTCGCCCTCGGCCTACCGGCGCGGCTTCCGCGGCGCCGCGCCCGCGGGCTGAGCCGGCCGCGGCGCAACGCAGCGGTGCGCGGCCCGCGACGCCGCGCCCACCCGGCCACGGCCCCGCAGCCGCTACAATCGGCCGGTGCGCCTACTCCTCCAACAACGGCCCGACGGCCACGAAGCCCCGCGCTTCGTGCAACTGATGCTGCAGCCCGACTTGCTCGGCGGCTGGACCCTGGTGCGCGAAAGCGGCCAGATCGGCGGCCGCAGCACGGTCCGGCGCGAGCAGTTCCTCGACCGCGACAGCGCCTTCAGCGCGCTGGAGCAGGCCCGCGACCAACAGCTCAAGCGCGGCTTCCAGCTGATGTTCACCCAGGGCGCCGAAGCGCCGCGATGAACGCAGGCGCGGCGCCGCCGGCGCGGGTGGGACAAACCGCCACTGCCGCCCCCGCGCGGCGACGCCCAGACTGCCGGCCCGACCGCCGCGCGCCGAGCGCGCGCTGAGCGCCCCGACTTCCAGACAACCGCAACCACGGCCCACGCCCGACCCTATGTCCAGCCAGCCCCTCGCCAACGACCGCTTCCTGCGCGCCCTGCGCCGCCAACCCGTCGACCGCACTCCGGTGTGGCTGATGCGCCAGGCCGGCCGCTACCTGCCCGAGTACCGCGCCACCCGCGCCCAGGCCGGCAGCTTCCTCAACCTGGCCAAGAATCCGGAACTGGCCTGCGAAGTGACCCTGCAGCCGCTGCGCCGCTTCCCGCTCGACGCGGCGATCCTGTTCTCCGACATCCTCACCGTGCCCGATGCGATGGGCCTGGGCCTGTACTTCGCCGACGGCGAAGGCCCGAAGTTCGAGCGGCCGATCCGCAGCGCCGCCGACATCGACAGGCTCGGCGTGCCGGACATGGAAACCGACCTGCGCTACGTCATGGACGCGGTGCGCACCATCCGCCGCGAGCTCGACGGCTCGGTGCCGCTGATCGGCTTCTCCGGCAGCCCGTGGACGCTGGCCTGCTACATGATCGAAGGCGGCGGCAGCGACAACTATTCCAAGGTCAAATCGCTCGCGCTGAACGATCCGGCGGCGATGCACAAGCTGCTCGGCGTCGTCACCGACGCGGTGATCGCGTACCTGAAGGCCCAGCACTTCGCCGGCGCGCAGGCGCTGCAGGTGTTCGACACCTGGGGCGGGGTGTTGTCGCCGTCGATGTACCGCGAATTCTCGCTGCGCTATCTGCAACGCATCGCCGCCGAGCTGCCGCGCGGCGAAGGCGGCGCGCGCGCGCCGCTGATCCTGTTCGGCAAGGGCAACGATCCTTATCTCGAAGACCTCGCCGCCAGCGGCGCCGAAGGCGTCGGCGTGGACTGGACCGTCGGCCTCGGCGAAGCCGCGCGCCGCGTCGGCGGGCGCGCCGCGGTGCAGGGCAATCTGGATCCGGTGACCCTGTACGCCTCGCCCGAGGCGATCCGCCGCGAAGTCGGCCGCGCGCTCGACGATTACCGCGACGGCAACGGCGGTTCGCGCGAAGGGCACGTGTTCAACCTCGGCCACGGCATGTCGCCGGACATGTCGCCCGAGCATGTGGCGGTGCTGGTCGATGCCGTACATGAGTTGAGCGCGCGCTGAGACGCCGAGGCTGCGCAACCGAAAAAACCGGCGCCCGGCGCCGGTTTTTTTTGGCCGTCGAAATGCCCGCAGAGACCGCGTCGGGCGATCGCGCCGCGCTCAGTGCAGATGCACCGCCAGCCACAGCGAGCCTTCGGCGACGCGCAACACCGTATGCGGCGTGCCGGCCGGCAGGAACAGGTGATCGCCGGCGCGCAGGCTCACGGTCTCGCCGTCGACATCGAGTTCGGCCTCGCCTTGCAGCAGCGCCACCCATTCGTCCTGCGGCTGGACGTACTGCGTGGACTCGATGCGCGCAGAGCTGAGGATGCGCTCGATGGTGAGGTTCTTGTGGGTCAGCAAGGCTTCGAAGCGTTCGCCCTCGGCCGGCGGAGCGGCGTCGGCGAACAGGTTGTCGATGCGCATAGCGGAGCGCCGGCAGTGGGGACGCCGGCAGCATATCGCGGCGGTGCTTCGACGGCGCCGATGCAACTACGGCGCGCGCTTCCTGGAGCGATGCTTTCGTCGTCGTTGCGTTGGCGCGGTCGCGGCTTGCGCCGCTCCTACAGGAGGCCACCGGGGCCGACGAATCAGGTACGCGGCGCGGTCAGCTCGTCGAGCGCATCGGCCAACATCGCGCCGGTCACCGGCTTGCGCACGAACCGGTCGAAACCAGCGTCCGCGGCCTGCGGTTCGGCGTCGGCGTCGGCGCGCGCGGTCACCGCGACCAAGGGTTGGACGAAGCCCTGCGCGCGCAGTTGCCGCGCCAAGTCGAGGCCGTTGATGCCGGGCAGGTCCAGGTCCAGCAGGGCGATGTCGTAGCGCGCGGTCGCGGTTTCCGCGAGCGCCGCCAGGCCGTTGCCGACATGGGTCACGCGATGGCCCTGGGTGCGCAGCAGGCCGGCGATGACTTCGGCCACGGTGGCGTCGTCTTCGACCAGCAGGATCGCCAGCGGCCCCGCATGCGGGCGCGGCGGCACCCGCGCGCCCGCGCCGCCGGCGCCGGCCGGCGGTTCGGCGTAGGCCAGCGGCAGGTCGAACACGAAGCGCGCGCCCAGGCCGGGTTCGCTGTAGACCCTGATTTCGCCTTCCATCGCCGCGGCCAGTTCCTGGCTGATCGCCAGCCCGAGGCCGCTGCCGCCGTAGCGCGCCGCGGTGCGCGCGCCTTCGGCCTGTTCGAAGCGGCGGAACAGTCGCTGTTTTTGTTCTTCGTCGATGCCCGGGCCGGTGTCGGCGACCTGGAAACGCACGCCCTGCGGGGTCAGCCGCTCGACCCGCAGGCTGACCGAGCCCTGGTCGGTGAACTTGATCGCGTTGCCGAGCAGGTTCAGCAGGATCTGGCAGACCCGGCTGGCGTCGCCGCGCAGTCCGCGCGGCGCGTCGGCGGCGATGTCCACGTCGAAGCGCAGGCCGCGCTGCTGCGCCAGCGGCTGCATCAGGTCGGCCGCCTGCGCGACCAGCGCGCGCAGGTCGAACGGTTCGTGCGCCAATTCGAGCTTGCCCGATTCGATCCGGGCCAGGTCCAGCGCATCGTTGACCAACCGTAAGAGGTGTTCGCCAGCGCGTCTAATAGATTCCGTGTAGCCCCGCTGCTTTTGATCCAAAGGCGTATCCAGCAACAACTCGCTCATGCCGAGCACGCCGGTCATCGGCGTGCGCACCTCATGCCCCAGCGTCGCCAGGAACCGGGTCTTCGCCAGCGACGCCTGCTTGGCCACTTCGCGCTCGTGCTCGGCGCGCTGCCACGCCAGCCGCCGTTGCAGGCGGTTGCGGTGCGCCATCAGGATCCACGCCAACGCCAGCGCCAGCAGCGCGACCGCGGCGACCACCGCCCACCAGCTCCACCACCACGGCGAGTCCACGTGCAGATTGATCGTCAGCGGCGGCGTCCACACGTTGTCGGCGGTCTTGGCCATCACCTGCAGGCGGTAGTCGCCCGGCGAGAGCTGCGAGAACACGCGCTCGCCGCTGGCGCCGACGTCGACCCAGCCCGGATCGAAGCGGCTCAGGCGGAAACGGTAGCGGTTGCTCTGCGAGTTGTTGAACGACAGCAGCCGCGCGACCACGCGCAGGTCGCGGTCGCCGTCGGCGACGGTCACCGCCGGGATCTTGCCCGGCAAGGCCTTGCGCGCATCGGCGTCTTCGGTGGCGAAGGCGACCTTGCGGCTGCCGCGGCGCACTTCGATGCTTTCCACGATCAGCGTCGGCGCCGCGCGGATCGGCTTGACCATCGCCGGATCGAACAGCACCACGCCTTCGGGGCTGCCGATCAGCAGGCGGCCGTCGCCGCGGCGCGCGACCGGCGCGCGCGAGAATTCCTGGCTCGGCAGGCCGTCCTTGACCCCGTACACCCGCGCCGTGCGCGCGAACGGATCGACCCGGACCAGACCGCGCTTGCTGGTCATCCACACCAGGCCGTTGGCGTCGACGCTGAGGCCGCGCGCTTCCGCCGCCGGCAGGCCGTCGCGCAGGTCCATGCCGAACTCGCGGTGCAGGCGCGCGCCGTCCCAGCGGTAGGCGTCGAGCGTGCCGAAGCCGCCGACCCACATGCGCTCGCGGTCGGCGAACACGAAGTGCTGCACCGCGGTGCCGCGCGGCAATCCGGGCACCGGCACGAACCGGCGTTCGCGCGCGTCCCAGCGCAGCAGCGCGGGGCCGGCGGCCAGCCACAGTTCGCCGTCGGGGCCGTGGCCGCCGACCGGCACCACCACGCTGGCCGGCAGTCCGCGCTCGCCGGCGCGCAGGGTTTCGCGGATCCGGCCTTCGCCGTCGCGCGCCTGCAACACCCCGGCGCTGCCGATCAGCCAGATCAGATCGCCGCTTTCGATCAGGTCGATCGAGCCGTCGATCATGCGGTCGTCGCCGCGGTCCAGGTGCCAGGTGCGGGTCGCGCGGGTGGCCGGGTCGATCCGCACCAGACCGCTGTAGTAGCTGATCCAGACCTTGCCGCGGCGGTCGGCGAGCACATGCGCCGGAATGAAGCCGTCGCTGAAGTTCTTGGCGAAATGCTCGACCGCGCCGGTTTCCGGATTGAGCTTGTCGAGCACCGCGCCGGAGCCGACCAGCCACATGTCGCCGTCGGCGGCCGGCGCGATCGCGCGCACGTCGCCGTTGGCGAGGCTGGCCGGGTCGCCGAGGCGCCGGCTCAGCACCGAGAACTGGCGCCAGTTCGGCGGCAGATACCACAGGCCGTAGCCGCTGCTGCCGAACCACAGCCCGCCTTCGCGGTCCTCGTAGGCGCCGGTCCAGTTCGGCCGCACCACGCCCTGGCTGGTCGCGCTGAACAACGGCACCACCTCGATGCCGTCGGGCCCGCCGACGCCGAGGCCTTGCGGCAGGTCGAACCAGTACTGCCCGGTGCGGTCGCGGTGCAGCACGCCCATGACCCGCAGCTTCGGCGCGAACGCGGCCCACGGATCGGCGCGGTAGCGGCCGTCGGGCAGGCGCACGCCGGCGCCGCCGGTGGTCGAGAACCAGACCGTGCCGTCGCGCTCGAAGCCGACCGAATTGATCAGATTGGTCTTCAGCGCGCCGTCGGGCACGCGTTCGAAATCGTGGCCGGTCCAGCGCGCCGCGCCGCCGCGGGTGCCGGCCCACAAGGCGCCGTCGGGGGCGACGTTGAGGCTGATGACGCCTTCGCCGGGCAGGCTGCGCGGGTCGCCCGCGCGCGGCATGAAGCGCTGCAGCTTGCCGCTGTCGTCCATGCGGTACAGGCCGCCGCGCTCGGTGCCGAACCACAGCGCGCCGTCGGCGGTGGAGGCGATCGACCACACGCAGTCGTCGGCCAGGCCCGGGGTGTTGCTGCGGTCGAAATAGGTCCAGCGCTTGCGCTGCGGATCGAGCATCGCCAGGCCGGCCTGGGCGGTGCCGACCCAGACCCGGTTGCGCGCGTCGACGTGCACCGCCCACACGAAGTTGTCGCGCAGGCCCTGCTCGCGCTGCCAGATCCGGTAGCCGGTGCCGTCGTAACGCGCCAGGCCTTCGCTGGTGGCGATCCACAGATAGCCGTGGCGGTCTTCGGCGATGCGGTTGATGGTGTTCGACGGCAGGCCGTCGGCGACGGTGAGCTGGCGCGGACGCGGCGTTTCCGGCAGGCCGGCGCTGGCCGGCGCGGCGCACAGCGCCCACGCCAGCGCGGCCGCGCCGGCGCACGCGCGCAGGCCGCGGCCGAACCGCGTCAACGCCGCGACACCGACGCCCACGGTCACGGCTCGTCCGCCTGCGCCAGCACGGTCTCGATCGCCTCGGCCAGCATCGCGCCGGTGACCGGCTTGCGCAGGAACAGGTCGAACCCGGCGCGGCGCGCCTGCGGTTCGGCATCGGCGTCGGCGCGCGCGGTCACCGCGACCAACGGCCGCGAGAAACCCTGCATGCGCAGCTGCCGGGCCAGGTCCAGGCCGTTGATGCCGGGCAAATCCAGATCGAGCAAGGCGAGATCGAAGCGCGCGGTCGCGGTTTCCGCCAGCGCCGCCAGACCGTTGGCGACGTGGGCGACGCGATGGCCCTGGGTGCGCAGCAGGCCGGCGATCACTTCGGCCACGGTGGCGTCGTCCTCGACCAGCAGGATCGCGCGCGGCACGCTGCGCTCCGGCGCCACCGGCACCCGCGGCGAATAGCGGTCGCGCATTTGCGACGGCGACGGCGGCGGCGGCTCGGCCGACGGCAGCGGCAGGTCGAGCACGAAGCGCGCGCCCTGCCCGGCCTGACTGACCACGCTGACCTGCCCGTCCATCGCCGCGGCCAGTTCCTGGCAGATCGCCAGCCCCAGCCCGCTGCCGCCGTAGCGCGCCGCGGTGCGCGCGCCTTCGGCCTGTTCGAAGCGGCGGAACAGCCGCGCCTTTTGTTCGTCGTTGAGGCCCGGGCCGGTGTCGCTGACTTCGAAGCGCACGCCCTGCGGCGACAGCGCGCTGACCCGCAGGCCGACCCGGCCTTCCTCGGTGAACTTGATCGCGTTGCCGAGCAGGTTCATCAGGATCTGGCTGACCCGGTGCGGATCGCCGCGCAGGCCGGCCGGCGCGTCGGCGGTGATCTTGACCGCGAACTCGAGCCCGCGCTGGCGCGCCAGCGGCTGCATCAGCCCGGCGGCTTCCTCGACCAGCGCGTGCAGGTCGAACGGGCGGTCCTGCAGTTCCAGCTTGCCCGATTCGATCCGGGCCAGGTCCAGCGCGTCGTTGACCAACCGCAAGAGGTGTTCGCCAGCGCGCTTGATCGACTCCGTGTAGCCGCGCTGCTTTTCGTCCAGCGAGGTATCCAGCAACAACTCGCTCATGCCGAGCACGCCGGTCATCGGCGTGCGCACCTCATGCCCCAGCGTCGCCAGGAACCGGGTCTTCGCCAACGACGCCTGTTCGGCGACTTCGCGCTTGTGCACCGCCAGCTGCCACGCGCTGCGCCGGCCCAGGCGGCGGCGGTACGCGACCGCGGCGATGCCGATCAGGCCGATGCCGATCACGGTGAACACCAACTGCGCCCAGGTCGAGCGCCACCACGGCGGCTTGACGTGCAGGTCGAAGCCGACCGGTTCCGACCAGATGCCGTCGGCGCCGGCGGCCTTGACCAGCAAGCGGTACTCGCCCGGATCCAGGCGCGAGAACATGCGCTCGCCGTTGGCGCGCTGCTCGATCCAGTCCGGGTCGTAGCCTTCCAGCTTGAAGCGGTAGATGTGCGAACGCGGATCCAGGAACGACATCAGCCGCGCGACCACGCGGAAATCGCGGTCGTCGGATTCCAGTTCGACCGCGCCGCCGGCCGGCGACAGCGACCAGTCGTCTTCCTCGCGGCGCACGCTGAGGCTCTCCAGCGACAGCCGCGGCGGCCGCGCGCTCGGGAACGGCGTGTCCAGGTCGAACAGCACCATGCCGTCGAGCGACAGCGCCGCGGCCACGCCGTCGGCGTTGCGGTGCGGGCTGGTGCGGGTCAGCTCGACGTTGGGGATGCCGTCGCCGAGGCCGAACAGGCGCAGCCGGCGGCCGTCGGGCGACACCATCAGCAGGCCGCGCGTGGTGGTCGCCCAGACCGTGCCGTTGCGGCTCACCACCAGCCCCGAGACGTTGGCGTCGGGATATTCGTTGGTGTTGTCGATGCGCCGTTCCAGGGTCAGCAGGCCGTCCTTCCAGCGATAGGCCTCGAGCGCGCCGGTGCGCGCCAGCCACAGCCGCTGCGGGCCGGCGAAACTCATCGCCTGGATGTCGCCGAGTTCGCCGCCGGGCACGGCGACGAAACCGTCGCCGTCCCAGCGCTGCAGGCCGGTGCCGCCGGCGAACCACGGCTGGCCGTCGGGGCCGGGGCGGAACGTCGCCGGGCTGGTCAGGAACGCGGCGGTGCCGAGGGTTTTTTCGATCTCGCCCGGCGGCAAGTGGTCGCCGTCGCGGGTGTAGCGATGCACGCTGCCGTCGGAGAACCACAGCCACAGCCCGCCGTCGGGCAGTTCGTGCAGGAACCAGACCGTGCCGTCGACGCGCGGCTTGTGCGGATCCAGCGGCCAGCTGTGCGCCTGTCCGGACACCGGGTCGAACAGGCTCAGGCCGTTGGAATGGCCGATCCACAGCCGCCCGTCGGGACGCGCGAATACGGTGTGCATCCACTTCAGCCCGAAGCCGCGGCTGTCGGCGACCGGTTCCAGCGTGCCGCTGCCGGCGCGCAGGCGGTACAGGTCGGTCGCGCTGAGCATCCAGAAGCCGCCGTCGCCGTCGGAGGCGATGTCGCGCGCGTCGAGCCGGTCGATCTGGCGGCCGCCGACCGAGGTCACCGAGGCGAAGCGGTTCCAGTCCGGCGGCAGGTAGATCAGGCCCTGCGAATAGGTCACCACCCAGATGCCGCCTTCTTCGTCGCGCAGCATCTGCAGCACGCCGCTGCGGCGGTCCCAGACGCCGTCGCCGGCGTCGTCCTGGAGCAGGCGCACGTTGTCTTCGGCGTCGACCCGGTACAGGCCGGCGGTGGTGCCGATCCAGCGGCCGCCGGACAAGTCGCTGACCACGATGCCGTTGTTGGCGTCCTCGCCGAGCTTCCACGGCGCCGGGGTCATGCGGTCGTCGCTGTCGAGGCGGAACAGGCCGTGGTCGCTGCCGACCCAGATCGAGCCGTCGGCGTCCTGCGACAGTTCGCCGACGGTGAAGCCGGCGGTTTCGTCGCGGCCGATGCGTTCGAAGCGGCTGCCGTCGTAGCGCGCCAGCCCGCCCATCGTGCCGACCAGCAAGCGCCCGCGCGGGTCGGCCATCAGCGCGGTGATCGGCCCGCGCGGCAGGCGCTCGCCGGCGCCGACGCCGGAGCGGAAGCGCTCCACGCTGCGGCCGTCGGGCGAGATCCGGCACAGGTGGCCGTCGTAGGTCGCGGTCCAGATCGCCGCGTCCGGGGTGCCGGTGACGAAGGTGACGTTGTCGCTGCAATCGGCGTTGACGCCGGTGAAGGAGATCCGCTCGAACTCCTTGCGGTCGGCGCCGAGCACGCTCAGGCCGTTGCGGCTGGCGACCCAGACGCGGTCGCCGGCATCGATGAAAAGGTCTTCGAGCATGTTGTCCGGCAGCGAACCGGACAGGCCGATGGTGTGGCGCCACAGGCTGAATTCGACGCCGTCGTAGCGCGCCAGCCCGTCCTCGGTGGCCATCCACAGATAGCCCTGGTGGTCGAGCTCGGCCGCGACCACCGACTTGGGCAAGCCCTGTTCCTGGCCGAAACGGCGGAAGCGCGGCGTTTCCGGCAGGCGCGCGTCAGCCTGTTCGATGCACGCCAGCGCGCACAGCAGCAACAGGAGCAGACAGCGACAACGTCCCAGCACGGGGCTCCTCCTGGACTGCGAGCGATTGAGTCCCGGCCAGGCGGGTGCGCGTATCGTCGCAACGGGCCGGACCCGGCGCAAGCGCCGGTGGGGGAGTGGGCGGGCGATCACACGGCGAGGCGCGCGCGTAGAGCAGCGACGAGCGGGAAAGCGCCGCCTGCGCTCATTCCCCGCGCCTGGCCTTTCACTCGTCGGGGTCGAACATCTCGCCCAGCGCCTCGGCCAGCATCGCCCCGGTCACCGGCTTGCGCAGGAAGCGGTCGAAGCCGGCGCGGCGCGCCTGCGGTTCGGCCTCGGCGTCGGCGCGCGCGGTCACCGCGACCAAGGGTTGGGCGAAGCCCTGCGCGCGCAGTTGCCGCGCCAGGTCGAGGCCGTTGATGCCGGGCAGGTCGAGATCGAGCAGGGCCAGGTCGAACCGCGCCGTCGCGGTTTCCGCCAACGCCGCCAGGCCGTTGGCGACATGCGCGACGCGGTGGCCCTGGGTGCGCAGCAGTCCGGCGATGACTTCGGCCACGGTCGGATCGTCTTCGACCAGCAACACCGCGCGCGGGCCGATCCGCGGCCGCGCCAGCATCGGCTCGGCCGCGGTCGCGGCCGGCGTCGGCGCCTGCGCCTCGTGCAGCGGCAGGTCGAACACGAAGCGCGCGCCCTGGCCGGGTTCGCTGTGCACCGCGATCTGCCCTTCCATCGCCGCGGCCAGTTCCTGGCAGATCGCCAGCCCGAGCCCGCTGCCGCCGTAACGCGCCGCGGTGCGCGCGCCTTCGGCCTGTTCGAAACGGCGGAACAGGCGCTGCTTCTGTTCTTCGTTGAGGCCCGGGCCGGTGTCGCTGACTTCGAAACGCACGCCGTGCGGGCTCAGCCGCTCCACGCGCAGCGTGACCGAGCCCTGGTCGGTGAACTTGATCGCGTTGCCGAGCAGGTTCAGCAGCACCTGACAGACCCGGCTGGCGTCGCCGCGCAGGCCGCCCGGCGCGTCGGCGGCCACGTCCACGTCGAAGCGCAAACCGCGCTGCTGCGCCAGCGGCCGCATCAGGTCCGCGGCCTGCGCGACCAGCGCGCGCAGGTCGAACGGTTCGTGCGCGAGTTCGAGCTTGCCCGATTCGATCCGGGCCAGATCCAGCGCGTCGTTGACCAACCGCAAGAGGTGTTCGCCAGCGCGACGGATGGATTCCGTGTAGCCGCGCTGCTTTTGATCCAACGGCGTCTCGAGCAGCAACTCGCTCATCCCCAACACGCCCGTCATCGGCGTGCGCACCTCATGCCCCAGCGTCGCCAGGAACCGGGTCTTCGCCAGCGACGCCTGCTTGGCCACTTCGCGCTCGTGCTCGGCGCGCTGCCAGTTGAGCCGGCGCGCCAATCGCCGCCGGTACAGCATCGTGCCCCACCAGCCCGCCAGCGCCAGCAGGCCCAGCAGCGCCGCCAGCGCCGGCGGCGTGCGCCACCACGGCGGACGCACGTTGAATTCCAGCAAGCGCTCGGCCGCGGTGTTGCCGCTGGCGTCGATCGCGCGCGCGTGCAGCACGTAGCTGCCCGACGGCAGGCCGGCGAACACCCGCTCGCCGCTCTCGCCGACCGCGACCCAGTCGCTGTCGTAGCCTTCCAGGCGGGTGTAGTAGCGATTGGCCTGCGGATCGTCGAACGACAGCAGGCGCATCTGCACGCGCATCTCGCGGTCGTCCGGGGCCAGGGTCGGCAGCGCTTCGTAGCGCGAGGCGCGCTCGGAGCCCGACGGCCGCACCGGCCGGCTCAGCGGCAGCGGCACCCAGCGGCCGTGGCGGCGCACGTCGAGCTGGTGCCAGACCAGCCGCGGCTGGCGCGGCTTGGGATCCGGCCAGGCGGTGTCGATCAGCACCACGCTGCCGTCCGACAGCGACGCGGCCAGAGTGCCGTCGGCGGTCAGCACGCTGGCGCGGCGCAGGAACTCCTGGCTGCTCATGCCGTCCTGCACGCCGAAGCGGCGCAGGCGCAGTTGCTGCGGATCCCAGCGGAACAGGCCGCGCGCGGTCGGCAGCCACAGCCGCCCGCCGCGGTCGCGGAACAGGCCGCTGCCTTCGACCGCGGGAATGCCGCGCTCCACGCCGGCGCGGTCGCGCAGTTCCCAGCGGCCGCCTTCGCGCTGGTAGCGCTCCAGGCCGTTGAGCCGTTGCAGCCACAGGCTGTCCTTGTTCTCGAACACGAAGCCGAACACGCGGTCGCGCGGCAGGCCCGGCACCGGCGCCATGACGTTGCGCTTGGCGTCGCGGCTCAGCAGGCCTTCGCCGGAGGCGATCCATAGCGTGCCGTCGGGGGCGAAGCCGATGTTGTCGAAGTCGCCGTTGCCGATGCCCTGCTCCGGGCCGACCGCGATCGTGGCCAGGACCCGGCCGCTGTCGGGGTCGCGCTGTTGCAGGCCCTGGGTCAGGTAGGAAATCCACAGCGAGCCGTCGGGCGCGATCGCCATGCGGTCGGGCTCGCCGGGCAGGACCGGGTCGGGCGCGGTCTCGCCCCAGTCGCGCCAGGCGCCGGACGGATCGATCCGGATCAGGTTGTTGCGGCTGGTCGCCACCCACAGCCGGCCCTGCCGGTCCTCGACCGCGGTGTTCGGAATGCCGCCCTTGCCGAGCGCGTCGTGCGGGCCTTCGCTGACCGGCTCGACCACGCCGTCCTGGCCGAGCCGCTCGATCTCGCCGCGCGCGCCGATCAGCCAGAAGCCGCCGCGCGCCGACGGCGCCAGCGCGGTGTACAGCTCGCTGCTGAGGCTGCCGCGTTCGCGCGAGTACTGGGCGATGCGGCGCCAGTCCGGACGCAGGTAGCCGACGCCGACGCCGGCCAGCGGAAACCAGAACGAGCCGTCGTCCTGGCCGACGATCTGCTGCACCGGCCGCGCCGGCCGCGCCGGTCCCAGCGCCATCGGCGCCGGCACCGTCTGCGGCGTGGCCCGCCAGATGCTGCGCTGGGTGCCGAGCCAGAAGCTGCCGTCGCGGTCCGGCGCCAGGCTCAGCACCGCGTTGAGCTGGGCGAACATGCCGCTGTAGTCCGGATCGCTGAAGCGCCCGTCGCGCTCGCGCCGGTGCAGGCCGGTCTTGCTGCCGATCCACAGCTGCTCGCCGACCGGCGCGATCGAGAACACCCACGGCGCCGGGTCGTCGCCCGGCAGGGCGATGCGTTCGAAATCGTGGCCGGTCCAGCGCGCCAGGCCCTTGAAGGTGCCGATCCACAACTCGCCGCGCGCATCGAAGCTCAGGGTCAGCACGGTCGGCGACGGCAGGCTGCGCGGGTCGCCGTCCTTGGGCATGAAGCGTTCGATCCGGCCGTTGCGGTCGATCCGGTGCAGGCCGCCGCCGTAAGTGCCGAACCAGACCTCGCCGTTGCGGCTGGCGACGGTGAAGGTGTCGTCGCTGCCGATCTGCGGATGCTCGGCGCGGCGGTAATGGACGAAGCCTTCGCGGTGCGCGTCCATCATGCTCAGGCCGCGGCCCTCGGCAGCGACCCAGATGCGGTCGCGGTCGTCGACGTTGACCAGGGTCAGGTCGTTGCCGGGCAGCGAGCCGGGGTCGCCCGGCACGTGCCGCCACACCTTCATGCCGACGCCGTCGTAGCGGGCCAGGCCGTCGGTGGTCGCCAGCCACAGGTAGCCGGCATGGTCGAACGCCATGCCGTTGACCTTGCTCGACGGCAGCCCGTCGGCGACGCCGATGATGCGCGCGCGCGGCGCCTCGGGCACGCCGGCAGCGGCCGGCGGCGCGGCGAGCCAGGACGCGGCGGCGGCCAGGCCGGCGCACAGCAGCGCCCGCAGCCGCGCGCGCGGGCGCGGCGCGCCCGACCGCGGCGGCGCGCATAACAGCCTTGCCTGCATCCGGTTCCCTCCCGCTATGAAACAGGCCGTCCTGGCGGCGCACCGGCGGCGCCGCGGACAGCGAAACTGACGCCTCGCTGACAAACGGCTGACCGCATCGTGGCCGCCGGATTACGGTTTCCGTGACCGCATCCGGCACTTTCCCCGTGCATTAGGCTCGGCGATAGCGGCGCGCTAGGCAAGTCGCGAAACTTTCCGCCCGTTGCCCGCCTCGTTGTCCTCAGTACGCCGGAACGCCGAAACGGATCGTTGCGCGCGCCTGGACGCGGCCTTGCGCTGCTGTGCCTAGAATCCCTGCCGAACCTTGCCGGAGCTGCCATGTCTCTCAACCGCCCTTGCGCCATCGTCCTGGCCGCGCTCGCCGCGCTGCCCGGCGGCGCCGCGGCCGAGCCGCCGCAGGGCGCCGCCGCGGCCGACGCGCAGACGGCCGATGCGCAGGCGCCGGGCGCGCAGGCGGCGGCGCCGGACCCCAAGGGCGCGGCGGACTACGGCTTCGACCCGGTCCACACCCGGGTCATGTTCGCCCTGTCCCACGCCGGCTTCTCCCAGGCCATCGGCACCGTCTCCGGCGCCGCCGGCCGGCTGCGCTTCGACCCGGCCGACTGGCGCAGCGCCCGCCTCGACGTGCAGGTGCCGCTGACCCGGCTCGACCTCGGCGACGGCAAATGGAACAAGGCCGCGCTCGCGCGCAACCTGCTCGACGGCAGGCGCTGGCCGACCGCGCGCTTCGTCTCCGCGACGGTCGAGCCGGCCGCCGGCGACCCGCAGCGCTTCAAGGTCTGCGGCACCCTGAGCCTGCACGGCGTCGACGGCCCGCTGTGCCTGGACGTGAAGTTCAACGCGCTCAAGCGCCATCCGCTGCCGCCGTTCCACCGCACCGCCGGTTTTTCCGCGACCGCCACGCTGAGCCGCGCCGCGTTCGGCATCGACGCCTGGAAGTCGGTGATCGGCGACGAGGTGGAACTGCGCATCGAAGCCGAGGCGCTGCGCGACAAATACGTCGGCGACTCGCCCAAAGGCGCGGCCGACGCCGCCGGCGACGACGCCGAAAACGAATCCGTGCGACCCGACCCCGCACCCGCCCAGCCCGCCCGCGCCCGCGCGGAGCAGGCCCAGCCCAACCAGGAACCCCGCCCATGACCCTGAAGAACACCGCCGACCGCTGGGGCGCCGTCAGCCAGACCCTGCACTGGCTGATCCTGGTGATGATCGCGGGCCTGGCCATCGTCGGCCTGACCATGACCGACATGAGCAACGGGCCGTCGAAGATCAAGATCTACGCCCTGCACAAGTCCTTCGGCCTGACCTTGCTGGTGCTGGTGACGCTGCGCCTGGCCTGGCGCGTGTACGCCGGCGCGCCCAAGCCGGTCGCGGGCACGCCGCACTGGCAGGAACGCATCGCCTCGCTGACCCACTGGGCGCTGTACGCGCTGATGTTCGCGCTGCCGCTGTCGGGCTGGCTGTTCAATTCCACCGCCGGCTACCCGTTGCAGTACTTCGGCCTGTTCAACCTGCCCAAGCTGGCCGCGCGCAACGAAGAACTCGCCCAGCTCAGCCGCAACCTGCACGAATACGGCTTCTGGCTGCTGCTGGCGCTGGTGCTGGCGCACGCCGCGGCCGCGTTCTACCACCACCTGTTCCAGAACGACGACACCCTGACCCGGATGCTGCCGGGCCGGCGCCGCGCCGGCGCCGCGTCTTCCGAACCCGCTTCCCTGCCCCCCATTTCCCCGGAGAACCCCGATGCGCCTTAATTCCCTGGCCCTGGCCGCCGCCCTGCTCGTCGCCGCCGCGCCGGCGTTCGCCGCCGACTACGTCCAGCAGGCCGGCTCGACCCTGACCTTCGCCACCAAGTACCAGGGCGAAGTCTTCGCCGGCAACTTCCCCGGCTTCACCGCGCGGCTGAGCTTCGACCCGGCCAAGCTCGACGGCTCCAAGCTCGACGTGGTGATCCCGCTGGCCGGCGCCAACTCCAAGAATTCCGAGCGCGACGACACCCTCAAGGGCGGCGATTTCTTCGACATCGCCAAGTTCCCGCAGGCGCGCTACAGCGCGACCAAGTTCCGCAGCCTCGGCGGCAACAACTACGCCGCCGACGGCAGCCTGACCCTGCGCGGCGTCAGCAAGCCGGTGACCCTGACCTTCACCTGGACCGCGGGCGACAAGCCGGTGCTGGCCGGCAAGGCCACGGTCAAGCGCCTGGACTACAACGTCGGCGGCGGCGACTGGGCCGACACCTCGATCATTCCGAACGAAGTCGCGGTCAGCACCAAGGTGACGTTCGCGCCGGCGAAGTAAGCCTGCGCCGCAAACCGGAACGGGGCCTCACGGCCCCGTTTTCTTTGCGATCCGGGTTTACGGATCGCCCAACCACGCCGCCAGCTTCGCCGCATCGAACGGCCAATCCAGCTCTATCCCGCGCGCCTCGTCGCGCAACACCGGTACGCGCACGCCGTAGCGCTGCTCCAACCCCGCGTCCTCGTCGATGAAGACGCTCTCGAACTCCGGCGCGCGCGCCTGCGCCAGCACCGCCAGGGCCAGGTCGCACAGGTGGCAGTCGTCGCGTTGGAACAAAGTCAGCACAGTCGCTCCCCGATGAGTTCGCCGGCGCGCCTTCAATGCGCCCGGGTATGGCCGAACCGCGCGCTTCGCGGCGAAAACCGCGCCGCGTAGCGCCATCGGCCGCGCGTAGAATAAGCGTATACACCCCCCGCGGTGCGGACGCCGCCGGCGCCGCCCGCGCGGGACGCCAAGCAACGTCCGACCCCAGTTGGAGCAGCCAAACGTGGCAGTCAGCAGTTTCGACCTGTTCAAGATCGGCATCGGCCCGAGTTCCTCGCACACCGTCGGCCCGATGCGCGCCGCCGCGCGCTTCATCGAGCGCTGGCTGGTGGAAGGCTGCGGCAACGGCGAGCCCGGCGCCGATCTGGCCCGCACCGCGCGCGTGCGCGCCGAGGTGTTCGGCTCGCTGGCGCTGACCGGCCGCGGCCACGGCACCGACAAGGCGGTGCTGATGGGCCTGGAAGGGCATTGGCCGAACCAGATCGACCCGGACATCATTCCGGCGGCGCTGGAACGCATCCGCAAGAGCAAGCGCATCCACTTGTTCGGCCGCCACGAGATCGGCTTCGACGAGAAGCACGACCTCATCATGAACAAGCGCCAGAAGCTGCCGTTCCACACCAACGGCATGCGCTTCACCGCGTTCGACGGCGACGGCGAAGTCATCGCCACGCGCGATTACTACTCGGTCGGCGGCGGCTTCGTGGTCAACCAGGACGAAGCGGCCGAAGACCGCATCGTCGCCGACACCACCGACCTGCCCTACCCGTTCCATTCCGGCGACGAGCTGCTGGCGCAATGCGCGCGCAGCGGGCTGTCGATCGCCGAGCTGATGATGGCCAACGAGCGGGTCTGGCGCAGCGACGCCGAAATCAACGCCGGCCTCGACGAAATCTGGGCGGCGATGCAGTCCTGCGTGAACCGCGGCATCCGCGAGACCGGCACCCTGCCCGGCGGCCTGCACGTCTCGCGCCGCGCGCCGACGCTGCACGCCGAGCTGTCGGCCAAGCCTGAGGCGGCGATGCGCGATCCGCTGACCGTGCTCGACTGGGTCAACCTGTACGCGCTCGCGGTCAACGAGGAGAACGCCGCCGGCGGCCGCGTGGTGACCGCACCGACCAACGGCGCGGCCGGCATCATCCCGGCAGTGCTGCACTACTACGACCGCTTCTGCCCCGGCGCCAACCTGCAGGGCGTGCGCAATTTCCTGCTGACTGCGGCCGCGGTCGGCATCCTGTACAAAGAAAACGCCTCGATCAGCGGCGCCGAAGTCGGCTGCCAGGGCGAAGTCGGCGTGGCCTGTTCGATGGCCGCCGCCGGTTTGGTCGGCGCGCTCGGCGGCACTGCGAGCCAGATCGAAAACGCGGCCGAAATCGGCATGGAGCACAACCTCGGCCTGACCTGCGATCCGATCGGCGGGCTGGTGCAGATTCCGTGCATCGAGCGCAATGCGATGGGCGCGGTCAAGGCGATCAACGCCTACCGCATGGCCATGCGCGGCGACGGCAAGCACAAGGTCAGCCTGGACAAGGTCATCAAGACCATGCGCGACACCGGCCGCGACATGCAGGACAAGTACAAGGAAACCTCGCGCGGCGGCCTGGCGGTCAACGTCATCGAGTGCTGAGGACGCCGCCGGCGTGGACGCCCCGCTGCGGCACATCGACGACGGCCACGGGCTGTGGCGCTACGCCGGCCTGATCGAAGTGCGTTGCCCGCGCTGCGCGCGGCCGGGGCAGGTGCGCGCGCCGCGCGAAGACGGCCATCGCGAAGCGCGCTTCGCCTGCAGCGGCTGCGGCCTGCATGCGGCGACAGCGTCATGCTGCGGCCTGCACGCCGCGCACGGCGACTGGTACGGGCCGGTGCGCGTGTACGGACGGCGCCCTTGCGGTTACTGCGGGCATCAGTGGCTCAGCGTGAACCGGGTGTTCGAAGGCCGACCGACGCATACGCCGCAGCGGGTCGATGCGCGCTGCCCCTCGTGCGCGCGCGAAAGCGCGGTCGACGTACAGGCGCACCCGCATCGCGGGCATGAGCCGCGCGATCCGCACCTCGGCCTGCCGCTGCGCCTGCTCGAGCCGACCCGTTGCGGCCTGCTGTGGGCGTACAACGCGCAACACCTGGACGAACTGCGCCGCTACGTCGCCGCGAGCCAGCGCGAACGCATGCGCAGCGCCGGCAACGCTTCGATGATTTCGCGCCTGCCGGCGTGGATGAAGCTGGCGCGGCATCGCACGCTGATGCTCAAGGCGCTGGAGCGGATGAGCGCGCGCCTGGACGGCGATGACGACGGCGCGCACGCCGGCGGCAGCAGCGCGCGGCAGCGGCGCGGCTGACGATGCGCTGCGTGGTCCTGCCGGGACTCGACGGCGGCGGCGAGTGGCTGCACGAGTTCCTCGCCGCGATGGCGCCGCGCTTCGACGCGCGGGCGCTGGCGTATCCGAACGATCCGACGCTGGACTACGACGCGCTGGTCGAGTGGGCGTGGCCGCAGTTGCCGGCGCACGAACCGTTCGCGCTGATCGCCGAATCGTTCTCCGGTCCGGTCGCGATCCGTCTCGCCGCGCGGCGGCCGCTGCAGTTGAAAGCGCTGGCGCTGTGCGCCTCGTTCGCGTGCGCGCCGCGGCCGCCGTGGTCGCCGCTGGGACTGGCGGCGCTGCCGGCGTGGTTGCTGCATGCGGCGCCGCTGCGGCAGGCACCGCTGCCATGGGTCGAGCGCGCGGTGTTGGGCCGATGGTCGGATCCGCAGCGGCGCGAACGCTTGCGCGCGACGCTGGCGGCGCTCGATCCGGCGGTGTTGCGCGCGCGCCTGGGCGAAGTCGCGCGCGTCGATGCGCGCGCGGCGTTGGGCGATGTGGCGGTGCCGACGCTTTATCTGCGAGCTGCCGGCGATCGGTTGGTGTCGGCGGACAGCTGGGAGGAGATTCGCCGCGTCCGGCCGCAGGCCGAATGCGTCGCGTTGCAGGGGCCGCATTTCCTGCTGCAGGCGCGCGCGAAGGACGCGGCGGCGCAGATAGGCCGCTGGTTGGCAGCGTCGATGAAGGACCTGGCGAACTGAGCGCGCGGCGTCGAACCTGAAGACCCTCCACCTAAGCCCGGAACTTCATCGTGCGTGTGTGGGAGGGCCTTCAGGCCCGACGCTTTCGCCTCCGAAACCACACACCCGGCACAAACGAAAGGCCGTCTCTCACACTCGTTCATCCTCGCAGTCGCCTCTCGGGCACACCGCCCGCGCCGCCGCGATTTTCACCGCATTTTGCCGTGCAGCATGCGCTTACTATGGCCCGGAGCCCGCCGGAGCCAGCCGCTTATGCCAGCCCGCCTCAGCCGCCGCGACTTCCTCAAGTGCAGCGTGATCGCAGGCATCGGCGTGTACGTCGCCGCGCCCGGCAGCACCGCACTGGCCGCATTGTTCGAGACCGAACGCCTGCGGCCGGCCGCGTGGGATCCGGCCACCGGCCGCATCCGCTACCGCACCGACGCCACCGCGAAAGTCAGCGGCGAAAAGGTCTTCAGCTTCGACATGCGCTCGCGCGACCTGCCCGGCTGGCCGCGCGAGCAAGCCCACGCGATGCTGCTGCGCGCGACCCTGGCCGACCGCGTCTACCAAGGCTTCGACCTGTCATCGCTGCCGGCCGACCTGCAGCCCGACCGCGTCGTCGCCGCCGAAGACCTCGCCCGCGACGGCGTCGCGTTCCCCGCGTTCTACGGCGACGACCTGCTGCTGCCGCCCGGCAAGACCCCGGCCTATCTCGGCCAGGCCGTGGCCCTGCTGATCTGGAACGAGTTCGCCCGCTTCCGCGCCGCCAAGAGCCGGCTCAAGTTCCGCCCCGAGCTGATCCGCTGGGGCGAGGCCACCGGCCCGGTCGAGCGGGCGCCGTGGGCGACGTTCCGCTATGTGCGCGTCGGCGGCGAAGACGCCTACGCCGACGATGTCTATTCCAGCTACAAGGACACGGTGCTGTTCCCCACCGGCTATCGCAAGCACAACCCCGAGTGGGTCAAGGGCGATGCCGGCGGCAAGCTCGACGCGCAAGGCGTGGCCCACGCCGATGCGATGGAAGCAGAACTCGCCGCGCCCGCGCCGGGCAAGCTGGTGATCGAGCGCGAGTATTTCTCGCAATCCATCGACACCGCGGCGATGGAGCTGGACAACGCCAACGGCTGGTACGACGCCGCTACCGGAACCGTGCACCTGGTCAGCGCAACCCAATCGCCGAACGAAATCGCCGAAGACGGCGCGCGCATGCTCGCCGCGACCCGTTTCGGCGTGAAGCGGCTGGTGCTGCATCCCTGCTACACCGTCGGCTACGGTTCCAAGGACCACAGCCCGTTCCCGTTCATCGCGCTGATGGCCGCGCTGTACGGCGGCGGCCGTCCGGTGCGGCTGGCCAACGATCGCTACGAACAGTTCCAGTCCAGCCTCAAGCGCCACAGCTTCCGCATGCATTACCGCTTGCAGGCCGACCGCGCCAGCGGCCGCTTCGAAATCTTCCACGGCCGCATGACCGGCGACGGCGGCGGGCGGATGAATTTCTCGCCGTCGGTGTGCCTGGTCGCGGCGACCGCGGCGCAATCGATCTATTACTTTCCGCGCAGCGACCTCAGCAGCACCGTGATCGCCTCGCGCGCGCTCGACGCCGGCTCGGCGCGCGGCTACGGCACCTTGCAGAGCATGAGCGCGACCGAGATGCTGATCGACGAGATCGCCGCCGAACTCAAGCTCGACCCGATCGAACTGCGCCTGCGCAACGTGTTCGCCACCGGCATGAAGAACACCCAGGGCGCGATCCCGGCCGGCGCCCAGCGCGCGGACGAGGTGCTGCGCAAATCGCGCGGGCATCCGCTGTGGACCCAGCGCGAGAAACGCAAGCGCGAGTACGAAGCCGCGCATCCCGGCCAGCGTTACGGCGTCGGCTACGGCTGCGTGCAGAAGGACTACGGCACCGGCGGCGAAGCCGCGTTCGCCGAAGTCGCGCTGACGCCGCAGGGCCGCATCCGCCTGCGCCACATCGGCATCGAAATGGGCACCGGCATGGCCACCAGCCAGGCCGTGGTCTGCGCGAAGTGGTTGGGCCGCCCGGCCGACGAAGTGCTGACCGGCGAAACCGACTGGTCGGCGCTGCCGCTGCACGCCACCGACGACACCTGGCTGATGACCCAGGCGACGCAGGACGCGCACGTCGGCGATCCGCGCTGGACGCCGAACTACACCAGCCCGTCCAGCGCCAGCAACTCGGCGTTCTTCTTCAGCCACGCCACCCGCGAAGCGGCGCGGCTGGTGTTCACCCAAGGCCTGTGGCCGGCGGCGCTGGCGCTGTGGGGCCAGGGCTTCGGCGGCGGCCAGCTGGCGCCGCTGGCGGTGCGGCGCGAGGAGGCGCGCTGGGTCGACGGCAAGCTGACCGCGGGCGGTCTGCAACCGCTGGCCTTGGAGCGGCTCGCGGCCAAGGCGTTCGAACTCGGCTTGGCCACCGGCGCGACCGTGCACGGCTTCAATCGCTGGCAATGGGCCGAAGCCGAGTACCCGTTGTCCGGCGACGATGCGCGCCTGCCGCTCGACGGCGTCGCGCTGCGCTGGGGCGACGGCAGCCGCGCCGGCGCCGGCACGCCGACCGCCGACGGTTACCGCATGATCGAGCGCAGCCGCGCGCACTACCCGCCGGTCCAGCGCAACAACGCCGGCGTGACCTATTACTCGGCCATCGGCACGATCGCCGAAGTCGCGGTCGACACCGCGACCGGCAAGGTCGAGCTGCTGAACCATCATTCGATCCTCGAATGCGGCACGCCGATCGTCGAACAACTGGTATCGAGCCAGTTGCAGGGCGGACTGGCGATGGGCATCGGCCACGCGCTGCACGAGTTCCTGCCGCTGTACGAGGACGGCCCCGGCGACGGCACCTGGAACTTCAACCGCTACACCCTGCCGCGCGCGCGCGACGTGGCGGTGTGGGCGCAGAGCGGCGACATCCTGCCGCCGCTGTCGCCGACCGACGCGCCCAAGGGCATCGCCGAGGTGGTGATGATCTCGGTGGTGCCGGCGATCGCCAACGCGGTGACCCACGCCACCGGCCTGCGCCTGCGCGAGTTGCCGATCACGCCCGACAAGGTGCTGGCCGCGCTCGCGGCCGCGCCATCCGCGCCGCGCGCGCAGGAGGCCCACGCATGAGCCAGAGCAGCCTGCGCCTGAAGCCGCTGACGCTGCGGATCAACGGCCGCAGTTACGGCCCGGTCGAGGTGCCCGACGACATGATGCTGGTCGACGTGCTGCACGAATACCTCGGCCTCACCGGCACCCGCTTCGGCTGCGGCCAGGGCGTGTGCCGGGCCTGCACGGTGATCGTCGACGACGAACAGGGGCCGCGCGAGGTGCGCAGTTGCGTCACCGGCGCGCATTACTTCGAGGGCAAGGCGATCCGCACCGTCGAAGGCCATGCCAAACACGGCGCGGACGGCGCCTTGCAGGAATTGTCGGCGGTGCAGCAGGCGTTCCTGGATCACTTCAGCTTCCAGTGCGGGTATTGCACGCCGGGATTCGTCAATGCCGCGACGGTGCTGCTCGAACGCCTCGGCAAGCAGCCGGCGCGCGACTACGAACGCGAGGAAGTGCGCGCGCTGGTGCTGGAAGCGCTGAATCCGCATCTGTGCCGCTGCACCGGCTACGTGCGCTATTACCAGGCGGTCGAGGAACTGGCGCTCAAGCTGCCCAACGTGCGGGTGCGCGCCGCCGCGGAGACGCCGCGATGAGAAAGCGCCGGGTCAAACGCCTGATCCTTTGGCTGGCGCTGATCGCGCTGGCGTGGTTCGCGCTGGATGCCCTGGTCGGCTGGTGGTATCGCCGCGGTCCGGCGGTGCAAGTGACAGCGACGCCCGCGCAGATCGAACGCGGCCGCTACCTCGTCGCCGCCGCCGACTGCGCCGCCTGCCACACCGCCGACGGCGGCGCGCCGTTCGCCGGCGGGGTGCCGCTGGCCTCTCCGTTCGGCGTCATCCACGGCACCAACATCACGCCCGACGCCGAAACCGGCATCGGCCGCTACAGCGCCGACGACTTTTTCCACACCATCGCCCGCGGCGAAGCGCGCGACGGCCATCAGCTGTATCCGGCGATGCCGTATGTGTCGTACAAGACGATCCGGCGCGAGGACAGCGACGCGATCTACGCCTATCTGATGACGCGGCCGGCGGTAAAGCAGGCCAACCTCGCCAACGGCGTCGGCTTTCCGTTCAACATCCGCACCGGCATCCACGCCTGGAATCTGCTGTTCGCCGGCGCGCAGGCGCGACCGGCGTCGCAGGGGCGATCGCCGGAATGGAAGCGCGGCGAGTACTTGGCCGAAACCCTGGGCCATTGCGGCGAATGCCACAGCCCGCGCGGCTGGCTCGGACAGGTGGACCGTTCGCGGCCGCTCGCCGGCAACGACACCCTCGGCCGGGTCGCGGCGCCGGACATCACGCCGCAAGGCCTGGCCCAGCGCGGCTGGGATCGCGACGCGTTGCAGGCCTACCTCGCCCGCGGCCTCGCCGCGCACGCGGTCGCTTCCGACGAAATGCTCAAGGTGGTGAACCTGTCGACCAGCCGGCTCGAGCCCGGCGACATCGGCGCGATCGCGACTTACTTGCTCGGCGACCAGCCGCCCGCGGCCGTGCCCTTGCCCGCTGCGAACCTTTCCGGCGACGGCACGCCCGCGCAGGCGCGCTACTTCGCGCTGTGCGCCGGCTGCCACGGACGCGACGGCCAGGGCGTGCCGCACGTCGCGCCGGCCTTGCGCGGCAACAGCAGTCTGCGCGATCCCAATCCGCACAACCTCATCGTCGCGATCCTGGACGGATTGCCCGAGCACGATCTGCCGGGGCTGGAGCGGATGCAGGAGATGCCCGGCTTCGCCGATCAGCTCAGCGATGCGCAGGTTGCGGAACTGTCGCAATGGTTGCGCGTTCGCTACGGCGGGCAGAGCGCGCAGGTATCGGTCGCCCAGGTGAAGGGTTTGCGCGAGAGCGGCGGCGAGCACTGAAACGGCGCGCAGGGCCGCACCCAAAGGCGTCGGGCCTGAAGGCCGGACGCCCTGCGCGCCCATCGCCAGAATCCAACACCGCGCAACAGGTACGATCCCTGCATCCCCATCGCACCGAGCCCGCCATGCGCCGCTACATCCTCGCCTCGCTGCTGCTCCTGCTGGCTCCCGCGCTGCACGCCGAGCCGGCACCCAAGTCCGCCGCCTACGGCGCCGAACTCGAAGGTTTCGACTATCCCTACCCCGTGCAACGCTACCGCTTCGACTCGCAGGGCGAATCGGTGCAGATGGCCTACCTCGACGTGCGCCCCGAACGCGGCAACGGCCGCACCGTGGTGCTGCTGCACGGCAAGAACTTCTGCGCCGCGACCTGGGAATCGGCGATCGCCGCTTTGCGCGGCGCCGGCTACCGGGTGATCGCGCCGGACCAGCTCGGCTTCTGCAAATCGAGCAAGCCCGCGCATCACCAGTACAGCCTGCACGAGCTGGCCGCCAACACCCACGGCCTGCTCGCCTCGCTCGGCATCGAGCGCGCCGACATCGTCGGCCACTCGATGGGCGGCATGCTCGCCGCGCGCTACGCGCTGATGTATCCGCAATCGACCCAGCGCCTGCTGATGGTCAACCCGATCGGCCTGGAAGACTGGAAAGCGCTCGGCGTGCCGTGGCGCAGCGTCGACGAGAACTACGCGCGCGAGCTCAAGACCACGGCGGCGACGATCCGCAAGTATCAGCAGGACGTCTACTACGGCGGCCAGTGGAAGCCCGAGTATCAGCGCTGGGTCGACATGCTCGCCGGCCTCTACGCCGGGCCGGGGCGCGAGCGCGTGGCCTGGAACCAGGCGCTGACCTCGGAGATGGTGTTCACCCAGCCGGTCGTGCACGAGTTCGCGCGCCTGCGCGTGCCGACCACGCTGTTCGTCGGCCAGCGCGACCGCACCGCGATCAATCGCGATCTGGCCGACGATGCGCTCAAGGCCAGGCTCGGGCTGTATCCGGAACTCGGCCGCGCCGCGGCGCGCGCGATCCCGTCGGCGAAGCTGGTGGAGTTCGAAGACCTGGGCCATTCGCCGCAAGTGGAAGCGCCGCAGCGCTTCGAAGCGGCGCTGCTGGATGCGCTGCGCGAGTGAGGTCACGCCGGGCAGGCGCCGCTGGCTGAGCGAACCGCGTCGGGCCTGAAGGCCCTGCCACAACAAAAATCATCGCCGCTCGCAACGGCGGCAGCTCTGCGCGACCGGCCTTCGGTTCGGGCGCGTCGGCGCCGAGGCCCATCCCACAACCAAAACCGCTCTCGCGCAGAACGCCGGGCGGGTTTCGCTGCGGGAAGGCTCCAGCCTCGACGCTGTCCGATCCATTTGTCGCGCTGCCACCCGGGCCAGGAGCGTCCGGCCTCAAGACCCTCCCGCGCTTCGCCCCGCAGCGCAGCATTCGCTGCGCGCATTTTTGACTCGCGAGCCTACTTCCCTGTCCATTGGACATCGAACCAAGTCACTGTTTTTCCAAGACCTCTCGCGCCACCACCGCGTTGCGCCGCAGCAAACGACGCCATTTCGCGCAAACGTTGTCACGAGGTTCTGTGAACCAGCGCGCAAAGACTCGGACAGTTGGTTGACAACGTTGTCACGCGCGGCCAGTTTCCCCATCGCAACGGCGGGCCGACCGGTTCGCCGGCGCGGCCGCCGGAGGGACAGCAAGCGCAATACGACGAAGTCGCGGCCCGGCCGCGCTCGTCGCCGAAGAATTCGCGCACGGCCGGTTTATCGCACCGGCCCGGCCGCCTCGGGCGGCGGTGCGCCGCACTACCGCAACACCCCACGACGGCGCGACGACGCCGATCGACGAGGAGGCCCGAGCCTCCCATGCACATCGGAAGGTTCGACGACCTTCCTTCGACACGGGCGGGAAATCGCCGTCGGCCGAGTGCGGCCGGCGAAGTCTTGACTATGCATCGGGAGAGAGGAAGCACCATGAGACACGCACGGTCCGCCAACCTGCTGTTGCTGACGGGCATGCTCGCCGCGTCGTCGATATCGACGGCCTACGCGCAAGCCGCCTGCAGCGGCGTTCCCGCCTGGAACGCCTCCGCCATCTACGCCGCCGGCGACAAGATGACGTACCAGAACCGCCTGTACCAAGCCAACGGGCCGATCTGGAACACGCCGCCGAACTATTGCCCGAGCTGCAACTACTACGCCGACCTCGGCGCGTGCAGCACCGGCCCGGTCAACCAGCCGCCGACGGTGAGCCTGACCGCGCCGAGCAACGGCGCGACCTACAACGTCGGCGCCAACATCGCCGTCAGCGCCAACGCCGCCGACAGCGACGGCAGCGTCGCCAGCGTCGAGTTCTTCCGCGGCGGCGCCTCGCTCGGCGTCGACACCACCGCGCCGTACAGCGTGACCTGGAACAACGCCACCGCCGGCAGCCACAGCTTCACCGCCGTGGCCAAGGACAACCAGAACGCGACCACCACCTCGGCCGCGGTCAGCATCACCGTCAGCGGCGGTTCCAGCGACACCACCCCGCCGAGCGTGCCGGGCGGCCTCGCCTCGCCGTCGCAGACCTCCAGCAGCGTGTCGCTGAGCTGGAACGCCTCGACCGACAACGCCGGCGGCAGCGGCGTGGCCGGCTACGACGTGTACCGCAACGGCAGCCTCGCCGGCTCGCCGAGCGCGACCAACTACACCGTCAACGGCCTCAACGCCAGCACCAGCTACACCTTCACCGTGCGCGCGCGCGACAACGCCGGCAACGCGTCGGCGCAGAGCGCGTCGATCAGCGCGACCACCAAGCCGGCCACGCCGGGCGGCAGCAAGAAGGTGATCGGCTACTTCGCCCAGTGGGGCATCTACGGCCGCAACTACCGGGTCAAGAACATCGACACCAGCGGCACCGCGGCCAAGCTGACCCACATCAACTACGCCTTCGGCAACGTGCGCAACAACCGCTGCGAAGTCGGCGTGACCGTTCCGTCCGATCCCAACACCGGCGCCGGCGGCGACGCGTTCGCCGATTACACCAAGGCCTTCCAGGCCGGCGAGAGCGTCAGCGGCGCGAGCGACACCTGGGACCAGCCGCTGCGCGGCAACTGGAACCAGCTCAAGCAGCTCAAGGCCAAGTACCCGGGCCTGAAGGTGCTGATCTCGCTCGGCGGCTGGACCTGGTCGCGCGGCTTCCCGAGCGCGGCGAGCGCGGCGAACCGCCAGGCCTTCGTGGCTTCGTGCGTCGACGCCTACATCAAGGGCAACCTGCCGGTCACCGACGGCGCCGGCGGCGCGGGCGCGGCGGCGGGCGTGTTCGACGGCATCGACATCGACTGGGAATACCCGGTGGTGTGCGGCATCGACTGCCCGGCGGCGCAGCGTCCCGAGGACAACGCCAACTTCACCGCGCTGATGGCCGAGTTCCGCCGCCAGCTCGATGCGGTGCGTCCGGGCCTGTTGCTGACCGTCGCCGTCGGCGCCGGCATCGACAAGATCCGCGTGACCAATCCGGGTGCGTACCACCAGTACCTGGACTACATCAACGTGATGACCTACGACTTCCACGGCGGCTGGGATCCGGGCACCAACCATCATTCGGCGCTGTTCGCTTCGCCGAACGATCCCTCCACCGGCGACGTCAAGCTGTACAACTCCAACGACGCGCTGGAAGCCTTCCTCTCGCGCGGCGTGCCGGCGGCCAAGCTCAACCTCGGCATCGGCTTCTACGGCCGCGGCTGGACCGGCGTGAGCAACGTCAACAACGGCCTGTACCGTCCGGGCAGCGGCCCGGCCCCGGGTACGTACGAGGCGGGCATCGAAGACTACAAGGTGCTCAAGAACAAGGCCGGCACGATCTACACCGACAACACCGCGGTGGCGACCTGGAAGTACGACGGCAACACCTTCTGGAGCTACGACACCCCGGCGCTGATCGGCCAGAAGATGCAGTACGTCAAGACCCAGAACCTCGGCGGCGCGTTCTTCTGGGAGTTCAGCGGCGACGACGAGCAGGGCTCGCTGGCGACCGCGATCAGCAACGGCCTGAAGTAATCCCCGCTCTGGCTCCATCGCTCTGAAGCCCCTCTCCCGCTTGCGGGGTGAGGGGCAGCGTTAGCGAGCCATTGGCTCGCGCTGCCCCGAACGCCCGAACGCTATGCGTTCGGGCCGGGGCAGGGTTGGGGTGAGGGCAACCCACCCACCGTCTTCTGCTGAAACGCGCATGCGTTTCGAAGTCCAAGTTTTGCAAAGCCCTGGCGAGCGATACGCCCTGGCGATCTGCAGCGGAGCGCCGGTCATCCCCCCGATCGGCGCTCCGATTTCGTTTTCGCGATCCGCACGCCGGCGCCCGGCGCGATTCAATCCACCGGCCGCCACACCGGCTTGCCGTCGCGCCCCGGCACCTGCCGCAGTTGCGCGGGCATCAGGTACAACGCGTCCAGCACCAGTTGCGGCGGCAGGTCCTCGATGCGGTCGACCGCGTCGTCGTATTCCGGCGGCAACAGGAACGCGACGCTCTCGGCGCGATCGAGGTACAGGAACTGGTTGTGCAGGTGCATCGCCTTGAGCAGCGGGCTCGGCGCGCCGGCGACCAGCTCGCGCACGCTCATGCCGGCGCGCGCATAACCGAACAAGCGGCCGCGGTAACCGGCCAACGCCGCCAGATTGACCACGGCGAAATCGCGGTTGTCGACGATCAGCAGCACGGCTTCGCCGATGCGCACGCAGGTATAGCGCGGGTCCTGCGCGGGCCACTGCGCCACGCGATGGCGCGGTTCCAGCGCGACCACGCGCTCCAGCGCGCTCTCGCCCAGGACGAAGCCGCCGAGACCGCGGCCGGGAACGATGTCGGCATCCAGATCGATCATCGCGGCAGTCTAGCGCCGCCGCTGCGCGCCCGAGCGATGCGCGCTCAGCGCGTGCGCGCCGGCTTGTTCCTGATCTTCGGCGGCGCCGGCGCGGCCGGCGCGGCGACGGGGCCGTGGGTCGACGCCGCCACCCGCTGCGCCGCGTTGGCGCGGATGTCCATGTAGAACAGCTGATAGTCGTTGACGTGCTGGTCGCCGCCGAACCACCACTGCCGCCATTCGCCGTCGGGCAGCGTGGTCTGCAGCAGGCCGTCGTCGTCGCAGCGCGCGCTGACCCGCCGCGGCTGCGGCTCGGGCAGCGGACGGTTGCGTTCGGCGTGCAGCGCGCCCAGGTGCGCGGACAAGGGGCTGGGTTCGCGGTCGGCGCGCCAGGTCACCGGGTTCACGCACAGCAGGCGCGGCCGCTCGACGCTGCGGAAGCCGCCGGGATACCACGCCCGCACCCGCTCGAAACGCTTGGGCCGCTCGCCCGGATCGAACGCGCCGGACTCGATCGTGTTGTAGAACACCGCGCAGCCGGTCTGCTGCGGCGTCGCGCACAGCGCGATGCCCGGCACGGTCTGCTGCAACGCGTCCTGCGGCACCGCCGCGCCGATCAGATAGGCCGCGACCAGACGCTTGCGCAGCGCCGGATCGGGAGCGAGGTCGGACATCAGTTCCGACAGCAGGCGCAGGCCGTGGCCGCTGCCCTGGCTGTGCGCGGCGATGATGAACGGCCGGCCGTGCGAGCGCTGGCCGATGAACTCGTCGAACGCCGCGCGCACATCGCGGTAGGCCAGGTCCAGCGCCTTGTCGCGGTCGGCATCGGAGTCGGACAGATAGCCGTTGAGGGTCATCTGCCGGTAACGCGGCGCATAGATCCGGCCGACCTCGTTGAAGGCGCTGGCCTGCGCGCGCAGGGCGAACTCGGTGCCGCGGTTGGCGTCTTCGTCGTCGAGCGGCTGGTTCCAGCCGGCGCGGCTGAAATAAGTGGTGGGATGGATGTAGAACACGTCGACCGCGGCGTCGGCCTGGCGGTTGCGCATGCCGATCGGGGTGGCGTCGGCGCCGTCGCGCTTGTCCGGCAGCGCCGCCCAGTAGCGCGCGTCGCGGTAGTCGGGCGCGGCCGGTTCGGCCGTGCGGTCGAACTCGCGCTTGGGGTCCAGCACCATCCGCTTCACCGGCGCGACCACCCGCTTCATCGGCGAACAGCCTGCGCTGCACGCCAAAGCGACCGCCACCAGCCAACCCGCGCCGTTCTTCATGCCCACCTGCCCGTGTCGGAGTGCCGATCCGGCCGGAACGATTCCGGCCGGGCCGCGCGGCATTCTAGGACGACCGCGCGGCGCTTGTCGGCCGATTTGCGCGGATTATGTGGTGCCCGGATGTAGCCGCCGCGTCGGAACGCTTCGCAGTGTGTAACAAAGAGTGACGGCCTGCGGATTGGCGGCGTGCGCTGTGGCAGGCGCGGTCGCAAAGGCTGGCTCGCACGGCGCCGCGGACGCCGGCCTCGCGGCAAGGATTCGAAAGCCGGCGCCGCAGCGCGGTTTCGAATCCCGGCCCGGCCGGCATCAACCGACCAGACGCAGCACGTCGTCGAGCAAGCCCGCGGCGGTGACCTCGGCGCCGGCGCCGGGGCCCTGGATCGCCAGCGGCTGGGCGCGGTAACGGTCCGACCAGATCGCGACTTTGTTGTCGGTGCCGGCGCCGGCGGCGAGCGGGTGATCGCCCGGCAGCGACTGCAGGCCGACCCGGGCGCTGACGCGGCCGTCGTCGGCGCGCTCCAGACGGGCGATGAAGCGCAGCTTCTCGCCGTTCTTGTAGGCCTGCGCGTAGCGCTCGCGCAGCGGCGCGTCGAGCGCGGGCAGCGCGGCGTCGACGCCTTCGCGGCTGAGGATCGCCAGCTCCGGCGGCACCAGCGAGGCGACCTCGACCTCGCCCGCGTCCAGCGCCACCCCGGCCGCGCGCGCCAGGATCAGCAGCTTGCGCCGCACGTCTTCGCCGGACAGGTCGTCGCGCGGGTCCGGCTCGGTGTAGCCGGCGTCGCGCGCCTGCCGCACCAGCGCCGAAAACGGGCGCATGCCGTCGTATTGGTTGAACAGCCACGCCAGCGAACCCGACAGCACCCCGGCGATGGCGTGGATGCGGTCGCCGCCGGCCTGCAGTTCGCGCAAGCTACGCAGCAGCGGCAAGCCCGCGCCGACCGTGGCGCTGTCGCCGTAGCCGGCGCCGCCGAGCGCGCAGGCCTCGCGGATCGCGCGCCAGCGCGCCAGGGTCGTGCCCTGGCCGATCTTGCATGCGGTGACCACGTGGATGCCCTGCGCCAGCCACTGCGCGTGGCGTTCGGCGACCGCTTCGCTGGCGGTGGCGTCGATCACCACGCGCGCGCCGCGGCCGTCGGCCAAGGCTTCGGCGACGGCGTCGAGCGAGCTGCGCTGATCCGACGCGGCCAGCGCGCTGGCCGCATGCTCGGGCACGATGCCGCCGGCGTCGGCCGCGGCGCGGCGCGAATTGGCCACGTGCACCAGTTGCAGGCGTTCGCCGAGCGGACCGCCGCGCCAGCCGCCCAGGCGCGCCAGCACCGCGCCGCCGACCGTGCCGGTGCCGAGCAAGGCCACCCGCGCAGGCGCCGCGCCGACCGTTGGGGAGGGACGCAGCGCCGGCGCCTGCGCGACGGCTTCGGACCCGTGCAGGGCGCTGGCGACGGCGCTCATCGTTTCGCGCGCGCCGTCGTCGCCACCGCCGCGCTGGCGCGGTCGAGAGCGGCGGTGAGGTCGGCGACCAGATCGTCGACGTGTTCGATGCCGACCGACAGGCGCAGCAGGCCGTCGCCGATGCCGGCGGCGGCGCGCGCTTCCGGCGACATCGCCGCATGGGTCATGGTCGCCGGGTGCGCGACCAGGCTTTCCACGCCGCCGAGCGATTCGGCCAGGGTGAAACAGGTCAGCCCTTCGACGAACGCGCGCACCGCTTCCTCGCCGCCTTCGATCTCGACGCTGAGCATGGCGCCGAAGCCCTTCTGCTGGCGCGCGGCCAGGGCGTGGCCCGGATGCGAGGCCAGGCCCGGGTAATGCACCACGCGCACCGCCGGGTGGCTGTCGAGCAGCTCGGCGATGGCCTGGGTGTTTTCCTGGTGCACGCGCAGGCGCGCGTCGAGCGTGCGCAGGCCGCGCAGGGTCAGGAAGGCGTCGAACGGCGAACCGGTCAGGCCGAGCGCGTTCGCCCACCAGGTCAGCTGCTGATGGTGCTCGGCGGTCTTCGCGACCACCGCGCCGCCGACCACGTCGCTGTGGCCGTTGATGTACTTGGTGGTCGAATGCACGACCAGGTCCGCGCCGAACGAGATCGGCCGCTGCAACGCCGGCGACAGGAAGGTGTTGTCGACCACGGTCAGCGCGCCGGTGGCGTGCGCGGCTTCGATCACGAAGCGCAGGTCGGTGATGCGCAGCAGCGGATTCGACGGGGTTTCGATCCAGACCACGGCCGGATTCGTCGCCAGCGCCTCGGTCAGCGAGCGCGGGTCGGTCAGGTCGGCGGTGACCAGTTCGAACGCGCCCTTGGCGGCCAGCGCGTTGAACAGGCGCCAGCTGCCGCCGTAGCCGTCGTGCGGCACCACGATGCGGTCGCCGGGCTTGAGGAAGGCGTGCAGCACCAGGGTGATCGCCGACATGCCGGTCGAGGTGATGACGCCGCCGGCGCCGCCTTCGAGTTCGGCCAGCGCTTCGCCGAGCAGGTCGCGGGTCGGGTTGCCGCTGCGGGTGTAGTCGTACTGGCGCTTGTCGTTGAAGCCGGCGAAGCTGAAGTTCGACGACAGCACGATCGGCGGCGTCACCGCGCCGTACGCGGCGTCGCGGTCGATGCCGGCGCGGACCGCGGCGGTGCAGGCGTTGCGGGCGAGGGTCGGGGTCGATTCGGTGGTCATGCGGGCCGCTCCGTAGGGTTGAATGCTCAGGCGGCCACCGACGTACAGTCGGCCAACGCTTCGCGAAGAATGGTGTCGATCTGGGACTGTTCTTTGAGGCAGGCGTCGTGCCCGTAGATCGAGCGCAGCACGCGCAGGCGGGTTTCGCCGCGCAGGCGCTCGATCAGGTCGTAGGACTCGCTCAGCGGGATCAGCCGGTCTTCGCTGACCGCGACCACGGTGACCGGCACGCGCACCGCGGCCGGGTCGAGCTGCTGCAGGTCGATGGATTCGGACAGGCGCAGGAACGCGGTCGGCGAGGTGCGGGCGACGTACTTGTTGCCGCAATGGTCGAGGTAGTCCTCGGCGTCGACGCGCACGCGGCCATCGACCACCTGCGCGGCGCCGAAGCGCTCGGCGAATTCTTCCGGGGTGCGGTAGCTCAGCACCGCCAGTTCGCGCGCCAGCGCCAGGCCCTGGGCTTCGTCGCACTGCAGGGCGCCGAGCGCGACCGCGCGGCGTTGCAGCGCGCGCCACGCGGCGGCGTAGGGATGGGCGCGGTGGGTGCCGCTGATCGAGACCAGCGCGTCGAGCCGCTGCGGATGGCGCGCGGCGAACTGCAGGCCGACCATCGCGCCGTAGGAATAGCCGACGAAGGCCTGCAGGCGCTCGATCCGCAGCGCGTCGAGCAGCGCGGCGACGGCGTCGGCCTGGTCGGCCGGGTCGATCGCGAAGTCGAGCGTGCCGTCGGCGCCGAGCCAGTCGAACGACACCAGGCAATGCCGCGCCGGATCCAGCGAGCGGCCGGCGCCGACCTGGTTTTCCCACCAACCGCCCTCGCCGAACTCGCGGCTCGGCGCCAGATGGCGGTGCGCGGAGATGCCGCCGGCGACGAACAGCGCCGGCAGCGCGCGGTCGCCCTGGATTTCGTAGCGCAGGCGCAGCGAGCGGCGGCCGGCGTGGCGCAGTTCCAGTTCGATCGCGATTTCGCCGCGGACGGCGCCGGGGCGCGTCACCGGCGCACGCTCGAACGCGGCGGCCGAAGCGGCGAAGGACACGTAGGAATCGCTGCGCTCGGCGCTGGCGGTACGGCTGTCGGCGGTGCTGGGGGCGAAGCTCATGGCGGGCATCCGTGAAGTGAACGGGCCACCGAGCTGCAAGTCGCGCACGCGCTGCTGGGCGCGTGTCCGCAACCATCTTCCGACCGTCGCCTCGACGCCTGAAAGGCGCGGGCGGGCCGCAGGAATTGGCACCTTCACGCAGCTTGCGCTGCGTTGGGTTGCCCCGGCTTCTAAGGGCCTGTCCCTCAGCCGGTCTCGATGGATGGGCACAGTCTGCCGAGCGCGGAAGGGCGTGTCAATCGCTTCATCCGCATATAGCGATTTATTATTTCGCCGGCCGCGAGCGCGGACCGGCCGCCACCGCACCGACACCCGTTCGCCGCCGTCGCCGCATACACTTGCCCGGATGAACAGCCGCCTCGCCGCCGTCCTGATCGCCAGCGCCCTGCTCTGCTCCTGCGTCTCCACGCCACCGCGCGCGCCCGAACCGCGCCGCGAAGGCGCGGTTCCGCCGGGTACGGCCAGCGTGCCCGAGCGCTTCGTGTCCGAACCCAGCGCGCACGACGAGCTGGACTCGCTGGCGACCTGGCCCGCCGCCGACGGCTCGACCTGGCTGATCGCCAGCGCCAAATCCACGCACCGCCTGGCCGTGTACGACGCCGACAGCGGCAAGCGCCTGCGCGAGTTCGGCGGCAAGGGCGAGGCGCTGGGCCAGTTCAAGCGCCCCAACGGCCTGGCCGTGTTCGGCGACTACCTGTTCGTGGCCGAACGCGACAACCACCGCGTCCAGGTGCTGCGCCTGCCCGACTTCGCGCCGCTCGGCAGCTTCGGCGAAGCCCAGCTGCGCAGCCCGTACGGGCTGTGGCTCAACGAGACCGCGCCGGGCGAGATCGACGCCTACGTCACCGACAACTTCATGTACGGCGCCCAGTTCGATCAAGTGCCGGCGCTGAACGAACTCGACCAGCGCGTGCGCCGCTACCGCCTGCGCTTCGACGAGGACGGGCGCATGGGCAGCGAGTACCTGGGCGCGTTCGGCGACACCAGCGACGCGGCCGCGCTGCGCATCGTCGAATCCATCGCCGGCGACGCCGCCGGCGACCGCCTGCTGATCGCCGACGAAGACCTCAGCCGCGCCTCGACCCTGCGCGAATACACCCTGGCCGGCCGCTACACCGGCCGCGCGGTGCCTCCGGGCAGCTTCTCCGCCCAGGCCGAGGGCGTGGCGCTGTGGAGCTGCGCGCGCGGCGCCGGTTACTGGGTCGCGGTCGACCAGCTCGACCCGCGCACCGTGTTCCATGTGTTCGAACGCGACAGCCTGCGCCCGGTCGGCAGCTTCCGCGGCGAAGGCACCGCGCACACCGACGGCATCGCCCTGCACGCGGCGGCGACCCACGCCTTCCCTTATGGCGCGCTGTACGCGGTCGACGACGACCGCGCGGTGACCGCCTTCGACCTGGGCGATGTCGCGCGCGCCCTGCACCTGCAATCGGATTGCCTCGACTAGCCCCTGCCGCCCTGCGCCGAACCATGCCGCGTCCGATCTCCTCCGCCCTCCGCCGCACCCTTCTCGCCGCCACGCTCGCGCTCGCGGCCGGCAGCGCGCTGGCCGGCAAGCTGTACCGCTGGACCGACCGCAACGGCGTCACCCACTACGGCGACCGCGCGCCGAGCGAATCGGTCGCCAGCGCCACCGGCGCGGCCGAAGTCAAGGTGATCCCGTTCCGCTCCGAGCCCAGCTCGATCGCGCGCCTGCGCGTGCAGCAGGACGGCGACCGCTACCTGGCCTGGGCCGACAACAGCCTGGCCGGGCCGATCGAGGTGCGGCTGGACTTCAACCGCAGCAACAACATCGTCGGCAGCCCGCTGCTGCCGGCCAGCCTGACCCTGGACCCGCGCGGCAGCGCGGTGGTCAGCGTGCTCAGCGCGCAGGACCCCAGCCGCGGCGGCGATTTCGAACTGAGCATGCGCTCGGTGCCGGGCGACCCGCGCGCGCGGCCGCAGAACGCCGAATACCTGCTGCCGCTGCGCCAGCAGCAGTTCCGCATCGACCAGGGCTACGGCGGCCACTTCAGCCACACCGAGCCCGAGCACCGCTACGCGATCGATTTCGCGGCCGAGATCGGCACCCCGGTGCTGGCCGCGCGCGACGGCACGGTGATGCAGGTCGAGTCCGATTTCGACAAGGCCGGGCTCAACCTGGAGAAGTTCGGCGACCGCGCCAACTTCGTGCGCATCCTCCACGACGACGGCACGATGGCCCTGTACGCCCACCTCAAGGCCGACGACGGGGTGCTGGTGCGGGTCGGCCAGCGCGTGCGCGCCGGCCAGCAGATCGGCCTGTCGGGCAACACCGGCTTCAGCACCGGCCCGCACCTGCACTTCACCGTCCAGGTCAACCGCGGCATGCGGCTGGAGTCGATCCCGTTCCGCATGACCGGCCCGCAAGGCCCGCTGCGCCTGTCCGGCGGGACCCGGTAACCCGAGAGCCCCCTGTAGGAGCGACGCGAGTCGCGACCGCGGGGCCTCGATCTCGCGCCGGAAGCCGGGTGTCGCGGTCGCGACTCGCGTCGCTCCTACAGGGGGCAGCCGAAGCGCCCGCCCGGCCGGCAGGTATAATCCCCGCCCTCTCCTGCCTACCCGACGCGCCCCGGGCGCGCCGTTCCCATGTCCGAAGTCACCCAGCAAGCCCTGCGCCGCCGCACCTTCGCGATCGTTTCGCACCCCGACGCCGGCAAGACCACCCTGACCGAAAAGCTGCTGCTGTTCGGCGGCGCGATCCAGATGGCCGGCTCGGTCAAGGGCCGCAAGGCCGCGCGCCACGCCACCTCGGACTGGATGGCGCTGGAAAAGGAGCGCGGCATCTCGGTGACCTCGTCGGTCATGCAGTTCCCGTACGAGGACTGCATCGTCAACCTGCTCGACACCCCCGGCCACGCCGACTTCGGCGAGGACACCTACCGCGTGCTGACCGCGGTCGACTCGGCGCTGATGGTCATCGACGTGGCCAAGGGCGTGGAGGAGCGCACGATCAAGCTGATGGAGGTGTGCCGCCTGCGCGACACCCCGATCATGACCTTCATCAACAAGCTCGACCGCGAAGGCAAGAACCCGATCGACCTGCTCGACGAAGTCGAGAGCGTGCTCGGCATCCAGTGCGCGCCGATCACCTGGCCGATCGGCATGGGCTCGCGCCTGAAGGGCGTGGTCCACCTGATCACCGGCGAGGTGCACCTGTACGAACAGGGCCGCAACTTCACCCGCCAGGACTCGACCATCTTCGCCTCGATCGACGACCCGGCCCTGGCCGCGCGCATCGGCGACAACATGCTGGCCGAACTGCGCGAGGAGCTCGAGCTGGTCGAAGGCGCCTCGCACCCGTTCGACAAGGCCAAGTACCTGGCCGGCGAGCAGACCCCGGTGTTCTTCGGCTCGGCGGTCAACAACTTCGGCGTGCAACTGCTGCTGGACTTCTTCGTCGAGCACGCGCCCGCGCCGAAGCCGCGCGAGACCACCGGCCGCCAGATCCAGCCGACCGAGGACAAGCTCACCGGCTTCGTGTTCAAGATCCAGGCCAACATGGACCCGCAGCACCGCGACCGGGTCGCCTTCATGCGCATCTGCTCGGGCAAGTTCAACGCCGGCATGAAGGCGTTCCACACCCGCACCGGCAAGGAACTCAAGCTGGCCAACGCGCTGACCTTCATGGCCAGCGACCGCGAGATCGCCGAGACCGCGTTCCCCGGCGACGTGATCGGCATCCACAACCACGGCACGATCTCGATCGGCGACAGCTTCAGCGAAGGCGAGAACCTGTCGTTCACCGGCATCCCCAACTTCGCGCCGGAACTGTTCCGGCGCGCGCGCCTGCGCGATCCGCTCAAGCTCAAGCAGTTGCAGAAGGGCCTGGCGCAGCTGTCGGAAGAAGGCGCGACCCAGTTCTTCCGCCCGCTGATGAGCAACGACCTGATCCTCGGCGCGGTCGGCGTGCTGCAGTTCGACGTGGTCGCTTACCGGCTGAAGGACGAGTACGGCGTCGACGCCAGCTTCGAACAGGTCAGCGTCGCGACCGCGCGCTGGATCCGCTGCGACGACGCAAAGAAGCTCGAGGAATTCCGCGAGAAGAACGCGATGAACCTGGCGGTCGACGCGGCCGGCCAGCTGGTCTACCTCGCCCCGACCCGAGTCAACCTGCAACTGGCGCAGGAACGCGCGCCGGGCGTGCAGTTCCTGGCCACGCGCGAACACGCGCACGCGGTCGCGCTCGACTGAAGCCGATGTCGCGCCTGCGCCAATGGTGGTTGTACTTGTTGAGCAAGCGCAGCGAAGTCGCCGCGCTCGACTACAAGGACGCCTACATGGGCAAGGTCGTCATGGACATCCACCGCCTGCGCAGCGACAAGGCGCAGGCGCTGGTGCCGCTCGACGCGCTGCATCCGATCCACCGCATCGACCGCGAATCCGCGCTGCAGGCCACCCGCGCCCGCGCGCAGGCGCTGGCGGCGCGGCGCGAGGAATTGCTGGCGCGCGGCACCCTCGATCTGGCCGCGTTGAGCGAGATCATCCCCTCGGTCTCGCAGATCAAGGTCGTCGCCGACGGCGAACGCTGGCTCGCGTTCGAAGGCAACGGCCGCCTGTACGCCATGCGCGAGGCGTTCGGCGAGGGCTGCGGGCTGTTGGTCGAAGTCGAGGAATACCGCTTCCCGAAGCCGCACAAGATCCAGCGCCGGCTGCGCCGCATCCGCCGGCTCAACGAGCTCGAGTAGGCCAGCGCCGGTCCGCGCGCCGCCCCGCCCGTCGCGACAATCGCCCCATTGTTCGGCCCCCATCGTTCGGCCCCTGCCGACCGCACCCGTTGAGCTAGCATGTCGGTGCCGGCAAGGAGCCGGCTTTCTGCAGGGGAAGGGTATGGGCGCGTTGGCGATGATCTTGATGGTCGTGGGCGGATTGATCTGCTTCGGCGCGGGACTGTGGCTGCTGGTGTTGGCGTTCCAGGAAAGCATCTGGTGGGGCCTGGGTTCGCTGCTGCTGTCGCCGGTGATGCTGGTGTACGTGATCCTGCACTGGAGCGAAGCCAAGGTTCCGTTCCTGATCAACCTCGGCGGCATCGCGGTGGCGATCGTCGGCGTCATGATGATGCCGGGCCAGGGTCCGGTTTCCGCCCCGGGAAGCTAATGAGTCGGCGCCGGCGCCCGTCGCGGCGCCGGCGCGGACCTGGCGGACGGCGGCGCGCGACGATCCCGCCTTCGTCGCCAATCCGCGACACCGCGCACTTAACCCCAGCAGTCCGTTCATCGCCGCAGCGGGCATTCGCCCGCGAGCGCGTTAGGATGCAGGGACTATGACCGCCGCCCACGCCCCCGCACACGGCGACCACTCGATCCGCGAGGAAATCGCCAACGCCCTCACCCACGGTCTCGGCGCCACCGCCGCGCTGGCCGGCGGGTCGGTGATGATCACCCTGGCCGCGCTGTACGGCGACGGCTGGCAACTCGGCAGCGCGATCGTGTTCGGCATCAGCCTGCTGCTGCTGTACATCGCCTCCACCCTCTACCACGCGATCCAGCACCCCGTCGCCAAGGGCCGGCTGAAGGTGTTCGACCACTGCGCGATCTATCTGCTGATCGCCGGCACCTACACCCCGTTCACCCTGATCGGCCTGCGCGGTTCGTGGGGCTGGGGCCTGTTCGCGGCGATCTGGGGCCTGGCCGCGGCCGGGATCGTGTTCAAGCTGTTCTACACCGGCCGCTTCAAGCTGCTGTCGACCGCGATCTACATCGCGATGGGCTGGCTGGTGCTGGTCGCGATCAAGCCGCTGCTCAACGCGCTCGACGCCTGGACCCTGGGCTGGCTGCTCGCCGGCGGCCTGTGCTACACGCTCGGCACGGTGTTCTATCACCGCCCCCAGCTGAGGTATTCGCATGCGATCTGGCATCTGTTCGTGATCGGCGGCAGCGTCTGCCATTACGTCGCGGTGCTGTCGCAGGTCGTGCCCGCGCCCGAGGCGCTGACGGCCTGAACGCGTTGCGCGGTCTCCACCGCGCATTCACCCTCGCTTTACCGCAGCCTCGCGATGGTGGGGCCACCGCAGCGAACAGGCCCCTGCGCGGGCCGGCCGCACGCTGAACCCGCCGACGCGGCCGCCCGCGCGCTCTCGCGATGAATTCTCCCACCGCTACCGTCCCCGAATCCCCCGTCGCCGCGCCGCGCGCGTGGCCGCGCCGCCATCCCTGGCTGACCGCGCTCGGCTTGCTGGCGCTGGCGCTGGCCGTGCTGATCGCGCTGTGGGACTGGAACTGGTTCAAAGGCCCGGTCGAACGCCAGGTCGAAGCGCGCACCGGCCGCAAGCTGGAGATCGGCGGCAATCTCGACGTCGAACTCGGCCGGGTGCCGGTGATCCGCGCCGATGCGCTGAGCTTCGCCAACGCGCCGTGGGCCAAGCAGCCGTTGATGGCCAGCGCGCAGCGGCTGGAACTGGCGATCGAGTTCTGGCCGCTGCTCAAGGGCGAAATCCGCATCCCCGACATCCGCCTGACCCAGCCGCGCGTCTATCTGCAAAGCGATAGCGAGCACGGCGGCAACTGGGTGTTCGACAACGGCGGCGGCGGCGAACTGCCGACCTTCCGCCGCATCTGGATCGACGACGGCCGCCTGGAATTCCTCGACCCGGCCGACAAGACCGACATCCGCCTCGATATCGCCAGCCGCCAGCCGCGCCGCGAAGACGCCGCGCCGCCGGTCGAGGTCGAAGGCAAGGGCCGCTGGAAGAACAACGCCTTCACCCTGCAAGGCCGCGCCGAATCGCCGCTGGAATTGCGCGACACCCGCAATCCGTATCGGCTGAACCTGCGCGCCGCCGCCGGCGCCACCCGCGCGCATGCCCGCGGCGAGCTGGTCGACCCGTTCCATCTGCGCAATTTCGATCTGCAGTTCGCGCTCAGCGGCAAGAACCTCGCCGACCTGTATCCGCTGATCGGCGTGGCGATTCCGCCGACCCCGCCGTACGCGCTCGACGGCCGCCTGCGCCGCAGCGATGCGCTGTGGCGCTACGACGGCTTCACCGGCAAGGTCGGCGACAGCGACCTGTCCGGCAACGCCAGCGTCGACACCGCCGGCAAGCGCCCGTACCTGCGCGCCGACCTGGCGTCCAAGCGCCTGGACTTCGACGACCTCGCCGGCTTCGTCGGCGCCGCGCCGCAGCAAGGCCGCGGCGAAAGCACCAACCCCGAACTCGCCGCGCAGCACGCGCGCCAGGACGCCAGCGCGCGGCTGCTGCCGGACACGCCGTACCGCCTCGACAAGCTGCGTTCGATGGACGCCGACGTGAAGCTCAAGGCCGCGCGCATCGAAGCGCCGGGCTGGCCGCTCGACGACATGCACGCGCGGCTGCTGCTCGAAGACGGCCTGCTCAAGCTCGACCCGCTCGACTTCGGCGTCGCCGACGGCGACATCCGCTCCACCGTCACGATGGACGCGCGCGCGCCGACCCTGCGCACCCGCGCCGACATCCGCGCCCAGCGCCTGACCCTGGCCAAGCTGATGCCGAACGTGAAGCTCGGCCAGGACGCGGTCGGCAAGATCGGCGGCCGCATCGCACTGGCCGGCAGCGGCAATTCCATCGCCAAGATGCTCGGCAGCAGCGACGGCAGCGTCGCCGTCGGCATGGGCCAGGGCCAGATCAGCAACCTGCTGATGGAATTCACCGGCATCGACGTGGCCGAGATCCTCAAGTTCAAGCTCACCGGCGACCACAAGATCCCGATCCGCTGCGGCTTCGGCGACTTCGCGGTGCGCGACGGCGTGATGACGGCCAAGGCGCTGGCCTTCGACACCAGCGACACCGTGCTGATCGGCAACGGCACCATCGATCTGAACCAGGAAAAGCTCGACCTGGTGATCCGCCCGCGGCCGAAGGACCGCAGCCTGCTGGCGCTGCGCACGCCGCTGCTGGTGACCGGCACGTTCAAGCAACCCAACGCGCGGCCGGACTACAAGCGCCTGGGCCTGCGCGGCGCCGCGGCGCTGGCGCTCGGCGCGATCGCGCCGCCGGCGGCGTTGCTGGCGACGCTGGAGCTGGGGCCGGGCAAGGACACCGGCTGCGCGCAGCATGTGGTGAATTGACGCGGCGTGCGCGGTTTCGTCGCAGTCGTCTTTTCGCGGTCGCGGCTCGCGCCGCTCCTACAGTCGGATACGAAACTTCTGCAGGAGCGGCGCGAGCCGCGACCGCGACAACGCAACCACGACGCATCGCTCCATCAACTGGCGATATACCGCTGCAATTGATCCAACTCGACCTGCTGATCCTCGATCACCGCCTTGACCAGATCGCCGATCGACACAACGCCGACCACCTGCCCATCGTCCAGCACCGGCAAATGGCGGATGCGCTTGTCGGTCACCAACTGCATGCAGCGCTCGGCGGTGTCGCCCAGGCTCACGCTGACGACCTGCGCGGTCATGATGTCGCGCACCGGCGTGTCCGCCGAGGAACGCCCTTGCAGCACGATCTTGCGCGCGTAATCGCGCTCGGACAGGATCCCGGCCAGACGCGCGCCGTCCATCACCAGCACCGCGCCGATGCGTTTTTCGGCCATCAGGCGGATCGCCTCGATCACCGGCGCGTCCGGGCCGATCGCGAAAACCTCAGCGGTTTTCGCCTCCAACAGCTGTCTGACTGTGCGCACGACCGTCTCCTTCCGCGAGCGTGGGGAACGTGGGAACGGCAAGGCTGGGCGATGGAGCCTGGCCCGAGGATACTCCCGCCGCCGGCTGCCAGGTGTCGACGAGATATAAAGGCCGCTGCTTGGATTCCTCGTACAGCCGGCCCAGGTATTCGCCGATCAGGCCCAGCGCGATCAGCTGCACGCCGCCGAGGAACAGGATCACCGCCATCATCGTCGGCCAGCCCTGCACCGGGTCGCCGAACAGCAAGGCCTTGACCACCACCTTGAGCGCGAACGCGAACGCCAGCGCCGCGGTCGCCAGGCCCAGGTAGGTCGCCAGCCGCAGCGGCGCGGTCGAGAAACCGGTGATGCCTTCCAGCGCCAGATTCCACAATCGCCAGAAGCTGAATTTGCTGCGCCCGGCGACCCGCGCGCCGCGGTGGTACGGCAGCGCGACGCGGTTGAAGCCGATCCAGCCGAACAGGCCCTTCATGAACCGGTGGCGCTCGCGCAGTTGCCGCAGCGCGTCCAGCGCGCGCGGCGAAAGCAGGCGGAAATCGCCGGTATCGGCCGGGATCGGGGTGCGCGAGAGCCGCCCGATCACCCGGTAGAACGCATGCGCGCTGGACCGCTTGAGCCAGCCCTCGCCCTCGCGCTCCAGGCGGGTGCCGTAGACGTCATCGAAGCCTTCGCGCCACTTGGCCACGAACTTCGGGATCAGCTCCGGCGGATCCTGGCCGTCGGCGTCGAGGATCAGCGCGGCGCCGTCTTCGATCCGGTCCAGGCCCGCGGTCAGCGCCGCTTCCTTGCCGAAATTGCGCGACAGCCGCAGCAGGCCGACGCGCGGGTCGGCCGCGGCGAAGCCCTGCAGGATCGCCCAGGTCGCGTCGCGGCTGCCGTCGTCGACGTACAGCACCCGTCCGTCGACGCCGTCGCCGGCCAGCGCGTCCAGCGCCGAGGCGATGCGCGGCTGCAGCAACGGCAGGCTCTGCGCCTCGTCGAAGGCGGCCAACACGACGGTGACGCGTTCGCGGTTCATGCCGCGAATAGTAGCGGCGGTCGCCGTGACGGGCACGGCTTCGGCGGGCAACGCTTCGGTTGGCTCGGCTTCGATGAGCGCGGCTTCGGCAGGCGCGGCATCGGCGGACGCGGCTTGCGCAAGCGCGGCCTCGGCCGGCGCCGCAGCGACGCCGTCACTCGATCTGCTTGAGATAGCCGTCGCCGCCGATGTTGCGCATCTGCCGCTGGATCGCCGCGGCGCGCCGCTGCACGTACGGCCCCGGCTTGGCGATGCTGTAGCGCTTGGGATTGGGCAGCACCGCGGCCATGCGCGCGGCCTCGCCCGGGCCGAGGCGGCTGGCGTCCTTGCCGAAATACGTGCGCGCCGCGGCCTGCGCGCCGTACACGCCGTCGCCGAACTCGGCGATGTTGGCGTAGACCTCGATGATCCGGTGCTTCGGCCACAAGGTCTCGATCAGCAGCGTGTACCAGGCCTCCAGCCCCTTGCGCGCCCAGCTGCGCCCGCCCCACAGGAACAGGTTCTTGGCGGTCTGCTGGCTGATGGTGCTGCCGCCGCGGACCTTGCGCCCGCGTTCGTTGTTCTTGTGCGCCTTCTCGATCGCGGCCAGATCGAAGCCGAAGTGATCGGCGAACTTCTGGTCCTCCGAGGCCACCAGCGCCACCGGCACGTCGGCCGAGATCTCGTCCAGGCCGCGCCAGTCCTGGGCCAGGCGGAAGCCGAAATCGCCCTCGCCCCAGGCCTCGAACTGGCGGATCAGCATGAACGCCGAGAACGGCGGATCGACGAAGCGCAGCACCGCCACCTGCAGGGTCGAGGCCAGCAGGAACAGGAACGGCAGCGCGATCAGCCAGCGCAACCAGCGCCGGCCGCGCCGCGGCGGCGCGGCGGGGGCCTCGGCCGGCCCGGGAGTCGGGGCGCTCAAACCTTGCACTGGCGCACCTGCGTCCCCACTCTTGCCGCAGGACGGTCTGCCCGCCGTGTCGGCCTCGCTCGCACCGCTCGCAACCGCATCGTTTTACATCCCCCTGTTCACAGGAACGTGCGCATTATCCGCCAAGCCGCGTCCACCGCGGCGGCCCGCAGTGCACGCCTATGTATGAGAGTACGCACCCGATGACCACCGCCGAACACGCCCCGCCCGCCGCCGACGGCCACGACCGCCTGACCCGCTTCCTGATCGAAACGGCCGGCGTGCGCGGCGTGCACGTGCGCCTGGACGAGACCTGGCGCCAGATCCGCGAGCGCGCCGAGTACCCGGCCGCCGCCGCCGAACTGCTCGGCGAAGCCGCCGCCGCCGCGGCCTTGTTCACCGGCCACGCCAAGGTCGACGGCCGCCTGTCGGTGCAGCTGCGCGGCGACGGCGCCCTGCGCACCCTGTTCGCCGAATGCACCGCGGCCGGCACCCTGCGCGGCATCGTCCAACTGGCCGAAGAAGGCGGCGAAGTCTCGCGCGACCTCGGCCAGCTCGGCGACCAGGCGGTGCTGGCGATCACCATCGAAAACCCCAGCGTCGGCGGGCGCGAGCCGATCCGCTACCAGGGCCTGGTGGCGCTGGAGTCGGACTCGCTGGCCGGCGCGTTCGAAGGCTATTTCCGCCAGTCCGAACAGCTGCCGACGCGGCTGCTGCTGGCCGCCGACGGCGAGCGCGCGGCCGGGCTGATGCTGCAGAAGCTGCCCGGCGACGGCGGCGACGAGGACGGCTGGACCCGGGTCGGCGCCCTGTTCGAGACCCTGCGCGACGGCGAACTGCTCGAGCTGCCGGCGCAGACTCTGCTGCACCGCCTGTTCCACGAGGACGGCGCGCAAGTGCTCGGCGGCAAGCCGTTGAGCTTCGCCTGCTCGTGCTCGCGCGAACGGGTCGAGGCGATGCTGGTCTCGCTGGGCCGCGACGAGGCGCAGGCCGCGGTCGACGCCGCCGGCGGCCAGGCCCAGGTGCGCTGCGAATTCTGCGGCCAGACCTACCGCTTCGACGGCGACGAGGTGGCCGGCCTGTTCGCCGCCGCCGCGGTCGAGATGGACGCCCCGCAACGGGTCCAATAACCCGACCGGCGGTCGCCGCAGGCACCGTTTCGAGGCGATCTGGGACCGTTTTCCGATTGTTAAATAAACATAAACCCTCTATAGTCGATCCGTAATTCCGGGGAACTCGGCCGGCTTCATTCGGTCTTAACGACGGTCCGCGCCACCAACAGTCACGATGCCCAAGCTCTTGCGCCACTTGCCGCTCGCACTCTCGCTCGCCCTCGGCGTGGCGGCGGCTGCGCACGCGCAGGCCAAGCGCGATACCACCTACCTGCCGGTGTGGAACCAGAACAACGGCAAGCTGGAGTATCTGCTGCAGCTCGAGCCGGCCGACCGCGCCGGCATGCGCTGGAAGAGCGGCGCCAACACCGTCGACGCCACCCTCGGCCTCGACAGCGGCGACGGACTGGGCCTGGTGTGCGACCGCAAGTCCGGCCTGGCCGGGGCGATCGGCAACCTCGCCAACCACTGCCTGCTGGCCGCGCTCGACGACGAAGACCGCAACGACAACCGCCAGTTTTCGGCCGGCGCCAGCCTCAGCCGCCCCGGCGGCCGCGTCGGCGTGTCGCTCGGCAACGGCCGCGACACCCTGCCGGCGTGGATGAGCCCGAACGGCCGCACCAGCCGGGTCGACCAGAACACCCTCACCGTCTACGGCCAGAAGAACATCGGCCGCGAGGCGATGGTCTCCATCGGCGGCACCTGGGCTCGCGCCAAGCTGATTCCGGCCGGCGAAATGCCCAACCTGGCCGACCACTGGAACAGCAAGAGCATCACCCTGGGCGCCGCCTACGGCAATTTCGGCGCCAACATCGTCGGCCGCGTGGTCGACACGCCCGGCCAGCCGGGCCAGTGGGAAGGCCTCGGCGTCGGCCTGACCTGGCGCACCCCGTGGAGCGGCCAGCTGACCGTCGGCGCGGAAAACGTCGTCACCCGCGGCAAGAACCCGTTCGCTCCGGGCAACGGCGAGAAGGACGAAGGCACCGTGCCTTACGTCCGTTACGAACAAGACCTGTAAGTCCGCGGCGCGCCGCGCCGCCACTCCTTCGCAACCGCCTTCATGCGCTGCCGGCCGTCCAGGCCAGCGTCCGTTGCGGCGTCCGTCGCTCCCTTTTCCGCTAATGCCCGACACCGAAAGGCCGCCGAACGGCTGCGTGCCTGACCGTCTGGCCGCGCAACGATCATCGCCTGCGACCGCTGGCGGCCCTTTCGCAAGCCCGAAACCGGCAGATCCGCTGCTCCAGGCGCGCTTGTAAAAATTGTGTGTATTTGTACCGATCGGTCACAGGCGCACAACGCGCCTGCCGCTGAGCGGCTTCGCCAGGCCGTTGGGACGCCACGTAAAAGCTCGCCTGAATGCGGATTACGTCTATAAATTTCGCCGATTCGGTCAAACTCCGCGACGTGCTGGATCAGGCCGTGCCGGCAAAAATATGGCTGGCGTGCGCCCCGTGCCGCGTCACATCCCGACACTTAACGACACTTTAATTTTTCCGAGGCCACGGTTAGCATCGGCGAACCTTGCCGGAACTTGGCGTTTCGTTTGACGCCTCTGGCCAGGATTCACGGGGTTCATCAAGACCGATTTCGGAGAGAGAGAATGACTTTCAAGACCACCAAGCTCCGCGACGCGATCACTTTCGCGCTCGCAGTGGGCTCGACGGCCATCGCAGGTGTCGCCGTTGCGCAGGAAGCGAATGCGCCGGCGCAGCAAAAGGCCACCACGCTCGACCGCATCGAAGTGACCGGTTCGCGCATCCGTCAGGTCGACCTGGAGACCGCCCAGCCGGTGCTGGCGATCACCCGCGCCGATATCGAAAAGCAGGGCTTCCAGTCGGTCGCCGACATCCTGCAGAACATCTCCGCCACCGGCGCCCCGGCGATCAGCCGCGCACAGCCGCTGTCGGCCGGCGAAAACGTCGGCGGCCAGTTCATCAGCATGCGCAACCTGGGCGCCCAGCGCACCCTGATCCTGGTCAACGGCAAGCGTCTGGGCATCAGCACCAGCGGCCTGCAGGACGTCTCGCTGATCCCAACCGCCGCGGTCGAGCGCATCGAAGTGCTGAAGGACGGCGCCTCGTCGATCTACGGCTCCGACGCGATCGCCGGCGTGGTCAACATCATCACCCGCACCAACTTCGAAGGCGCGACCGCCAGCGCTTACTACGGCCAGTACGGTGAGGGCGACGGCGCCACCACCCGCGCCGACTTCGTCCTGGGCTTCACCGGCGACCGCGGTTCGTTGACCGCCGCCGTGGAATACCGCAAGGAAGAAGAAGTGTTCGCGCGCGACCGCGACTTCTCGGCCTTCCCGCAGGGTCCGATGCACCCGACCCGCAACTGGACCACGGTCAGCCAGTGGGGCGTGATCAACCTGCCGACCGCCAACGGCGGCAACCGCGTGCTGAACCAGGGCGGCGACTGGCGCCGTCTGTCGAACTACCACGCGCTGAACACCAACACCGGCACCAGCGCCGCCGATCCGAACGGCTCGACCGTCGACAAGAGCAACACCAACCTGCAGACGCACCTGCGCACTCCGCTGGAGAGCCGCGCGCTGTTCGTCAACGGCGTGTTCGACATCACCGACAAGGTCCGCTTCCGCAGCGACATCCTGTACTCGCAGCGCGACGCCGAGCGTCAGGTCGCCGGCTATCCGTTCCAGAGCGCGTCGGCCGGCCCGATCCCGGGCGGCTTCCGCATGTCGAAGGACAGCTACTACAACCCGGTCGGCACCCAGTGGGGCCCGGGCAACGGCGTCGCCGCTCAGGACGTGAACTTCTGGCGCCGTACCTGGGAAGTGCCGCGCGTCGACAAGCCGAGCTCGACCACCTGGCGCTTCGCCGCCGGCCTGGAAGGCAGCTTCGAAATCGGCGAGCGCAACTTCGATTGGGACGTGGGTTACCTGTACAACAACAACAAGGTGACCCAGGAGAACTACGGCAACCTCAACATCGAGCGCACCAAGCAGGCGGTCGGTCCGTCGTTCCTCAACGGCCAGGGCGTGGTCCAGTGCGGCACCCCGACCAACCCGATCCCGCTGACCCAGTGCGTGCCGTGGAATCCGTTCATCCCGTTCGGTCGCACCGGCGACGGCGGCCTGACCGGCAACCAGGCGCTGCAGGACTTCCTGTTCCAGCGCCTGAACTCCAGCGGCGAGACCGAAACCAACGTCTACAGCGCCAACCTGTCGGGTTCGCTGTTCGCCCTGCAGGGCGGCGACTTCGGCTTCGCGCTCGGCTATGAGCACCGCAAGGAGCAGGGCCGCTTCATTCCGGACGCGCAGGCGGTCACCGGCAACTCGACCACCCTGGCCGGCGGCCCGACCAACGGTTCGTACAGCGTCGACGAGTTCTTCGTCGAGCTGGCGATTCCGCTGCTCGCCGATGTGCCGGGCGCCAAGGAGCTGAGCTTCTCGGTCGCCAGCCGTTACTCCGACTACAGCACCTTCGGCGACACGGTCAACAACAAGTTCGGCTTCAAGTGGAAGCCGATCGACTCGCTGCTGGTCCGCGGCACCATCGCCGAGGGCTTCCGCGCGCCGACGATCAACGACCTGTACGGCGGCGGCTCGCAGACCTTCGCGTTCTTCACCGACCCGTGCGACAGCACCTTCGGTTCGGCTCGCGGCAACGCGAACTGCTCGCGCGACATCGTCAATGCGGCGACGTTCCGCCAGCTGCAGCAGGGCTTCGTCCCGGCCGGCGGCACCAACTCGCAGACCCCGGTGGCGTTCTTCTCCGGTTCCAACCCGAACCTGATTCCGGAAACCTCCAAGTCGCGCACCCTGGGCGTGGTGTGGAGCCCGGGCTTCGTGGAAGGCCTGAACGCCAGCCTCGACTGGTGGAAGATCAAGATCGAAGACACCATCGTCGCCGACTCGCCGACGCAGATGCTCAACGACTGCTACATCTCGGGCGACGCCAGCCGCTGCACCGCGTTCACCCGCGATCCGGTGCTGGGCTACGTCAACAGCATGACCTTCGCCAGTATCAACGCCGGTTACCGCGAAGCCGAAGGCTACGACCTGGAAGTCAACTACCGCCTGCCCACCAGCATCGGTAACTTCGCCCTGAACTGGCAGACCACGTACACGGTCAACGACGAGATCAAGACCGACACCAGCGCCACCGGTCTGCCGCAGCAGTTGGTCGGCTACGCGACGTCGCCGGGCTTCACCGGTACGTTCCGCATCCGCTCCAACGCCAGCCTGAGCTGGGAGAAGGGTCCGCTGAGCGCGACCTGGGGCGCGCGCTACTACTCGTCGCAGAAGGAAACCTGCTTGTCGGCCGCTCTGTTCCCGAGCGAGTGCGATACGCCGGCCTTCCGCGCCGCCAACGCCGCGCAGACTCGTCCGATCAACAAGCTGGGTTCCAACACCTTCCACGACATCGAATTCCGCGTCGCTACGCCGTGGAATGCGACCGTCGCGATCGGTGCGAACAACGTGTTCGACCACGTCGGCCCGACCCTGTACAGCCAGCCGAGCGCCAACGTCTCGTACCAGGGCCAGTTCGACATCGGCCGCTTCGTGTACATGAAGTACCAGCAGCGCTTCTGATCGATCGCCAGATCGATTTCGCTGCACCGCAACAACGAACAAGGCTCCCCTCGGGGAGCCTTGTTTTTTTATGTGCCGACGACCGTCTCAAAATGTAATGCGACGACAGCCGGGCTTTAACAACACTTTAATTATTCCTCAGGGGCGTCTACCATCGAGCCGGCTTTGCCAATTTAGGCCTTCAATTTTGCGCCGACTGGCTCAGCTCTATGCACGAAACCCATTCTTTCAGGTACAGACTTGGAGAGAGAGATGACCCTGAAGACCAACAAGCTGCGCGACGCGATCACTTTCGCGCTTTGCGTGGGCGTGACCAGCCTCGCCGGTACCGGTCTGGCTGCCGCCCAGGACGCAGCCCCGGCCGCTGCACCCGCGGCTGCGCAAGACGCGACCACCCTGGACCGCATCCAGGTAACCGGCTCGCGCATTTCGATCCCCGGCCTGACCACCAACAGCCCGGTGATGACCGTCAGCCAGGAAGAAATCGCCCGCACCCAGCCGGTGGCGGCGGAAGACTTCCTCAAGATCGTTCCGGGCGCGGTGCCCTCGATCGGTCCGGGCACCAACAACGGCGCCAACGGCGGCGCGACCGTCAACCTGCGCGGCCTCGGCGACAACCGCACGGTCGTGCTGATGGACGGCCGCCGCGTCGTTCCGTTCAACCTGTTCGGCGTGGTCGACACCAACGTCATTCCGGTCGCGCTGATCGACAGCGTCGACCTGGTCACCGGCGGCGCCTCGGCCGTGTACGGCGCCGACGCGGTCGCCGGCGTGGTCAACTTCGTGCTCAAGCGCAACTTCGAAGGCATCGAAGTCAACTCGAGCTACGGCCAGTCCAGCAAGCAGGACGGCGACCGCCGCAACACCACCGTCACGATGGGCATGAACCTCGACGAGGGCCGCGGCAACTTCGTGCTGAGCCTCGGCAAGACCGACAACGACCCGCTGCTGCAGGGTTCGCGCGGCTTCTCCGAATTCAATCTCGACTCGACCAACGGCGAAGCCGGCGGCTCGGGCACCTCGATCCCGACCCGCGCCGGCAGCCTCGGCCAGATCAATCCGGCCACCGGCCGCTTCGACGGCATCGTCACGCCGTTCAACTACAACCCGTACAACTTCAACCAGACCGCACTGGACCGCTGGCAGGCCACTGCGCTGGGCCGCTACGAGATCAACAAGCACGCTGAGGCCTATACCCAGCTGCTGTACACCCGTTCCAACGTGTTCTCGCAGATCGCCCCGGGCGGCCTGTTCGGCGGCCGCTTCGATCTGGGCATCGGCAACCCGCTGATTCCGGAACCGGCGCGCCAGCAGCTGTGCGCCGAGTTCGGCGTGACCGGCGGCCCCTGCGCGGTCGGCAGCGCCGGCACCGTCAGCACCACCCTCAACCGCCGCACCACCGAGCTGGGCACCCGCTCGACCGACTTCCAGAACAAGGTCTTCCAGGCCACCCTGGGCGTGCGCGGCGACATCACCGACAACTGGCGCTACGACGCCTACTGGTCGCACGGCGAAGCCGATCAGCTGACCGTGTCGGCCGGCTTCCTGTCCAAGGCCCGCACCCAGCAGGCGCTGCTGTCGCTCGACGGCAAGACCTGCGTCGATCCGACCGGCGGCTGCGTGCCGCTGAATCTGTGGGGCCCGGAAGGCTCGATCAGCAAGGACTCGAAGAAGTTCCTGGAAGTGCTGACCTTCGCCACCCAGCGCGTCGAACAGGAAGTGTGGTCGGGTTCGATCAACGGCGACCTCGGCGACAACTTCAAGAGCCCGTGGGCCGATTACCCGATCGGTCTGGCGTTCGGCCTGGAAGGCCGCAAGCTCGACGCGCGCAACCAGGCCGACGCGGCCTCGCGCGATCCCAACGAAGTGCAGGGCTCCGGCGGCGCCAACCCGGACGTGGAAGGCAGCTTCACCCTGCGTGAGGCCTATGTCGAAACCATCGTTCCGCTGATCAGCGGCAAGACCGGCGCGCAGACCCTGAACTTCGAAGCCGGCTACCGCCACAGCCAGTTCAAGTCGGGCCAGACCGACACCGACTACGGCAGCTACAAGTACGGCCTGGAGTGGGCGCCGATCGAATCGCTGCGCTTCCGCGGCATGTTCCAGCGCGCGACCCGCGCCCCGAACGTCAACGAGCTGTTCCAGCCGGTCGTGACCGGCCTGGACAACACCGCGGTCGACCCCTGCCAGGCCTCCGAACTGGCCAAGCACGGCGGCCCGAACGGCGCGGTCGGTCAGCTCTGCGTCGCCACCGGCGTGCCCACTGCGATCATCAACAGCGCCGACGGCGTGGAACCGCCGAGCGCGGGCCAGGCCAACGCCTTCACCGGCGGCAACCCGATCCTGGGCCCGGAAAAGGCCGACACCCAGACCCTGGGCCTGGTGTGGCAGCCGGTCGAAGACCTGTCGATCACCCTGGATTACTGGAAGATCGACATCAAGGACGCGATCACCCGTCCGGTGCTCGGCGACGCGCTGTTCGGTTGCTACGACCAGCGCTACAACCCGACCCTCAGCATCAGCCACCCGATGTGCCAGCTGATGATCGGCGCGCGCGAACCGCAGGACGGCTCGCTCAACGGCGAAGCGCGCGGTCCGTTCCTCGACCGCTCGAACAAGGGCCGCATCACCACCAGCGGCTGGGATCTGGGCGTCCGCTACGGCATCCCGCTGTCCAACGAGTGGGGCCGCCTGGACTTCTCGCTGGATCTGACCAAGACCGACAAGTACGACTACCAGGGCGACCCGCAGGTGCCGAAGCACGACTGCGTCGGCGTCTACGGCGTCTCGTGCAACGTCATCGCCGGCATCGTGTACGACTACAAGTCGAACTTCCGCGCGGTGTGGTCGATCAAGGACTTCGAGCTGGGCCTGAACTGGCGCCACCTGAGCTCGGTCGACGTCGAAGAAGGCCCGATCGAGTGGTTCCCGGCCTACACCTCGATCGATTCCTACGACTACTTCGATCTGACCATGGCCTACGAGCTGCCGTGGAACGCCCGCATCAACTTCACCGTCAACAACATCGCCGACAAGAAGCCGCCGGTCGTCGGCAGCAACATCGGCAGCACCGGCTTCAACAGCGGCAACACCTTCCCGCAGTTCTACGACACCCTGGGCCGTTACTACACCATGGGCATCACGATGCGGTTCTAATAAGAAACACGGCAATCCGAGTCGTTGGAGGCGGGCTTCGGCCCGCCTCCTTTTTTTTGGGATTCGGATTTGCGGATTCGGCCAGGGGTCGCCGCGCCTTCCACGAGCCGTCATCCCCGCGAAGGCGAGGATCCAGGGCTTTACCGAGGCAGGGCGCTGAAGTCTCTGGATCCCCGCCTTCGCGGGGATGACGGTCTTGCGACTACGCTATGAGCTGCAGATGCCGCGGCGTCGCGGCCGAAGCCGCTCCCGCAAGAGAACGCGCCCGTCTCAGCTTTGCGCGCCGGCCAAGAATTCGCGGTGCGCCTTCATCATCGCATCGACCATCGCCCGCTCGGCGAGCGACAGCAGCGGATTCCACACGTCGAAGATCAGCACCACGCGCAGGTCGTCGCTGTCGTTGCGCGCCTCGTGCTCGATCGAATCGTCGAAGATCAGGGTTTCGCCGACCGTCCACTCGCGCCGCTCGAAGCCGACCCGGTACGTGCACTTCTCCGGCACCAGCAGCGGCAGGTGCGCGACCAGGCGCGCGTTGGTCTCGCCGTGGTGCGGCGGGATGTGGGTGTGCGGCGCCAGCGCCGAGAACATCGCGTTCGGGCAGACGTCGGCGATGTCGGCCATCTCCACCGCCTCCAGCGCCGCGCGGGTGGCCGGGCAGCGCGCCAGATGCGCGTCGACCGGCTGCGAATAGCTCCACAGCTTGTAGGTGCTCCAGCGCCGCGAGTGGTTGAGCTCGCGCCACTGGTTGACCGGGTCGCCGGGCTGGTACTCGATGTAGGGCGTGAACTCGGCCTGCTCGTCGCGCAGCACCTGGCGCATCTCGCGCAGGATGTCGTAAGTGCGGCTTTCCAGCTCCGGCACCCAGGCGAACTGTTCGCGGTCGAAGAACGGGATCGCCGGCAGCCGCGGCACGCACAGTTGGTTGCAATCCGACAGATAAGGCTTGCTGCGGCCGACCATGATCGAAGCCGCTTCCTGCCAGCGTCCGCGCACGCCGAACGCCAGCGCCTCGCGCGGCCCGCCGACGCGGTGTTCGAGGAAGGCGCTGAACTCGTCGCGGTACTCGTCGAGCTTGCGCTGGGCGTGCTCGAGCTGGGAGCGCAGCATGTCCGGCCAGTGCGGCGGCGGCGGCGCCACGGTCAGCGCGTTGCGGTACGCCTGCGCGGCCGCGCGCGCCTGGCCCTGGCGCTCCAGCCACGAAGCCTTGGCCAGCAGGCCGGCGAGGAAATACGCATCGCGGCTCAGCGCCGCCTGGATCGCGTTCCACTCGCCTTCGGCGTTGCCGCGCTCGCGTTCGACCACGCCGATCGTCAGCAGGATCATCGGATCCTGCGGCGCGGCGTTGTGCGCGGCCTGCAACAGCTCCTGCGCGCCTGCGGCGTCGCCGCGCTGCAGCGCGTGGATGCCCAGGCTGTAGAGCGCCTGCGGATGCTGCGGCGCCAGCGCGCGCACCTGCTGCCACAGCCGCTCGGCCTCCTGCCACTGGCCCGCGCGCGACGCCAGTCCGGCGGACTGCGCCAGTTGCTCGATCTGTTGGTTCGAACCGTTCAAAACCCGCCCCCGCGGCCGCCGGCGGCGCCGGCGCAGGCTCCAGCATAAGCACCGCCGCGAGCGTCGGCCAGCCGGGACCGCAGCGACCGCGCCGGTTCCGGCGCGGTTGCCGCTCCGATCCGATCAGTTCAGATCCAACACCGCATCGCCGGAGAACGTCTCCATCCGCACCCGGCCGCTGCCGCTGCCGTAGCGCTGCTCGAAGCTCGAACCCGGGCCGTGCTTGGGCCGCTGGATCTGCGCGTTCGGCGCGCGCAGGTCGCCGCTGAAGCTCTCGCCGCGCACCACCGCCGACAGATCGCGCTGCAGGCCCAGGCGCACGTCGCCGCTGACCGTCTTCAACGCGATCTCGCCGCCGTTGTTGAGCGCGGCGGCGATGCGCAGGTCGCCGGACACCGATTCGCCGGACAGCTTGTTCAAGCTCGACTCGTGCGCGGCCAGGTCGACCGAGCCGGACACCGTCTCCACCGCCACCTCGCCGGTCAGGCGGCCGCGCAGGTTCAGATCGCCGCTGACGGTCTGCGCCGACACCTTGGGGCTGTTGAGGGTCAGGTTGAGATCGCCGCTGACGCTCTCGATCTCGGCTTCGCGCGGCGCGCCGGCGACGACCACGTCGCCGCTGACGCTGTCGATCTTGAGCTCGCGCGAGGCCACGCCGTTGACGTCGACGTTGGCCGAGACCGCATCGATGTCCAGGCGCGCGCGCAGCGGCACGGTCACCTTCAGGTCGCTCGGCTCGCTCTTGTCGCCGCCGGCGAGGAAGCCGATGCCGCTGCCGCGGTTGGGGTAGCGCACCTTGATCGAAATCTGCTGCTTGTCGCCCTCGATCGCGAGCTTCTCGACGCCGTCGCCGAGCGAGCCTTCGATCTTGACCTCGGGGCGGTCCCAGACCCGGACCTGGATCGAACCCTTGACGTTGTCGATCTCGACGCTGCCCTGCGGATCGAGCGGGCGGGTTTCGTTGATGGGGGTGGCGGCGAACGCCGGCAGCGCGACGGCCAAAGCCAGGGCCAGCGCGGCGGCGGGTGGAACGCTGCGGTTGCGGAAGGCGGCGGAAATCATCGGAGCGTTCTCCTGGGATCAGGTGTAGGCCAGGCGCTGCGCGAGCGCGAGGCGGCGTGCGTAGGTGCGGCGCAGCTGTTCCAGCAGCATCCGCGAATCGGGGTTGTGCGAGAGCGCGTCGAGGATCAGCGCGGCGTTGCGGTCGAGGTCGTCGAACGCCGGCTTCATCGCCAGCGACGCGGCCGAGGCCGGTTCGACTTCGCGCAGCGCGGCCTGGTACTGCAGGGTCATGCCCTGGGCCTCGCGCTGGAGCAGGCTCGGCGCGGCGCCGGGCTTGGCCGCGGCCGGCGCGGCGGCGTAGCCGCCGTCGGCCGGCGCCATCGGGCCCTGCGCGCGGAAGTGCGCGCTCAGCCCGATCGCCAGCGCGGCCACGCTCGCGGCCAGGGCCAGCGGCGCCATCCAGCCGCGCTTGGCGGCGCTGCGGCGCGGCAGCGCGGCGACGGCGGCCGGAGCGCTGCGCTCGGCGGTCGCGGCCGTCGGCTCGGCCTGGCCGGCCGGCGCCTGCTCGCCCAGACGCGCGGCGATGCCCGACCACAGGTCGCGCGACGGCGGCTGGTCGCGGCGCAGCGCGCGCAGTTGCCAGCGCAGCGCGTCGGGCAGTTCGCCGTCGCCGGCGCGCTCGGGGCCGAGCGGAGTGCGTTCGTTGTCGTTCATGCCTGTTCTCCGAGCCGGGTGCGCAGCAGGCTGCGCGCGCGGTGCAATTGCGCCTTGGAACTGCCGACCGCCATGCCGAGTTCGGCCGCGATCTCCTCGTGCTTCCAGCCTTCCACGTCGTACAGCACCAACACGGCGCGGGCGCGCGGCGGCAGGCTGGCGACGGCGCGTTCCAGATCCATCGACAGCGCGGTGACGTGGCCGGCCGAATCGGCGCTGCCGATCGTGTCGAACGCTTCCTCGTCGCTGTCCTCGAACGGGCGGCTGCGGCGGCCGCGCAGTTCCATCAATGCGGTGTTGACCGCGAGCCGGTGCAGCCAGGTGCCGAACGCCGATTCGAAGCGGAAATTCGGCAGCGCCTGCCAGGCGCGGACGAAGGCTTCCTGGGTCAGGTCCTCGGCGCGGGCGCCGTGGTAGCCGACCAGGCGCGCGATGACGCCGTGGACGCGGCTGGCGTGGCGGCGGTACAGCGCCTCGAAGGCGGCCACGCCGCCGGCGGCGGCCTGCGCGACCAGGGCCTGGTCGGCGTCGGCATCGAGCGCGGGGGCGGCGTCGGGCATGGTGTCGTTCACGGCGGTCAGCATACTGAGTCCGATGCTGGGTCGGGGCTCAGGGTTTAAGGGGGTCGGGGTGGCGAACGGGGCGGCGCGGTGGCCGGCCGACTCGCCCGTGGCGGGACTTCGACGGGACTTTGACGGGACTTCGACGGGGCTCCGGCGGGATTCGAGCGGGATTCAAGCGAATTCCGAGCCGGCCTTTCGGATCGTCGCTCCGCGCCCTCGCCTCAAGCCGGCGACGCTTCAACCGTCATCCCCGCGAAGGCGGGGATCCAGAGACTTCAGAGCCCTGCTGCGGTGAAGCCCTGGATCCCCGCCTTCGCGGGGATGACGTCCGACAAAGGCGCGAAGCCGGAAAGGACTCGGCCCCAAAACGACGCGGCCCGGATGCCAGGCATCCGGGCCGCGCGGTCGAATCGCAAGCACCGCCCCTGTTCCACCCGGAACAGGGACCGCCCGAAGCGCCTTAGCCCTTCAGCGCCGCAGCGATCCGCTGCTGTTCGTCGTGCAAGGCCTGCGGCATGCGCGGGCCGTACTCGCGCAGGTATTCGCCGATGCTGTCGAACTCGGCGCTCCAGCCGGCATGGTCGAAGCCGAACAGCTTGGCGTGGGCCTCATCGCTCAACACCACGCCGTCGAGGTTTAGGTCGGACGCCTTCGGCAGATGGCCGATCGGAGTCTCGGCCGCGCCGGCCTCGCCCTTGACCCGGCCGATCATCCACTCCAGCACGCGCAGGTTGTCGCCGAACCCCGGCCACAGGAACTTGCCGTCGTCGCCCTTGCGGAACCAGTTGACGTGGAACACCTTCGGCAGCTTCGCCGCGTCCTGGTCGAACGACAACCAGTGGCTGAAATAGTCGGCGAAGTTGTAGCCGCAGAACGGCTTCATCGCCATCGGATCGCGGCGCATCACCCCGACCGCGCCGGTCGCGGCGGCGGTGGTTTCCGAGCCCATCGCCGCGCCGACCAGCACGCCGTGGGTCCAGTCGCGCGCTTCGAACACCAGCGGCACCAGCGACGCGCGGCGGCCGCCGAACACGATCGCCGAGATCGGCACGCCGGCGGGGTTCTCCGCTTCCGGCGAATAGCTCGGGCACTGCTTGGCCGACACGGTGAAGCGCGCGTTGGGATGCGCGGCCGGGCCCTTGGCGGCGTCGAACGCGTTGCCGCGCCAGTCGGTGACCGGGGTCTGGCCGTTGTCCAGGCCTTCCCACCACGGCTGCGCATCGGCGGTGACGCCGACGTTGGTGAAGATGGTGTTGCTCTGGATCGAGGCCAGCGCGTTCGGATTCGACTTGGCCGAGGTGCCCGGCGCGACGCCGAAATAACCGGCTTCGGGATTGATCGCGTACAAACGCCCGTCGGCGCCCGGACGCATCCAGCAGATGTCGTCGCCGACCGTCCACACCTTCCAGCCGGCCTGGCGATAGCCTTCCGGCGGAATCAGCATGGCCAGATTGGTCTTGCCGCAGGCCGACGGGAACGCGGCGGCGACGTAATGGGTTTCGCCCTGCGGGTTCTCGATGCCGACGATCAGCATGTGCTCGGCCAGCCAACCTTCATGGCGGGCCTGATGCGAAGCGATGCGCAGCGCGTGGCACTTCTTGCCGAGCAGCGCATTGCCGCCGTAGCCCGAACCGAACGACTTGATCGCCAGTTCGTCGGGGAAATGCATGATGAAACGGCGCTCGGGATCGAGTTCGCCGATCGAATGCAGACCGCGCACGAACGAGTCGCCGCCCTCGATGCGCTTGAGCGCCGCAGCGCCCATGCGCGTCATCGTGCGCATGTTGGCGACCACGTACGGCGAATCGGTGATCTCCACGCCGCAACGCGCCAGCGGCGAATCGATCGGGCCCATGCAATACGGGATCACGTACATCGTGCGTCCCTTCATGCAGCCTTCGAACAGCGCGTCCATCTTCGCGTGCGCCTCGCGCGGCGCCATCCAATGGTTGTTCGGGCCGGCGTCCTCGGGCTGCTGGGTGCAGACGAAGGTCAGGTGCTCCACGCGCGCCACATCCTCCGGATGCGAGCGGTGCAGGTAGCTGCCCGGATGGGTGTCCGGGTTCAAGGTCTCCAGGGTGCCGTCGGCGAGCATCTGCTGGACCAGCGCCTGGTACTCCGCATCGCTGCCGTCGCACCAGTGGATCTTGTCGGGGCGGGTCAGCGCGGCGATCTGCGCCACCCACTCGTTGAGCGCCGGCAACGCGCTGCCCGCGCTCCCCGGCACGGCAGTCGCGGGGGCGGGATCTTTCAAATTGGCATTCACGGCAGTGCTCTCCGGGGGATCGGAAAAGGAAGCGGTTTACGACGAGGGAATCAGCGTGGCCATCATGTGTTCGACATAGGCCTCGAACTCGTCGTGTTGCATGCGGGTCTGGTGCAACTGCAGGTTCAGCTGCAGGAACCCGACATAGGCGGCGTAGAGCAGCCGCGCGCGGTGCTGCGCGTCGGTGCGGCTCAGGCCGGCCTGGCGGAACGATGCGGTGAGGTAATCCAGGCGGCGTTCGGACACGCGCCCGATCACCGGCTGCACGGCGGGATGGTCCAGCGCCTTGAGCAGCTCGGAATAGATGATGTGCGACTTGACCTCGTGGGCGACGAGGTGGAACAGCGAACGCAGGCGCTGGCGCGGATCGGGGATCGGTTCGAGCTGGCCGAACACGGTTTCCTGCTCGACCTTTTCCCAGCGCTCCAGCGCCGCGACCAACAACGCATCGCGCGAAGGGAAGTGCCAGTAGAAGCTGCCCTTGGTCACGCCGAGACGGCGCGCCAGCGGTTCCACCGCGACCGCGGCGACGCCTTGTTCGGCGATCAGATCGAGCGCGGCCTGCGCCCAATCGTCGGCGCTGAGGCGGCCGCTGCGTTCGGGCTTGCTGTCGCTCTTGGCGGGCACGGACGACTTGGCGTCGGCGGACGCGGCGTCGAGCGCGGGCTCGGACTTGTTCGAGGCGGACTGGTTCATGGATGACAAGTTTATCCATACGCCTTGGTCGGGAACAGTACGCAGTGCAGCAAACCGTTCCGAAACGACTCAGGAAGCTGATGCTGCAACGCAACACGAACGCCGGCGAAAACAGCGCTTTCTTGCGCTGCGCGGCGATTTGCGCGGTGCGGACGCAGCGTTGCGCGAAAAACCCGCCGGGTCGGTTGACAGCACTCCGAGGGCGAACCCATACTCGACCGTATGTTACGCGTTTGATGCCAGCGTTTGAATGCCGGGCATCACGCGCGAACGACCCCGACGAGTCGTAAATGGGGCCTGGCCCGCAAAAAAGCCCGGCTCCGCACCGTTCTCACTAGCCTGGTCCAGCCGCACCTCCTGGAGCGCCGTCATGAGCATCGCGATCCCCTTCCTCGCCTTCTTACTTATCGGCGCGATCGCCGCCTATCACCGGCTGCGATTGCCGGTCTGGGCCGCGCTGACCGCGACCGCCCTGGTCGCCTGCTGGCTGCTCGGCGCCAACCCGGCCGCGACCGTCGTCGCCGCGGTGCTGGTGGCGGTCATCGCGCTGCCGCTGCTGATCCCGGCGATCCGCCTGCCGCTGATCACCAAGCCGCTGCTCGGCTTCTACACCAAGATCCTGCCGCCGCTGTCGGAAACCGAGCGCACCGCGCTGGAAGCCGGCACGGTCGGTTTCGAAGGCGAGCTGTTCTCGGGCAAGCCCGATTGGCAGCAACTGCTGAGCCAGCCCAAGCCGGTGCTGACCGCCGAGGAACAAGCCTTCCTCGACGGCCCGACCGAAGAGCTGTGCAAGATGACCAACGATTGGCAGATCACCCACGTCGACGCCGATCTGTCGCCGCAGTTGTGGGACTACATCAAGAAGAACAAGTTCTTCGGCCTCAACATCCCGAAGGAATACGGCGGCCTGGGCTTCAGCGCGCTGGCCAACCACAAGGTCATCCAGAAGCTCGCGTCGATGTCGAGCGTGGTCAGCTCGACCGTCGGCGTGCCCAACTCGCTCGGCCCGGCCGAACTGCTGATGCACTACGGCACCCAGGAGCAGAAGGACCACTACCTGCCGCGCCTGGCCGACGGCCGCGAAGTGCCGTGCTTCGGCTTGACCGGCCCGTGGGCCGGCTCGGACGCGACTTCGATTCCGGACTACGGCATCGTCACGATGGGCGAGTGGAACGGCGCGCGCGTGGTCGGCGTCAAGCTGACCTTCGACAAGCGCTACATCACCCTGGCCCCGGTCGCCACGCTGATCGGCCTGGCCTTCCGCATGTACGACCCGGACGGCCTGATCGGCGACAAGCGCGACATCGGCATCACCCTGGCGCTGGTGCCGCGCGACACCGCCGGCGTCGAAGTCGGCCGCCGCCACTTCCCGCTGAACTGCACCTTCCAGAACGGCCCGATCCACGGCCGCGAAGTGTTCATTCCGCTGAGCCAGCTGATCGGCGGCGAAGCCTACGCCGGCAAGGGCTGGCAGATGCTGGTCGAATGCCTGTCGATCGGCCGCTCGATCACCCTGCCCTCGTCCGGCAGCGGCGGCGCCAAGATGGGCGCGGTCGTCACCGGCGCGTATGCGCGCATCCGCAAGCAGTTCGGCCTGTCGGTCGGCCGCTTCGAAGGCGTCGAGGAAGCGCTGGCGCGCATCGCCGGCCATGCCTACGCGGTCAGCGCTTTGTCGCAGGCCACCGCCGCAGCCGTCGCGCGCGGCGAAAACCCCGCCGTGCCCTCGACCATCGCCAAGTACCACTGCACCGACATGGCCCGCGACGTGGCCAAGGACGTGATGGACATCCACGGCGGCAAGGGCATCATCCTCGGCCCGAAGAACTACGCCGGCCGCAACTGGCAGGCGGTGCCGATCATGATCACGGTGGAAGGCGCGAATATCATGACGCGCTCGCTGATGATCTTCGGCCAGGGCGCGATCCTGTGCCACCCGTGGGTGCTCAAGGAAATGAAGGCGGCGATGCTGCCCGACAAGGCCGAAGCGCTGCGCGAGTTCGACAAGAACCTGTTCGGCCACATCGGCTTCGCCATTTCCAACGCGGTGCGCAGCCTGTGGTACGGCCTGACCGCCTCGCGCATCGGCGCGGCGCCTGGCGACACCTACACCCGCCGCTACTACCGCAAGCTCAACCGTTATTCGGCGACGCTGGCGCTGATGGCCGACACCTCGATGCTGCTGCTCGGCGGCAAGCTCAAGTTCAAGGAATCGCTGTCCGGGCGCCTGGGCGACGTGCTCAGCCAGCTCTATATCGCAAGCTCCATGCTCAAGCGTTACGAGGACGAAGGCCGTCCGGTCGGCGACCAGCCGCTGCTGGCCTGGGCCTTCCACGACGCCGTGCACAAGATCGAACTGGCGCTGTCGGGCGCGCTGCGCAACTTCCCGATCCGTCCGGTCGGCTACCTGCTGTGGGCGCTGATCTTCCCGTGGGGCCGCCGTGCGCAGGCGCCGAGCGACCGCCTCGGCCACCGCGCCGCGGCGCTGCTGATGTCGCCCAACGACGCCCGCGACCGCCTCGCCGACGGCGTGTTCCTGACCCCGTGCGCGAACAACCCGGCCGGCCGCATCAACAGCTACCTGCAGAAGGTGATCCTGGCCGAACCGGTCGAGCGCAAGTTCCTCAAGGCGCTGAAGAACAGCGACATCCAGGCGCTGGACTTCGCCGGCCAGCTCGACGAGGGCGTGCGCGAAGGCTGGATCACCGCCGAGGAGCGCAAGCAGCTGGAAGAACTGCGCGAGATGACCATCGACGCGATCAGCGTGGACGACTTCGACGCGGCCGAGTTGCGCTCGGCGGGTTACAAGCCGTATCCGCAGGACAGCGCCGGCCGCGACGACACGCGCGCGGCGGCGTAAGCGCAGCGCCCGCGCATGCGACGCGATGCGTGACTGGAACGGCGGGCCTTCGGGTCCGCCGTTTTGGTATGCGGCGTCGGCAGAAAGCAGCGCCGCTTTACCACCGTCATTCCCGCGCATTTACGCCCGACACCATTCCCGCGTCCTCACCTACCGTCATTCCCGCGAAGGCGGGAATCCAGAGACTTCAGAGTCATGCAGCGATAAAGCCCTGGATTCCCGCTTTCGCGGGAATGACGGCTGGGGGGTGGCGCTGAAGTCTCTGGATTCCCGCCTTCGCGGGAATGACGGCAGGAAGGGACGACGCAACGCCAACCATACAAAGACGAACCCGCCACCATGAGCGCCAACGTCCTCGCCCTGTACAAAAAACTCACCCGCTACCCCGCCGGCCACTGGCTGTTCTCGCGCGCGGTCTGCATGAAAGCGCCCTACTTCGGCAGCATCAAACCGCGCTTCGAATCGCTCGAACCCGGCCGCTGCACCGCGACGATCAAACACCGCCGCGCCGTCACCAACCACCTCGGCACCGTCCACGCCATCGCCATGTGCAACCTCGCCGAACTGACCGGCGGCGTGATGACCGACGTCAGCATCCCCAAATCGATGCGCTGGATCCCGATCGGCATGCAGGTCGAATACCTCAAGAAAGCCGTAGGCACCCTGCGCGCCGTGGCGACGCCCGCCGCCCCCATCGTAGAATCCGACGCCCCGTACGACCTGCCGGTCGACGTGGAAATCGCCAACCCCGCCGGCGAACCCGTGTTCCGCGCCCGCATCGCCATGCGCGTCTCGCCCAAGCCGAAACGCAACTGACCGAAGCTGCCTGTAGGAGCGGCGCAAGCCGCGACCGCGCCAACCGAACCACGCCGCCACCCCACCCGAGCCGCGCCATGACCGCCACCACCTGGATCTACCTGGCAGGCCTGCACAGCCTCGGCTTCGCCCTGTTCCACATGGCCTTCTGGCGCATCTTCGGCTGGCGCAAAACCCTGCGCACCGCGACCGTCGCCGACCGCGCGATCATCCAGATCCTCAACCTGCGCCTGATCTACGTCGCCCTGGGCGTCGCCGCGCTGTGCTTCGCGTTCGCCGACGAACTGCACAGCACCGCGCTCGGCCGCGCCGTGCTGCTGGGCATGTCGTTGTTCTGGGTCGGCCGCACCGTCGAGCAGTTCGTGTTCCTGCGCATCAACCGGCCGATGGTCCACGCGCTGACGGCGTTGTTCGTGTTGGGGGCGGTGTTGTTCGCGGCGCCGCTTTGGATGTCGAGCTGATCCGTCGCCATCGGCGAGCGCCGATCAGCTGTTCCAAGACCTGCGCTCGGCGGCAGCGCGCCGAACGCTCACCATCGCAATCAACAACGCAACTACCACCATTGGCGCGAATACGAACGGCAAAACCACCGAGTGCCCGATCTTGACGTATATCCACACGTTCACCACCGTCAGCGCCAGACTCCCCGCGAAGCTCATCCTTCTGGACCATTGCGGTTTTTTTTGGTCCGCCCAAAGCATGGCTGCAAACGCCACCACCGCCACCAGCGCCGTCAGCAGGCCGTGACCCGTGCCGAACCAATAACAGCCGACCGCGAACACGAACCCGAAGTAGATCGTCTGCAAAGCAAAAATCCCCTGCAGCGGCCATTCGCACCACGGCAGCGCCTTCGCCCCCGAACGGGCCCAGCGCCTTGCCGCGATCACCACGCAGGCCAGGACCAGTTCGGCCGCGAGGAACCACAGCGTGAGCCGCGGACTGGACAGGAACACCCAGACGATCAAACCCTTGCCGAGCGCGAAGATCGCGGCCAAGGCCAGATAGCCCCATAGGCTTTGGAAGAATGAGCTGTTGTCCCACCAAGTCACTGTTCGCACTCTGGACTCTCGACTGCGCTCGACGGGCAAGCTTAGGCTGTCAATGAATTAGCCGGCAAGCGAGCGGCACCGTTGGAGATTGCCTTGCTCTGTGAAGGCGAGCGTGAATCCATCGCCGATGTCGCGAACGATGGCTTCCAGCATCCTGCGCACTGCGGGTTGTTGCTGGGGTCTTCGATGCGATGTGCATCGCGTGCATCCGCGTTGCGTACAACGCGAAGGAACTTCGCGAACGGTTATTGACAAGTGGTTTCGCGAGCAGCAGGGTTTGCTTCGGAGCGTAGAAACTCCCTACGTAGCGGCACCCACCTCCGAAATCGGGTGGACTTCTACTGACAAGGAGTTCCACGATGCGTCGAAAGTCTCCATCCACGGCCCCCGCGGACTACGTTCTGCTGCCCGTCGAAGCCTATCGCGGCCTGCAAGCGTTCTATGACGAACTGATCGGAGTCGCGCAGACCATCGATCCAGTTACCCCGCCCGCTTCTGAAGTCGATGCCACCGAACAATCGCGCCGCCGCGCCCTGGCTCGCGTGTTCCGTCTCTGGGCCGACCAAGTACACGGCAACCTCCAGGCTGCCCGTTCCGATTAAGACCCTTCACCGCCCACCGGTCGCCGGCCGGCGGCGACCTTCGGTTTGCCCACGGACGCGGCCCCGCCCGTCGAGAATGCAAGCCTCGCCGTTACGCCCGCAACGCTGTGAAGTCGGCGCGCAACCCAATCCGAACTAACCGCAAGGCACTTCATGCAACTACGGCCCGCGCCCGCCCAGACGTAAGTAGCGGAGCCCCGGCTGTAGGTCGCGAACGCCCGAGCGCACGTCGCGGCCACCCGGCCGCAAGCCGTAAACGCCCAGACGCAAGCCGTGGCGTCCCAATCGCAAGCCGCAGGCGCCCAAGCGCAAGCCACGGACAGCCAGCCGCAAGCCGCTGCCTCCCAGGCGCAAGCCACGAACACCCGGCCGCAAGCCGTCGCGTGTCGCGATCGCAAGCCTTTTCGCTCCGACGCCGGACAAAATCGCCTTGCCCGCGACACTCGACGTATCGGCCGCAAGCCGAATCGCCTTGCGCGCTACCCCGAAGGCCTTGCGGTCGCAAACCACGGAGCTTCGTGTGCAAGCCCGCCGGGTTTGCGCGCAAGGCGATTCGGCTTGCGCGCGCCGCTCGGCGGCCCAGGCGCAAGACGCATCCGTTCGCGGTCGGGATCCGGTGGCTTGCGGCCGGTTGCCGCCTTGTCGGGCATTCGCGCTGGGAGCCGAACGAATCTGCGCAACATGCAACGACTACGCTGGTTCAACCGAAGCGAAGGACACAAGGCGTAGGCCCGCGGCGCCGAAGTCCGAACCAGACATCCAGCTTCAATGATTCGCGCTTCGACCTAATCGGCTTGCTCAGGAAATGCGCCTTTCCTCATACGCGCGCACTTGCCCTTTTGGGTGAAGAACGGAGGCGCGACCGCGATTTCGCTGTGGCATCGGTATCCCATATCGTATTGAACCCGCCGATACTTGAATCCGAACTTCTTCTGTAGCGAATCCAGAACGCAGGACGCTCGCAGGTCTGCGTTCTGCACCAGGCACTGCTTCGCCGACCTGGCAATGATGCTATCCGCGGCGTCGCTTCTGCGCCGCGTGTATTCCTCGTCGCGATCGAGGAAGTAGAACAAGACGAAGGCCGCGTCCCCTGCCTCTTTAAAGGACTTGGCGCCGACCCCCATGACCTCCTGGCACCAGTCGCCGCCGCAAAACTCGATAGAGCCTTTCGCCGCAAGAGGCCAGCTTTTCGCTTCAGGGTAATCGTTCTTGAGTATGGCCAGCCCATGCATCTCATCGGAAGCCGCGCGGACGCCAGGCGTTGCAGCCAGGCCGACAGCGAGCAAGACAGAAATCGCGAAGGTACGCATGGCATCGCCAGATGAGTCGGAGAGAGCGGCATCCCAATAGTCGGTTTCGAACATTCACCATCAGCGTGCATGGCGGCGCGAAGATCGAGCCCTAGGCCAACAACCGCTCAATCGCCGCCATGACTTCATCGCGCCGGCTATCCAGAAAGAAATGGCCGCCATCGAAACCCTGCGCGGTCGATTCGCCTTGGGTTTCCTCTGCCCACCCGTGCATGCGCATACCGACGAGCGAATCGCTGCGGCCATACAGCACATCGATCGGCAACGTCCATGCCGGGCGCGGGGCGCGGGCGTAGTCCTCGCTCAACCGCAAGTCGGCGCGGATCGTCGGCAGCAGCAGCTGCACCAGTTCGGCGTTGGCCAGCACCGCTTCGGGCGTGCCTTCGTATTGGCGCAGGCGCGCGATCAACGCCGGTTCGGGCAGGCGGTGCAGGCCGGGCTCGGGGTCGAGCCGGCTCGGTGCGGCGCAGCCGGAGACGATCAGGCGGGTCGGCAGCGGCAGGCCGCGCGCGGCGCATTCGCGCGCGGTCTCGAAGGCCATCAGGGCGCCGAGGCTGTGGCCGAAGAAGGCGAAACGCGGGGCGGCTTCGGCGGCGATGGCGTCGGTCAGGCCGGCGATCAGCGGCGCCCACTGTTGCAGCGGCGCTTCGCCGAGGCGTTGGCCGCGGCCGGGCGGCTGCATCGCGCGTATGCGGATCCACGAGGGCAGACGTTCCTGCCAGGGCAAGTACGCCAGCGGGTTGCCGCCGGCGTAGGGGAAGCAGAACAAGGTCAGCGGGGCGGACGTTGGCGAACGCTCGGCGCCCCAAGCTGTCGCCTGCGGCGCGCCTACGGCCCAGCCGGTCGCTTGCGGCCGGTCCATCGTCCGGCCGGCCGCTTGCGTCCGGCCGACGATCCAGCCGGAGGTCTGCGAACGGCCGACGGCCGCGGACGCTGCGCTCATGCGGTCACGCTCATGCGTCCGCGCCCGCCTGCGCTTCTGCGCCCACCTCTGCGTCCGCGCCCACTTCTGCGTCCGCGCTCGCAGTTGCGTCCGCGCGCGTATTTGCGCCCGCCCCCGCACCTGCGGTTGCGTCTGCGTCCACAGCCGCACGGCGCCGCCATTCCGCCACGATCGCGCGCCCCAGACCGGCCGCGTGCGGCGGCTGCATCATGCTTTCGTGGTCGCCGTCGACGCGCGAATGGGTTTGGCCGTCGCGTTCGCTGTGCGCATGCAGCGGCCACGCCTGGGTGCCGGGTTCGCCGACCCACAGGCGGTGCGGGCGGACTCGCAGCGACGGCGGTTCGAAGCCGCGCAGCAGGCGGAAGCACTGGAGCATGGTGCGCATGCGGCTGCGCAGATGGGTCAACTGTTGCGGGTCGACCGGTTCGCCGGTCCATTCGCTGAGGAACGCCAGCGCGCGGTCCTGCGCCGACGGCGACAGGAAGGCTTCGGAGTGCAGTTCCGGCGCACGCAGGCGTTCGCGCAGGACGGCGTGTTCGTCCGGCTCCAGGAAGCGGCCGCGCATCGAACCGATCGCCAGCGCCATCGCGTAGACCCATTCGTCGGCTTCGGTCTGCGCTTCGATCGGCCGGCTGTCGAGCAGGGCCAGCGTTTCGACCCGGCGCCCGCGCAGTTCCAGGCGCTGCGCCACCAGGGTCGCGAACACGCCGCCGGCGGACCAGCCGACGAGGCGGCAGCCGCCTTCGCCTTGCACCCGTTCGATCTCGTCGGCATAGCGCTCGGCCAGAGTTTCCAGCGAGCCGTAGGCCTGCGCATCGTCGGGATCCGGCGCCTGCAAGCCGTACACCGGGCCGTCTTCGCCCAGGGCCTGCGACAACGCGAGGTAAGGCGTCACGCTGCCGTCGATCAGATGCAGGCAGAACGTCGGCACGCCCGCGTCGCTGCGGCGCAAGGGCACGCTCAGCAAACCGTGCAGGTCGCGTTCCAGCGCGGCGGCCAGCGCGGCCACGCTCGGCCGCGCCAGCAGCGCGGTCAGCGGCACCTCGCGTCCCAGCGCCTGATTCAGGCGCGTCAGCGAACACATCGCGTTGAGCGAGTGGCCGCCGAGGGCGAAGAAATCGTCGTGGCGGCCGACGCGTTCGACGCCGAGCACGTCCTGCCAGACCTCGGCGATGGCGCGTTCGACCGGCCCTTGCGGCGGCGCGTAGCCGCGCGCGGCCAGCGCCGCGGCGTCGGGCGCGGGCAAGGCGGCGCGGTCGAGCTTGCCGTTCGGCGTCAGCGGCAGCGCGTCGAGCACGACGTAGGCCGACGGCAGCATGTAGTCGGCAAGGCGTTGGCTCAGCTGTTCGCGCAGTTGCGCCGGTTCCAGCGCGTGGCCCGGGCGCGCGATCAGATACGCGACCAGATGCTTGTCGCCGGCCGATTCGCCGCGCGCGACCACGACCGCTTCGCGCACGCCGTCGCAGTGGGCCAGCGCCGCTTCGATTTCGCCGGGCTCGACCCGGTAGCCGCGGATCTTGGCCTGGAAATCGTTGCGGCCGAGGAACTCCAGCGCGCCGTCGGCGCGCCAGCGCGCGCGGTCGCCGGTCTTGTACATGCGCGCGCCGCTGGCGGCGGCGAACGGATCGGGCACGAAGCGCTCGGCGCTGAGCGCCTCGCGGCCCAGATAGCCGCGGCCGACGCCGCGCCCGCCGATGTGCAGTTCGCCGACCGCGCCGAGCGGCGCCGGCCGGCCGTGCGCGTCGAGCAGGTACAGGCGCGCGCCGGCGATCGGCCGGCCGAGCGGAATCGCGCCGGCGCAGTCCTCGGCGAGGATGCGATGAGCGGTCGCGATCACCGTGGTTTCGGTCGGGCCGTAGACGTTCCACAACCGCTGCGGCGGCGCCGCGCTGCCGAGGGTGCGGGCGATGCTGGCCGGGTCGAGCACGTCGCCGCCGACCAACAGGTCGCGCAACTGCGCGAACGCCGGCTGCAAGGCATCGGCGTGTTCGTTGAACAGGCCGGTCGGCAGCATCATCTGGGTCGCGCCGCAGGCCAGCAGTTCGGCGTTGAGCGCGGCGCCGTCGAGCAAGGCCTCGCGCGGCACCACATGCAGGCGCGCGCCGTTCAACAACGCGCCCCAGACTTCCCAGGTGGTCATGTCGAAGGACTGGCTGGAGCAATGCGCGAAGCAGTCGTCGGCGCGCAAGCCGATGCGGCCGTTGGCGGTCATCAGTTCGACCACGCCGGCGTGTTCGAGCATCGCGCCCTTGGGCTGGCCGGTGGAGCCGGAGGTGTAGATGACGTGGGCCAGCGACTGCGCGCCGGCGGCGTGCGCGCGCAGGTCTGCGGCGCGCGGCGACTGCGCGGCGATGGCGGCGGCGGTGGCCGCGTCGTCGAGCAACACGGCTTGCGGCGGCGTGTCGGCGTCGCAGGCGGATTGCAGGCGCTGCCATTGCGCGCTGTCGGTCAGCAGCGCCCGCGCGTCGCTGTCGGCCAGCAGGTAGCGCTGGCGTTCCAGCGGGTAGCTCGGGTCCAGCGGCACATAGGCGCAGCCGGCCTTGAGCGCGGCGAGCAGGCCGACGACGAATTCCGGGCCGCGCGGCAGGCACACGGCGATGCGCGATTCGGCCGGCAGGCCGAGCGAGCCGAGGTGCTGGGCCAGCCGGTTGGACGCGGCTTCGACCTCGGCGTAGCTGAGGCGGCGTTCGCCGCAGCTGATCGCGACGGCGTCGGGCGTCGCTTGCGCCTGGGCGTGGAAGCGGGCGTGGATGGTGGCGGCTGCGGGCGCGACGTCGGGCCGCTCGCCCGCGTCGGTTTCGCCGTCGGCAGCGGTTGCGTCCGTCGGCGCGAAGCGTTCCAGCAGCAAAGCGCGCTCCGCGGCCGGCACCACATCGATTCCGGCCAGGCTGCCGCGCGCCTCGCCGGCCAACGCATCGAGCAAGCCCTCGACCGCGGCTTGCAGATTGGCGCCGATGCGCTGCGGATCCAGCGGCGCGGCGCATTGCACGTCGCACGAGAACCCTTCGCCGTCGTCGTTGAGGTTCAGCGCCAGCGGATAGTTGCTGCGGCCTTCGCCGCCGAGCACGCGGCCGCCGTCCCACAGCGCCGGCGCGCTGCCGGCGTCGCGGCTGTGGCGGTAGTTGAAGACGCTGGTGAACAGCGGCAAGGCCGCGTCGACGCCGCTGCAACGCTGCGCCTGCGCGAGCGAGGCGTGCTCGTGGCGCATCAGTTCGGCCAGATTGGCCTGGACCGCAGCCAGCGCTTCGCCGGCGTCGGCATCGCCGAGGTCGACCCGCAACGGCAAGGTGTTGACGAAGATGCCGAGCGCGCGCGCGGCGTTCTCGCCGCCGTGCTGGCGGCCCGACAGCACCGTGCCGAACACCACCGCCTCGCGGCCGCTGGCGCGTCCGACAACCACCGCCCAGGCCAGATGCAGCACAGCCGCGGGCGTGGCGCCGAGGCGCCGCGCGAGCTCGCGCACGCGCGCCGACAGCGGCGCCGGCAAGGCCAGCGTGGCCTCGCGCAGGTCGCGGCCGCTGCCGTGCACGCGCAGCGCGCCGAACGGCGCGGTCGGCTCGTCGATGTCGCCGAGGCGGGCGCGGAAGTAGTCGTCGGACGACGGCGCGCGGCGCACCGCGGCGATGAAGTCGCGGTACGGCTGCGGCGGCGGCAAAGCCTCGGCGCGGCCGGCGCCGATCTCGCGCAGTTCCTGCAGCAGCAGCTCCAGGGTCATGTGGTCGACCATCGCGTGATGGCCGAGCAAGGCCAGATAGCAGGCGTCGTCGCCGGCCTGGGCGAAGTAGGCGCGCAGCAGCGGCGCGCGGTCCAGGGCCAAACGTTGCCGGCGCGGATCGGTGTAGCGCCGCAGTTCGCCTAGCGCATCGTCCTGCACCAACAATTCGTCGACCTGCAACATGGCCCGACGCTGCACCACCTGCACCGGCTGCGCCAGACCCTGCCAATGCAACGCCGTGCGCAGCACGCCGTGACGCTCCACCGCGACCGCCATCGCCGCGAGGAAGCGCTTCAGGCTCTCGCGCGAATCGAACGCGAGCATCCAGCGCTGCACGTAGGCGCCGCCCTCCTCGCCCGCGAGCAGGTGGTGGAACAACATGCCTTCCTGCAACGGCGACAGGCTGTAGATGTCTTCGATGTTGGCCGCGCCGCCGGGCGTGGCGGCGACGATGCGGTCGATCTCGCCCTGGCTCAGCGTCGCCAGCGGCAACATCGACGGATCGATCGCGTCGGCGTCGGCCGGAATCAGGTTCGGCGGCGCGACGAACGCCGTCGCGCCGTCGTCGGCCGCCGCATTCGCGGCGAGGCGCGCGGCCAGCGCCTGCGGCGTCGACGCGGCGAACACCGCGCCGGCGTCGACCGTCAGCCCGTGCCGGCGCAGCCGTTCGACCATGGCCAGCGCCTTCAGCGAATGCCCGCCGAGGGCGAAGAAGTTGTCGTGGCGGCCGACCCGCTCGACTTCGAGCAATTCCTGCCACACCGCGGCGATGACCTGCTCGGTCTCGCCCTGCGGCGGCTCGTAGCCGCGCACCGCCAGCGCGCCGGCGTCCGGCGCCGGCAACGCGCGCCGGTCGAGCTTGCCGTTCGGCATCACCGGCCATTCGTCCAGGCGCACGAACGCGGCCGGCACCATGTGCTCGGGCAGGCGCGTCAGCAGTTGCGCGCGCAGCGACGCCGCCAGTTCCGGATCCGGCGCGGCCAGCACATAGGCCAGCAACTGGGTCGCTTCGCCGCTGCCGTGCGCCACCACCACCGACTCGCGCACCTCGTCGCATTCGCACAGGTTGGCTTCGATCTCGCCGAGCTCGACCCGGAAACCGCGGATCTTGATCTGGTGATCGTTGCGGCCGAGATACAACAGGTCGCCTTGCGGCGACCAGCGCGACAGGTCGCCGGTGCGGTACATGCGCGCATCGGGGTCGGGGTGGAACGGATCGGGCACGAAGCGTTCGGCGGTGAGCTCGGCGCGGTTGAGGTAGCCGCGCGCGATGCCGACGCCGCCGAGGTACAGCTCGCCGACCGCGCCGGTCGGCACCGGCTGGCCGCGCGCGTCGAGCACGTAGACCTGGATGTTGTCGATCGGCCGGCCGATCGGCACCGCGTCGGCGTCGAAATCCGACGGGCAATCCCAGGCGGTGACGTCGAGGGTCGCTTCGGTCGGCCCGTAGAGATTGTGCAGGCTCGCCCACGGCAGGCGCGCGTACCACTTGCGCACCATCGCCGCCGGCAGCGCTTCGCCGCCGCAGATCGTGCGCCGCAGCGAGCGGCAGTGCGAGGCTTCCGGCGCCTGCAGGAACACGCCGAGCATCGACGGGACGAAGTGCGCGGTGGTTACGCCGTGTTCGACGATGGTCGCCGCCAGCGCCGCCGGGTCCTTGTGCGCATCGGGCGCGGCGACCACCAGGGTGCCGCCCCACAGCAGGGTCCAGAAGAATTCCCACACCGACAGGTCGAAGGTGAACGGCGTCTTCTGCAGCACGCGTTCTTCGGGTTGCAGGCCGAACGCGGTCTGCATCCAGGCCAGGCGGTTGACCACCGAGCGGTGCTCGATCATCACGCCCTTGGGCCGGCCGGTCGAACCGGAGGTGTACATGACGTAGGCGAGCCGGCGCGAATGCATGTCCGGCACGTGCGGGTCGTGCCCGGGGCCGGCGACGTCGTCGTTGGGGTCCAGCGCCGGCAGCGCGCGCTCGGCCAGCGTCTTTTCGCCCAGCGCGCCGCGGCCGACCGCGTCGGCCAGCAGCAACAGCGGGGTCGCGTCTTCGATCAGCTCGGCCAGCCGCTGCGGCGGGTAGCTCGGATCCAGCGGCACGTAGGCGCCGCCGGCCTTCAGCGTGGCCAGCAGCGCGACCACCATCGCCGGCGAGCGCTGCATGCACACCGCCACGTGCTTGTCCGGCCCGACCCCGGCGCCGACCAGGCGATGGGCCAGGCGGTTGGCGCGCGCGTCGAGTTCGGCGTAGCTCCACTGCCGGCCTTCGCCGATGACCGCGACCGCGTCGGGCGTGGCGTCGCACTGGGCGCGGAACAGCTCGTGCAGGCAGCGGTGTTCGGGATACGCCGCCGCGGTGTCGTTGCGCTGCTGCAGCAGCAGCGCGCGTTCTTCCGGCGGCAGCACGTCGATCTGCGCCAGCGGCGATTGCGGCCGCTGCGCCAGCGCGTCGACCAGACCGGCCACGGCCATGCGCAGGTTCGCGGCGATGCGCTGCGGGTCCATCGGCTCGCAGCACTGCACGCCGAACGAGAAGCCTTCGCCGTCGTCGTTGAGGTTCAGCAGCAGCGGATAATTGCTGCGTTCCTGGCTTTCGAACACGCGCGCGCCGTCCCACAGCGGGGTTTCGGCGCCGGCGCGGGTGTTGCGGTTGTGGCGGTAGTTGAACACGCTGGTGAACAGCGGCCGCGCCGCGTCGACGCCGCTGCAGCGCTGCGCCTGGGCCAGCGAGGCGTATTCGTGGCTCAGCAGTTCGGCCAGATTGGCCTGCATCGCCGCCAATGCTTCGGCGACCGGCGTCGCGCCGAGGTCCGCGCGCAGCGGCAAGGTGTTGACGAACAGGCCGAGCGCGCGCGCCGCGCTTTCGCCGCCGCGCTGGCGGCCCGACAGCACCGTGCCGAACACCACCGTCTCGCGCCCGCTGGCGCGCGCGACCACCAGCGCCCAGGCCAGATGCAGCAAGGCCGCCGGGGTCGCGCCGAGCCGCCGCGCGACCTCGCGCAGCTGCGCCGACAATTCGGCCGGCAGCGGCACTTCGGCTTCGCGCACGTCCTGGCCGTTGCCACGCACTTCCAGCACGCCGAACGGCGCGGTGGGCTCGTCGATGTCGCCCAGGCGCGCGCGGAAGTACTCGTCGAACGCTTCGGTCGGCGCGCGCCGCACCGCGGCGATGAAGTCGCGATACGGCTGCGGCGGCGCCAGCGCGGCGGCGTCGCCGGCGACGGTGGCGTGCATCTCCTCCAGCAGCAGTTCCAGGCTGACGTGGTCGATGACCATGTGGTGGCCGAGCAGCGCCAGATAACAGGCGCCGTCGCCGGCTTCGATGGCGCAGCCGCGCAGCAACGGCGCGCGGCCGAGGTCGAGGCGTTGCCGCTGCGGCTCGGTATGGCGCCGCAACGTTTCCAGCGCCTGCGCCGCGTCGCCCTGCCCCGGCAGTTCCTCCAGCGGCAGCTCGGCGTGGCGCTGCACCACCTGCACCGGCTGGCTCAGGCCCTGCCAATGCAGCGCGGTGCGCAGCGCGCCGTGGCGCGCCATCGCCTGCTGCGCCGCATCGAGGAATTCGTCCAGGCGCGCGCGCGAGTCGAAGCCGAGCATCCAGCGCTGCACGTAGGCGTCGCCTTCGCCGCCGACCAACAGATGATGGAACAGCATCCCTTCCTGCAACGGCGACAGACCGTAGAGGTCTTCGACATTCGCCGCGCCGCCCGGCGTGGCGGCGACGACGCGGTCGATCTCGTCCTGCGTCAGCGTCGCCAGCGGCAGCATCGACGGATCGATCGCGACGGCGTCGGCCGGAATCAGATTCGCCGGCGCCGCCAGCGAGGCCGCGGCGTCGTGGCTCGCGACCGCGTTCGCGGCCAGACGCGCGGCCAGCGCCTGCGGCGTCGGGGCGGCGAACACCGCGCCGGCGTCGACCGTCAGCCCGTGCCGGCGCAGCCGCTCGACCATGCCGATGGCCTTGAGCGAATGCCCGCCGAGGGCGAAGAAGTTGTCGTGCCGGCCGACCCGCTCGACCCCGAGCAGTTCCCGCCACACCTCGGCGATGGCCTGTTCGGCCTCGCCCTGCGGCGCTTCGTAACCGCGCACCGCCAGCGCGCCGGCGTCCGGCGCCGGCAAGGCGCGGCGGTCGAGCTTGCCGTTCGGCGTCAGCGGCAGCGCCGGCAGTTGCACGTAGGCCGACGGCAGCATGTGTTCGGCCAGCGTGCGCGCCAACTGCTCGCGCAGCGCGGCCGCGTCGAGCGCGACGTCCGCGCGCGCGACCGCGTACGCGACCAGGCGCTTGTCGCCGGGCGCGTCCTCGCGCGCGATCACCGCCGCTTCGGCGACGTGTTCGCAGGCCAGCAGCGCCGCTTCGATCTCGCCCGGCTCGATCCGGAAGCCGCGGATCTTGACCTGGGCGTCGTTGCGGCCGAGGTATTCCAGGGCGCCGTCGGCGCGCCAGCGCGCCAGATCGCCGGTGCGGTACATGCGCGCGTTGGCGCCAGCGGCGAAGGGATCGCGCAGGAAGCGTTCGGCGCTCAGATCGGGGCGGTTGAGATAGCCGCGGGCGACGCCGCGGCCGCCGACGAACAATTCGCCGGGCACGCCGAGCGGCACCGGTTCGCCGTGCGCGTCGAGCAGGTAGATGCGCGCGCCGCCGATCGGCCGGCCGATCGGCACGGTCGCGCCGGCGTCGTCGCCGCAGCGGTGCACGCTGGCCCAGACCGTGGCTTCGGTCGGGCCGTATTCGTTGTACAGCGCGATCGGTTCGGCGCCGTCGCCGCGCAGCGCGGCCAGTTCGGCCGCCAAGGCCGGCGGACACGGTTCGCCGGCGACGATGATCGCCTGCAGGCTCGCATGCGCGCCGCGGCGCAGTTCGGGCAGCAGCAGCCGCGCCAGCGACGGCACGCACAGCAGCCGGTCGATGCGGTGTTCGGCGATGGTGCGGGCCAACGCGGACGGCGACAGCGCCGCGTCGCGCGCGGACAGGCACAGCGCGCCGCCGGCGCACAGCGTACCGAACAGGCCGGCGACCGAGCTGTCGAACGCCAGCGGCGACAGCAGCAGGAAGCGCAGCTGCGGCGAGTCCCGGTAATAGGCGTTGCGCACGCGCGTCGACGCGGCGAGCTGGCCGTGTTCGATCATCACGCCCTTGGGGCGGCCGGTCGAACCGGAGGTGTAGATGACGTAGGCCAGCGAGTCGGGGCCGAGGCCCGCGACCTGCGGATCGGCGTCGGAATCGATGCCTGCGTCGGCGAGGTCCGCTGCGGACGCGAGCGACTGCGCCGGGTCCAGCAGCGGCGCGCGCGTTTCGACGCCGGCCAGCGCGGCGCGGCCGGCCGCGTCGGCCAGGATCGCCAGCGGCGCGGTGTCGGCGAGGCTGTCGGCCAGGCGCTGGGCCGGATAGTCCGGGTCCAGCGGCACGTACGCGGCGCCGGACTTCAGCACCGCCAGCACCGCGACCAGCATCTGCGGCGAGCGCTCCAGACACAGCACGATGCGCTGCTCCGGCCCGGCGCCGAGCGCGATCAGCCGGTGCGCGAGGCGGTTGGCGCGGACGTTGAGTTCGGCGTAGCTGAGCCCATCCGCGCCGAGCAGCGCCGGCGCGTCGGGCGTGGCCCGCGCCCAGGCTTCGATGCGCGCGTGGACCAGGGCCGGCGCCGGTTCGTCGCCGTCGGGCGGCTGGCCGGTGCCGAAGTCGTGCAGCAGCAGCGAGCGTTCGCCGGCCGGCAGCGTATCGAGCTGCGCCAGCAGCCGCTGCGGCCGCTGCGCCAGCGCCTGCACCAGTTCCTCCACCGCGGCCTGCATCGCGGCGACGATGCGCTGCGGGTCCATCGGCTCGCAGCACTGCACGCCGACGCCGAAACCGCGGCCGTCGTCGTCGAGGTTCAGCGACAGCGGATAGTTGCTGCGCTGCTCGCCGCCGAGCACGCGCGCGCCGTCCCACAGGCGCAGTTCGCCGTCGTCGTCGAGGTCGCGGTGGCGCTGGTAGTTGAACACGCTGGTGAACAGCGGCAGCGAGGCGTCGACCGCGCTGCAGCGCTGGGCCAGCGCCAGCGGCGCCTGTTCGCGTTCGAGCAGTTCGGCCAGATGCGCCTGGATCCGTTCCAGGCCCTGCTGCGCGGCGGTGCCGGCGAGGTCGACCCGCAGCGGCAAGGTGTTGGCGAACAGGCCGAGCGCGCGCTGCGCGCCTTCGCCGGCGCGCTGGCGGCCGGACAGCACGGTGCCGAACACGACCGTCTCGCGCCCGCTCGCGCGCGCGACCACCAGCGCCCAGGCCAGGTGGAACAGCGCAGCCGGGGTGGCGCCGGCGCGGCGGCAGCACTCGCGCACCTGCGCCGACAGCGACGCCGGCAGCAAGCTGCGCGACTGCAGCAGGTCCGAGCCGCCGTGCACGTCGAACACGCCGTACGGCGCGGTCGGTTCGTCGACGTCGTGCAGACGCGCGCGGAAATAGGTTTCGTGCGCTTGCGCCGGCTGGCGCCGCGCGGCGGCGATGAAGTTGCGGTACGGCCACGACGGCGGCAGCGCGGCGGCGCGGCCGGCGGCGATTTCGCCAAGTTCGTCGAGCAGCAGCTGCAAGGTCGCGCCATCGACGATGGCATGGTGGCCGAGCAGGGCCAGATAGCAGGTCCCGGCGCGGGTCTGCGCGACGCAGGCGCGCAGCAGCGGCGCCGCGCTCAGGTCCAGGCGCTGGCGGCGCGGGTCGCTGTGGCGCAGCAGCGCCGACAGCACGTCCTCGTGCGCGCCGTCGTGGGCGTCGTCGCGCGCCGGCAGTTCCTCGACCGGCAACGACGCGCGCCGCAGCACCACCTGCACCGGCTGCGACAGGTCCTGCCAGTGCAGCGCGGTGCGCAACGCGGCGTGCCGGTCCAGCGCGACCTGGGCCGCGTCGAGGAACCGTTGCAGCTGTTCGCGCGAATCGAACTCCAAGGTCCAGCGCTGCACGTAGGTGTCGCCGCCGTCGGCCGCGAGCAGGTGGTGGAACAGCAGGCCCTGCTGCAACGGCGAGAGTTCGTAGATGTCCTCGATGTTGGCCGCGCCGCCCGGCGTGGCCGCAACGATGCGGTCGATCTCGTCCTGGCTCAACGTCGCCAGCGGCAGCATCGACGGTTCGATGGGCTCGCCGGCCACGATCAGGTTCGCCGGCGCGGCCTCGTCGGCGCCGGCGGCGGCGGCCGCGACGCAGGCCTGCGCCGCCAGCGCGCGCACGGTCGGCGCGGCGAACACCGCGCCGGCCTCCACGCCCCAGCCGTGCCGGCGCAGGCGTTCGGCCATCGCGATGGCCTTGAGCGAATGACCGCCCAAGGCGAAGAAATTGTCGTCGCGGCCGACCCGGTCGAGTTCGAGCAGTTCGCGCCAGACCGCGGCGATCGCGATCTCGGCCTCGCCCTGCGGCGGCGCGTAGTCGGCGTGCTGGGCCAGCGCGGCGGCGTCGGGCGCCGGCAACGCGCGGCGGTCGAGCTTGCCGTTCGGGGTCAGCGGCCACGCGTCCAGGCGCACGAACGCCGACGGGACCATGTGCTCGGGCAGGCTCGCCAGCAGGCGCTCGCGCAGTTGCGCCGCGAGGCCGTCGTCGGCGTCGGCCAGCACGTAGGCGACCAGCCGCGCCGACTCGCCCTCGCCCTGCGCCAGCACCGCCGCTTCGCGCACCGGCGCGAGCGCGCACAGGCGCGCTTCGATCTCGCCGAGCTCGATGCGGAAGCCGCGGATCTTGACCTGATGGTCGTTGCGGCCCAGGTACAGCAGTTCGCCGTCGCGCGACCAGCGCGCGAGGTCGCCGGTGCGGTACATGCGCGCATCGGCTTCGGCGTGGAACGGATCGGGCAGGAAGCGTTCCGCGCTCAGTTCGGCGCGGTTGAGATAGCCGCGCGCCACGCCGACGCCGCCGAGGTACAGCTCGCCGATCGCGCCGAGCGGCACCGGCTCGCCGCGGGCGTCGAGCACGTAGGCGCGGATGTTGTCGATCGGCTTGCCGATCGGCACCGTGTCGGCATCGAAATCGTCCGGGCAGGTCCACGCGGTCACGTCGACCGTGGCCTCGGTGGGGCCGTACAGGTTGTGCAGCGCCGCCGCCGGCAGCAGCTCGCGCCAGCGCCGCACCAGCGACGCCGGCAGCGCTTCGCCGCTGCACACCGCGCGGCGCAGCGACACGCAACCGGGCGCGTGCGGCGATTGCAGGAACGCGCCGAGCATCGACGGCACGAAATGCACGGTGGTCACGCCGTACTCGACGATGGTCGCGGCCAGCGCGGCCGGGTCCTTGTGCGCCTGCGGCGCGGCGACCACGATGGTGGCGCCGTGCAGCAACGGCCAGAAGAACTCCCACACCGACACGTCGAACGAGAACGGCGTCTTCAGCAGCACCGGCTCGCCGGGCTGCAAGCCGTAGGCTGACTGCATCCACTCCAGGCGGTTGACCACCGAGCGGTGCTCGACCATCACGCCCTTGGGCCGGCCGGTGGAGCCGGAGGTGTAGATGACGTAAGCCAGGTTGCGCGGGTTCAGGCCGTCGACGCGCGGCGCCTCGGCCGCGCCGTCGCGCTCCTGCGCGGGGTCGATCGCCGTCTGCGCCGCCTCGCCGAGCGCCGCGCGGCCGGCCGCGTCGGCCAGCAGCGCCTGCGGCGCGCAGTCGGCCAGCAGTTCCTCCAGCCGCTCGGCCGGATACCCAGGATCCAGCGGCACGTAGGCGCCGCCGGCCTTCAAGGTCGCCAGCAGCGCCACCACCATCGCCGGTGAGCGCTGCATGCACACCGCGACCCGCCGCTCCGGGCCGACCCCGGCCTCGATCAAACGATGGGCCAAGCGGTTGGCGCGCGCGTCGAGTTCGGCGTAGCTCCAGCGCTGCCCTTCGCCGACCAGCGCGATCGCCTCCGGCGCGGACGCGACGCGCGCTTGGAACAGCTCGTGCACGCACTGCCGCTGCGGGAACGGCGCGGCGGTGTCGTTGAAGGTTTCCAGCAGCTGCGCGCGCTCGGCCGCGCCGAGGATCGGCAGCGCCGCGACGCTCGCGCGCGGGTCGGCGGCCATGCCTTCCAGCGCGGCCGCGCAGGCGTCGGCGATGCGCTCGGCGGTGTCGGCGCGATAGCGGTCGGCGTCGCAGGACAGCACCAGGCCGATGCCGTCGTCCCATTCCAGCGCTTCGAACATCAGGCCGACGCCGCCGTGGCCGCCGCTGCTCAGCGGCAGCGGGTACGGCCGCAGCGCCAAGCCGCCCCAGTTCACCGCGGGCGCGTCGGCGTCGTCGCGCCACAGCCCGGCCAGCGCCGCGCCGTGACGCGCGTTCTGCAGCACGAACAGGGTCTGGAACACCGGGTTGTCGTCGCCGCCGCGGCGCAGCGGCAGGCGTTCGAGCAAGGCGCCGAACGGATAATCCTGGCAGTTCATGCCGGCATAGACGGTGTCGCGCACGCGCGCGAGCAAAGCGGCCACGCTGTCCTCGCCGCACACCGTGTCGCGCAGCGGCAGCACGTTGACGAAGTCGCCGGCGACCTCGCTCCAGCGCGGATCGCCGCGCCCGGGCACCGGCGAGCCGACCACGATGTCTTCCTGCGCGGTGTAGCGGTGCAGGACGATCTTGTAGCCGGCCAGCAGCACGCCGAATACGGTGGTGTCGTGCGTGCGCGCGAGTTCGCGCAGGCGCTGCGCCAGCGGCGCCGGCAAGCGCCGGCGCGCGAGGTGCCGGCGCCCGCTGCCGCGCGCCGGGCGCGGCGCGTCGGCCGGCAACGGCAGCGGCAGCAGTTCGCCGCCCAGGTGCGCGGACCAGTAGTCGCGCTGGCGCTCGGCGTCGGCGCCGCGCAGCCATTCGGCTTGCTCGCGCACGCGGTGCGAATAGCCGCCGGCCGAAGCGGCCTGCGCGGCCGCGTCGATCGATTGCGGCGCGCCGGCGAGCAGCGCGCCGAGTTCCTCCAGCAGCCGCCAGTACGACCAGCCGTCGCCGGCGATGTGGTCGAAGGCGAGCATCAGCACCGCCTCGTCGGCGCCGCGCCGGTACAGGCCGGCGCGCAGCAACGGCGGGCGTTCCAGGTCGAACGCGCGCAGCGCGTCTTCGATGACCCGCTCGCGCAGCTGCACGTCCGACAGCCCGGCCGCGTCGACGACCGTCAGCGCCTCGCCGACTTGCGCCTCGATGCGTTGCGCGGGCTCGCCCGCATGCTCGCCGATGCGCGCGCGCAGCATCGGATGGCGGCGCAGCAGCGCCGCCAGCGCCGCGGCCAGCCGCTCCGCGTCGACCGCGCCGTCCACGCGCGCGGCGAACACGTTGTTGTGCGCGCCTTGCTCGTGCGGCCGCAGCCGGTATTGCGCCCAGCGCGCCAGCTGCTCGCTGGACAGCGCGAACCAGGCGTCCTCGGGATCGGTCAGCGGCGCCTGCGCGTCGGCGTCCGGCTCGGCCGCGCCGCGCTTGCGCGCCAGGGTGCGGAGCAGCAGTTCGCGCTGCGCGGGCGTCAGCGCGCGCAGTTTCGATTCCAGGTCGCTCATTCCCCGTCTCCGCCCGCCAGCAGGCTTTCGAGTTGTTCTTCGCTGAGCTCGCTCATCTGCGCGAGCACTTCGGCCACCGCCGCGTCCTGCGCGGCGACGCGGTCGGCCTGGATCTGCGCCGCCAGCAAGGCGCCGAGCTGGTTCGGCGTGGCGCCCTTGAGCAGTTCCAGCACCGACAGGCCGACCCGCAGCGAATGCTCGATGCGGTTCTTCATCTCGATCGCCATCATCGAGTCCAGGCCGAGCTGGGAAATGCTGTCGTCCAGGTCCAGCGCGGCCGGATCGGCGCGCAGGATCCGGCACGCGAGTTCGCGCACGTACTCGGCCAGGGCTCGCGCCAGCGCGGCCTCGTCCTCGCACTCGGCCAGGCGCAGGTGGATGTCGACCGGCGCGTCGCCGGCGGCGGCGCCGGCCTGCGCGTCCTCGGCGCGTTCGGCCTCGACCAGCGCCTGGATGTGCGGCGCGGCGATGCCGAGCGGGCTGGTTTCGCCGACCCGGGTCCACTTCGCGCCGAGCACCACCGCATGCGGCAGCTCCGGCGCGGTCAGCAGCCGGCCGAGCGCGCGGCAGCCCTGGTCGGCCGACATCGGATACAGGCCGCGGTCGTGGAAGAACGTGGTCAGGTCGAGCTTCATCGCCATGCCGACGTCGCCCCACGGGCCCCAGCCCACGCTCAGCGCCGGCAGGCCCTGCGCGCGCCGTTGCTGGGCGAGCAGGTCGAGGAAGGTGTTGGCGGCGGCGTAGTTGCCCTGCCCCATCGACGCCACCAGCGCGGCGACCGAGGAGAACAGCACGAAGAAGTCCAGCGGCCGCGCGGCGAACGCGCAGTGCAGGTTCCACGCGCCGATCGCCTTGGGCGGGAACGCGGACAGGAATTCGTCGCGGTCGCTCTGCGCCAGCAGCTGCGGCCGGGCCACGCCGGCGGAGTGGATCACCCCGCGCACCGGCGGCCGGCATTCGCTGTCCATGCGCGCGAGCAAGCTGTCGAGCGCGGCCGCGTCGGCGATGTCGAAGCACTCCACCGCGACGCTGGCGCCGGCGCGTTCGAGTTCGAGCAGGCGCGCGACCAGCCCGGCCTGGGCGTGGTCGGCCGGCAGCGCGCGCCATTGCGCGCGCGGCGGCGGCGGCGTGCGCCCGATCAGGACCAGATGGCGCGCGCCGCGTTCGACCATCCACGCGGCGATTTCCAGGCCCAGCGCGCCGAGGCCGCCGGTGACCAGATAGCTCGCGTCGGCGCGCAGCGCCGGCAACGCGTCCGGCGCCGCGTCGACGCCGCTGTCGCGCAGTTGCAGGGTGTAGCGGCGGCCGTCGCGCCAGGCGATCTGGTCCTCGCGCCGCTGCCCCAGGCACTCGTCGACGAGGCAGCGCGCATCGGTCGCGGCGTCGGCGCCTTCGACGTCGACCGCGCCGCCCCAGAAGTCGATGTGTTCGGCGTGGCCGACGATCCGGCCCAGGCCCCAGGCCGCGCCGGCGAACGGATCGGCGCGGTCGCCGGCCAGCACGCGTTGCGCGGCCTGGGTCGCGATCCACAGCCGCGGCTTGTCGGCGCCGACCCGCTGGGCCAGCGCGCGCACCGCGTCGAAGGCCGGCAGGCAGCGCTGCGCGATCAGCTCCAGCGCCTGCGCGCGGGACGGTTCGGCCGGCGCCGGCGGCACCAGGTCGATGACGCCGCGCACCGACGCGCCGTGCGCGTCGAGCGCGCGCGTCCACGAGCCGACGTCGTCGGCTTCGGCGTCGAGTTCGATGCAGTCGTGCCCGCGCACGCGCAGCTCCGCGGCGACCGCCGCGGCCAAGGCGCCGTCGCCGCGCAACAGCCACGCGCCCGGCGCGGCCTCCGCGGCCTCGACCGGCGCCGCCTCCTGCCACGCCGGCGCGTACAGCCGCTGTGGCGTCTCGATGAAGCCGCCGGCGCCGCCGAGCACCTTGGCGGTGCACTCGGCGACCGCCAGCAGCAGTTCGCCGTCCGGCGCGTACACGTACACGTCGCCGTGGATGCGGTCGTCCTCGCGCCGGGTCACCTGCGCGTGGATGACCAGATCGGACACGAACGGGCCGTAGCTGCGGCCGCGCGCGAACCCGGTCGGCATGTAGACCTTGGAGCCTTCCACCTGCAGCGGCAGCGCCGCGGCCAGGGTCTGGAAACACAGGTCGAGCACGGCCGGATGCAGGTTGAACGTATCCAGCTGGCCGCGCAGCGGCGCCGGCACTTCGACCCGGGCCACGGCTTCGCCCTCGCCTTGTTGCAAGCCGACCAGACCGCGGAAGGTCGGGCCGTACTGCAGGCCGACGCTGCGGAAATACGCGTAGCACTCCTGCGCCGGAATGTCGCGCGGGCAGCGCGCGCGCACGGCGTCGAGATCGACCGGCGCGGGCACCGCGTCGGTGTCGAATTCGATCCGGCCGCTGCAATGCGTGCGCCAGCGCTCGTCTTCGCCGCGGCTGGCGATGCGCACCGCGCCGCTGCGCGGGTCGAGGCCGACGCGCAGGGTCGTGGCCTGATCCTGCGACAGGTACAGCGCGCGTTCGAAGCGGATGTCGGCGACCGCCAGGCGCGCGTCGTGTCCATGCACCGCGCGCGCCGCGCTCAGCGCCATGTCGGCGTAGCCGGCGCCGGGGAACACCACGGTGCCGTCGAGCTGGTGGTCCTGCAGGAATTCCAGTTGCGGGCTGTCGAGATCGGCTTCCCAGGTCGGCAGGTCGAGGTCGATGCGCCGTTGCAGCAGCGGATGCGGCAGCGCTTCCAGGCGCGCGCGCGCCGAGCCGGCCGATTCGTGCCAATGCCGCTCCTTGCGCCAGGCGTAGCCCGGCAGGCGCACGTGCGCGCCGCGCGGCAGGCGCTCGCGCCAGTCCGGCGCGACGCCGGCGCAGTACAGCTCGGCGACCGCGCCGGCGATGCGTTCGGATTCGTCGCGCTCGCGGTGCAGGGTCGCGGTGATGCGCACGGCGCGGTCGGCGGCGTTGGCGCATTCGCCGAGCGACGAGGCCAGCACTGGATGCGGCGAGATTTCGACGAAATGCGCGCCGCCGTCGGCGAGGATCGCGGTCGCCGCGTCGGCGAAGCGCACCGGCTCGCGCATGTTGGCGAACCAGTAGGCGTTGTCGTGGATCGCCGTCTCCACGCGCTGCCCGCTGACGGTCGAATACAGCGGCACCTGCGCCGGGCGCGGCGCCACCGCCGCGGTCGAGGCCAGCATTTCCTCGCGCAGGCCGTCCATGTAGCAGCTGTGGAACGGCACCTGCACGCGCAGCCGGCGCACGAACAGCTCGCGCGCGCTGAGTTCGGCCTGCAGGCGTTCGATGCCTTCGAGCGAGCCGGCGACGGTGATCTGGGCCGGGCCGTTGATCGCGGCGATCGACACGGTCGCATCGCCGAGCGCGTCGATGGCTTCCTGCGCCTGCTCGCGGGTCAATCCGACCGCGAGCATCGCGCCGTGGCCGGCCATGCGGTGCAACAGGCGGCTGCGGTGATGGATCACGCAGACCGCGTCTTCCAGGCTCAGGCAGCCGGCGGCGTAAGCCGCGGCGATCTCGCCGAGGCTGTGGCCGACGATCGCGGCCGGGCGCACGCCCCACTGCGCCAGCAGTTCGGTCAGGCCGACCTGCAGGATGAAGCCGGCCGACTGGACCACGTCGGTGTCGTTGGCGCGCGCGGTCTCGGCGTCGGCGAGCATGTGCGGCAGCAGGTCCCAGCCGGCGATCCGCGCGAACAATTGCGCGCAGCGGTCGACCGCGGCCTTGAACACCGGTTCGCGCCGGTACAGCTGCTGGCCCATGCCCCACCACTGCGGGCCGGAACCGGAATAGACGAAGACCAGCCCGGGCGCGGCCTGCACCGGCACGTCGGACTGCCACACGCCGTCGCCGCGGCCGCCGTCGGCCAGTTCGCGCAGGCGCTGCGCCAGCTGTTCGGTGGAAGCGGCGGCGACGCAGGCGCGGTGCGGATGATGCTCGCGGCCGAGCGCGGCGGCGCGGCACACGTCCTGCAGCGCGGCCTCGGCCAGCGCGCCGCCGGCGCCGAGGCGGTCGGCGTAGCGGCCGGCCAGCGCCAGCAACGATTCGGGATGGCGCGCCGACAACGGCAGCAGCCACGGGCCCGGCGCCGCCTGCGCGGCGGCGTGCGTCGCGCTCGCGCTGCGCGCGGGCGCGCTGCGCAGGATCGCGTGCGCGTTGCTGCCGCCGAAGCCGAACGAATTGACCGCGGCCAGCGCGGCGCCGTCGCGCTGCGGCAGTTCGGTCAGCTCGGTCGGCACGCGCAGCTTCAGCGCCTGCAGGTCGATCTGCGGATTCGGCTGGAGCAGATGCAGATGCGGCGGCACCTGCCCGCGTTCGAGCACCAGCGCGGCCTTGATCAGCGCGGCCACGCCCGCCGCGGCCTCGGTATGGCCGATGTTCGTCTTGATCGAACCCATCAGGCAGGGCTCGGACGCATCGCGCCCTTCGCTCATGACCGAGCCGATCGCGCTGGCCTCGATCGGATCGCCGACCGGCGTGCCGGTGCCGTGCGCTTCGACATAAGCGATCTGCGCCGGCGCGGTGCCGGCCGCGGCCAGCGCCGCGCGCATCAGCTGGCGCTGCGCGTCCGCGCTGGGCACGGTGATGCCCTGGCTGCGGCCGTCCTGGTTGGATTGGGTCGCCAGGATCGTCGCGTAGATGTGGTCGCCGGCGGCGAGCGCGTCGTCGAGCCGCTTGAGCACGACGATGCCGGCGCCTTCGCCGCGCACGTAACCGTCGGCGCGCGAGTCGAACGCGCGCGAGCGGCCGGTCGGCGACAGCATGCCGGCCTGCGATTCGGCGATCGTGTAGGCCGGGCCGAGCAGCGCGTTGACGCCGCCGGCCAGGGCCAGGTCGGACTCGCCGTTGCGCAGGCTCTGGCAAGCCAGATGCACCGCCACCATCGACGAGGAGCACGCCGTATCGATCGACATGCACGGCCCGCGCAGGCCGAACACGTACGACAGCCGCGCCGCCAGCAGGGTCATCATCGAGCCGGTGGCGGTGTGCGCTTCCACGTTGCGGTAGTCGGCGTTGCCGAGCTGCTGCAGCATGTAGTCGAGGGTGAAGCCGCCCATGTAGACGCCGACCGCGCGCTCGTGCAGCGACGACGGCACGATCGCGGCGTCCTCGAACGCTTCCCAGCACACTTCCAGCAGCAAGCGCTGCTGCGGATCCATCGCCGCCGCTTCGCGCGGCGAAATGCCGAAGAAACCCGCGTCGAAACGGTCGATGCCGTCGACGAAGCCGCCCCAGCGGGTGGCCGATTTTCCGCGCACGCCCTTGCGCGGATGGTAGTAGTTGTCGCGATGCCAGCGATCCGCCGGCACCTCGCCGATGCAGTCGAGGCCTTGGCGAAGATTGTTCCAGAAGGTTTCCGGGTCGTTGCCGCCGCCCGGAAAACGGCAGCCGATACCGACGATGGCGACAGCCGCAGTGCTACTACGCGTAAGCGTTTCCATTCCCTGGTCCTTGCGATTCAATCCATGACCCCGGCCTCAGGCGAGGTCGGGCGCAGTGCGCAATATCATCCTAAACCAGAACGCATTACACCCGTCAACGAGGCCAACGGCAGATTCGGAATGTTGACTCATGCGTTATAAACGCGTGTCATCGATCCGGTATACAACGGTCGGCGGAGACGATCCGGCTGTACAATCGCGCCGGCGATCTCCATCGCAGCTCGCAAAAATTTATCGATAAGCGTCACAGATCGACGCTGCTACGGCCAAAGGAATGGACCACCGCATGAGCTCGCCATCGAAGCGAAAAGCCGGGCTGATCTTCGTTTTCTTCACCGTGTTGATCGACGTGCTGTCGTTCGGCGTCATCATTCCGGTGCTGCCGCATCTGGTCGAGCGCTTCGTCGGCGGCGGCGTGTCCGACGCGGCGTGGTGGGTGGGCGTGTTCGGGGTGGTATTCGCCACGATCCAATTCGCCTGTTCGCCGTTGTTGGGCGCGTTGTCGGACCGCTACGGCCGGCGCCCGGTGATCCTGCTGTCGTGCTTCGGGTTAGGCGTAGATTTTGTGGTCATGGCGCTCGCCGACGGCCTGGCCTGGCTGATGGCCGGTCGCATCGTCTCGGCGGTGTTCGCCGCCAGCGCGCCGGTCGCCAACGCTTACGTCGCCGACGTCACCGAGGAAAAACATCGCGCCCAGGCGTACGGCCTGCTCGGCGCGGCGTTCGGCGTGGGCTTCATCCTCGGCCCGCTGATCGGCGGCGTGCTCGGCGATTACGACCTGCGCTATCCGTTCTGGCTGGCCGCGGCGCTGGCGCTGGCGAACTTCCTCTACGGCTGGCTGGTGCTGCCCGAATCGCTGCCGCGCGAACGCCGCGCCGCGCGCATCGACTGGCGCCAGGCCAATCCGTTCCTGTCGCTGCGGTTCCTCGGCGAACAGCGGCAGGTGCTGGCGCTGGCGGCGATCGTGTTCCTGCATTCGCTGGCGCAGTTCTCGCACCACATCGTGTTCGTGCTGTACGCCGACTACCAGTTCGGCTGGGGCCAGAAGCAGGCCGGCTATGTGCTGGCCGCGGTCGGCGCGATGGCGGCGGTGGTCAGCGTGCTGCTGGTCGCGCCGATGGTGCGGCGTTTCGGCGAGCGCGCCACGCTGATGTTCGGCCTGGCCTGCGGCACGCTCGGCCTGTGGATGCTCGCGGCCGGCGACACCCGCTGGTTCTTCTGGGGCATGCCGGTCGCGGCCTTGTGGTACCTGGCCCTGCCCGCGGCGCAGGCGATGGTCAGCCAGCGCGTCGACGCGCAGTCGCAAGGGCGCGCGCAGGGCGCGTTGACCGGGTTGATCTCGCTGGCCGGCATCTTCGCGCCGGTGCTGTACGCGGGCAGCTTCGCCTTCGTCACCCGGCCGGACTCGCCGCTGGCCTTGCCCGGCGCGCCGTATCTGATCGCCAGCGCGCTGTTGATCGTCGCCGTGGGCATCGCCTGGCGCGCGATACCGGCGCGTTCGAAGGCGCAACCGGCGCTGACCACGCCGTCGGCCGAACCGGCCGTCGCGCCGGCGCCGCACAAGGTCGGCGCCGAACTGAGCTGAGCGACGCGTTCGCCGCACGCGCGGCGAACGCAAACCGCAGCGCGGCGGTTACGCGGCGGTTACGCGACCGTTTCCGCCGGCGCATGCGCAGCGCGCTGCGCCGCCGAGCGTTCGGCCGACATCAGCGCCAGACCGAGCAACACCGACACGCCGACCAAAGCCGCGGCGGCATAGCCCACGCCGCCGACGCCGACCGCATCGATCACCCGCCCGCCGACGATCGCGCCGACGCCGATGCCGAGATTCGCGCCGGACACGTTGAGCGCGGCGGCGAACGCCGGCGCCTGCGGCGCCGACTTCATCACCCGCACGTGGCTGACCGGAAACAGCGCGGCCTGGGTGATGCCCCACAGCGCCAGCGCGAGCGCGAACAACGGCAGCGCCTGCACCGACGGCGCGACCAGGATCAGGCCCATCGCCAGCGGCACGCTGAAGATCAGCGAGGCGCGCAGCGGATGGCGGTCGACGATGCGGCCGCCGAGGGTGTTGCCGATCAGGCCGACCGCGCCGAACGCCATCAGCGCCCAGCCGACCACCGCGCCGTTGAAGCCGGCCAGGCGCTCGAACAGGTCGGCCAGATACGTGTAGGCAGTGAACATGCCGGCGAACAGCAGCACCGACATCAGCACGTGGCCGACCACGCGCGGGTCGCGCAGCACTCGGAATTGTTCGGCCAGCTTCGGCGGTTGCGCGCCGCGGCTGTCGGGCAGGAAGGCGTAGAGCATGCCGGCCTTGAGCAGCGAGGCTACGGCCAGCGCGACGAATGCCGCGCGCCAGCCGAACGCGTCGGCGATCAGCGTGCCGGTCGGAACGCCGATCACCGTGGCGCAGATCACGCCGAAGGAAATCATCGAGATCGCGCGGCCGGCGCGTTCCTGCCCGGCGATGTCGACCGCGGTTTCGCTGGCCAGCGCCCAGAACACCGGCACGCCGAGCGCCGGGATCAGGCGCGCGAACGCCATCACTCCGAGGTTCGGCGCCATCGCCGCGACCACGTTCGACGCGGCGAACAGCAGCAGCACGACGATGAACAAGCGCTTGCGTTCGAAGCGGGCGAAATAAGCGGTCAGGAACGGGCCGCTGGCGGCGACCGCGAACGCGAACAAGGTGACCAGCAGGCCGGCCTGCGACACGCTGACGCCGAGGTCGCGCGAGAGCGAAGGCAGCAGGCCGACGAGGATGAATTCGGTCGTCAGCACGGTGAAACCGGCGGCCGACAGCAGGATCAGGGGGAGCAACACGGCGGACTCCGAAGACGGGACATCGCCGGCGCGCGCGGGCGGCGCACCGGCATGACGATGGGAGAGGGGGATTCGGCGGGGAAGCGGGCCGGTGCGGCGTGCCGGCGAGTGCGTGCACTCTAGGCGGGCGCTGCGGGCGGATAAACCGCAGCGCCGCGTCCGCATTGTTCCGGACCGGGGACGATGCGCGCAAGCCTTGGCGTTGCGGGGTTTGGCGAAAACGGCGCGGATCGGGACTGACTGTCCCGGATCGCGGGCTAGTCGCATGCGGCTGCGTGCGGCAAGGTGGCCGACGCTGTCGCGCGAGGGCCTTCAGGTTCGATGCGTTGCGCTCGCGCGGCCGCGGTACGGAACGACAGCGTCTGGCCGGACGACCCTCCCGCAACGGCGATCGCCGACGCCCGTCACACCGCGTGAAATATCCGCGGCCTAGTCTCATCGCCCTGTCCCAACCCGAGGCGACCGAGATGGCGAAAGTTCTGGTTCTGTATTACTCCGCGTACGGCCATTGCGAAAAAATGGCCGAAGCCGTGGCCGCAGGCGCGCGCGAGGCCGGCGCGCAGGTCGACATCAAGCGCGTGCCCGAGCTGGTGCCGGAGGAGGTCGCGCGCAAGTCGCACTACAAGCTCGATCAGACCGCGCCGGTCGCGCAGATCGCCGATCTGGAGCATTACGACGCCATCGTCGTCGGCACCGGCACGCGCTTCGGCCGGATGTCGTCGCAGATGGCCAACTTCCTCGATCAGGCCGGCGGGCTGTGGGCCAAGGGCGCGCTGCACGGCAAGGTCGGCGCGGCGTTCACCTCGACCGCGACCCAGCACGGCGGCCAGGAGACCACGCTGTTCTCGATCATCACCAACCTGCTGCACTTCGGCATGGTGATCGTCGGCTTGAACTACGGCTATGCCGGTCAGATGCGCCTGGACGAGGTCACCGGCGGCTCGCCTTACGGCACCACCACCATCACCGGCGGCGACGGCTCGCGCCAGCCGACCCAGAACGAGCTGGACGCGGCGCATTATCAAGGCCGCGAAGTGGCGCAGACGGCGATCAAGCTGCACGGCTGAGCCGGCGCGGGGCCGCGGCCGGCGCTGCAAGGCGCCGGTTGCGGCGATTCGATCCGTCGGCGCGACTCAATCGCGTCGTTGCGGAAACCGGCCGCGGTCTGCGGCCGCCGCGCTCACAACAGCCACAGCGCCGCCAGCGCGGCCAGCGCCGGCACCGCCTGCACGTAGAAGATCCGGCGGCTGACGGTCGCCGCGCCGAACGCGCCGGCGACGACCACGCAGGCCAGGAAGAACGTCGCTACGTCGTGGCGCGCGCACACCAGCGCCCAGACCAGGCCGGCGACGAGGAAGCCGTTGTACAGGCCCTGGTTCGCCGCCAGCACCTTGGTCTGCTCGGCCTTGTCCGCGTTCATGCGGAAGGTCTTCATGCCGATCGGCTTGGTCCACAGGAACATTTCCAGGACCAGGAACCAGGCGTGGAGCAAGGCGACCACGGCGATCAGGACGACGGCTAGCCAAGGCATGGGCGGTGCTCCGGTGAACGAAGCCGGCAGCATAAGGCCTGCGGCGGCGCTTGCGGCGTGGCGGCGGTCGCGGATGGGCGCTGGGTCAGCCGCCCTTCTTCTCCTGCGCATGCCATGCCGCCAACACTTCGGCTTCGCGCTGCGCCGGCAACCCGGCCTTCGGCTTGGCCCGACGCTCCTCGGGCAGCTTGCGCCACCACGCGAGCGTGTCGCGCACGGTGTCGCGCAGCGGCCGGTAGCTCAGGCCCGCCGCGCGCGCCTTGCTCACCGAGGTGCGGCCGAAGCCGGCGTATTCGCCGCGCGCCGGAATCCACGCCGGCATGTCGCCCCAGGCCGAGACCTTCTGCGCTTCCAGGAAGTCCGCCGGCACCCAGGTCAGGGTCGACTTCTTGCCCGCCACACGCTGCGATTCGCGCAACACCGCGCCCATCGTCAACGCGCCGGGCTCGCCGTCGGCGTTGTAGACGCCGACATGGCCGTTCTCGATCGTCGACAGCAGGAACGCGGCGAGATCGCGCACGTCGATGAACTGGGTCGGGTCCTGCGCGCTGCCGGGCGCGAGGATCTCGCCGCCGCGGTCGGCGCGCGCCGGCCAGTAGGTGAAGCGGTCGCTGTTGTCGCCGGGGCCGACGATCAGCCCCGGCCGCACCACCGTCGTGCGGCCCGGCAGCTCGGCTTCGGCGGCCTTCTCGCACAGCGCCTTGAGGCCGCCGTAGGTTTCGTTGCTGACCTTGTCGACGGTCGGATCGGCCAGCACCGCCAGCGGCGAATTCTCGTCGGCGGGCACGTCGTTCTTGGCGTAGACCGAAATGGTCGAGACCAACAGATATTGCTTGACCTTCGGCGCGAGCAGCTTGCCCGAACGGGTCACGTCCGCCGGAATGTAAGCCGAGGTGTCGAGCACCGCATCCCACTTGCGCTCGCCTTCCAGCGCCGAAAGATCGGTCTTGCGATCGCCGTGCAACTGCTCGATGTCGCGATAGTCCTCGCCGGAAAACTTGTCCGGGTTGGTCTTGCCGCGGTTGAACAAGGTCAGCGTGTGCCCGCGCTTGCGCGCGGCCTCGACGAAGTGCGGGCCGAGGAAACCGGTGCCGCCGAGCACCAGCAGCTTCAGCGGTTTCGGCTTGGCCGCGGCGAGCGCGCCGGCAGGCAGCGCGAGCAGGCTCAGGCCGGCCGCGCCGGCGGCGATGAATTCGCGGCGATCGATGGTCATGCGGCACCTCGTAGGTCGGGTTGGATGGAGGAAGTCGGTTCGGCCGCGCCAGGCAGCGCGCGCTGCGCGCGCACGATGCTCCAGGCGCCGGCGGTCATGCCCGCGGCGGCGAGCGCGCCGGCGGCGAACACCGCGGGCGTGCCGAGCACGGCCACGGCCTTGTGGATCCAGACGAAGGCCAGGTCGGTGCCGCGGAACACCGCGGTGTCGATCACCGCCTTGCCTTTGTAGCGCGAAGGCCGGTCCATGCGCGTGTACAGGGTCTCGCGCGCCGGCTTGGACAGGGCGAACTCGCTGGCGCGCTGGGCGATCTGCACCACCGCCACCATCATCGGCAGCGGCGAGGCCATCAACGCGGCGAAGCCGAGCATCAGCACCAGGCCCGGCATCAGCAGCGCCGGCGCGACGCCGTAGCGGCCCAGCAGCCAGCGCGTGAGCAACAGCTGGATCAGGATCGCCAGCAGGTTCACCGCGCTGTCGATGCGGGCGAAATAGCGGGTCGCCGCTTCGGCGCTGGGATAGAACTCGCGCGCGATCGCCGACTGCTGGTTGTACAGCAAGGTCGCCGCGCCGACGCTGAAAAACAGGGTGATCGCCATCGCGCGCAGGGCCGGGCGCTGCCACACCAGCTTGAGCCCGGCCCACACCGAGCCGCCCATCGCGACCTCGCCGCTGGCCGCGCCGCTGGCGCGTTCGCGCGCGATCGCCCACGGCCGCAGGCGCACCACGCACAGCACGCACACCGACAGGAAGCCGGCCGAGACCAACAGCAGGTTCGCCACGCCCAACGGCTGCGCCAGCCATTGCGTCAGCATCGGCCCGATCACCGCGCCGGCGGTGCCGCCGGCGCCGATGTAGCCGTAGACGCGGCGCGCCTGGCGGTCGTCGAACACATCGGCCATGTAGCTCCAGAACACCGTCACCGCGAACAGGTTGAACACCGCGGTCCAGACGAAGAACACCATGCCGCGCCCCGGCACCTGGGCATGGAAGGCCCAGTGGAAGCCGAACAGGCAGACGATGAACACGCCGTACACCAGCGGCAGCAGCGCGCGCCGCGGGAAACGCGCGACCAGCGCGCCGTACACCGGCTGCAAGGCGAGCATCGCCACGAAGGTGCAGGTGAACAACACCTGCAACACGAAGTCCTTGAGTTCCCAGCCGTGGCCGCGCGCCCAGTCGATCCAGGCGTGCGGGAACACCGTGGCCGCGTCGGCCGAGGCGCCCATCGCATCGCGCACCGGGCGCAGCACGTAGTAGCCGCACAGCAGGCAGAAGAAATACAGCAGCGACCACCACAGCGGCGGCGTTTGCGCGAAGGTCTTGCGCAGGTCGCTCATGCGCGCGCTCCGCGTTCGCAGGCGCGGGCGCGGGCGCGGGCGTATCCGCAAGTTTCATCGTCGCCGCGCGGCGCGCCCGTCGGCGCACGCGCGCAACCGCATCCGCACCGTTCGCACGGCTCGCGCATGGTCGCAGCTCCCTTTTTCCCGTGGCCAAATTAGCCTCGCGATGCGCCCGGCGGCGTCTGCGGATGGTCATCCCGACCTTTGGCATGGGGGGCGGCGTGCGACCTGTTCATCGCAAGCGAAGCGATGATCTACTCACTGGCTGTGCCACGCCGGCATCGATTCATCGCAGAAGCCGAAGATTCCGCGACCGGCCACACGCTTCGAACCGGCCGCGTTGCCCCACCCGGCCGTGCCCGATAGCCTTGCCGGGAAACCGCCCGAGCAGGATGCCATGCACGCTATCGACGCCGTCGCCTCGCGGTTCCGACCGATCTGGCTGTGCGTGCTGCTGGCGCCGGCCTGTACCGGTCCGACCTTCACTCACGTGCCGGCCAAGGAGAACGCCGCCATGACCCCATCGCTCGCCGATGCGTCCGCCCCGATCGAATCCGCACAGCTCATTTCCCGCGTGCTCAAGCTGATCGACAGCGTCCACGGCGCCGCCGACCTGGCGCCGGACGACATCGAACGCCAGACCGGCCTGCCGGTCCGCATCCATTCCGCCGACCGCACCGAGTACGGCGCGTCCGGCCGGCTCAGCGCCGACTGGGCGTACAGCCTGGCCTCGGTGTCGTACCGCCAGGGCCAGCCGCCGAGCCGGCTGGATTTCGATTTCATCGACGCGCGCACGGATCGCGCTCAGCCTGCCGACACGGCCGCGATCTGCGCGCTCGATCTCGACGGTTATCGCCGCGCGCTGTCGAACCAGGGTTTCGAGCAGACCGCGCTGGCCGAGCATGCGCCCGACCCGGGCTTCGGCTTCCGCGGCATCGAGCCCTTGAGCTTCGTGCGCGGCAAGGTCGAGGTGAGCCTGCGCACCTACGACGACCGCGATCCGGCGCAGGGGCGCGCCTGCGTGGCCGGTGTGCGCATCAGCGCCTAGTTTCGGGCCCGACGCGGGCTGCGCGTCCTTGCGTCGCCCGAACGCATCTCACCGTTTTCGATACGGATTCCGCAGCGGAACGCGCAGTCGCTCCGGCTGTCTTCTGCCTACAACTCGGCCGTATCCTGGCGACGGCGAAATTCGATGAAGTTCTTCAGCCGTTGCGGTCGTTGCTCGATCGCCACCGCCGGATCGATCCGCACACAGTCCGCGCCGCTGCGCTGCAAAGCCTTCGCCATCGCCTCATAGCGGGCGGCGTCGGCGACCACATAAACGCGCCGCCCTGCGAGCTTGCCGGGCGGCGCGGCCGCGGCTTCCTCCTCGATCGAGCGCTGCAGTTCGTCCTGCGAGGGACCCAGCAACATTACGGTTCGCTTGGGCGCCGCAACTCCCGCCAACAACTCCTGCAGAACGCCACGGGTGGTCTCGGGGTCGGTCTCATCGCCGGCTCCGATCACCAGGACATACGGGCTGGCGCCGTCGGAATCCTGCGTCAGCCGTCCCCACGCCTCATATGCGTAGCGTCGCCAGTCCAGCTCTTTTTCGCTGTTCGGCGCGCGCAAGGGCGCGGTGAACTCGGCCAACTCGACCGCGTCCTTGGACTGTTTTTCGCGATAGTCGCGCTCGGCGGTTTTCGCCGCTGCAGCCCAGGCTTTTCCGGTATTCGGCAGCTGTCGCCCGGTTTCCAGGTCGAAGGCGATGTCGACGTACTTCATCGGCTTGCCGCCCTCGTCGTCCTGCGGCGCGTACACGTTCACCAGCACCCGGCGCCCGTCTTTGGAAATACGATGTTCTCCGCTCCACATGATCGAACTGACGCTGCGTCCCAGGATCGCCACATAGGCCGGCGGCAGAAAGTCCTTGAGCCCCATCGAACGCACCGCGCGTCCGGCGGTGTCGTAGATCACCACGGTTTTGGGCCCGTAGCCGGTGCTGTGCCAGTTGTCGAAAGTCACGAAGCGGCCGTCGGGCGCTACCAAAGCGGAAACCGGGGCCACATCGTTGAGCAAGGGCCCTTCCCAGACGGTAGTCCAGCGCTCGCCCTGCCGGCGCTGCAAGCTCGCTTCGGCGGATTTTTGGCTGGCGCCGGCCAAACCTCCGGCCGCGTCGCGCCCTTCCATGCCGTCCTCGAAGTACTTCAGCTGGCTCTCGATCGGCCGCGGCCGCACTTCCAGCCGCCATTGCCGGTCGCCGGAGAAATAGCTTTCGACCTTGGGCAGTTCCCACGAGTCGGCGCGCGCCGGCATCCCCGCGCTTGCGATCGACAGGCACAGCGCCAGAACGACGCCGATCCACTGCTTCGCGATCCCCATGTCCCCGCCTCCGCGTCCCTGGATGCGCCGAGTTTTTACCCTGCGCCGGCGCCAGGCAAGCCTTCAGCGCGCGGCTTGCGCCGGCGCATGCGCCGCGGCACGCAGCTTCAGCCGCGAAATCTCCGGCGGCACCCCGAACCGCACCGGCAAGATGCTGGTGCCGATGCCGGTCGACACGAACAGCGATTTGCCGTTCTCGACGATGTAGCCGCCGGCGTAGCGCTCCTGCGCCGGCAGCACCGGCGTGCCGAGCCACGGCAGCCGCACCTGGCCGCCGTGGGTGTGGCCGGCGATGGTCAGCGTGGCGCGCGGCGGGATGTCGGGCAACAGGTCGGGGTTGTGGGTCAGCGCGATCGCCGGCGCGTCGTCGCTCACCTGCGCGAACGCGGCGGGAATGTCGTGGCGGGTTTCCCATTTATCGCCGATGCCGACGATCCACAACCGGCATCCGTTCAAGCGCACTTCGCGCGCCTGGTCTTCCAGCACGGTCACCCCGGCCGCTTCCAGCGCCGCGCGCACGCGCAGGCCGTCCTTCCACCAGTCGTGGTTGCCGAGCACGGCGTAGACCGGCTTGCGCGCGGTCAGCGGCTTGAGGTGCGGGGCGAGTTCGTCGGCCGAGATGTAGCTGCCGCCGAGCACGCTGAGGATCACGTAGTCGCCGGCCATCAGCACCGCCGGCGCGTCGCTGGCGATCAGCCGGGCGACGATCTCGTCCAGCTTGTCCAGGCCGTTGTGCGGCGAACCGGTGTGGGTGTCGGCGATCACGTCCAGGCGCAGGCCGTCGCAGTCGCGCGGCCAGCCCGGCAGGGCCAGTTCGTGGTCGCGTTCGACCAGTTGCCGCGGCTCCCAGAAAAAACCCCAGGCCAGGCAGCCCAGCGCGATCAGCACCGCGCCGACGAACAGCCGTTGCAGCCACGGGTTGCGCGGCCACGGCCGCCAACCGCGGCGGGTCATGCGCGCGGGTCCCGCGCGGCCTCGTCGGCGCCGCCGCGCTGCACCCAGCGGGTCAGGTTCCAGCCGACCACGCCGGCGCCGACCGCGACCGCCGCGCTGATGCCGGCCAAGCCGGCCACGCCGGCGCCGGCGCCGCGCAGCGCCACCATGGTGCTGGCGACCATCACGTCGCCGAACCGCCACACCGCGGTGTCGACCGCGTTCTTGCCCTTGTAGCGCAAGGTGCGCGCGGCGCTGGCGAACAGGCTCTCGCGGGCCGGGCCGACCATGCCGTAGGCGAGGCCGCGGCTGACCACCAGCGCCAGCGCCACCGCCGGCAGCGGGCCGATCAGGCCGGCCGCGCCCGCCGGCAGTTGCGCGACCAGCGCGCCGTAAGCGGGGAACAGTTCGGTCAGCGGCGCATAGGCGTCGGCGACCAGCGCGGCCAGGGCCAGCACCGCCACCGTCACCACCGACCACACCCCGATCACCGCCGCCGCGCCGCGCCGCGACAGCAGCCACGGCGTAATCAAGACCTGGGTGCTGAGCGCGACGATGTTGGTCATCAGGTCGAGGTCGGCGGCGAAGCGCGTGCGCGCGACCGCGTCGGCGAAGGTGGCCTTGGAATAGTCGACCACCAGCCCGTAGTTGACCGTGCCGATCCAGTCGCCGAGCAGCATCAGGATCGCCATCGAGCGCACGAACGGGTTGGCGAAGATCTGCTTGAGCCCGTCGAACATGCCGCCGCCGATCGCCGCCTCGTGCTGGCCTTCGAAGCGGCGGGTGCCGTGCACGCGCGACCAGTGGCCGAGCGCCAGCACCAGCGCCAGCGCCGCGCACAGCAGCCCGGCCGAGACCAACAGCAGCGGCGCCACGCCGATTTCGCCGACCAGCGCGCGGGTCAGCGCCGGGCCGACCAGCGACCCCACCGTGCCGCCGACGGCGATGATCGGAAACAAACGCCGCGCCTGCCCTTCGTTCCAGATGTCGGTCATGAAGCTCCAGAACACCGACACCACGAACAGGTTGAACACGCTGATCCAGACGAAGAACACCACCCCGAGCGCGTGCGCGCTGAGCGGGCCGCTGTCGCCGAACAAGGGCGCGAAGCCGATCAGGCAGGCGATGAAGAAGCCGTACACCACCGGCACCACGGTGCGCCGCGGGTAGCGCGAGACCAGCGCCGAGAACACCGGCGTCAGCGCCAGCGTGGCCAGGAACGAGGCGGCGTAGAACCACGGCAGTTGGGTCGAACCGACCGCGGCGCTGAGCTGGTCGCGCACCGGGCGGATCACGTAGTACGCGGTCAGCACGCAGAAGAAATAGGCCAGCGACAACGCCACCGCCCGCCACTCTCCGGTGTGGACCCGTCCGCCGGACAGGGTGGCGCCTTGCACTGCCGACATCGCGTCGCTCCATGAGTGAGCCGGCGGCGCGCCGCCGGCCCTGCAGATCGTGGTCGGCCGGGCGCCGGGTCCGCCCCGGCCGCACCGCGGCCGCCGCCGCCCCGCGCCGCCGTGCCGGCCGCGCGATTGCCGGCACGGTAGCCCAAGGCGGCGGGTACCGCTACCACCTCGCGTGGCGCGTCGGCTGGCGCCGTCGCCACGCGGCGCGAATGCCGGAGCCTTGCCCTGTAGGAGCGGCGCGAGCCGCGACCGCGACATCGCGCCTACGACGCGACCGGCTGCCCCGCGGTCGCGGCTCGCGCCGCTCCTGCAGGGCGCTGCGAGGCGTCCGCGCGCGTTCGCAAACGCCGGCCGCGGCGGTTGGGAGCATTTGCTCTAGCCGCCGCGCTTACGGTCCCCCGATCAGCGCCGCACGCCATGCCGCGCCACAGCGGGAACCGCCAGTGCCCACCGAGTTCGACTACATCATCATCGGCGCCGGTTCGGCCGGCTGCGTCCTCGCCAACCGCCTCAGCGAGGATCCCGACACCCGGGTGCTGTTGATCGAAGCCGGCCCGCGCGACCTGCATCCCTTCATCCACATGCCCGCCGGCCTGGCCAAGCTGGTCAACCAGAAGGGCGTGAACTGGGACTACGACACCGCGCCGGAACCGAACCTCGACGGCCGCGCGCTGTGGTGGCCGCGCGGGCGCGTGCTCGGCGGCTCCAGCTCGATCAACGCCATGTGCTACATCCGCGGCGTGCCCGGCGACTACGACGACTGGGCCGCGCTCGGCGCCGACGGCTGGGGCTGGAACGACGCCCTGCCCTACTTCAAGCGCGCCGAACGCAACAGCCGCGGCGACGATGCGCTGCACGGCAGCCTCGGCCCGCTGTACGTGTCCGACCTGCGCCACATCAATCCCCTGTCGTCGGCGTTCGTCGAAGCCGCCGAACAGGCCGGCTTCGCGCGCAACCGCGACTTCAACGGCCCGCAGCAGGCCGGCTTCGGCTTTTATCAAGTGACCCAGAAGAACGGCGCGCGCTGCTCCAGCGCGGTCGCCTACCTGGACCCGGCGCGCGAGCGGCGCAACCTGCACGTGGTCACCGGCGCGCTGGTCAACCGCATCACCTTCGAAAACGGCCGCGCCAGCGGCGTGACCTACCGCCACCGCGGCGGCGCGATGCACCAGCGCGCGACCCGCGAGGTGCTGCTGTGCGGCGGCGCGATCAATTCGCCGCAGTTGCTGATGTTGTCCGGCATCGGCCCGGCCGCGCAGTTGCGCCGGCACGGCATCGAGGTGGTCGCCGACTCGGCGCAGGTCGGGCAGAACCTGCAGGACCATCTCGACATCTGCACGCTCTATCACTCGACCCAGCGCATCACCTACGACCGCGCCAACGAGCTCGGCATCATCTTCAACTACTTCCTGCGCGGCCACAGCGGCATCGGCAGCAGCAACATGGCCGAGGCCGGCGGCTTCGTGCGCTCGCGCCACGCCACCGACGAACGCGCCGACATCCAGTTCCACTTCGTTCCGGCGATGCTCGACGACCACGGCCGCAACCGCCTGCCCGGCGACGGCTACACCGTGCACGCCTGCTTCCTGCGCCCGCGCAGCCGCGGCCATCTGGAACTGGCCAGCGCCAGCGCCGGCGACAAGCCGCGCCTGCATCCGAACTACCTCGGCGACGCGGAAGGCTTCGACATGAAGATGATGATCGAGTGCGCCAAGCTGTCGCGCAGCGTACTGACGCAAAAGGCGTTCGATGCCTACCGCGGCACGCCGATCTTCCCCGCCCGCGAGGACCTCGACGATGCCGAGCTGGAGGCGTTCGTGCGCGCCAAGGCCGAGAGCGTCTACCACCCGGTCGGCACCTGCCGCATGGGCCGCGACGAGGCCGCGGTGGTCGATCCGCAACTGCGCGTGCGCGGCGTCGACGGCCTGCGCGTGGTCGACGCTTCGGTGATGCCGAAGCTGATCGGAGGCAACACCAACGCGCCGACGATCATGATCGCCGAGCGCGCGGCGGATCTGATTCGCGGAAGGATCTGATTCGCAGGCGGATCTGATCGTCCGCGGTCGCGGCGACGCTTCGGCCTCGCCGGCGCCCGCTCAACCCACGCCGTCCGCGCGCCCCTCCTCGCGGAACTGCTGCGCCACCCAATCGATGAACACCCGCACCCGCGGCGACAGCTGGTGCCGGTGCGGATACAGGATGTGCACCGGCAGCGGCACCGAAGCGACCTCGGGCAGCAGTTCGACCAGCGCGCCGCGCGCGAGCTCGACCGCGGCGCGATAGCGCGGCACCTGGATCAGCCCGAAGCCGTGGCAGGCCGCGGCCAGATTGGTTTCCGGCCCGCTGACCAGCATCCGCGACGGCAACGTCACGTTGCGCACGTTCGCGCCGAGCTGGAACGCCAGCGGCGCGATTTCGCCGGTTTCCGGCGACAGGTGGCCGACCATTTCGTGGCCGTCGAGTTCTTCCAGCGTATTCGGCCGGCCGCGCTCCTCGACATAGCCCGGACTCGCGTAGATGCCGCGTTCCAGCGTCGCCACCTTGCGCATGATCAGCGAACTGTCCGCCAGCTCGCCGGCGCGCAGGATGCAGTCGAAGCCTTCGCGGATGATGTCGACGCGCTGATGGGTTTCGCTCAGATGCAGTTGGATGTCGGGATACAGCTGCCAGAAGCGCCGCAACCCCGGCAGCAGGAAATGCCGCGCCTGGGTGCCGTGCACGTCGACCCGGATCAGCCCCGACGGCTTGGCGCCGATGAAGGCGCCTTCGGCGTCGTCGAGGTCGGCGATCAGGCTCAGGCAGCGCTGGTAGTAGGCCTCGCCGTCGAGGGTCGCGCTGACCTGCCGGGTCGTGCGGTGCAGCAGCCGCACCCCGAGCCGGGTTTCGAGCTGGCGGACCGCGTCGGTCACTGAGGAACGCGGCAGGTTCAGGTCGTCGGCCGCCTTGGTGAAGCTGCGGCGCTCCACGATGCGGATGAAGACGCGCATGGCATCGAGACGGTCCATTGTTCGCCCTTTCGGATACACATACTGGGTTTTCCTAGATTATTCAGGCTTTTAGCGCAAGTACAGTTCCCTCCGCCGGCCCGCTCCAGGCGCCGATGAACGAGGGAAACGCACCATGAAAGGCAATACCCAGAAAGTGGCCATCGTGACCGGCGCGTCCGGCGGCATCGGCAGCGCGATCGCCGAACGGCTGGCCCAGGACGGCTTCACCGTCGTGGTCAATTACGCCGGCAACGCCGCCGCGGCCGAAGCGCTGGTCGCGCGGATCCAGGCCGCCGGCGGCCAGGCGGCCGCGGCCGAAGCCGACATCAGCGATCCGGCCGCGGTGAGGCGCATGTTCGACAGCGCGCAAGCCGGTTTCGGCGGCGTCGACGTGCTGGTCAACAACGCCGGCATCATGGCCCTGGCCAGCATCGCCGACAGCGACGACGCGCTGTTCGACCGGCAGGTCGCGATCAACCTCAAGGGCAGCTTCAACACCCTGCGCGAAGCGGCGCGGCGCCTGCGCGACGGCGGCCGCATCGTCAATCTGTCGTCCAGCGTCGTCGGCCTGCTGCAACCGACCTACGGCGTCTACGCCGCGACCAAGGCCGCGCTGGAAGCGATGACCTCGGTGCTGGCCAAGGAAATGCGCGGCCGCAACATCACCGTCAACGCGATCGCGCCGGGCCCCACCGCGACCAAGCTGTTCCTCGACGGCAAGCCGCAGGACGCCATCGACCGCCTGGCCAAGCTCGCGCCGCTGGAACGCCTGGGCCGGCCCGAAGACATCGCCCACGCGGTCGCCTTCCTCGCCGGTCCCGACGGGGGCTGGATCAACGGCCAGACCCTGCGCGCCAACGGCGGAATCATCTGACCGCGGCTCACTCATCCATCAAGTCGGAGCGCGAAGCGCCATGAAACTTCTCGACACGAAATTCAATCTGCTCACCCTGATCGCGGCGGTGGTGGCCTCGCTCGCGGCGACCGCCGCGGCCGGACTGCAATGGCCGGTCTGGGCGATGTTCATCGGCTGGGTCGCGTTCTTCACCGGCGGCCATGCCGGCAAGCAAGTGCTGGCGAGCTATCTGTGCATCGTGCTCGGCCTGGTCTTCGGCACCGTCGCCGCCACCGCGGTCGCGGCCTTGCTGCCGCTGATCGGCAGCTACGCGTTCGGCGTCGTGGTGTTCGCCGTCGCGATCGTCGTGGTGTCGCTGCGCGCCTCGCCGTGGATCAACAACATCGCCGCGTATTTCCTCGGCCTGATCGCGTTCTTCGCCTCGCACCTGCCGCCGACGCTGGTCTCGGTGCTGGAACTCGCGCCGGTGTCCGGCCTCGGCATCGCCGCGGCCTGGGTCGCCCACCAGTGCAGCGCGCGGCTGATGCGCAAGCCCGCTTGAGGCTCGCGGGCCGACGCCCGCGAGCGAAACCTACAACCGGCCGAATCGTCTTTGCCCCGGCCGACCTTCATGCCATCGGAGCACTCCCCATGTCCGCAAAAATCATCCTCATCACCGGCGCATCCAGCGGCTTCGGCGCGCTGACCGCGCGCGCGCTGGCCGACGCCGGCCACATCGTCTATGCCGGCATCCGCGCGACACAAACGCGCAATGCGCCGGCGGTCAGGGACGCCGAAGACTACGCCGCCGCGCACGAGGTCGCGCTGCGTACGGTCGAGCTCGACGTGTCGAGCCAGGAATCCGTCGACCGGGCGGTGTCCACGCTGATCGACGCGCACGGCCATATCGACGTGCTCGTGCAGAACGCCGGCCACATGGTGACCGGGCCGTCCGAAGCGTTCACGCCGGAGCAGCTGGCGGCGCTGTACGACGTCAACGTGCTCGGCGCGCAACGCCTCAACCGCGCCGCCTTGCCGCACCTGCGCAAGCGCGGCAGCGGCCTGATCGTGTGGGTGTCGAGCAGCAGCGTCAAAGGCGGCACGCCGCCGTACCTGGGCCCGTACTTCGCCGCCAAGGCCGCGATGGATTCGCTGGCGACGACCTACGCGCTGGAACTGGCGCGCTTCGGCATCGAGACCAGCATCGTCGTACCGGGTTCGTACACCCACGGCACCAATCACTTCACCCATTCCGGAAAGCCCGAAGACAGCGCGGTCGTCGCCGAATACGACGAAAAGTATCCCGGCCTGCTCGAAGACGTCGCGCGCAAACTCGCCGCGCTGTCGCCGGCGGACGCCGACGTCGGCGAAGTGGCGCGCGAGATCGCGCGCATCGTCGACCTCGAACGCGGCACCCGCCCGTATCGCGTGGTGATCGATCCGGCCGACGACGGCTCGGCCTGCGTCAGCGTCGTCGCCGATCGCATCCGCAAGGAATTCCTCGTCAGGGTCGGGCTCGAGGATCTGCTCGCGCCGGCGCGGTAACGGCGCGCGGCGGCGCGGCGCGATCTGCGGACTTCGCAGCAGCGTCGCGATGAAGCCCTGGGTTCCCGCGTTCGCGGGAACGACGGATGGCGGATCCGCCCCACCTCTCCCAAACCGTCATCCCCGCGAACGCGGGGATCCAGAGACTTCAGAGCCATGTCGCGATGAAGCCCTGGATCCCCGCGTTCGCGGGGATGACGACTTCAGGACGACGATTCGAAGGACGACGGCCGCGACAACGACTTCAGCCCAGTCAAGCCCCGCCCCCCTCCTACGCCAACTCCCACCCGCCCCCGCCGCCACACGCACTTCCCCGCCACCCAAAAGCCGCATCCCCACACCATGACCGGCTTTGCCAAAAAACAATTAATCCCTGAAAAAACAGAAACCTGAATGCGCTTGTTGTCCAACTCCCTGAGATCGGAGCTAGAATCGGGACACTCCAGTACTTGCAGGCGCTGAGCGATGAAACGCGATCTTTCCCGACGCTCACTCACCCCTTGGCGCGTGAGTGCGCTCGCGGCCCTGCTGACCCTGACCCTGGGCTCCAGCGCGCAGACTTCGCTGCGCTGGCAGCCGTCCAATCCGTCCCTGCCGACGCCGGTGTCGACCGATGCGGTCGCGCGCGGCCAGGGCAGCGACGGCACCGCGCCGCAGGGCCTCGGCATCGGCGCGCCGGCCAATACCAATGTGCGCGTGCAGGCGCTGGCCGCCGGCTTCGACGTGCAGCAGTTCGAGGCGATGGCGCAGGCGATGGTCGCCGACCAGCGCATCCCGGGCATGGCGATGGCCATCGTCCACAACGGCCAGATCCTCAGCGCGCGCGGCTACGGCATCACCGACGTGCGCAACGCCGAACCGATCGACGCGCACACCGTGTTCCGCCTGGCCTCGCTGTCCAAGAGCTTCGCCGGCACCCTGACCGGCCTGCTGGTCAACGACGGCACCCTGCGCTGGGACAGCAAGATCGTCGACTACATGCCCGGCTTCCAGTTGCTCGACACCGCCGCCGCGCACAACGTCACCGTCGCCGACGTGCTCAGCCACCGCGTCGGCCTGGGCCACAACACCTACGACCGCGACCTGGAAAACTACGCCGACTACCGCGTGCTGACCCAGAAGCTCGCCTACGCGCCGATGACCTGCCAGCCGGGCACCTGCTACGGCTACCAGAACATCGCCTTCAGCCTGATCGGCGACGTGGTGTTCGCCGCCACCGGCGATTTCTACAGCCAGGAAGTGCAGCGCCGCCTGTTCAAGCCGCTCGGCATGAACGACGCCAGCCTCGGCCTGGAAGGCATCACCGCCAGCGCGCGCTGGGCCAAGCCGCACGTGCGCGCGCGCGGCGGCTGGGCCTCGGTGACGCCGAAGCCGACCTATTACCAGTTGCCGCCGGCCGCCGGCGTCAACGCCAGCGCCAGCGACATGGCGCAGTGGCTGATCGCGCAGACCGGCCACCGCCCCGACGTGCTGCCGCTGCCGCTGCTGGCGACCCTGCACCAGCCGCTGGTCGACACGCCGAGCGAGATCCGCGGCTCCAGCTGGCGCCGCCAGCGCATCGGTTCGGCCGGCTACGCGCTCGGCTGGCGCGTGTTCGACTACGCCGGCCACCGGGTGGTGTTCCATGCCGGCGCGGTGCAGGGCTACCGCGGCATGGTCGCGATGATTCCCGAACGCGACCTCGGCATCGCGGTGCTGTGGAACAGCGAGAGCGGCCTGCCGACCGGCCTGCTGCCGACCATCCTCGACCGCGCCATCGGCATGCCGGTGCAGCGCTGGCTCGACGTCGACGGCTTCGACGACCCGGGCCTGTACGCGTCCGAGGGCGTCAGCCCGACCCGCGACATCAACGGCAGCAACGCGCAGAAGGCGACCGCGGCGCCGAAGTAAGCGGCGGCCGGATCCACGGCAACGAAAAGGCCCGCAGCGTGCGGGCCTTTTCTTTTGCGTTCGATCCCGGTCCGGCTCAGCCGCGAACTCGCGCAGCCCCACGCAGCGCGGCCTCAACGCGGATCGTTCTCCAGCACCTGCTTCAACCGCGCCAGCCCCTGCTCGTAATCCTTGCCGACCATCTTCTCCATCAGCAGGCCGATCCAGCGCCCCATCAGGTTGTAGCCGTGGTCGCTGTCCAGCGCCCAGGTCACCCGGGTGCCTTCGCCTTCGGCGACGAGGGTGTAGGTGGCGGTGGCCTGGCTGCCGTCGAAGTCGAGCGCGACCGCGATCTTGCTTTGCGGCACCGACTCGGCGATGCGCTGGCTGCCGCGCCCGACCTTCTTGCCTTCCCAGGCCATGCCCGCGCCGACGCCGGAGTCCGGCCCGCTGTAGCTGTACTTCGCGTCGGGCTCGAGCTGGTACCACGGCGACCATTCGTTGAAGCGCTTAAACGAGTCGAGCATGGCGTAGACCTGCGCCGGCGGCCGGTCGATCGTGGCGGAGCGTTCGACGTGGCTCTTGTCCGGCAGCAGCAAGCCGCCGCCGGCGAAGACCACGGCCAGCAGCACGATCAGATAGAACAGACCCTTGAGCAGAGCTTTCACGGCGCGGTCCCCGACGGTGGCGTTGGCCCGATCCTAGCGCCGCCGCGGCGCGCGCGAGCGATTCGCCGACGGGAGGCGCGGCGCGCAGGCGCGGTGAGCCAAGGTGAGCGCCGTCGCCGACGGCCGCGAAGCGGGTGCCGGCCGAGTCGCCGACGCCGACGCCGACGCCGACGCCGACGAAGATCCCTCGCAGCGGCGCCGCCGATGCGGACGCGACCCACGCGAACCGCGCCGGCAAGAACCGGCCGCCCATAAAAAAACTCTCCCCCCGCCTGGGCTGCGGGGAGAGAGTCGGATTACAGCGGGTGTTACGGCTTAATCGGGGCGCTGATTCAGATCAGCGGCGCCGGGGTCGCCGGCATGGCGGCGGCCTTCGGCTTGCGGGCGCGCTTGGCGGCCTTCTTCGGGGCCTTCTTGGCGGCCTTCTTGGCGGTCTTCTTGGCAGCCTTCTTAGCAGTCTTCTTGGCCGCCTTCTTGGCGGTCTTCTTGGTGGCCTTCTTGGCGGCCTTCTTCGCAGTCTTCTTGGTCGCCTTCTTCGCGGCCTTCTTCACTGCCTTCTTCGCGGTCTTCTTGGTGGCCTTCTTGGCGGCCTTCTTGGCGGTCTTGCGGACGGCCTTCTTGGCGACCTTCTTCACGGCCTTCTTGGCGGTCTTCTTGGTGGCCTTCTTGGCGACCTTCTTAGCGCCGGCCTTCTTGGCGACTTTCTTCGTCGCCTTCTTGGCGGCGGGCTTCTTAGCGGCTTTCTTAACGGCCATGGGATGGCTCCTCGTCAGTGGTTGATCAGGGATGATCAGTGGTGTTGCGGTAAGCCCAGTGGATAAAGACTCTGTGGTGGCAGAGCCGCGGGAGTCGGACCCGCGTGCAACCGCCGGCGCGCGAGGCGCGTCGGAACGGATCGGGGATCGCGTCCGGCCGTGGCGGCGACCGGACCGATGGCATGCCCGCCCAAACCTGGGGCGGGACCGGCCGCGCAACCGCGCGGCCAAACAAAAACCCGGGCCGCCGAACGCGAACCGGGTGGATAGCTGGACGCCGGCGATGTCATCTGGACCTTGGATGTCATCGGCGAAGAGAGCGGGGCCAACATTTCTGCAGAGGAAGCGAACCCGACGTCCACCGGTTTGTTTGTCCGGGCGGAGGTTCGATTTGTGCTGCGTGTTGTCGCGCTGGCTGTTCTCACTCTCGTGGCAGGAAACGTCTGCTGGGCGAAACCTAATCACGCTTTTTCCTACTGTCAACAACCCCGGCGATTTTTTCTTCGCCGCGCCGGCCGCTCCGGCGCGGCCGGCGCGAGCGCGCGCGCCGCGGTCGAACGCGCGCGCATCGCGCGCAACGCGCGAACGAATTTCCATCGCATCGCTGAAACCCAAGCGTGGCGCGGGTTTCGGCGCGTTCGCGTTTTTCTTTTTCGCGCGCCGATCGATGCGCGCGCGCGTTCGCCGACGCCGCGAACGCGTGCGCGACGACCTGTACCGGAAGAAAAAATTCCTTTCCGCCGACGCCGCCGTTTTCGCGTCGCACAAGCCCGAATGCGCGAAAGTGCGCGAACTTTTTTCCGCCGTCGGCGACCGTTGGTCGGTCGCTCGCGAGCGCGGACCGCGTCGGCGCGCGGCGTCGGCGGATGCGCGCGACGGCATCGGCCGGCGCGTTCGCTGCGCGCGCGTCGGACGCGGCGCGCGCCGGCGGCGGGATGCGCCGACGCGTTCGGGCGCGTTCGAGCGCAACGCGCGAGCGCCGCGGCGGCGGCTCGCGGCGGATGTCGCGAGTCTGTCGGAACGCGCGCGCGGCGCGGCGTCGGCGCGCGCGCGAAACGCTACGCGAAAGTGGCGGACGCGCGCGGCGCGCGACGGCGTCGGCGCGGCGGCGCGCGAGGTTCCGCCGCGACGGCGGCGCCGGCATGCGCCATCGCGGCCGGTCGCCGGCAGCGGCGAACGCGCGCACGCGCGACGGCGCCGCTGCCGCCCGCGCGCGCTCGCGCTGCGGCGGCGCACGCACCCGCCGGCGCGCGGGTGCGCAGCGACGACGAGGTTTTTTCCCGAGCGAAATCGATGCGCGCGCGAAAACGCATCCGCGCCCGACGGCGTCGGCGGGCGCCGGCATCGGTTCGCGCGCGGCCGGCGAAGACGCCGCACAGCGCCGCTCGCGGCCGCGCCCGAAGCCGTCGCGCACGCGCCGCCAGGCCACCGCGACAGCACACGCGCTTCGCCGCGAACGCGTGGCGACGCCGCCGCGCGGGCGCGCGCGGCGACGTTAGGCCGGCGTCAACATCGCGCGGCCCAATGCCACCTCGGATTCGCATTCCGACATCGCCCGGCGCGGCGCGGCGACGAGGCGCGCCGGGAACGTTCAACGCTCCGGCGCGGCGGAACCGACGCGCGCGCGCCGTCGCCACGGCGGGCCGACGACGGATGCGGAAGGATGCCGACGCTGCGCAAGCTTCGCGCCCGCCGCGGCGCGGGCCGACCGCGATGGGAAGGCTGCGACGAACCCGGTCCGGACCGCGACGCAGTCCGCAAAGCCGGTGCGCGGCCGCCGCATCGCGCTCGCCGCCGCGGCGCGCGCGCCCGGGCGATCGCCGCGCGCAAAACGAAACGGGGAGCGAGTCCCGGTGCCGCATCGCGGTCCGGTCCTGCGCTCCCCGTGGGGCCGTGGCCGATGCGTCGGCCCGGCGGACGGATCAGTGGTCGTCGTCTTCGAGCAGTTCGGCGTAGTCGTCGGGCGAGAGCAGCTCGTTGAGCTGGTCCGGCTCGTCGATGGCGACGGTGTAGATCCAGCCCTCGCCGTAGGCGTCCTCGTTGATGGTCTCCGGCTTGTCGGCCAGTTCGCTGTTGACCGCGGTGACGGTGCCCGAGACCGGCGCGTACACGTCCGAAGCGGCCTTCACCGATTCCACCACGGCCGAGGCGTTGCCGGCTTCGACGCGGTCGCCGACGTTCGGCAGTTCGACGTAGACCAGGTCGCCGAGCAGGCGCTGGGCGTGGTCGGAGATGCCGACGGTGACTTTGCCGTCGCCTTCGACGCGGGCCCACTCGTGGGACTTCATGAACTTCAGATCGCCGGGAATTTCACTCATGGCTGGGGCCTCGGACGTTGCGGGGAGACGCGGATATTGGCGCGTAGTTTAACGATGCCGGCGCGTCGTGGGAGGGGTTGACGACGACCGGCGCGCGCGCTCAGCGCGAGGGCGATGCCGGCGGGGCGAGGAAGGGTTCGCGGCCGCTGCGCAACGCCGCGCCGAGCGCGTCGACGCGATCCTGACCCCAGAACGGCTCGCCGTTCAAGATGTAGCCCGGCAAGCCGGGCAGGTCGCAGGCGATCGCCGCGGCGGTGTTGGCCTGGTAGATCGCCGCGACCGCCTCGCTGCCGGCCGCGGCGAGGATCGCATCGGCATCGTGACCGGCGTCGCGCAACGCGCGCGCCAGCAGCGCGCGGTCGGCGATGTCCTCGTCCTGCGCCCAGATCGCGCGCAGCACCGCGTCCATGTACTGCGCCGGATCGCGGCCGGCTTCGCACAGCGCGATCGCGCAGCGGTCGGCCAGGCCCGGGTCGACCGGGAAGTGCTTGGGCGTCAGGTTCAGCGGCACGCCGCGTTCGGCGCGCGCGCGTTGCAGCTCGATCAGGCGGTAGCGCTGCCGCGCCGGCGCGCGCTGGCCCAGCGGCAGGCCGCCGTTGGCGGAGAACAGTTCGAAGATGCGCACCGGCTTGTAGGCCAGGCGCGCGCCGGTCTCGCGCGCCAGCGCCAGCAGCGGCGCGTGGCCGAGGTAGACGTAGGGCGAGATCAGGCTGAAGTAGTAATCGACGACGACGGTCACGGCGGCAGCTCCATTCAGGTCGGCAGATCGGGGATGGCGGATCGGTGCGGAAGAATCGTTGCGTCGGCTCGGGTCGGAACGCGTCGGGGCGCGAGCCCCTTGCGCAAACAGCCGCGAACCGCGGGCGGACCTTCGGGCCCGACGCGGTTCGCCCGATCGACCGGCGCTGCGGCGATCCGGTCCGGCGGCGAAGCCGGACCGGCGCCGAGGCGTCGCTGCGATCAGCCGAGCACGCCGTCCTGCGCCTGGCCGTCGCGCACGAACGGGAACTTGACCACGCGCACCGGCACTTCCTTGCCGCGGATGTCCACGCGCACGCCGCCTTCGGCGCCGAGCGCGATGTCGCCGGCCGGCACCCGCGCGAACGCGATCGACTTGCCGAGGGTCGGCGAGAACGTGCCGGACAGGATCTCGCCGTCGCCGTGCGCGGTCAGCACTTTCTGGCCGTGGCGCAGCACGCCCTTCTCGTCCATGACCAGGCCGATCATCTGGCGCGGCGCGCCGGCCGCCTTTTGCTGTTCGAGCTTGCCGCGGCCGATGAAGTCGCGGCCCTCGTCCAAGGCCACCGTCCAGGCCAGCGCGGCTTCGTACGGCGACACGCTGTCGTCCATGTCCTGGCCGTACAGGTTCATGCCCGCTTCCAGGCGCAGCGTGTCGCGCGCGCCGAGGCCGGCCGGCTTCACGCCCGCGGCCAGCAGCGCGTCCCACAGCGCCACCGCGCGGTCTTCGGGCACCACCACTTCGAAGCCGTCTTCGCCGGTGTAGCCGGTGCGGGCCACGAACAGCTCGATGCCGTCGGCGGTCTGCGCCTGCCCGGCGACGAACTTGCCGAGCTTGCCGATGCGCGCGCGGTCGTCCTCGCGCAGCAGGCCGATCAGCTTGTCGCGCGCGTTCGGGCCCTGCACCGCGATCATCGCCAGTTCCGGACGCTCGGTCACGCTGACGCCGAACGCCGCGGCCTGCTGGCCGATCCACGCCAGATCCTTCTCGCGGGTGGCGGCGTTGACGACCATGCGGAAATAGTCCTCGTCGTGGAAATAGACGATCAGGTCGTCGATCACGCCGCCGTCGGGATTGAGCATGCAGGTGTACAGCGCCTTGCCCGACTTCTGCAGCTTGTCGACCGAGTTGGCGACGAGCCGGCGCAGGAACTCGCGCACGCGCGCGCCGCGCAGGTCGACCACGGTCATGTGGCTGACGTCGAACATGCCGGCGTCGCGGCGCACCTGATGGTGTTCTTCGATCTGCGAGCCGTAGCTGATCGGCATGTCCCAACCGCCGAAGTCGACCATCTTGGCGCCGAGTGCGCGATGGGCGTCGTTGAGGATGGTCTTCTGGCTCATGGGCGCTGCCTGCTCTGCTGGTGGGGGTGGGAGTCGGCGATTATCCCTCATGCGCGCGGCGTGCGGGTTTGCCGGATTTCGGTACCCCGGCGAATGGTGGGAGCGGCGTGGGGTATTGCGGGTGCGGCGGCGACGGGAATTCGATGCGGCCGGCATGAACGCGTGGGGGCCGAAACTCCTTCCGCGAACCGTGCTCTTGTAGGAGTGGCTTCGGCCCCGACGCCTTTCGACCGGATGCGCTCGCGCTATCGGAAAGGAACGAACGCCCAGCGGGCCACGCTTACTCGCCGTCGACGCCTTCGTTGTAGCACTGCACCTCGGCGGCCTTGATCTCGACGAACTTGCCCTTGCCGCGATCCAGCCGCACCGCCCAGCGCACCGCGTCGAAGGTCTCGCGCGCGGCGGCGTTGTCGACCAGGGTGTCGACGACGGCGATCACGCCGGGGTCGCCGGCGCCGTCGAACAGACAGGTGGAAATCGAGACGCGTTCGCCGCGTTGCAGCTTGGGATAGGCGACCACGTCGGTGATCTTCCAGCGCGCCTCGTTGCCGGCGCGGCCGACCAGTTCGGCCGCGTACAGCAGCTGCGAGCGGTCTTCGCTGTCGTCGATGGTGCCGATGCTGCGCGCGCAGATCTGCTCGGCGCTGCGGCCGCTGCCGACGCAGCCGCCGGTGTTGGAGCGGTAACCGTCCGGATACGGCGGCACCACCCGGCCGATCCAGTCGCGCGGCGCGCTCTTGCCGTCGTCGCGCACGGCCGGCGGGCGGCCGAGGATCGGGCCGGTCTGCGCCGGCGCGCCGGGCTGCGGTTTGTTCGCGGCTGCGTTGGCGGGCGCTGGCTTGTTCGAAACCGGCTTGCCCGGCGCCGGCGCGGTTTGCGTCGGCGCGCTTTGCGTCGGCACGTTCTGCGCCGGCGGGTTCTGCGGCGCTGCGGGCTTAGCCGGCGCCGGCGTCGTCGGCCCGGCCTGCGCGGCCAGGCACAGGCTCAGCGCGCAGGCGCCGAACGCGGCCGATGCGCGTCGCCGCGCCGCGGCGCGCGACCACTGCCAGAGGCAACGCGCAGTCACCGTTCAGTCCGCCGCTTCCACGTGCAGCAGCATCGCGTCGGCGCCGACTACGCGCACCAGCGCGCCGGCCGGCAGCTCCGGGCCGCTGACGTCCCAGAACGCATCGGCGATCTGCACCCGCCCGCGCCCGGCGACGATGCCGCGCTCCAGCGCCACCACCCGGCCGATCAACTGCTCGGCGCGACGGTTCAGCAGCGGCCGGTCGCTGGCCGGCTCGCGCTTGCGGAACCAGGTGCGGTAGACCTGGATCGAGACGAAGCTCAGCACCACGAACGCCGCGACCTGGGCCAGCACGGTGACGCCGGGAAACGCCAGCACCAGCACGAACACCGCGGCCGCGGCGAGGCCGAGCCACAGCATGAACGCACCCGGCGCCAGCGCTTCGGCCGCGAACAGCAGCAGCGCGAGCGCGGCCCAGACCACGGTGGGCCCGTTCCAGCTCATGTCAGCCTCCGCTGCGCGGCGGGCGCGCGTTGCCGGCGGCCTGCTGCTGGGCCAGCGCGTCCTTGGCCAGTTCGGCGATGCCGGCGATCGAGCCGATCACCCCGGACGATTCCATCGGCATCATCACGAACTTCTGGTTCGGCGCCTCGGCCAGCGACTTGAACGCTTCGATGTACTTCTGCGCGACGAAGTAGTTGATCGCCTGCACGTTGCCGGCGGCGATCGCGTCGGACACCAACTGGGTCGCCTTGGCTTCGGCCTCGGCCAGACGCTCGCGCGCCTCGGCTTCGCGGTAGGCGGCTTCGCGCTTGCCCTCGGCTTCCAGGATCGCGGCCTGCTTGTCGCCTTCGGCGCGCAGGATTTCGGACTGGCGGTGGCCCTCGGCCTCGAGGATGTTGGCGCGCTTCTCGCGCTCGGCCTTCATCTGCCGGGCCATCGAATCGACCAGGTCGCGCGGCGGCTGGATGTCCTTGAGCTCGATCCGGTTGACCTTGAGCCCCCACGGGTGGGTCGCCGCGTCGACCGCGTTGAGCACCTTGGTGTTGATCTCGTCGCGCTTGGACAGCGATTCGTCCAGGTCCATCGAACCGATCGCGGTGCGGATGTTGGTCATCACCAGGTTGAGGATCGCGACCTCAAGTTGAGCGACCTCGTACGCCGCCTTGGCCGCGTCCTGGACCTGGAAGAACACGATCCCGTCGACCTTGACCACCGCGTTGTCCTTGGTGATCACGTCCTGGCTGGGCACCTCGAGCACCTGTTCCATCATGTTGATCTTGCGGCCGACGCCGTAGATCACCGGGACCAGGAAATGCAGGCCGGGGTCCATGGTGTGGGTGTAGCGGCCGAAACGCTCGACCGTCCATTGATAGCCCTGCGGCACCATGCGCACGGTCTTGAACAGCAGCACGACGCCGGCGACCACCAGCACCATCGCGAGAAAACTGGCTCCCATGTCCCCTCTCCTTGTCCTTAGCCTTATGCGCGCAGTATAGGCCCAGCCGGCGGCTGCGACCCTTCACGCCCCTGGCGCATCCTTGCCTGGGAATGCCGCCCGAACCCATGCCCCTGCCGCCGTCCCCGCCCGCCGCCGACCGGCCCGTGTCGAGCTTCGCGATCGACGTGCCCGAGTCGCTGCTGGCGCGCGCGCGCGCCGGCGAGGACGCGGCGTTCGAGCAGATCTATCGCCGCTTCGAACGGCCGGTGTTCAATCTGGCGGTGCGCATCGCCGGCGACCGCGACGAGGCCACCGAGGTGCTGCAGGAGACCATGCTCAAGGTGCTCACGCGGATCGGCGACTTCCGCGGCCACCGCGACGGCAGCGGCACGCCGTTCTGGGGCTGGCTGCGCCAGATCGCGGTCAACGAGGCGCTGATGCGGCTGCGCAACCGGCGCCGCCACGAGCACGCCGACAGCGAGGACGAACACCTGGCCGACGACCGCGCCCCGCCGCCGCCGGCCGCCGCCGACGCCGCCGCGCTCGGCCGCGCGCTGGCGCAGCTGCCCGAGGCCACGCGCAGCGTGCTGTGGCTGTACCACGCCGAGGGCTACACCCATGAGGAGATCGCCGCGCTGATGCAGCGTTCGATCAGTTTTTCCAAATCGCAGCTCGCGCGCGGCAGCCGCCGCCTGCGCCAGCTGCTGGAACCGGAGCAGGCCCATGCCTGATCGTCACCACAACCCGGCGGGCCCGACCCCGCCGAACCCGCCGCCCTCGCCGCCGACAGGCTGGGCCGACGCGTTCGCCGCGCTGCCTGCGGAAACGCCGCCGGCCGACGGCTGGGCGCGCATCGCCGCGCGCCTGCCGGCCGCGCGCGCGGCGCTCGAACCCGCCGCCGCAGCGCCCGCGTCCGCCGCGCCGCGCATGGCCTTGCGCCGACGCTGGGCGTTGGCGGCGATGCTGGCCGCGGCGCTGCCGCTGGGCCTGTGGCTGGGCCTGCGCGCTCAGCGGCCGGCCGCGCAGACCGCGCCGCCGGCGCTGGCGACGCAGAACGCTCCGGCGCCGGGTCGCGATTCCGCATCGATCGAGGCCGCGCCCACCGACACCGCGCCTCGCGCCGATGCGAACCTCGCCGCGGCCGATACCGCAGCACCGGGCGGCGCGACCGGCGAACCGCAGGCGGCGCCGGCGGCTGCGCCCGGCTCCCGCCAGGAACGCCGCACGGCCGACCTCGTGACGGCGCCGCAACCGGCGGCTGCGCTCGATCCGCCGCAGCGCCGGGCGCCGCGCAGCGCGACCGCGACGGATGCCGTCGCGTCCGCCGTTGCCGCAGCGCCCGCCGCCTCCACCACGTCGACCGCATCGGCGACATCGACCAACGCCGACAGCACCCGCCTGACCGCGCAACTGCGCGAACTGCAAGCCGAGTCGAGCCAGCTCGAAGCCCTGGTCGCCGCCGCCCGCGACGACCGCGTCGCCAGCGCCGCGTCCGCGGTCATGGGCGCCGGTCTCGACCAGCGCCTGCGGCTGATCGACACCGCGCTCGCCGACGCCACGCTGCCGGCGGACACGCGCGTGGCGCTGTGGCGCGAGCGGGTCGACTCGCTGCGCTCGCTGGCCGGCATGGAAAGCAGCCAGCGCTGGTACGCCGCGCGCGGCGAACGCTACGACGGCGCCCTGGTGCGCGTGGACTGACCGATGCCCGACGCGCCGAACCGCCGCACCCACTTTTCCCTGGAGACCGCCATGTCGTCCCGCTTCCTGCTCCCCGCCCTGCTGGCCGCCGCGATCGGCGGCGCGCTCGCGGTTCCCGCCGCCGGCGCCGCTGTCACCGGCACGCCAGCGGCCGCCGCTGCGGCTCCGGCCGACGCCGTGCGCGCCGGCCCGCTCGCCACGGTCGTCGAACGAATCGAGCTCGTCCCCGCCCGCCCGGCCGACGCGCGCACGCGCGACACCCGGCCGTTGCGGACGGTCGTCGCCAGCGACGCCGGCAGCTACTTCTTCAGCAGCGACGATGCCGGCGCGCCGCGGCTGCTCGCGCAGGCGCGGCCGATCGTGCTGGAAATGCGCCGCGACGCGTATCCCGCCGGCGCCGTGCCGCAGCCGCCGCCGTTCGGCCCGGTACTCATCAGCGACGACCTGCGCGGCCCGCAGCTCGGCGTGATCCTCGCCCCGGACGAACGCGGCGGCGTCAACATCCTCGCGGTCACGCCCGGCAGCGCCGCGGCGCGCGCCGGCCTGCGCAGCGGCGACCGGCTGCTCGCGGTCGACGAGCGCAAGCTCGCCGGCAAGAGCGGCGAGGCGCGCCTGAAGGAAGCGCGCGCGCTGGTCGGCAAGCTCGAAGTCGGCAAGCCCGTGCGCATCCGCTACCTGCGCGACCAGCGCGAGGCCACGGTCGAGGTCGCGCCGCAGGTCGGCGAGCGGGTCATGGTCTACCGCAACCCCGACGGCACCGAATACGTCACCAACACCCAGTTGCGCACGATGCGGATCGAACGCGCCACGCCGGCGGCCGAGGCCGCGGTGGCGCCGGGCATGCGCACCGAGATCTACCGCATCGGCCCGAATCCGCAGTGCCAGCGCAAGGACAAGAGCACGCCGGGCGATCCCGCCTGCACCTTGCCGCTGATCAGCGAGGCGATGCGCTGGAGCGGGCTCAACCTGGCCTCGGTCGATCCCAAGCTCGGCCGCTACTTCGGCGCCCAGCGCGGCGTGCTGGTGCTCAGCGCGCCGGCCGCGCTGAAGGGGCTGGAAGCCGGCGACGTGATCCAGAGCGTCGACGGCCGCAACGTCGACACTCCGCGCGAGACGATGGACGCGCTGCGCGGCAAGGCCGACGGCGCGCAGGTCGAGATCGGCTACCTGCGCGACCGCAGCAGCGCCAAGCTCAAGCTGAGCGTGCCCAAGGCGGTGGCCTGGGTGCCGCCCGCGCCGCCGGCTCCCCCGCCGCCGCCGCCGGCGCCGGTACCGCCTGCTCCGCCCGTTCCGCCGCCTCCGCCGCCTCCGCCGCCGCCGCCGCCGAAGGGCAAAGTCGCGGCGGCGCCTGCCGCACCGGCGCCGTTGGCCGCGTTGACGCACGACTACCGGGTCGACTGAGCGACGCGTTTCCCCTGGCCGGGCCGGCGGCGTTGCGCACCGGCCCGGCTTTTCTTCGTCCGCAGTGCGGCGCGGCAAAGAAAAAGGCCGGGCATCCTGCCCGGCCGTTCCGATCGATCGCTCCGACGCCCGCGCTCCGTCGCCGGCATGGTCGGAAACTGCGCGCCGCTTACTCGGCCGGCGCTGCGGTCACCCACTTGGCGAACACCGCGTCGATGTCCTTGTCGGCGACCTTGCCGCCCTTCTCCAGCTTTTCGGCCTGCCCGAACAGCGGAATGATCATCGCCATGCCGTCGATCTTGGTCTTGAGCCGCACGCCCGGCGCCTTGCCGAGGTACGCGTCCCAGCGCTGACGCACCTTGCCCCAGAAACCCTGGGTCGCCTTCCAGTAGGTGTAGGCCGGCTTGAAGTCCACGTCCTTGGTCTTGACGTAATCGTTGAAGCCGAACTCGCGCGCCAGCGGTTCCTGGCTGCCGTCGGGCTTGCGCAGCACCTTGGTGTTGAACTGCTCGTGGGTCCAGCCGTTCGGGGTCAGGGTGTGGCGGTTGATCGCGACGATCGCGTTGTAGTCGCTGCGCTTGGTGTATTCGCGCCGCGGCAGCGGACGCCAGCTCGGGTCGCTGGTCCAGGTGGCGGCGCCGCCGTCGTAGTCCCAGCGGCCGGTGCCGCAGTAGCGCGGCGCGTCGCTGACTTCGTACACGCACTGGGTCCAGGCCCCGCGGTTGAGCTCGGCCGGAATCTTGCGCACGTGCCAGGTCTGATCGGCGCTGAATTCGAAGCGCTGCGGCGCCTCGTAAGTCCAGTCCTGACGCCAGTGCTTGGTCACGTGGCCGCTCTTGCCGTCGACCAGGATGTGCTGCAGCACCAGCTTGGTCGGGCTGTCCTCGACCACGATCACGGTCTCGTTGCCGCCGCTGCGCATGGCCGGGGCGCGCTCATAGCCGGGCTTGAGCAGCACGGTTTCGTCGAAGGCGAAGTCGACGATGTATTCGCCCTGCATGGCCAGGATCGAGGCGCGGTCGCGGGCCGGGTCGGCGGCGGTCGCGGCGACGGGCTGGGCCAGGGCCAGCGGGCTGGAGAGCAGGCAGGCGGCCAGCGCGCTGGCGCGGAAATGACGAAGGTTCATGAGGTCTCGTTTGGCTCTTTGGCTGTAAACAGATAAGTAAGGATGAAAACGCCCGGCGCTCAATGCCGGAGGGACGGCGCCGAGGCCGAGGCCGAGGCCGAGGTCAGGCAGCAACACGCATGCGCGCGCTCGTCCAGGCGCGCTCCGGCCGCGGCGGCGATCCGTCGCGCCTGGGTCAGCCCCAGCGGCGACAGCGCCGCCGCATCGGCCAACAACACGCAATGCCCGGCTTCGTCGCGCAGCACGCTCAAACGCAGCGCCTGCGCGCGCCAGCCGCCGCGCAGGCGGCGCAGCCAACGCGCGGCCGCGGCCCACGCGCCGGCGCGCGCGGGCGCCGGGGACAACGCCGCGGCGGCATCGTCCCAGGCGAGGAAATCGCTGTCGGCGAGCAGGTACAGCCGCCAGCATTCGCGCCCGCCGGCGTCGCGGAACGACAGCGCTTCGCAAGCGCCGCCGTCCTCGCCCTGGTCCAGGCGCCGCGCATCGCGCGCCGCCAGCCAACCCGCGAGGGCGTCGCGCTGGCGGCGCGGATGCAGGCACAGCACCGTCGCCACCGCCGCCAGCCGCTCGGGCGCGGGCAGCGCTGCGCGCAGCCCGGCGTGACCGGGCAGCAAGGCGAACGCGGACGACGGCGCCGCGCGCACGGCTTACCAGCTCACCGCCACGCTGGCGCCGACGTTGCGGCCCGGCGCGGTGTAGCGGTCGAGGATGCGGCTGCTCGCGGTCAGCGCGCCCGGAACGTCGCCGTTGTCCCAGTACTTCTTGTCGCCGAGGTTGAACACGCCGACGTTGAACTTGGCGCCCGGGGCGAAGTTCCAGTGCGCCAGCAAGTCGAGCACGCCGTAGCCCGGCGCGGCGAAACGGCCGGCCTCGGGCAGGTCGGTCTTGTGCCGGGCGAAGCGGCCGGCGAGTTCCACGCCCCAGCTTTCGCGGTCGTACGCGACGCCGACGGTCGCGGTCAGCGGCGCGATCGATTCCAGCGGACGGCCGTCGCTCTTGTCCTCGCCCTTGCTGTAGGCCGCGGCGAAACGCGTCGACCAGCCGGCCAGCGACGGATACAGCTCGCCGAAGTCGACGCCGCCGCGCAGTTCGACGCCGCGGATGCGCGCCTTGTCGACGTTCTGCGACTGGAACACGATCAGCGGCGTCTGCGGCGGTGCGCTGACCTGGCGGTTGGATTCGATGAAGTCCTTGTAGTCGTTGTAGTAGCCCGACAGCTGCGCGTACACCGCTTTGCCGCTGTAGCGCAGGCCCAGCTCGTAGCCGTTGCTGGTTTCCGGCTTGAGGTTCGGGTTCGGAATCGCGGTGTAGCCGAACTGCAGGTTGGTGAAGCCGAGGTTGACGTCGCTGTAGGGCGGCGCGCGGAAGCCGCGCTGGTAGCCGCCGTACAGCGACCAGTCTTCGGCGAAATGCCAGACCGCGCCGAGCTTCGGCGACACGCTGGTCTTGCTCAGGTCGCTGATCTTGACCCCGGGGTTGTCGCCGTTCCAGATCGCATCGCTCTGCGGCTTGAGCTCGTAGCGGTCCACGCGCACCGCCGGCACCAGCCGGAACGCGCCGTCGGCGAAGCGGATTTCGTCCTGCACGAACACGCCGGCGTTGCGGGTCTTGCTGATCGGGAAATCGCGCACCGGGAACGCGTCGGGCGAGATCGTGGTGCTGACCGCGCCGGTGGTCAGGTTGACCGAGCGGCCGTCGCGCTTCTGGCGGAATTCGGTCTGCTCGTATTCGAAGCCGTAGGTCAGCGTGTGCTCGACCGAGCCGGTGGCGAAGTCCTTGTGCGCGGTGGCTTCGGCGCCGTAGACGCGCTGGTCGAAGTTGAACTCGCGCAGGCGCAGCGACGGGCTGGTGTCGCGGCCGCCGACGACGCTGGCGCGCTGCTCGCGGGTGCGCTGGGTGGTCTCGCTGTCCTGGCGGTAGACCTGCCAGCTCAGCGAATCGGCCAGCGCGCTGTCGAGCGCATCGATTTCGTGCGCGAACGAAACGCGGGCGCGGGTCTGGTGGTCGTTGCCGGCCATCGACAGCACCCGCGTGCGCGGCGCGGTCGGCGGCAGGCCCGGGGTCAGCGCGCTGAGGCCGAGCGCGCTGAACACATCGGTGGTGGTGCGGTCTTCGCTGCCTTCCACGGTCAGGCGGAAGCGCTGGTTCTCGCTCGGCGCGTACACCAGCTTGGTCAGCAGGCTGCGACCTTCGAAGCTCTGCGGATTGGCGCGGGTGCGGCTGCTGTCGTGGGCGTCGTTGTCGCCCTGGTTCTCGGTTTCCTTGCCCTGGTGGTGGTTGACCACGACCAGGCCGGACCAGCGGTCGCCGGCGAACGCGGCGGTGGCGCTGCCGTAAATGCCTTCGTTCTGGCTTTCGGCGCCGAGCTTCAAGCCGAAGTACGACTTGGCGCCGTCTTTCAGGTAGTCCGCCGGATCCTTGGTCACGAACGAGACCACGCCGCCGAGCGCGTCGGAGCCGTGCAGCGCGCTCGACGGGCCGCGCACGATTTCGACTTCCTTGACCGTGTCCAGATCGACGAAGTTGCGCCCGGCGTTGGAGAAGCTGCCGATCGAGAAGCCGTCCGACACCGACACGCCGTCGACCAGCACGCGCACGCGGTTGCCGCCGAGGCCGCGGATGCGGATGTCGCCGAGGCCGAAGCGCTCGCGGTTGCCGCCGACGTCGATGCCCGGCTCGTAGCGGAACAGGTCGCGGATGTTGCGGGTCAGTTCGTTGTCCATGCGCTCGCGGTCGATCGCGCTGACCGTCGCCGGCACGTCCTGCACGGCGCGCTCGGTACGGGTCGCGCTGACCACCACGCGATTGAGTTCGTTGACCTCGCCGCCGGCGGCGTCGGGCGCATCGGCGGCGTGCGCGGCCGGCAGCGCCAGCAACAGGGCGAGGGCCAGCGCGGAGCGCGCGGGGACGGCGGAAGCGGAAACGTGGCGCGCGGACGCAGCCAGGGTATGGACGCGGGACATTCTTCGACTCGGTTGGATGGAAAACGTAAGAACCGAGGCGAGCTGGCATCCGGAGAGAGACGGGGCTGGCAGCCTTGGAGAGAGGTGCTGGCAAGTCGGCGGACCGACGCACCGCACCGCGCCCGGGGCGGGCGCGGTGCGGGTGGTGCTTGCGCGATGGGGCGGCCGGGTGCGGCGGGCTCGGCAACGCGGTTCGGGTTCCGGGGGCCTGGGGCGGTAAGGCCTTGGGCTTGGGGAATCTGGACCGACGTGGGTGAGGGGATGTTGCCGAGCGGGCTGGGCGGGGGCGCGCCGGGACGGGGGTTACTTGGTCAGGATCAGCTTGTCGTTGCGGGTGTGGCGCAGGCGATAGACCTCGCCGCCGTGGCGGATCAGGACTTCGCGGGCGCCGCGCAGCAGGGCCGCGCTCTCGACCAGTCCGGCCTGGGCGGCCGCGACGACCGCCGCGGCGGCGGCCGGCGCGACCGAGGCGACCGGCGGGGCGACCGCGGTCAGGGAACGATCAGTACGGGGCTTCAGCTGCAGCACGGGATTGCGCAGAGACATGGCGGTGACTCGTTCGGGGGTGGGCTCCCGAATGATGATAATGATTCTCATTTGCCAGTCAACACGCGATTGCGCGATTTTGCGAGCCCGGTCAAACCGCCCGTCGGCGGAAGCCGGCTGCCGCCCCTGTAGGAGCGGCGCAAGCCGCGACCGCGCCAATCCAACTACGCCGCCCGTCCCCTACCCCTGGGAGGCCGCCAAACCCGCTCCCCGACGGCGATGACCGGCTTGCGCCGCAGTTGGCCTGGCGCGGTCGCGGCTCGCGCCGCTCCTACAGGGGATGCCGAACGACTCAGGCGGTGACGGCTTCCACCCGCTGCCAGGCCGCGTCTTCGAGCTTCACGTCGACCGCCGCGAGGTTCTGCAGCAGTTGCTCCACCCGGCTCGCGCCGAGGATCGCCGTCGACACGTGCGGATTGCGCAGGCACCAGGCGATCGCCAGCGACGCCGGCGCCACGCCGAGTTCGGCCGCCAGTTCGACGAACGCGGTCACCCGCTCGATCCGGCGCTGGCCGGAATCGCCGACCGCGATCCGCCGCAGCCATTCCTTGTCGGCGTGGCCGAGCCGGTCGCCGCCGTCGAAACCGCCGCGGTACTTGCCGGTCAGCAGGCCTGAGGCCAGCGGCGACCAGATCGTCGTCCCCAGTCCCAGTTCCGCGTACAGCGGCGCGTATTCCAGTTCGACCCGTTCGCGGTGCAGCAGGTTGTACTGAGGCTGCTCCATCGTCGGCGCGTGCAGGTGCTGGGCGCGGGCGATCTTGTGCGCCTCGCGGATCAGCGCCGCCGGCCATTCGGAGGTGCCCCAGTACAGCACCTTGCCCTGGCGGATCAGCGTGTCCATCGCCCACACGGTTTCTTCGACCGGCGCGTCCGGGTCCGGGCGATGGCAGAAGTACAGGTCCAGATAGTCGACCCGCAGCCGCCGCAGCGCCGCATGGCAGGCTTCGGTGACATGCTTGCGCGACAGGCCGCGCTGGGTCGGCCGCGGTTCTTCTTCGGCGCCGAAAAACACTTTGCTCGATACGCAATAGCCGTCGCGCGGCAGCTTCAGTTCGGCGATCGCCTCGCCCATCACCCGTTCGGCCTCGCCGTTGGCATAGCCCTCGGCGTTGTCGAAGAAATTGACGCCGTGGTCCCAGGCCGCGGCGATCAGCTCGCGCGCGGTGTCGCGGCCGATCTGCGCGCCGAAGGTGACCCATGCGCCGAAGGACAAGGCGGAAATCCGCAGCCCGGACGAACCCAGTCGACGGTATTGCATAGCAAGGCTCCGAATCCGATGGTCGATTGCGGGCATGCTACGCCGGTGAACGCATCGACGAGGTCAGGCAGCGGACGATGAACCCCGGCATCCGGATTTGGCTCGCAGGTTTGATCGCGATCGCGGTCGCATTGTTGGGCTGGCAACTGTGGCGCGGCAGCGATGCGGCGCCGGCAGCGGCCGCGCCGCCGATCGAAGCCGCGCCGGCGCTCGCGCCGAGCGCGCCCGTCGCGTCCATGCCGGCCGCGCCGGAGCCCGCGCCGAGCGACTACCGCCAGCGCCGCCAGAACGAACTGCGGCAGCGCGCCGACGCCGGCGACAGCCGCGCCGCCTGCCAGCTCGGCGTCGACCTGCTGCGCTGCGCCGACACCTCGGCCGCGCAGCAACTGCTGGCCTCGGCCGAGCAGAACGCCAGCGCCAGCCTGGCGCCGGACCAACGCGCCTACATGACCCGGATGGAAGACCGCGCGCGCCGGGTCCTGGCCGAATGCCGCGACGCGCACAGCGACGCCTGGCGCCAGGGCAACCGCTATCTGCGCCAGGCCGCGCTGGCCGGCGAACCCGAGGCGATGTACCGCTACGCGCGCGGCGATTCGGTCCTGCTGGATTTCTCCCACATCAACACGCCCGAGTTCGATCGCTGGCGCGGCGAGGCCGGCGCCTTGCTGCAGCTTTCGTTCGAAGCGGGCTACGTTCCGGCGCTGTTCGATCTGATGGCGGCTTACAGCGACGATTCCTCGCCCACCTCCGGCCTGATCGCCAACGATCCGGCCAAGGCGCGGGCGATGCGGTTGCTGGTGGCGCGGCTGACCGCTAAACCTGCGGATCCGCCGGCTGCGCGCGACGCGGCGCTGGAGCCGGCGGCGGCGGCGCTGGCGGCGCAATGGCAGCGCGATTACTTCGCTGCGGTGAAGCCGCCGTTGCAGCGGTCGCCGCGGATCATGCCGGCGAGTTTTGCGGCGTTGTATGGCGAGGATGGGGGGGATACGCCGGCGTGTTCGCAGTAGCTGCCGGTGATGCGGTTTGGCTTTGGGCGCTGCGGGAGACGATGAGAGCGATGTGGGTCGTGGTGGCGCTGCTTCGCTGAGCTTCTTGGGGGTCGCGCGACTCTCGGGCTTTTATTCCGGCAGAAGTCGGAATGTGTTTTGTCGTTGCTTTTTCTCTTGTCGAAGCAACGAGCGACGACAAGCGAAAATCCAGAGCTTCCGTCCGCAAGCGGCCGGGTCACTTTCTTTGTCTTGCCAAAGAAAGTAACCAAAGAAAGGCGCTTTCCTTGTTCTTCGAATCAAGAGCCACCATGGCTCGTCAGTTGCGCAGGGATGCGGGACAAGGGGCATCCTGCCCCGGTCCCGCACGCGCGCATCCATGCGCGCGCCCTTCGGGTCTGCGGGCAGTTGCTTCGGCTCGGAGGCGAGCACGAGCAGGCACAACAGCAACGGCAACGGCAACGGCAACGGCAACGGCTGGATCTTGTGGATTCCGGTTTTCGCCGGGACGACGTACTTGGGGCCATGGAGTGACAGCCGTGGACTGCGGGCAACCGGACTTCGGAAGCTACGGCGGAGCTGCACCGCTGCGGTCGGCCCCGATATCGGCGCTCGACCGCATGAGAACGCTCGCAAGCGCGAAAGCCTCTCATTTGCTGCAGGCCGCTGCCGATGTGGCTACAATGCGCGCACTTTCCTCCTCCGGGGAGTAGCCCACCCGCTGGCTTCGGCTCGCGGGGGCATGCGTCAACACACTTGGCCAGCAGGCCATGGCGCATGAGCGGCAGCCAGCGCGAGCGTCCACGGACCTCGAGCCAGCGACCACGGGCAAGACCGAAGGCAGGCGTTGTGCGTACCCGGGTCGGGCCGCGCGGCGTTTGCCTTCGCGTCCACGCGAATGCCCGACCCTGGAGCTCTCATGGATCTGTCCCTCCTCCCGGCCTGGGTCGTCGCTACCGCCGTGTCGACCGGCACCGTCGCGTTGGCCGAAATCGGCGACAAGACGCAGTTGCTGGCCCTGTTGCTGGCCGCGCGCTTCCGCAAGCCCATCCCGATCATCGCCGGCATCCTGCTGGCCACCTTGCTCAACCACGCGCTCGCGGCCTGGTTCGGCACCCTGGTCGCCGCGTTCCTGAAGCCCGAAATCCTGCGCTGGGTGGTCGCCGCAAGCTTCCTGGCGGTGGCGCTGTGGACGCTCAAGCCGGACAAACTCGACGAGGGCGAGACCCAGTTCTCCGCGCGCGGCGCCTTCATCGCCACCACGATCGCGTTCTTCTTCGCCGAAATCGGCGACAAGACCCAGGTCGCCACGGTCCTGCTGGCGACCCGCTACGAGCCGCTGTGGGCGGTGATCGTCGGCACCACCGTCGGCATGCTGCTGGCGAACGTGCCGGTGGCCCTGCTCGGCGCCCGCTTCGCCGACCGCCTGCCGCTGAAGACCGCGCGCCTGGTCGCCGCCGCGGTGTTCGCCGCGCTGGCGCTGTGGGTGGCGATCCGCGGCATCGGCTGATCGTTCCCGGGCGCCGCGCCTGCCCCGGCGCGGCGCCCGATTGCCCGGAACCGCGCGCTCGCCCACGCAGCGCCGAGCCGCGCTCGCGCTATGCTCGCGCGGGGCCGCCGGGATCGAAGGATGGGGATGTACCAGGGCATAGGCGGACGGATGCGCAACGTGTTGATCGCGCTGCTGTCGCGCCCGGACGAAATCATGCTCGAGATCGGCGCCGGCGGCGAACTGCTGGTGGCGCGGCTGCGCGCGGTGCTGGCGGCGATGCTGCTGCTGTTGCCGCTGTTCAACGCGCTCGGCGGCGGCAGCGTCAAGGAAACCCTGATCGGCCTGGGCGGCGCGGTCTTCGTCAACGTGTTCTCGCAACTGTGGCTGGGGCTGGCGCGGCGCCAGCGCCGCTACCGCTGGCTGCCGTTCTGCACCGCGGCCTTCGACGTCACCGCGACCACCGCGGTGCTGGCGATGCTGGCGGTGCAGCACCTGCCGGCCGGGCTCAACAGCCTGATCGTGTGGTGCGGCTATCTGCTCGCGATCCTGATGACCGCGCTGCGCAGCGACGGCCGGGTGACCTTGTTCTCCGGCGTGTTGGCGCTGCTGCAATACGGCCTGCTGGTGCTGTGGGTGTTCGCCGCCGCCGGTTCGCCCGAGGACCTGATGTCCAGCGATTACGGCGCGGTCACCGTCGGCAGCCAGACCCAGCGCCTGGTGCTGCTGGCGATGATGACCCTGGCCACCTCGATGGTCGTCTACCGCATGCAGCGGCTGATCGAGATGTCCGGCACCGACGGCCTGACCCGGCTGCCGAACCGGACCTGGCTGACCCATCGCATCCCGCGCCTGTTCGACGCGGTGCGCCGCGACGGCGGCAGCCTGACCCTGGCGCTGATCGACCTGGACCATTTCAAACGCATCAACGACGACTACGGCCACCGCCTCGGCGACCGCAGCCTGCGCCATCTGGTCGCGGTGCTGCGCGAGCAGGCCGAACCCAGCGAATGGCTGGTGCGGCTGTCCGGCGGCGAATTCCTGCTGGTGATGCGCAAGCCGCTGGGCACCGCGTTCGAGGAAGTCGACGCGATCCGCCGCAGCGTGGCCGAGCGTCCGTTCGAACCCGGCCGCGGCGCCGAGCCGCTGTGGCTGAGCTTCAGCGCCGGGCTGGTGACGTTTCCGCAGGAAGGCGGCGACCTGTCGCGGCTGCTGCGGCGCGCCGACCAGCGCCTGCAACGGGCCAAGCAATCCGGCCGCAACCGGGTGGTGGCGCGCGATCTTTGACCGCCGCGCGGGCCGGATGAACGATTCGGCCTAACTCGGCGTGGTCGGCGCGTTTGGCCGCCTCCGCGCCGCGCGCGAGCGCGCCAGACCGCGGTTTTTCCCGTCTCCAGCGATTTCCGGCCGCTTCCGCAGCGCCCGGCCGGGCCTGCGCGCGCCGCCGCGAGCGCCGATCGACCGCCCATCCGGGCCGCCGCACCGCTAAAATCGCCGGTTTTCGCGCCTGCGCTGCGCCGCGGCTTGCCGCTGGCACGCTCTGCCTCTAGGCTGCGCCGACTATTAGACGTCCAAAAGCCGCCGGGGCTCCGGCGCCCGGGGAGAGTGGAGTGGATTCGATTTTGCGCGTGGGCTTCGGCCTGTTCGGTCTGGCGGTGCTCGTCGGCATCGCCTGGGTGTTCTCGGTCAACCGCCGCAAGGTCGACTGGAAGCTGGTCGCCACCGGCATCACCCTGCAGATCGCGTTCGCCGCGGTGGTGCTGCTGGTGCCGGGCGGCAAGGACGTGTTCGACGCGATCGGCAAGGGCTTCGTCAAGGTCCTGGAATTCGTCGGCGCCGGTTCGAAGTTCATCTTCGGCGACCTCATGGACGTCAGCAAATTCGGCTTCATCTTCGCCTTCCAGGTGCTGCCGACGATCATCTTCTTCTCCGCGCTGATGGGCGTGCTGTACCACCTGGGCGTGATGCAGGCGGTGGTGCGCGGCATGGCCTGGGCGATCACCAAGGTCATGCGCGTGTCCGGCGCGGAAACCACCAGCGTCTGCGCCAGCGTGTTCATCGGCCAGACCGAGGCGCCGCTGACGGTGCGCCCGTACATTCCGAAAATGACCGAGTCGGAGCTGATCACGATGATGATCGGCGGCATGGCCCACATCGCCGGCGGCGTGCTCGCGGCCTACGTCGGCATGCTCGGCGCCGGCGATCCGGCGGCGCAGGCGTTCTACGCCAAGCACCTGCTGGCGGCCTCGATCATGGCGGCGCCGGCGACGCTGGTGATCGCCAAGATCCTGATTCCGGAAACCGGCGAGCCGCTGACCCGCGGCACGATCAAGATGGAAGTGGAAAAGAACACCGCCAACATCATCGACGCCGCCGCCGCGGGCGCCGGCGACGGCCTGCGCCTGGCGCTGAACATCGGCGCGATGCTGCTGGCCTTCATCGCCCTGATGGCGCTGATCAACGCGCCGCTGACCTGGATCGGCGAGCAGACCGGTCTGGCCGCGGCGATCGGCAAGCCGACCGACCTGTCGACCATCCTCGGCTTCGTGCTGGCGCCGATCGCCTGGGTCATCGGTACGCCGTGGGCCGACGCCAACGTGGTCGGCGGGCTGATCGGCGAGAAGGTCGTGCTCAACGAATTCGTCGCCTACACCCATCTGGCCGACATCGTGAACGGCAAGGTGTCGGGCGTGAGCCTCAGCGAGGAAGGCCGCCTGATCGCGACCTATGCGCTGTGCGGTTTCGCCAACTTCTCCTCGATCGCGATCCAGATCGGCGGCATCGGCGGGCTCGCCCCGGAACGCCGCCAGGACCTGGCCCGGTTCGGCCTGCGCGCGGTGCTTGGCGGCTCGATCGCCACTTTCATGACCGCGACCATCGCCGGCGTGCTGACCCACTTCGCGTCGTAAGCCATGAGCGATTCCAAGCAAGGCCGCGTCGTCGTCGTCGGCTCGTTCAACGTCGACCACGTGTGGGCGCTGGCGCAGTTGCCGCGCCCGGGCGAAACCCTGGCCGGCACCTACCACACCGGCCCCGGCGGCAAGGGCTTCAACCAGGCCACCGCGGCGGCGCGCGCGGGCGCGGCGACCGCGTTCGTGTGCGCGCTCGGCGAGGACGCCGGCGGCCAGTTGGCGCGCGCGCTCGCCGCCGGCGACGGCATCGACCTGCGCGACCTGCGCAGCGCGCAGCCGACCGGCACCGCCGGCATCTACGTCGACAAAGACGGCCGCAACAGCATCGTGATCGGCCCCGGCGCCAACGCCGAGCTGTCGCCGGCCTTCGTCGCCGAGCACGCGGCGGCGCTGGACGCCGCGCAGGTGGTGCTGACCCAACTGGAAACCCCGCTGGAATCGGCCGTGGCCGCGTTCGCGCGCGCGCGCGATGCCGGCGGATCGACCCTGCTCAATCCGGCCCCGGCCGATGCGCTGGCCAGCGACGCGCTGTGGGCGCTGACCGACATCGCCACGCCGAACGAAACCGAGTTCTGCGCGCAGTTGCAGCGGCGCGGCGGCGCGGCGCTGGACCCGGACGCGCTGGCCGGCCTCGACGATGCGGCGCTGCACGCGCATTGCCGGCAGTTGCTGGCGCACGGCAGCGTGGTCGTCACCCTGGGCAAGTCGGGCTGCTTCGTCTCGCACGCCGACGGCGCGCTGCGCGGCGATGCGCAGGCGTTCTATCGCTGCGAGGCGGCGGCGGTGAAGGCCGTCGACACCACCGGCGCGGGCGATGCCTTCAACGGCGCGCTGGCGGCCTCGCTGGCGCGCGCGGCGCAGGCGGCGTTCGGCGAACACGTGCGCTATGCGGTGCGCTTCGCCGGGTTGTCGACCGAACGCGCGGGCGCGGCGGCGGCGATGCCGCGCGATGGCGAGGTGCGGGCGCGGTTCGGCTGAGGTCGCAGGTTGCGTTGCGGCCTGACCCCGCATCGGATGTTTCGTCGTCGTTACGTTGTCGCGGTCGCCGCCCCACAGCAGGTAGGGCCGCTACGCGATCCACCTGTAGGAGCGGCGCAAGCCGCGACCGCGGAGCGACCTTCCGCGGCGCAAGCCTCGGTTCCGGCGAACTCGCGCACCCGCACCACTCCGGCTAAGCGATTGAAACGACTCGTCTTTTGATCCAACGCGGGCCTCTCCCCCGCCCCACCCGATCCGCGGCCCTTGATCTGAGAATGGTTCGCATTAACATGCGAGCCCTGTCGCAGTTCTCAGGCCCGCCCTCCCCATGCTCCGTCCCCAGCTTCTCGCCAGCGCCGTGCTGGCCGTCCTCGTCGCGCCCGTCGCCCACGCCGACGAGGCCAAGGATCTCGATCGCGTCACCGTCTCGGCCAGCACCAGCCGCATGCCCAATTCGGAAGCGGCGCTGGCCAACACCATCACCGTGATCGACGCCGAGCAGCTCAAGCAGCAGTTGGCGGTGACCCAGGACGTGTCGCAGATCCTGGCCAACCTGATCCCCTCGTTCTCGCCCTCGCGGCAGAAGCTGACCAACGCCGGCGAAACCCTGCGCGGGCGCAAGCCGCTGTACCTGGTCGACGGCGTGCCGCAGTCGACCCCGCTGCGCGAAGGCGGCCGCGACGGCCACACCATCGATCCGGCGATGATCGAACGCATCGAAGTCATCCACGGCGCCAACGCGCTACAGGGCCTGGGCGCGTCCGGCGGCATCATCAACATCATCACCAAGCGCGCCCCGCGCGAAGACGGCGCGATGTTCCAGGACGTCAACGTCGGCGTCAGCAGCGCGCTGCCGAAGCAAAGCGACAGCGTCGGCTACCGCGCGTCGTACGTGTTCGGCACCCGCAGCGGCGACGTGGATTTCGTCGGCGGCGCGTCCTACGCCAGCGAAGGGCTGTTTTACGACGGCAACGGCAAGGCGATCGCGGTCAACGACATCCAGGGCGACCTGATGGACGCGCGCAGCTACAACCTGTTCGCCAAGGCCGGCTGGGACATCGACGAGGACAAGCGCCTGCAACTGACCGCGAACCGCTACCAGTTGCGCGGCAACAACGACTACATCACCGTCAACGGCGACATCCGCACCGGCAAGCTCGCGACCTCCGCGCGCGGCAGCCGCGAAGGCCGCGGGCCGCAGAACCGCTCGACCTCGGTGGTGCTGGACTACACCGACAAGTCGCTGGCCGGCGGCTATCTCAACGCGCAGCTGTTCTGGGTCGACTTCAAGGGCCTGTACGGCGCCACCGATTGGGAAGATTTCTGGCGCGACGGCCGCGACCTGCATTGGTGGGACCAGTCGCAGAACGTGTCGGAAAAAGTCGGCGGCAAGTTCAGCTGGTCGCGCGACAACCTGTTCGGCCAGCGCCTGCGCGCGATCGTCGGCCTGGACTGGAACCGCGACAAGACCTACCAGGAGCTGGTGGTGTCGCAGCTCAAGTGGGTGCCGGAAACCCAGTACGAATCGTGGTCGCCGTTCCTGCAGGCCGAGTGGTGGGTCGCCGACAAGGTGATGCTGACCGCGGGCGTGCGCCACGAGCGCGGCGAGCTCAAGGTCGGCGATTTCAGCACCATTCCGGCCAACGCCGGCGGCAGCCGCTTCGTCCGCGGCGGCAAGCCCAAGACCCGCGAAACCCTGCCGAACTACGGCATCGTGTTCGAAGCCACCGACGCGCTGAAGTTCTACGCCTCGTACTCGGAGGGCTACACCGTCGCCGACATCGGCCGGGTGCTGCGCGGCATCACCACGCCGAACCAGAGCGTGGACAAGCTGGTCGACCTGTCGCCGGTGGTGTCGGACAACCGCGAAATCGGCGTCGACTTCGACAACGGCCGCTGGCTCGCGCACCTGGCCGCGTACTGGTCCGATTCCGACCTCGGCTCGCGCCTGCAGTTCGACCGCAACACCCAGAGCTATTTCGTCGTGCGCGAGCGCACCGAAATCCGCGGCATCGAAGGCAACGTCGCGTTCCAGTTCTCCGACGCCGGCCGCGTCGGCCTGGGTTACGCGCGCGGCAAGGGCCGCTACGACAGCGACGGCGACGACCGCGTCGACAGCGATCTGCCGGGCGTCAACATCAGCCCCGACCGCGTCACCGCGTTCTGGGACCAGAGTTGGAACGACTGGTTCGCCACCCGTCTGCAAGGCAGCCGCTCGATCGACCGCGACTTCGACGCCAAGGGCGTGCGCGTGGCCAGCGCCGACGGCTATACCACCGTCGACCTGCAAGGCCGCTTCAAGCTGCCGCTGGGCCAGCTCAACGTCGGCGTGGAAAACCTGTTCGACGAGCAGTACGTGACCTACTACTCGCAGAGCACGCCGCGCAACGACACCTACGTGGCCGGCCGCGGCCGCGTGCTCAACCTGAGCTGGTCGCACCGCTTCTGATCGTCGTCTCCACTCCACGCGCCGAGCCATGAACGCCAGCCAGGCCACTGCCGCACCATCCAAGCCCAAGCCGCGCCGCCTGCGCGCGGCGCTGAAGTGGCTGCACCTGTGGCTGGGCCTGAGCCTGGGCACGCTGTTCGCGCTGGTCGCGTTGTCGGGCACGGTGCTGACGTTCCAGCGCGAACTGGGGCTGTGGGCGTATCCGCAGTTGCAGCGCGATGCGCAGACGACCCCGCAGCAACGCGCGCAGGCGCTGGAGCGGATCGTCGCGCACTGGCAGAGCCAGGGCATGAGCTCGCTCGATTTGCCGAGCGACGCGTTCCCGGTGTGGCAAGGCTATTTCCCCAACAACGAGCGGCGCTATTTCGACCCGGCCAGCGGCGAACTGTTGCTGACCCGCAACACCGGCAACGACCTGATCCTGTGGCTGCGCGACTGGCACACCCATCTGCTGGCCGGCAAGAACGGCGAGCAGGTGCTCGGCGTAGTCGGCATCGTCGCGGTGTTCATGCTGCTCAGCGGCCTGTACCTGTGGTGGCCGCGCTGGTCGGCGCTGGCGGCGAGCCTGAAGTGGTACCGCGGTCCGCCGACGCGGCGCTGGCTGAGCTGGCATCGCGGCATCGGCCTGTGGTTGCTGCCGCTGACCTTGCTGGCGGCGCTGACCGGCACCGCGATGGTCTACGACGAAATCGCGCGCAGCGCCTTGCGCGCGGCGTTCGCCGAAGCCAAGCCGCCCAAGCCGCCGAAACTGGCCGCGCGCGCGGACGCGGCGATCGACTGGGCCGCGGTGCTGCGCGCCGCCGACGCCGCGGTCGCGCCCGGCGCGCCGCTTGCGGGCGCGCAGTTGCGCCGGATCGGCTTGCCGAAGAAAGACAGCGGATTGGTCACGATCCGCGCGCGCGCCGTCGACGAGTGGCATCCGGTCGGGCGCAGCATGGTCTGGATCGATCCCTACCGCGGCGCGGTGCTCGGCAGCTTGGACGCGACCCGGCAAGGGCCCGGCGCGCGCGCGTACGAGGCGATGTATCCGCTGCACGGCGGCTTCGTCGGCGGGCGCGTGTGGCAGGTGTCGATCGCGCTGACCGGATTGATGCCGCCGTTCCTGCTCGTCACCGGCTTCCTGTTCTGGCGCCGACGCCGCGGGCGCTGAGCCGCGATCCGGAACCGAAGCGTCGGGCCTGAAGGCCCGCCCACGACAGCTTCGGGCTCGCGCTGACGCCGTCCCGCTTTTTCCTCTCGCGCACGGCTTTCCGCCGGCGAAAAAAGCTTGTTGCGTCCCCGCATCGTCCGCGCACGTCCGGTCCGGCTTCACAACCGCGTTCTTAGCTCGTGTACGTCTTATGCGCGTGCACCGCAGGATCGTTCCGCCGCCGCGGCGGCGCCAAACACGAGGGATCGGACATGGCAGGCAAGTACGTCATCAGCAAGCAGAGCAACGGGCAGTACCACTTCGTGCTCAAGGCCGGCAACGGCCAGGTGATCCTCAGCAGCGAGAGCTACAAGCAGAAGGCCTCGGCGCTGGAAGGGATCGAGTCGACGCGCAAGAACAGCCAGATCGACGCGCGCTACGAGCGCAAGCAGGCCGCCGACGGCCGTCTGTACTTCCTGTTGACGGCGAGCAACGGCCTGGTCATCGGCAACAGCCAGATGTACAAGGACGCCAGCGGCCGCGACGGCGGCATCGCTTCGGTCAAGGAAAACGGCCCGTCGCTGAAGGTCGAAGACACCTCGCCCTGAGCCGCACCGCCTGCGCCGGCCGGCCCGGCGCTCGCCCCCGGCCCACCGCGGCCGGGTGGCTTACAATGCGCGCCATGCGCATCGGCTCCCACACCATCGCCCCCCGGGTGGTCCTCGCTCCGATGGCGGGCGTCACCGACAAACCGTTCCGGGTGCTATGCAAGCGCCTGGGCGCCGGCTTGTGCGTGTCGGAGATGACCACCAGCGACCCGCGCTTCTGGACCACGGCCAAGTCGCGCCACCGCATGGACCACGCCGGCGAGCCGGACCCGATCAGCGTGCAGATCGCCGGCACCGTGCCGCAGATCATGGCCGATGCGGCGCGCTACAACGTCGATCACGGCGCCCAGATCGTCGACATCAACATGGGTTGCCCGGCCAAGAAGGTCTGCAACGCCTGGGCCGGTTCGGCGCTGATGCGCGAGCCGGAGCTGGTGGCGAGGATTCTCGAGGCGGTGGTCGGCGCGGTCGACGTGCCGGTCACGCTCAAGATCCGCACCGGCTGGGACCACGACCAGCGCAACGCGCCGATGATCGCGCGCATCGCCGAACAGTCCGGCATCGCCGCGCTGGCGGTGCACGGGCGCACCCGCGACCAGCAATACACCGGCACCGCCGAGTACGACACCATCGCCGCGATCAAGGCGCAGCTGTCGATTCCGGTGCTGGCCAACGGCGACATCGATTCGCCGCGCAAGGCCGCGTTCGTGCTCGCCCACACCGGCTGCGACGCGGTCATGGTCGGCCGCGCGGCGCAGGGGCGGCCGTGGATCTTCCGCGAGATCGCCCACTTCCTCGAACACGGCGAGGAATTGCCGCCGCCGTCGCTGGAGGAAATCCGCGACATCCTGATCGGCCATCTCGAACACCTGCACGCGTTCTACGGCGAGGTCTCGGGCGTGCGCATCGCGCGCAAGCACCTGGGCTGGTATGCGAAGGACCGGCCGGAAAACGCCGCCTTCCGAGCGGTGGTCAACCGCGCCGAATCGGCCGAGCAGCAACTGCGGCTGACCCGCGATTACTTCGACGCGCTGGTCGCCGGCGTGGCGCCGGACTTGCCGGCCGCGGCCTGACCCAGCGCATCCGCGGCCGCATCGGCGGCCGCGACGCAATCACCGCCGAATCGACGAGGACGCCGGCTTGCGCGCGGCGTCCCCGTTTCCACGCTCGCCCGCTCAGCCTTCGCTGGGCGCGGCCGGCGCGGCGGCTTCGGCGACGTCGGCCTGCTTCGCCTCGCCCTGCGCGGCTTCGGCCTTCTGCGCCGGCTCGGCCTTGCCCTTGGCCTTTTTCTTGGCCTGGGCCGCGTATTCCTGCGGCGTCTGGCCGCCGTCGGGCACGCCCGGGAACGTCGGCGCAGCGCAACCGGGTTCGCCGGCCGCCAGGGTCACCGACAGCGGGTTCGGGGTGAGGTCCTTGGTCGCGCCGGTGGCCGCGTCCACGCCGACGCCGATCAGGCCGCCGACCAGGACGTTGCCGGCCATGCCCGCCGCGCCGGCGCCGGCGACCTGGCTCAGCACCTGGGTCAGCACCGGCTCGTAGCCGGCCTTGCACACTTCCACCGCGACCGGGTGCTTGCGCTTGAGCTTGAGCGTGCACGGCGTAGTGCAGCGCTCGCCGTTGGACAGCGACGCGGTCGCGCCGACCGGCAGGCTGTTGATGGTCAGCGCCTGGGTCGAACCGCGGGTGATGGTGGCGCAGCCGCTGACTGCGAGAGACAAAACGATACCGATCGCCGGCGCGAGCCGGCGAGACGCGTGACGCATGTGAACCCCCTGAAAGATTGCGGGCCTGGCCCGGCGGCTCCCCAGCCGCGGCGGTATCAAGCCACAGCCGCAAACCTCTTGCAATGGGCGTCACAGTTTGTCCGCGCGCGCGCCGATCCGGCGATACGAACTTATTTTTTCGCGGCCTTTTGCTTGACCCGCGCGTACTCCTCCGGCGTCTGCCCGTGCTCGGGCACCGCCGGGAACGCCGGCACGGTGCAGCCCGGGGATTCCTCCACCAGCAGCACCGCCAGCACGTTCGGGCTCAGGTCCTTGGCCGCGCCGCTGGCCGCGTCCACGCCGACCCCGATCAGGCCGCCGATCAGCGCATTGCCGGCCATGCGCACCGCGCCGGCGCTGCCGAGTTCGCTGCGCACCAGGGTCTGCGCGGTGCGGTAGCCGGGCTTGCACAGTTCCACCGCGACCGGGTGCTTGCGCTTGAGCTTGAGCACGCACGGGGTCGTGCAGCGCTCGCCGTTGGACAGCGAGACGGTGGCGCCGGCGGGCAGGCTGTCGACGGTCAGCGCCTGGGTCGAGCCGCGGATGAAGGTGGCGCAGCCGCCGAGGCCGAGCGCAAGGGCGACGACGGCCGCAAGCGCGATCCGGCGCCGTGCGATCCATCGCGGAAACGTGGGGGGCATGGTCTACCTCGGGGTCGGGAGCGCGGCCGTCCGGGGCCGCGGCGGCCCGATTATGCAGATTTGCATGACCGCAGGCATGCGCCAGCGGTCCCGCGCGGCCGGCGCCCCGCGTCCCGGGGGCGATCGGTTCAGCGATTCAGCGCTGCGCCGCGGCGTCCGCCGGCTCGCCGCCGCCGCCCGCGCCGGGGCGCAACTCGTTGCGCCAGCGCATCGCCGTGGCGCGTTGCAGCCGGCGCACGTCGGCGACGGTCTGCGCCACCGGCACCGGCGCCGGCTCGTGCCAGATCCGCTGCCACATCGCCGGCAGGCGTTCGGCCGCCGCCCACGGCCATTGCAACTGCTCCGGCGCGATCTCGCGCCACTGCTGCGGCCCCTGGCGCTGCGCCACCGCGAAGCGGAAGTTGTAGTCGGGTTCGGCGCCCATGCGCAGGTCGCTGAGCACCAGCCGGCCGTCGCGCTCCTCGGCCTTCATGAAGCCGTGGTTGAACCACTGCAGGCGGTGCACCGCCGGATAGCCGCTGACCTGCGAATAGGCCAGCGCGTCGGAGGGATACAGGCGGAACTGCATCGGCGCGCGGTCGGCGACCAGCGAACGCTCGCCTTCGACATAGCCTTCCGGGGTCATCGCCACCACCCGCCACAGCGCGATGGTGAACGGCATCGGCACCGAGAAACGCGGCGCGTCCTGCAGCCCCAGCGCGGCCAGCGCCGGCTGCGCGGCGGCTTCGACCCGTTGCTTGGCCCACAGCGAGCCGCCCAGGTACAGCGAGCTCAAGGCCAGCCCCAGCATCAGCGCCGGCTGCGCCGTGCGCGAGGCGCGCGCGAACCAGGCCCACACGCAGGCGATCAACAGCCACACGGTATAGAGCGGGTCGATGATGAAGATGCTCGACCACATCGTCGGCCGCGCCGGCAGCGGCCACCACAGCTGGGTGCCGTAGACGGTGAAGGCGTCGAGCACGGGATGGGTCAGCAGCGCGGCCTGCATCGCCCAGAACCAGCGCTTCGGCGATTGCGCCACGCGTCCGCCGCGCGCGCGGCACCAGCCCCAGACCGCCCAGGCCACGAACGGCAGCACCAGCAACGAGTGGCTGATGCTGCGGTGCCAGGTCATGCGCGCGACCGGGTCGTCGGTCAGCAGGTTGACCGGGATGATGTCGAGGTCCGGCAAGGTGCCCAGCGCCGCGCCGGCCAGCAGGGCGGCGCGGCGGTGTTGCGCAGGAGCGATGGCGGCGCTCAGCGCGGCGCCGAGCACGATTTGGGTCAGAGAATCCATGCGGAATGCTAACGGTGCCGGCTCGGGCAAGGTGTTTGTTTTTCGTTGCAAGGCCGCCGGATGCGGGCTTGCGCGGGCGCGCCGGCGCACGCATGTTGGGCCCGGCGGCATTCGCCGCGCGCTACGGAGCCCGCATGTCCACTGCCCTGCCCCTCGGCATCGTCGCCTGTTCTTCGGAAGGCGCGGCGCTGTGCTACCGCACGATCTGCGCCGAAGCCGCGACGCGGCTCGGCGCGCACGCGCATCCCGAGATCGCCTTGCACGGCCATTCGCTGGCCGACTACGTGGCGTGCCTGGAACGCGGCGACCTCGACGGCGTCGGCGAGCTGATGCTGTCGTCGGCGCGCAAGCTCGAACGCGCCGGCGCGAAGCTGCTGATCTGCCCGGACAACACCATCCACCAGGCGATGGACTACGTGCGGCCGCGCTCGCCGCTGCCGTGGCTGCACATCGCCGAAGTGGTGGCGCGCGAGGCGCAGGCGCGCGGGTTCCGCCGGATCGGGCTGACCGGTACGCAGTGGCTGGTCGAGAGCGAGGTGTACCCGCAGCAGTTGGCCGCGCTGGGATTGGAGTACCTGCGCCCGGACGCCGAACAGCGCGCGCGGATCGGGCAGCTGATCATGGACGAACTGGTCTATGGGGTGTTCAAGCCCGAAACGGTGGCGTACTTCCAGAGCGTCATCGAAGACCTCAAGGCGCGCGGCTGCGATGCGGTGGTGCTGGGCTGCACCGAGATTCCGCTGATCATCGACGACGCCCATTCGGCGCTGCCGACGCTGGATTCGACCCGGTTGCTGGCGCGCGCGGCGCTGCGCGCTTCGGTGGAGGGCGTGGGTTAGCGCATCTGCCTGGGGGGCGGATGCGCCGGCCATCGAGGCCCGGGAGCGAAGCCCCCCACCCTCACGCCGCGTGCGGCAGTTCTTCGTCCCGCGGCAGCGCCAACGGCGCGCGCGGCGGCAGCACCGACACGGTTTCGCCGGTGTGGGTCAGCAGGCGCAGAGTGCCGTCGGCATCTTCGACCAGCGCGGTCAGGCTTTCGACCCAATCGCCGTCGTTGGCGTAGACGCAGCCGTCGCGCTCGAACAGCGAGGCGCGGTGGATATGCCCGCAGACGATGCCGTCGAGCCCGCGCTTGCGCGCATCGTCGAGGCCGGCCTGGACGAAACGCGAGATGTAGCGCTCGGCCGCGCCGCTCTGGCGCTTGAGGAAATCGGCCAGCGACCAATAGCGCTTGCCGAACCGCCGCCGCACCTGGTTGGTCAGCTTGTTGCCGGTCAGGATGCGGTCGTACAGCCAGTCGCCGAACTTCTCCTGCATGCCGCCGAACTGGGTGACCGCGTCGTAGTCGTCGCCGTGGGTGACCAGCAGGCGGCGGCCGTCGGCGGTGAGGTGGATGGCGCGGCGGCGCACCTGCATGCGCGGCAGGGTCAGGCCGCAGAAGCGGCGGATCGAACGGTCGTGGTTGCCGGGCACGTAGATCAGCTCGGTGCCGGCGCGGGCCAGCGCGTGCAGCGCCTCGACCACCCGGTACTGGGCCGAACCCCAGGCCGCGCGGCGCTGCGCCATCCACCACAGGTCGACGATGTCGCCGACGAGGTAGAGCTTGTCGCAGCGCAGGCCCTGCAGGAAATCGGCGAATTCCGCCGCATGGCAGTGCTTGGAGCCCAAATGCACGTCGGAGACGAAGACGGCGCGGCGGCGTAACGGCAACGGCACGATCGAGGCGGGGCTCATGGCACGGTCTCGTGGCGGGGTCAGGTGTCCGGCGCGTGGGCCTGCGCCGGTGCGGCGTTGCGCGCGGCGCCGAGGTAGCGCTCGCGCTTCTTCGGCCGCAGCTGCTGCAGGTCCACTTCGATCAGTCCGTCGACCGCGTCGCTGAACGCCGGGTCGACGCCGAAGGCGAGGAAGCGCGCGCCGCCGGGTTCGCACAGGTCGGTGTACTGCTTGTAGAGCATCGGCACCGCGCTGCCGAGCGCGTCGAGGTTGTCCTTGAGCACGCGGAACGCGGTCGCGGCGTCGAATTCGCCGAACTGCGGCGGCGCGGCGCGGTACACGAACGGCTGCTTGGAGAACGCGTCCGAATCCAGGTTGCCGTAGTAGCGCGCGTAGTAGGCGACGATCTGCTCGCGCGCGTCGGCCGGCAGCGCCGAGCTGATCGAGACCGGGCCGAACAGGTAGCGCACGCCGGGATTGCGCACCAGGTACGCGCCGATGCCCTGCCACAGGTAGTCGATGCTGCGGCTGTTCCAGTATTCCGGGGCGACGAAGCTGCGGCCCAGCTCCATGCCCTGCGCCAGCCGCGGCAGCATGTCGTCGGCGTAGCGGAACAGCGACGCGGTGTAGAGCCCGGCCAGGCCGCGCTCGGCGATCACCCGGCCGCCGCGCGCGATGCGGTAGGCGCCGGCGATCTTCGCCTCGGCCTCGTCCCACAGCACGATGTGTTCGTACCAGCTGTCGTAGATGTCGACGTCCAGGCGCTGGCCGGTGCCCTCGCCGACCGCGCGGAAGGTGGTTTCGCGCAGGCGGCCGATCTCGCGCAGCAGCGGCGAGCCGGTGCGCAGGGTGCCGACCCGGATCTGCTTGCCGTCGGTGGTGCGGCCGAGCGACTCCATCGCCTCGACTCCCGCGCGGACCAGGGCCGGATCGACCGGATCGATCAGCGGCTCGGGCCCGACCGGCGCGGCGCGCTCGCGCGCGGTGCCGATCGCGTACAGCTCGGCGCGGATCTCGCGCAGCAGGTGCTGGGACTCGCCCTGCGCCGGCAGATGCAGCGGCCGGCCGATGCGCAGCGCGATCCGGCGCGCGCGACGGGCGAACATCTCGCGCGCCAGCAAGGCGGTGCCGGCCGGCTTGAACAAGGCCGAGGCGCCGTAGAACAGCGCCGAATTGCGCGCCTCGATCCGCACCGGCAGCACCGGCGCGTCGGTCTTGCGGGCGAAGCGCAGGAAGCCGCGCTGCCAGCGCCCGTCGGTGACCCCGCGCAGGCCCAGCCGCGCGACTTCGCCGGCCGGGAACACGATCACGCACTGTTCTTCGTTCAACGCCGCTTCGATCGCGTGCAGGCTCTCGGCGCTGGGCCGGCCGCCGAGAATGCGCACCGGCAGCAGCAGGCCCTGCAGCCCGTCCAGCGCCAGCAGCAGGTCGTTGGCGACGATCTTGACGTCGCGCCGCACCTGCCCGACCGCATCGAGCAGGGCCAGCGCGTCGACCGCGCCGGAGGGATGGTTGGCGACGATCAGCAGCCGCCCGCTGCGCGGGATGCGCTGCAGTTCGGACGGGTCGACCAGATAGCGCGCCTGGACGAAGTCCAGCGAGGCGGTGACGAAGTCGAAATCGCGCAGATGCTGCGTTTCGCTGAGGAACTGGTCGATGTGGTCGAATTTCGACCAGCGGCCGATGGTCCGGATCAGGGGCCGGGTCAGGGCGGCCCGGCGACCGCGGAACCAGTGCGGGAAGCGTTCTTGCAGTCGGCGTTCGAAATGCAGCATCGGAGTCGTCGCATCGAGGGGCGGCGGTATGCCGCGCAGCCTGAGCCGGCGCAGCGACAGCCGCATGGCGGTTTCGGGTCAGTGCGATGACAGCCCTGGCCCGGCGGGAACTGGGCGTTCCTGGAGGACGGTCCGGGCTTCGGCGTGCCCTCCTGGCGCGCCGGCAAAGCTTCCCATGCGCCACCGCATCCAACCTCCATCCAAAGTCCAAAGCGCGACCGGCGTTCAGGAGCCGCTTAACGCCCGAACAACCCTCCGGCACGGCACAATGCGCGCTCCCGGCCGAGCCTGTATCATTGGCGGCCATCTTTTTATCCGAATCGAAGGATATTCGACCGATGTCCAGCTACCTGTTCACTTCCGAGTCCGTGTCCGAAGGCCATCCGGACAAGATCGCCGACCAGATTTCCGACGCCGTCCTCGACGCCATCCTCGCCCAGGACAAGCGCGCCCGCGTGGCGTGCGAAACGCTGGTCAAGACCGGCGCGGCCATCGTCGCCGGCGAAGTGACCACCAGCGCTTGGGTCGACATCGAAGGCCTCGCCCGCAAGGTCATCAACGAGATCGGCTACAACAATTCCAACGTCGGCTTCGACGGCCACACCTGCGCGATCATCAACATGCTCGGCAAGCAGTCGCCCGACATCGCCGCCGGCGTCGACCGCAAGAAGCCGGAAGAACAGGGCGCGGGCGACCAGGGCCTGATGTTCGGCTACGCCTGCAACGAAGCGCCGGAATACATGCCGGCGCCGATCTACTACTCGCACCGTCTGGTCGAGCAGCAGGCCAAGGTGCGCAAGCAGAAGAACTCCAAGCTGCCGTGGCTGCGTCCGGACGCGAAGTCGCAGGTCACCCTGCGCTACGACGACAAGCATCAGGTCGCCGGCCTCGACGCGGTGGTGCTGTCGACCCAGCACGACCCGGGCATCAAGCAGAAGGATCTGGTCGAGGGCGTGTACGAGCACATCCTCAAGCCGGTGCTGCCGAAGGCGTGGCTGGAAAAGCTGCCGAAGAACAAGGTCCACATCAACCCGACCGGCATCTTCGTGATCGGCGGCCCGGTCGGCGACTGCGGCCTGACCGGCCGCAAGATCATCGTCGACAGCTACGGCGGCATGGCCCGCCACGGCGGCGGCGCGTTCTCGGGCAAGGACCCGTCCAAGGTCGACCGTTCGGCCGCCTACGCCGCGCGCTACGTGGCCAAGAACATCGTCGCCGCGGGCCTGGCCGACAAGTGCGAAGTGCAGGTCTCCTACGCCATCGGCGTGGCCGAGCCGACCTCGATCTCGGTGACCACCTTCGGCACCGGCAAGATCAGCGACGACAAGATCGAAAAGCTGATCCGCAAGCACTTCGACCTGCGTCCGTACGGCATCGTCAAGATGCTCGACCTGATCCACCCGGTCTACCAGCTGACCGCCGCCTACGGCCACTTCGGCCGCAAGCCGAAGGAAGTCAGCTACGTCGACGGCGCCGGCAAGAAGCAGACCGCCACCGCCTTCTCGTGGGAAAAGACCGACAAGGCCGAGGATCTGCGCAAGGACGCCGGGCTGAAGAAGTAAGCCCCAGCGTCGTCGCGCGAAGCGAAAAAGGGCCGCGAAAGCGGCCCTTTTTCTTTGTGCGAGGGCCTTCGGGCCCGACGCGGTTCTGTCAGCCGCGACGCGCCTTCAGTCCTCGCCCACCTTCACCACCAGCTTGCCGAAGTTGCGCCCCTGCAGCAGGCCGATGAACGCTTCCGGCGCGTTCTCCAGGCCGTCGACGCGGTCTTCGCGCAGCTTCAGGCGGCCGCTGGCGATCCACTGCGCCATGTCGCTGCGGAACGCTTCGTAACGCTCGGCGTAGTGATCGAAAATGATGAAGCCCTGCACGCGGATGCGCTTTTGCAGGATCGCCGACATCAGCTGCGGGACCCGGTCGGGGCCGGCCGGCGCGCTCTTGTCGTTGTAGTGGGCGATGACGCCGCACACCGGCACGCGCGCGCCGATGTTGAGCAGCGGCAGCACCGCGTCGAACACTTCGCCGCCGACGTTCTCGAAGTAGACGTCGATGCCGTCGGGACAGGCTTCGATCAGTTGCTGGGCGAACTGCGGATCGCGCCGGTCCAGGCATACGTCGAAGCCGAGTTCGTCGAGCGCGTAGCGGCGCTTGTCCTCGCCGCCGACGATGGCGACCACGCGCGCGCCCTTGAGCTTGGCGATCTGCCCGACCACCGCGCCGACCGCGCCGGTGGCCGCGGCCACGACCACGGTTTCGCCGGGCTTGGGCTGGCCGATGTCGAGCAGGCCGACGTAAGCGGTGAAGCCCGGCATGCCGAGGCCGCCGAGCGCGTGCGAGGGCTCGGCCATGTCGCCGAGCGCGGTCAAGTCGCTGCCGTCGGACAGCGCGTAGTCCTGCCAGCCGGCGGTGCCGAGCACCAGGTCGCCGGGCTTGAAGCCGGGATGGCGCGAGGCGACCACGCGGTTGACCGTGCCGCCGACCATCGTCTCGCCGAGCGGCACCGCGCTGGCGTAGACCGGGCCGATTTCGTCCATCAGGTTGCGCATGTACGGGTCCAGCGACAGGTACAGGGTGCGCAGCAGCACCTGCCCCTCGGCCGGTTCCGGCAGCGGGCTTTGTTCGAGGCGGACGTCCTGAGGCTTCGGCAGGCCCTGCGGGTGGGCGGCGAGGACGAAGCGGCGGTTGGCGGCGGCGGTTTGCGGCATGGGGCGGTGTGTCCTGGGTTGGGTCGGAAAGGGACCGGCTTACGATTAGACCGGTCGTCTAGTTTCGGAGCGAAAGAAAGGGCGGGTGCGCGTGGGCGCCCCGCCCCCTGGGTTTTTCAGCTTTGCGCGGGCAGGCCGAGCAACTGACGGGTGCCGGCCATGGCCTGCGCCATCGGCTCGCTGCCGCGCTGGATCTTGGCCAGCAGGCTGGCGCCGATCCAGTTCTGATAGAGGGTCCGCGCCGCGGTCTGCGGGTCCGGCGCGGCCGCCAGCGAACCGTCGGCGCGGCCGCGCTCGATGCAGCGCGCGAGCCGGGCGATGACCGCGCCGGTGCCGCGCTCCAGCGCCGCGCGCATCGGCTCGGACAGGTCGCAGACCTCGGCGCCGAGCTTGACCACCAGGCAGCGGCCTTCCGGGTCGGAACCGGTCTGCGCCTCGCGCCAGTCCTCGAAGTAGGCGATCAGGCGCTGCGCGCCGCTGCCGGGCTGCGCCATCAGCGCGTCGACGTGAAGCAGGTACTCGGAAAAATAGGCCTCCAGCACCGCTTCGCCGAAGGCTTCCTTGGAACCGAAGTAGTGATAGAACGAGCCCTTCGGCACCTGCGCGGTCGACAGCACTTCGGCCAAGCCGACGCCGGTGAAGCCTTTGCGCAGCATCAGCGGGTAGGCGACGTCGAGGATGTGCTTGCGTACGTCGTGGGTGGCGGGGATCGCGTTCATGGGGCGCACTGTACGCGCCATTAGACCGGTCGTCTAGTTCTGGAATCGTACTTTCGCACGTCCGGCGCTCGGCTACTGCGGGAGAGCCTTCAGGCCTGACGCCTTCGCTCAGGTCGCGCCGCGGCCTGGAACAAGCGCACCGGTCCTGAAGGCCGTCCCACAAAGCCCGAGCGCGGCTATGCTCCGCGCACGCCGTCCCCCGCCGGCGTCCCGGCTCACACCGCAATACGACGAGGTGCCGCTATGCCCCATGCCCCGCACGCTGCAAGAACCACCGGCCTGGCCCTGCTGTTCGCCCTGAGCCTGGCCTCGGCTGCGCAGGCCCAGACCATCGGCTACAACATCCGCACCGGCGACGTCTGGGTCGATACCCGCCTGGGCGAGATCAACGATTACGGCCGCCGCTATCGCGAGCCGTTCGTCGAGGAGATGACCGGCTACTACGGCGCGCCGCGCTCGCTGATCGACGAGTTGCTCGACCGCCGCCGCTGGGCGCCGGGCGATGTCTACTACGCCTGCGCGCTGGCCCGTTCGCTCGGCCGCCCGTGCCTGGAGGCGGTGCGCGAGTACGACCGCAATCCCGGCCAGGGCTGGGGCGCGGTGGCGCAACGCATGGGCATCAAGCCCGGCTCGCCCGCGTTCCACGCGCTCAAGCGCGGCGCGGTGCAGACCTACGACCACTGGGGCTATCCGATCCGGGTCGATCAGAGCGTGCGGGTGAACTGGGCCGAGCACGGGCCGGGGCACGGCAACGGCAAGGGCCACGGCGGCTGGCGCGACGACGACCACGGCAAAGGCAAGTACAAGGACAAAGCCAAGGACAAGCATCATGGCAAGGGCCACGGCAACGGCCATGGAAACGGCAACGGCAAGGGTCATGGCAACGGCAAAGGGCACTGACGCCCCGGTTGCCCGCGACCGCGCGCGGTCGCCGCTCCGACACGAAAACGCCGGCCCCGGGGCCGGCGTTTTCGCTTGCGCGAGGCGCGCTTACTTCGCCGCCTTCGCCCCCTGCCCCGCTTCGGCCTTCGCGTCCGCGGCCTTGGCGCTTTCGGGCTTCGCGTTCTTGACGTAAGTCTCCAGCCAGCGATTGGTCTCGGCCAACAGCTGCAGGATCGATTCGCGCGCGCGGTAAGCGTGGGCTTCGTTCGGCAGCATCACCAGCCGCGCTTTGCCGCCCAGGCCCTTGATCGCCGCGTACATGCGTTCGCTCTGGATCGGGAAAGTGCCCGAGTTGTTGTCCTGCTCGCCGTGGATCAGCAGCAGCGGGTCCTTGATCCGGTCGGCGAAGTTGAACGGCGACATCGCTTCGTAGGTCGCCTGGGCCTGCCAGTAATTGCGTTCCTCGGCCTGGAAGCCGAACGGCGTCAGAGTGCGGTTGTAGGCGCCGCTGCGGGCGATGCCGGCCTTGAACAGACGGGTGTGCGCGAGCAGGTTGGCGGTCATGAACGCGCCGTAGGAATGGCCGCCGACGGCGATGCGGTTGCGGTCGGCGACGCCGCGCCGCACCACTTCGTCGATCGCGGCCTGGGCGCTGGCGGTGAGCTGGGCGATGTAGGTGTCGTTGGGTTCGCGCTCGCCTTCGCCGACGATCGGCATGGTCGGGTTGTCGAGCACCGCATAGCCCATCGCCAGATACGGCAGCGGGCCCCAGTAGCTGACCGCGTTGAATTCGTACGGCGAACCGATCACCTGGCTGGCCGCCTCGGCGGTCTTGAACTCGGCCGGATAGGCGTACATCAGCATCGGCAGCGGGCCGTCGCGCTTGGCGTCGTAGCCCGGCGGCAGGTACAGGTTGGCGCTGAGCTCGACGCCGTCGTTGCGCTTGTAGCGGATCAGTTCCTTCTTGATGTCGCGCAGCTGCGGCGTGGGATGCGGGAAATGGGTCAGCGCAACCGGCGCGGCGTCGCCGCCGAGTTCGCGCCGTTGCAGGTTGGCCGGTTCGGTCGGCGATTCGCGCAAGGTCAGCACGCCCTTGGCCGCGTCGTCGAGCACCGCGACCGGGCGCTCGAAGTACGGCGCCTGCGAATGGAACAGGCGGGTGCGGCGCTTGTCGGACAGATCCAGGCGATCGAGGAACGGGCGGTCGCCTTCGGCCGAAGCGCCTTCGCCGATGTAGTACAGGCTGTTGCCGTCGGCGCCGGTCAGCAGGCGTTCGCCGCCGGTCGCGTCGGCGACCATCACCGGGTTGCCGGGGTCGTTGTAGCGGTCTTCGCTGCGGCCTTCGCGCAGCAGTTCCGGCGCGCGGTCGCCGTGGTCGGGAGCGATGCGCCACTGCCGCACCTGCCGGGTCTTCCACCAGAACTCGTCGATCAGGGCCAGATCGCCGCTGCCCCAATACGCGGCTTCGAAGCGCGCGGCCAGCCGCGCCAGGGTTTGCGGCGGCTTGTCGAACGGCGCGGATTGCATGAACACCGCGTCGCGGATCGCGGCCGCGCGCGCCGGGTCGCCGCCGTCCTGGGCTTCGGCCCACACCAGCGTGGCCGGCGCGTCGCCGCGCCACTGCACATCGCGCGGGCCGGTCGGCACCGCGTCGTTGCCGGTCGGCAGGCCGTCGACCAGCGGCAGGCGCGCGACTTCGTATTCGAAGCGGCCGCCGGCGTCGAGCACCTCGATCCGGCGCGCGAACATGCTCGCCGGCACCAGGTACGAGAACGGCCGCTCCAGCCGCGTGGCCAGCATGTGGCGGCCGTCGGGCGAGAACGACACGCCCATGTACAGATCCGGCGCGCCGAGTTTGGCGACCTGTCCGGCCAGGTCCACCGTCGCCAGTTGCGTGCGCAGGTAGTACGCGAAGGTGCGCGCGTCGTTCTCGTTGCGCAGCAGGTCCTGATAGGTGCGGATCGCGCGCACGCCGCCGCCGGCCTGGGTTTCCTGCACCGCCGGGCCGCTCGGCACGGCGACCGCGGCCGGCGCCTCGCCCTGGCCTTCGGGTTGCAGGCGCACCAGCAGGCGGCGGCTGTCGGGGGTCCAGTCGTAGCCGCGGCCGACCACGGTGTTGAGGTTGGACACCAGCTTGCGCGCGCGCCGGGTTTCCAGTTCCACCAGCCACAGCTCGTTGGCGCCGCTGGCGGCGTCGACGCGGTTGAACGCGAGCCAGCGCTGGTCGGGCGACCATTGCAGCGTCGCCAGCGACAGCGGCGACGGCAGGTTGTCGATCGGCAGGGTCTTGCCGCTGGCGATATCGAGCACGTCCAGGCCGCTGCCGAAGCTGAAACGGCTGGCCGCGCGCACGCGCGGGTGGATGCGCAGGCCGGCGAGCTTGAGCTCGGGCTGGGCGACCACGTCGATGCCGGGCAGCGAGGGCGTGCGCACCATCGCCATCAGGTCGCGGCGCGGGCTCAGCGTCAGCTGCGGCGCGCGCGGCGCGTCGACGATGGCCTGCAGCGGCTTGGGCGGCAGTTGATAGCCTTCGCCCCACACGCTCGCGGCGGCCGGCGCGGCGGCGGTCTTACCGGGCTTGGCCGCGGGCGCGGCCTGCGCCGACAGGCACAGGGCCAGCGCCGCCGGCAGCAGCAGGCGCGTAATCAGCGCGGCGCCGGGCGGCGCAACGCGGTGGCCGCGCGGCGGCGCGGAAAGGCGGCGGTCGGACGGGCGCGCGGGCGGCTTCATGCAGATCGATCCTCAACAGTGCGAAGTAGTCGGAGCGCGCCGCCGCACGAGCGCCGGCGTCATGGCCGGCGGCGATGCGCGGGCGCGCTCCCCGCCCCGAGCTTAGCCGGCCGGCGCGCTGCCGCGCCTATGCCGATGGGGCTGTTTGGCAGGCCGGCGATGTCGGCACGCATTGCGACCGCCGCCGCGTTCAGTCTCAGCCGGACCCGCGTTCCGAACCGCGCGGCCCGCGCGATATACTTCGCGCTCAGCCCGCCGAGGGGCGCTGCGACCGTGACGGACACGGCCAGGCTCGGCGAGGCGCAGGTCCCAACGGCGCCCGGTTTGAGTCTTCGCGACTCGCCGGACCCGGCATTCCGCCGGCTCCCACCGCACTGGAGCTAATCCGCATGAACGCTGTACCCAAGACCTTCTCGACCGAAGGCGATTACAAGGTCGCCGACATTTCCCTGGCCGACTGGGGCCGCAAGGAAATCGACATCGCCGAGCACGAAATGCCGGGCCTGATGTCGATCCGCAAGAAGTACGCCGCCGCGCAGTCGCTCAAGGGCGTGCGCGTGACCGGCTCGCTGCACATGACCATCCAGACCGCGGTGCTGATCGAGACCCTGCGCGACCTCGGCGCCGACGTGCGCTGGGCCTCGTGCAACATCTTCTCGACCCAGGACCACGCCGCCGCGGCGATCGCCGCCAGCGGCACCCCGGTGTTCGCCTGGAAGGGCGAGTCGCTGGAAGAATATTGGGACTGCACCCTGGCCGCGCTGAGCTTCCCGAACGGCCAGGGCCCGGAACTCGTCGTCGACGACGGCGGCGACGTGACCCTGCTGATCCACAAGGGCTACGAGCTCGAAAACGGCGACGGCTGGGTCAACACCCCGTCGGGCAACCACGAAGAACAGGTCATCAAGAACCTGCTCAAGCGCGTCCACGCCGAGCGCCCGGGCTTCTGGCACGAAGTGGTCAAGCACTGGAAGGGCGTCTCTGAGGAGACCACCACCGGCGTGCACCGCCTGTACCAGCTGGCCGAAGCCGGCTCGCTGCTGGTTCCGGCGATCAACGTCAACGACTCGGTCACCAAGTCCAAGTTCGACAACCTGTACGGCTGCCGCGAGTCGCTGGCCGACGGCCTCAAGCGCGCGATGGACGTGATGCTGGCCGGCAAGGTCGCGGTGGTGTGCGGCTACGGCGACGTCGGCAAGGGCTCGGCCCACTCGCTGCGCGCTTACGGCGCCCGCGTCGTGGTCACCGAGATCGACCCGATCAACGCGCTGCAGGCGGCGATGGAAGGCTTCGAGGTCAACACCGTCGAAAGCACCCTCGGCCGCGGCGACATCTACGTCACCACGACCGGCAACAAGGACGTGCTGACGCTGGACCACATGTCGAAGATGAAGGACCAGGCCATCGTCTGCAACATCGGCCACTTCGACAACGAGATCCAGGTCGACGCGCTGAACGCGTCCGGCGCCAAGCGCCTGAACATCAAGCCGCAGGTCGACAAGTACACCTTCGGCAACGGCAACTCGATCTTCCTGCTGGCCGAAGGCCGCCTGGTCAACCTCGGCTGCGCCACCGGCCACCCGAGCTTCGTGATGTCGAACTCGTTCTCGAACCAGACCCTCGCGCAGATCGACCTGTGGGCGAACAAGGACTCGTACGAGCCGAAGGTCTACATCCTGCCGAAGAAGCTCGACGAAGAAGTCGCGCGTCTGCATCTGGAGAAGATCGGCGTGAAGCTGACCACGCTGACTGCGGATCAGGCCCAGTACCTGGGCGTGTCGGTCGATGGTCCGTACAAGCCGGATCATTACCGTTATTGATCGGCGTCGCCTTCGGGCGATGCGGCGGTAAAGAAAACGGGCGCCTTCGGGCGCCCGTTTTCGTTGTGCGGGGGCGAGCGTGAGACTTCGATTGCATCGGCGCGTCGTTGGCCGCGTCGCGGCTCGCGCCGCTCCTACAGGTAGCTTTCTGTAGGAGCGGCGCGAGCCGCGACCGCGACAATCCGAACCACCGCGCTACTGCTCTTTGAGGTTACAACGACAACCGCTCGCGCAACTCCCGCGACTGCCGCCGCGACACCTCGACCCGACTGCCGTCCTTGAGCTCCAGCTCGTAGCCGTCGCCGACCGTCAGCTCCACCGACTTCACCGAGCGCAGGTTCACCAGCGTGTTGCGGTTGGCGCGGAAGAACAGCGACGGATCCAGCCGCGCCTCCAGCGCGCTGAGGCTGCGCGCCAGCAGCGCGCATTCGCTGCGGAACCACACGCGGGCGTAGTTGCCGTCGACGACGATGCGGTGCACTTCGCGCAAGGCCACGAACCAGCAGCGTTCGCCGTCGCGCAGGAACACCTGGTCGTCGGCGCCGAGCGGGCCGCGCGCTTCGGCCGGCGGGGTGTCGCCGGGCAGGCGCTGGCGCGCGCGTTGCAAGGCCGCGGCCAGCCGCTCGGGTTCGACCGGCTTGACCAGATAGTCGAGCGCGTTGGCCTCGAAGGCCTGCACGGCGTACTGGTCGTACGCGGTGGTGAACACCACCAGCGGCGCGCTGTCGAGGCCGGCGATGACGTCGAAGCCGCTGCCGGACGGCATCTGGATGTCGAGCAGCACCAGATCCGGCCGCAGCCGCGCGATCGCGTCCTGCGCCTGCGGCACGTCCTCGGCTTCGCCGAGCACTTCGACCTGCGGCGATTGCGCCAGCAAGGTGCGCAGTTCCTGCCGCGCCAGGCGGGTGTCGTCGACGATCAGCACGCTCAGCGGGCGCAGGCTCATTGCGAAATCTCCATGTGCGCCGTCACCCGCGCGCCGTGCTGGCGCAGTTCGAACGCGCCCGGCGGCGAGGCGTGGGCCAGCCGGGTGCGCAAATAGGCCAGGCCGACGCCGCGGCGCACCGATTCGGCTTCGATCCGGCCCGGGTTGGCGACCTCGATCCGCAGCCGCGCGCCGTCGGCGCGCACGCGCAGGCTCAGCTCGCCGCCGCCGGGGGTGCGGGCGATGCCGTGCTTGATCGCGTTCTCCACCAGCAGTTGCAGCGCCATCGGCGGCAGCCGCAGGTCGAGCGCGGCCGGATCGACGTCGCGCACCACCCGCAGCCGGTCTTCGTAATGCACCGATTCGACCGCGAGGTAATCGTCGACCACGCTCAATTCCTCGGCCACGCTGACGCTCTCGCGCTGGCTGTGGTCGAGCGCGTGGCGCAGGGTCGAGGACAGGCGCGTGACCAGTTCGCGCGCGCGCTCGGTGTCTTCGTTGATCAGCGCGCGCAGGTTGTTGAGCGCGTTGAATACGAAGTGCGGGTTCAAGCGCGCGCGCAAGGCGTCCAGTTCGGACGCATGGCGCAGCGATTCGGCGTTGAGCCGGGCGATCTCGCCCTCGCGGTAGCGGCGCATCGCCACCGTCCAGCTCCACAGCGCCGCCCACAGCGCCAGGATCACCGCGGTCTGCGCCCAGTACATCAGCAGCATCGGCCAGGCGAAACCGGCGGTGTTGTCCGGGCCGAGATAGACCCAGTTCCACTTCGCCGCCACCCACAGCGGCGGCACCAGCGCCAGTTGCGCCAGGCCCGAGCCGATCACCACGCAGGCGAACAACCGCGCGGCCAGCCGCAGCGGCCCGAGTTCGAACCAATGCCGGCGCTGGGCGATCGCGCGCATGACCCGGCCGGCGATCCACAACTCCACCGCCAGCCCGACCGCGATCACCCACGCGCCGGAAGTGATCCGGCCGAACGCCGCCGACATGCTCAGATTGAAGGCGCAGTAGCCGGTCCAGAACGCGGCGTCGATCAGCGCCGAACGGGTGGTGTTTCGCAACATAGGCCGCTTCGGAATCGGGGAAATGAAAAGCCGCGAGGAAATGAAACGCCGCGATGCGCCGTCCGCGGCGGCGGCGCCCGATGCGTCCGCCGCGCGGACGCATCGCAGCGACGCGGCGGACGAACGCTCAACCCGCCGGCTTGGGCTCGGCCAGGAAACCGCGCACCTGCCCTTGCAGCCACTGCGGATCGTCCCACATCAGGAAATGGTAACCGTCCTGGCTCATCTCGATGCGCACGCCGTCGAGTTTGGCGTAGTGCTGTTTGTACATCGCCAGGGTCGACTCGCGGGTCGCGCCGAAGCGCGCGCCGCCGACCCAGCCGGCCAGCACCAGGGTCGGCACCTTGACTTGGTCCAACTCCGGGCGCAGGTCGGTGGTCATCATCTCGACCAGGGCCTGGGCGGTGGTGGCGCGGTCGCTGGCTTCGCCCCAGCGGCGCAGCAGCGCGACCTTGTCGTCGCTCGCGGTCATGCTCTGCGCGGTCACGGCGATGCCGCGGTAGTAATGCGCCTGCGGCTGGGTCCGCACCATCGCGGCCATGCTTTCGGCCATCGGCCGGATCGTCTGCGCGGTCAGGGTCGGGCCGTACAGCGCACCGAGGAAACCCAGGGTGTCGACGATGATGAACCTGTCGATCGCCTGCGGCTTGGCCATGCCCATCTTCAGCGCGACGAAGCCGCCGAGGCTGTGGCCCATCACCACCGGGCGCTCGAGCTTGCGCTGCTCGATGTAGGCCAGCAGCTCGTCGCGCATGGTGTCGTTGTAGGCCGCGGTCTTGATCGGCGGCGCGCCGGCGAGGCCGGGGAACTGGACCATGTGGCATTGCACGCGGTCGGCCTGCAATGCGGCGCAGGTCTCGCGCCAGGTGTCGGCGCCGGAGTTGAGGCCGGGGATCATCAGCACCGGCCGGCCCTGGCCGACGACTTCGATGGTCAGATCCTGGAAACGCTCGGTCGCGGCCTGCGCGGCGCCGGCGGCGAGCAAGGCGCTCAGGGCGACGGCGGCGCGGCGCAGGCGCTTGGGACGATGGGACTGGGGCATGACGGATTCCTCGGGGGTGGCGGAATGTCGCCACCTTGCCGGGCCGTCCCGGGCGGCGGGGGAGATTCGTGAGCAGTGGCGGCTGGGGCGGTCGAGCGGTGCCCGGCCGGGACGAGCGGCGCCCGCCTGCGGCGGCGCGCGCCGTCTGAGCCGGCCGCGCTCAGCCCGCGCGCCGCAGCGACCAGAACGGAATATCGCGCCGCAATTCGAAACCGTTGCGCAGATACAGCTCGACCGCGCGCGGGTTCTCGTGGCTGACGTGCAGGAACGGGACGAACCCGCGCGCGTGGTTGTCGTTGGCCAGGAACGCGAGCAGGCGGCGCGCGTGGCCGCGGCCGAGGAAATCCGGATGGGTGCAGATCGCGCTGAGCTCGGTGTAGCCGTCCATGCCCATGCGCTCGCCCGCCATCGCCGCCAGCCGGCCGTCTTCGTAGATGCCGAAGTAGCGGCCCAGTTCCATCGTGCGCGGGCGGAAGTAGTGCGGATAGACCAGCGCGGTCAGCGCCAGCACGTCGTCGCGCCGGGCCGCGCCAAGTTCGACGATGTCGGCCGCGGGCGCCGGCGCGGGCAGCGGCGCGCGGCAAATCATCTGCGCCAGATCGGTCAGGTGGCGCAGCTCCCAGCCGGCGCCGACCGCGGGCGCGAGGCCGAGCGCCAGCGCGGTGTCGCCCGGCGGCACCAGCGCGCGCAGCGCCTCGTCCGCGAGCTGCGCGTCGGCCACGCCGAGGAACGGCGCCACCTGCGCCGGATAGCGCGCCGCGCCGGCGGCGGACTGGGCCAGCGCGCGGTGGCGGCTGGCCAGCGAGGCCCAGATCGGATTGTCGAGTACGCCTTCGCTCATGCCGGACGCCTGCAGGGACTGCCTGTTGCAATGGCGCCGCCGGGCCGGCGCGTCAAGGCCGGGCCGATTGCGACTTTGGTCAAAGCCCCGGCGCGGACCGCGTCGCGGGCAAGCCGTTCCATTCCATCGCGATAAAGAGATATTATCCCCGCAACCTCTCGCCACGGCCCCGCCCATGCTGCCGATCAGCTTCGAGTTCTACCCGCCCAAGACCGACGAGCAGCGCAGCCAGCTCGACAAGACCGCGGCGAAGCTGCGCGGGTTCGCGCCGAGCTACGTCTCGTGCACGTTCGGCGCCGGCGGCTCGACCCTGAGCTACACGCCCGAGACCATCCGCCGCCTGCGCAAGAAGCACAGCCTCGACGCCGCGCCGCACCTGTCCTGCGTCGGCGGCACCCGCAGCGAGATCCGCGAGCTGCTGGCGCTGTACCGCGAGATCGGCTGCCGCCGCCTGGTCACCCTGCGCGGCGACCTGCCCTCGGGCATGGCCAGCGCCGGCGACCTGCGCTACGCCAACGAACTGGTCGAATTCATCCGCGCCGAAACCGGCGACCACTTCCACATCGAGGTGGCCGCGTATCCGGAAACCCATCCGCAGGCGCGCGACGCGCTGTCGGACCTGGAGAACTTCAAGCGCAAGGTCCGCGCCGGCGCCGACGGCGCGATCACCCAGTACTTCTACAACCCCGACGCCTACTTCCGTTTCGTCGACGACGTACGCGCGTCCGGCATCGACATCCCGATCGTGCCCGGGATCATGCCGATCGCCAATTTCAGCCAGCTGCGCCGCTTCTCCGACATGTGCGGCGCCGAGATCCCGCGCTGGATCGCCCAACGCATGCACGCCTACGGCGACGACGCCGACAGCGTGCGCGAGTTCGGCGCCGAGGTCGTGGCCAAGCTGTGCAGCCGCCTGATCGAGGGCGGCGCGCCGGGGCTGCATTTCTACACGCTCAACCTCGCCAAGCCGACGCTGTCGGTGCTCGCGCGCATCGCCTGACCGATCGGCTGCGACGGTTGCGGCCCGCGCGCTGTGGGAGCGGCTTCAGTCCCGACGCTTTCGTTCCGGATCGCCGAGGCCTGAGCGGACGGCATCGGGACTGAAGCCGCTCCCGCAAGACGGCCCGACCAATACGCACGAAATACCGGCGCCGGCCGCATTCACCGAGCTGAAGCAGGCGCGACGAGGCGCACAAAACGTGCGGCATGGTGCCTAGCATCAATGGCGAACTGCATGCGCAGTTCTCAGCTTGCGCTTGCCTTGCGACAAGTTCGGTCTTGAGCTGCGCGACGCCGCGCGCGCCCACTGGCGTCAGGATGCATCGCCGCGACGAGCGATGCCCTCGCGACCGCCACCGCCGGCCCGGCCACGGGCCTACGCGGCGTGCAGCGGTCCCCAATGGAGAGTGCGCACATGTCCGTCCGCAATAAGCTCTTGCCGTTGAATTTCGCCATCGCCCTTTCGCTGGGCCTGGCCGGCGCCGCCACGGCCGCCGAACCGGCTCCGCTGTTCTCGACCCCGGCCGCCGCGCTCGCGCGCAGCGCCGATGCCGACCTCACCTTCAAGGCGGTCAAGGCCGAACGCGCCGCGGTGCGCGTCGACCTGGTCCGCGCCGACACCCAGCAGATCACCGAAACCCAGGACCAGCTGCTGCTGAACCTCGCGCCCGGCGTGAGCCTGAAGGCGCACAAGCTCAGCGCCCAGAGCAAGGCCGACGGCATCGTGATCTGGCAGGGCATGGTCGGCGACCCGGACAAGCAGCTCAAGCGCATCAACCGGTTCACCGGCGCCGAGCTGATCGACAATCCGGAGGAGTCGGCGATCCTGGTGCGCCAGGGCGACCAGATCTCCGGCACGGTGCGCAGCGGCGGCAAGCTCTACCGCATCGACCCGCTCAAGGCCGGCGGCCACGCGATCAGCCTGATCGACGAGTCGAAGATGCCGGAAGACCACCCGTCCTCGTACGCCAGCCTGCCGCTGCCGCCGCTCAAGCTCGATCCCAAGTTCGACGAAGCCAAGGCCGGCGAGAAAGCGCCGACCGTGGTGCGGGTGATGGTGGTCTACACCCAGGCCGCCGCCAACGCGGTCGGCAACACCCTGACCAAGGCCAACCTGGCCATCACCGAGAGCAACCAGAGCTTCACCAACAGCGCGGTCAACGTGAAGTTCGAGCTGGCCGGCCAGTACACCGACAGCTACGTCAGCGCCGGCTTCGACACCGACCTGAGCCGCTTCGCCGGCACCACCGACGCTTATCTCAACAGCTACCACACCACCCGCAACACCATCAAAGCCGACGTCAACGTCCTGATCATCACCGACCCGGCGTATTGCGGCCTGGGCTACCTCAACTCGAACGCGGCCAACGCCTTCAGCGTGGTCGGCGCGAGCTGCATGACCGGCTACTACAGCTTCGCCCACGAGATCGGCCACAACTTCGGCGCGCACCACGATCCGAGCAACGGCACCAACACGATCTACCCCTACGGCCACGGCTACTGGGGCCCGGGCAACGCCTGGCGCACGATCATGGCCTACAGCTGCGGCAGCAACTGCCCGCGCCTGAACTATTGGTCGAACCCGAACATCACCTACAACGGCTCGCCGATGGGCACGGCCGCCAAGAGCAACAACGCGCGCGTGCTCAACGAACGCGCCGCGACGGTGGCGGGCTTCCGCTGACCTAGCGCTCCCGCGCGGCGCCTCGGGGCGCCGCGCGGGGGTTTCGGGTTTGCGCGTTCGGCGCAGCAGAAGGTTGGGGATTTTCCTTTTGCGGTCGTTTCGCCGTAGCCGCGTTGTCGCGGTCGCGGCTCGCGCCGCTCCTACAGGGGGCCACGGCCGGTTTCGTTTGCGGCCGTTCGGGCTTCGACAAAAATCAAATGGGTTCCGGCGAAAGCCGGAACCCATTTTTGTTGGCTCAGCTTTTTTGCTCCCCCTGCCGCTACGAACTCGCCACAGGCAATGAGAGACCCGAAGGGCGCGCGCATGGATGCGCGCGTGCGGGACCGGGCCAGGATGGCCCTTGTCCCGCATCCCCGCGCAGGCATCGAACCCTAGTGGCTCTTGATTCGAAAAACAGGAAAGCGCCTTTCTTTGGTTACTTTCTTTGGCAAGACAAAGAAAGTGACCCGGCCGCTTGCGGACGGAAGCTTTGGATCGTCGCTTGTCCTCACTCGTCGCTACAGCAAGCTCGAGAGCAACGGCAAAATCAAAATGGATTCCAGCTTTCGCTGAAAAGACGATGGAAATGCGGGCTTCGGATTGTCGCGGCAGAGCTGCGCACCTGCGGTTCCCGCGACCACTGCACTGTCCCTCCCCGCTCCCCGGCGCTAGTCTTCGCCGATGCCATCCCCCGTCCGTCTCTGCCTCACCTGGCTGCCGCCGCTCGCCTTAGCCGCAGCTGCGCTCCACCCCAGCGCCGCCCAGGCGCAGATCCGCCGCTGCACGGACGCCCGCGGCAACTCCGTCTACACCGACCGCGACTGCGCCACCGTCGGCGGCGTCGACCGCCTGCCGCGCGGCGCCGCGGCCGCCGCCGCGGCCAAGCCCGAAGCCGCCTACGCCGGCGGCTGCGCGCGCAACCTGCGCGACCTGGTCGGCGCAATCACCACCGCGATCGACGCCCACGACGGCAACAAACTCGCCGCGGTCTATCACTTCGCCGGCATGTCCGACGACCAGGGCTATGCGGTGATCCAGCGCCTGGACGCGATCGCCCAGCGCCCGCTGCTCGACATCGCGCCGGTCATGGGCGCCGCCGCCGAACCCGCGCCGCAACCGGGCCCGTGGACCACGCTGCCGCCGGCCGCGCCGAACGCCGCGCTGGCGCCGCTGCCGCCCGCCACGCCACCGCCGCCGCCCGCACCGGCGACCGGGCTCGGCCGCCCCGCCGGCATGGACGGCGCCGCCGCGCCCGCTGCGGACGCTACCAGCGCCGAAGCGCCCGCCGCACCGGCGCCGGTGCATCGCCGCGCCGCGCCCGTGGCGCTGCGCCTGGAGCAGACCCTGGCCAACGGCGTCACCCCGTCGCGCACCGTGTTCGGGCTGACCCGCCACTTCGGCTGCTGGTGGATCAAAGGCGGCTGAAGCCCGCTGAACAGGCGCATCGGACGCGCCTTGCAAGCCCATACGCCGCAGTCGCGTTGGGAAGCCGCCGCGACGCAGGGCACAATAGCGGTTTCCCCTCCCCACGACGGAAGCCGACGATGCAATACCCCGAATGGATCTGGCACAACGGTTCGATCAAGCGTTGGGCCGACGCGACCACTCACGTGATGTCGCACGCGCTGCATTACGGCTCGTCCGTGTTCGAAGGCATCCGCACCTACGACACGCCGAACGGCCCGATCATCTTCCGCTTGAACGACCACAACCAGCGTCTGTTCGCCTCGGCCAAGATCTACGACATGGCCATGCCGTATTCGCTGGCGCAGATCAACGACGCCTGCCACGAAGTCATCAAGGCCAACGGCCACACCACCGACTACCTGCGCCCGGTCGCCTACCGCGGCCTCGGCGGCTTCGGCCTGTCGGCCGACACCCCGACCGACATGGCGGTGGCGACCTGGAAGATGGGCCAGTACCTCGGCCCGGCCGTGCTCGAAGAAGGCATCGACGCCTGCGTGTCGAGCTGGCAGCGCTTCGCCCCCAACACCATTCCGGCCGGCGCCAAGGCCGGCGGCAATTATCTGTCCGGCCAATTGGTCGCGCGCGAAGCGCGCCGCCTGGGCTTCGGCGAAGGCATCGCCCTGGCCTCGACCGGCCTGCTGTCGGAAGGCGCCGGCGAAAACCTGTTCCTGGTGTTCAACGGCGCGCTGCACACCACCCCGGTCAGCGCGGCCCTGCTCAACGGCCTGACCCGCAACACCATCATCACCCTGGCCCGCGACGTCGGCATCGAAGTGGTCGAACGCGACCTGCCGCGCGAGTACCTGTACCTGTGCGACGAGTTGTTCATGTGCGGCACCGCCGCCGAGATCACCCCGATCCGTTCGGTCGACGGCCGCCAGGTCGGCAGCGGCCGCCGCGGCCCGGTGACCGAGCGCATCCAGGAACTGTTCTTCGGCTTGTTCAACGGCAAGACCGCGGACAAGTACGGCTGGCTGGAAGCGGTGAAGTAAGCGCGCGGCGCGAGCGGTGGACTACCTCGCGCGCTACCGCAACGGCGAGCATCGCGAGGTCACCGCCGAGTTGACCCGCTTGACGCCGCTGCGCGGCGCGGCGCTCGCGCAGGCCCGGGCCGTGGCCGAACTGGCCATGGCCCAGGTCGCGCAGAACTGCGGCCTGATCGCCGCGCGGCTGGCCGCGCACGGTTATGCCTGGTCGCTGTGGTGCGACCCGAACGACGGCGGCGGCGTGTCCGCGCCGCTGGTCGCCAGCGGCGTCGCGGCGCGCGAACGCATCCGTGCGCGCGCCGGCGCGCTGCCGCTGACGCTGGACTGTTTCTGGAGCGCGGTCGGCGGCGTCGCGTTCACCGGCACGCACCCGGATTTCCCCGGCCTGCTCGATCCGCTGGTGGTGTGCCCGGCCGAAGACGTGCTGAGCCAGCTCGACGACTGCGAGCCCGAGGCCGATGGCCTGCTGCACTTGCCGCTGTCGCCCGACGTCTATCACAAGGACAACATCAGCGGCGGCCCGGCCTATTCGGTCGCCGTGCCGCAGGCCGGCTTCGACTTCGTGCTGCTCGACGAAGCGCGCGGGGCCTGTTTCCTGGATTACCTGCGCGAGGTGATCCTGCGCCGCGGCGGTTTCGCCGCGCTCGACCCCGACGCGCCCGGCGCGGTGCCGCTGGCCGCGCTGACCGCCGGGCTGCGCCCGTTCTGAGCCGCGACGCGCGGCGCGGCCGCGACGGCCTCAGCCGGCCTCAGCCGGCCGCGGCCGGACTGCGCTGGAACGTCAGCGTCGCCACCACCCCGCGCACTTCGCCGGGCTTGACCCGCACGTCCCAGCCGTACAGATCGCACAGCCGCCGCACGATCGACAGGCCGATGCCGCCGCCTTGCGAATGCCCGGCATGGGTGCCGCGGTAGCCGCGTTCGAACAGCTTGGCCGCGTCCTCCGCGCTGAGGCCGGGGCCGGAATCGATCACCTCGACCGAGTTCGCCAGCAGCCGCACGACCACGCCGCCCTCGGTGGTGTACTTGACCGCGTTGCCGATCAGATTGCCGAGCGCCACCGCCACCGCCGCTTCCGGCGCGTCCACGTTGAGCCCGCGCTCGCCTTCCACGCTCAGCGCCAGGTTCTTGCTGCCCAACTGCGCGCGGTGCGCGTCGAGCAGCTGGTCCGACAAGCGCCCGATGTCGGTCGAGCCGTGCCCGCGCTCGTTGCGCGAGAGCAGCAGCAGCGCGCTGATCAGGTCGGTGCACTGCTGCTCGGCGCGCTGGATCCGCAACAATCGGTTGCGAGTCTTGTCCTCGATGTCCGGCCGCGACAGCAACAGCTCGACCGCGCCCTTGATCACCGCCAGCGGCGTGCGCAGCTCGTGGCTGACGTCGGCGTTGAACTCGCGGTCGCGCTGGACCACGTTGGTCAGGCGGGTGGCGTAATCGTCGAGCGCCTCGGCCAGCTGGCCGACTTCGTCGTCGGGAAAATGCGCGGCCAGCGCCTCGGACTGGGCGGTGCGGCCGGAGCGCTTGATCCGCAGCGCCAGTTCCGACACCGGGCTCATCACCCGCGACGCCGCCCACAGCCCCACCAGCAGCGAGAACAGGGTGAACACCAGCACCGACAGATACAGCGCGCGGTTGAACTGGGCCTCGCTGCGCGCCGAGGAGGTCATGTCGTAGGCCAGGAAGAACCAGGCCTGCGGCGTCTTGCGCACCGCCAATTTATAGGCGAACGGCCGGCCGTCCTCGCCGATGCCGTTCATGCCGACGATGCCGTCCTTGAGCTCGTACCACTCCGGCCGGTTGATCCGCACCGATTCGAACTTGTCCGGCGTGTACACGAACGCGCGCACCTGGTCGAAGCCGAACTGCGGGTTCTTCGGATCCAGCTCGAATTGCTGCGCGGCTTTTTCGATGTTGCGGTTGATCGCGTCCTCCACCAACTGGTTTTCGACCCGCGTGCGGGTCCAGTTGGTGGCGAAGGCGAACATCGTGGTCAGCCCGAACCCGAGCAGCACGAACGACAGGATGATGCGGCTGCGCAAGCGCCGCCGAAAGCGCTTGCGTTTTTTCAGCCGCGCTGCGGAAGGGTCGGACGAGGCCACGCGTCAGCCGTTTTCGGGGGCCGCGATGCGGTAGCCGATACCGTGGCGGGTCTGGATCAGCGGCGTGTCGAACGGCTTGTCGACCACCGCGCGCAGGCCGTGGATGTGCACGCGCAGGCTGTCGGAATCCGGCAGCTCCTCGCCCCACACCCGGGTCTCCAGCTCCTGCCGGGTCACCACCGCCGGCGAGGCTTCCATCAATGCCTGCAGGATCTTCAGCGCGGTCGGGTTGAGCTGCAGCAGCTTGCCCTGGCGGCGCACTTCCAGCGTGTCGAGGTTGTATTCCAGATCGGCCGCGTTGAGCACCCGCGTCTGCACGCCGCGGCCGCGCCGCGACAGCGCGTTGAGGCGCACTTCGACTTCCTGCAGGGCGAACGGCTTGATCAGGTAATCGTCGGCGCCGGAATCGAAGCCGGCGAGCTTGTTGTCGAGGCTGTCGCGCGCGGTGAGCATCAGCACCGGCGTCTGCTTGCGCGCTTCGTTGCGCAGCTTGCGGCAGACCTCCAGGCCGTCGATGCCCGGCAGATTGAGGTCGAGCACGATGGCGTCGAAGTCGTGCACCACCGCCAGGTGCAGGCCGGTGATGCCGTCGGCGGCGAAATCGACGGTGTGGCCGCGGTCTTCGAGAAAATCGCCGAGGTTGGCGGCGATGTCTTGGTTGTCTTCGATTACGAGGATGCGCATGGGCTCGTCCCAGTGGGGTTGGCGGTACGACCATCGGCCGCATGCCTGGGTTCCTGAGGCGTCGCACGCGAAGCGGCGACGGCAGGCGGAGGATTCTGCCAGAGCGTTTGTAAAATGAACGGGAAACGCCCCCGCCCGCAAGCAGGCGGCATCGCGGGCCGGCGGCGAATGGGCCAGAAGTCACGCGCCCGCGGTTGCGCCGGAAACCCGGAAAAACAAAGGCCCAGACGCGGGGCCACCGCGCCTGGGCCAAAAGGTGTTGCCCCGATTACCGTAACCTGCGTTCGCCCAGATGACGTCTGACGAGGAGCGTGATTGGGGGATCGACAGTGCTTCGGTGCGCCAACGCTACGCGGATTTCGATTAAACCGTCGTTAAAAGTCGTGTTAAAGATAAGTTAACAGCAACCTGAAATTGGAGTCGTCCCGGCCCGGCCCTTCCGCGCCGGGGACCTGCCGTTCGGCGGGTCGCCGACAGATGACCTGCGCGGCTTGCCATTTGCCGGGGATCGGGCAAGCCGGCCCCGGTCCGCAGGGCCCGTTCAGCGTCTCGCGACCAGCCGACGCGCCGGTTTTTCCCGCACCCGGCCGGCCACGTAGTCGACGATTTCGACCGCCACGTCGACCCCGCTGGCCTCCTCGATGCCCTCCAGGCCCGGCGAGGCGTTGACCTCCAGGACCAGCGGCCCGCGGGCCGAGCGGATCAGGTCGACGCCGGCCACGCCCAGGCCCAGGACCTGGGCCGCGCGCACCGCGACCTCCTGCTCGGCGGCGCTGGCGCGCACGCCCTTGGCGGTGCCGCCGCGGTGCAGGTTGGAGCGGAAGTCGCCCTTCGGCGCCTGCCGCTTCATCGCCGCGACCACCTTGCCGCCGACCACGAAGCAGCGCAGGTCCGCGCCCTTGGCCTCGGCGACGAACTCCTGCACCAGGAAATTCGCGTACAGCCCGCGCAGCGCCTCGATCACGCCCTTCGACGCCGACAGCTTCTCGGTCAGCATGACCCCGGCGCCCTGGGTGCCTTCGTTGAGCTTGATGACGTGCGGCGGCGGGCCGAGCATCGACAGCAGGTCGGCGGTGTCGTCGGGATTGTCGCCGAACACCGTCGCCGGTAGGCCGATGCCTTGCGCGGCCAGCAGCTGGTGGCTGCGCAGCTTGTCGCGCGCGCGCAGGATCGCGTCGGAGGTGTTCGGGGTGTAGCTGTCCATCAGCTCGAACTGGCGCAGCACCGCCGAGCCGTAGCGGGTGACCGAGGCGCCGATGCGCGGGATCACCGCGTGGTAGTCGGCGATCTCGCGGCCCTTGTAGTGCATCTGGAAGCCGTCGGAGGCGATGCGCATGTAGCAGCGCAGCGGGTCGAGCACGCGCACGCTGTGGCCGCGGTGGCGGGCGGCTTCGACCAGCCGGCGCGTCGAATAGAGCTTGGTGTTGCGCGACAGGATCGCGAGCTTCATGGCGGGATCGGCTGGAAGGTGGGAAGGACGGACGGGATGAGGCGGAGATGGGGCGTGTGCGTACGGCTTCAAGCGCCGGCCGCGCAAGTCAGGCGCGCGGCGGACGCCGCCGCGCGCGCCCATGCAGGAACGAGCGCGCGGGGTCGACGGTGAATGCGCGGGCGAGCGCGGTGCGGCCCAGCAGCATCGGGAAGCGCATGCCGCGACGATCCGCCAGGTTTATGTCAATTTCGCATTCGCTGCCGGCCAGACTCAGCACGGTGCGGATGAACACGCGGCGGGTGCGATGGCCGCCGGAGTCGGTGACTTCGCGCTCGTCGAACACCGGCGCGAGCGCCTCGATTTCGCCGGCGCCGAGCGCGCCCGGACGCAGGCGGAAGCCGACCCACGGCGCGCCGGCTTCGACCAGGCGCCATTGCGCGTCCACGTGCAGCGCCGAACTGCGCGCGCCGGTGTCGATCTTGGCGCGCATCGCGGCGATGCCGAGCGACGGCAGCGTCACCAGTTCGCGCCAGCCCAGGACGATCGGCGCTTGCGCGGCCGCGCGCGGCGGGAGCGTGCTATGGAGGATCGGGGAAGACATCGCACCTCCGTTGTGGCGAATGCTGTAAAGGGATCGGGGGCGACTGAAGCGACGGGGCGAACGGTGCAACGAAAAACAGCGGCCTCGCGGCCGCCGTAGCGTGGCCGGCGCGGCGGGCGCGGAGCGTGCGGCGGACTTCGTGATCGAAGCTGCTTCAACGTTGCGCGACGGTCCGCCTTGCGACCGGGCGCGCAGTCTAACCCGGCCGCCGTGCAAGCGTCGATGCGGCGTTCGCGCGAATGATTTTTTTACATCGGCGCGCGCCAGGCTGACTGGTTCAGGCGGCGCGCGAGCACGCCGGCACGCGCGCGCCGGCGGCGCGCGTCAGCGGCAGTTGCGCCGCTCCTCCTCCACTTCCTGCGCGACCGCTTCGGCGCCGAGCACGGCGAGGTCGCGGATGTTCTTGCGCGTCTCGTCGCAGTCGCTGGGCCCGCCGCCGCCGAACAGGCGGCCGACGCCTTCGACCGCGGCGGCGATCGAACGCGGCGGGCGCATGCGGAAGCGTTGCGCGCCCTGTCCCGGCAACGGCGGCGGACGGCTGGCGAAGGGTTTGGGCGACGGCGGCGGTGGGTCCCACGGCGTGCGCGAAGGCGCAACGGCGGGTTCGGCGGACGTTTCGGCGGCCACGGCGGGCACCGCGGCTACGGGCGCGATTTCGACCGCGGTCAGGCCGCTGTCGGGTTCGGCGGCGGCAACCGCGCGAGGCGGAGGCGAACGCGGCGGCGCGGCGGAGTGCGCGCGCGGCGAAGACGCGGCGACCGCGGCGGGAGGTTCGGCCGCGGGCGGCGGCGGCAGCCAGACCAAGGTCAACTGGTCGCCGGCCGCGGGCGGACGCTGCGGCATCAAGGCTTTGCTCGCCAGCCACAACAGCGCGGCGTGCGCGGCCACCACCACCGCCCAGGCCAGCGCCGAATCGAAGCCGCTCGTGCGCGGCGCATCGCGTCGTCCGCGTCCCGACGACGCCGGCGTCCATTGCTCCTGCATCCGTTGCCGTCCTTGAGTGAGGCGAACGGCGCAGAGTTTGCGCACAAGCGCGGCGTCCGGACGAGTAGTCGCCAGCCGCGCGGTTGGTTGGCGTTCAAACGGACTGCCGCGGCTTCAGGCCGGCGATGGCGCGACCGCGACGCGCCGCCGCTCAGCCGTCCGCCGCGCGCGGCAGGTTGTGGCCGATGCGCCACAGCACGCCGGACGGATCGGTCACGGTGAAATCGCGGATCGCCCACGGCCGGTCCTGCGGCGCGTCGATGCGCGCGCCGAAAGCGCCGGCGGCGTCGGCGGCCACGACCTGCGCATGCCAGTCGTCGGCGTTCTCGACCAACAGGTGCATAACGAAGTTGCCGGCGTGCTCGGGCACGTAGAAACGCTGCAGCAAGAACGCCACCGGCCCGTAGCGGACATAGGCCAGATCGTTCGACGACCACGGCACCTCGAAGCCCAGGGCCAGATAGAACGCCTTGGAGCGCTCGAAATCGCGCGCGGGGACGAAGGCTTTGAGTTCGACGACGTTGAGGTTCATGGCGGTCCGTGGCGGGTGCGCGTTGCGCTGGCGCGGGCCGCGCGTGCGCGGCGGCTTCGAATCGAATCGGTGCGATTCGCGCCCGAGGATGCATCGCCGCGCGGCGCCGATCAATGCGCCGCCGTCGTCGCGAGCGCCGCCTGCGCCGATATGATGATCGCCCGCTCAAGGATCGGCCCTCATGACCGCCACGGACCTCACCGACCTGCTGCTCGACGCGCTCGGCAAGCGCATCGACGACCCCGCCGCCGTCGCCCTCGCCCAGGCGCTGGGCAAAAAACCGTTCAAGACCGCGACGCCGGGCAACAGCGTCCACCTCGGCAGCCGCAAGCTCGGCATCGAAGTCGGCGCGAGCATGAACCTGACCAGCCGCGCGCATTTTCCGCCGCGCAAGGACGGGCGCACCTGGGTCACCTGGGTCTCGCACGCCTTCGTGTATCCGAACTACGCCGGCGCCTTGCCGCCGGGCTTCGACTGGTCGATGGACGACGCCGCGCTGTCGGCGCGCTTCCGTCGCCGGGTCGAAGGCGGCCTGGAGGAAATCCGCTACGCCCTGCCGCCGCCGCGCGACGGCCTGCGGGCCAAGGCCACGCTCGACGAGGACGACGACCGGCCGCTGCATCTGCTGCTGGCCGTGGCCGAGGAATCCGACTACGCCACGCTCTATCCCGGCACCGATCCCGCGCATTGCGTCGAAGACGCGTTCTTCGCCGCGTGGTGCGCGCTCAACGGCGTGCTGCGCGACGACCGCCTCGGCGCGGATGCGATCGCCGCCCTGCGCGAGCGTCGGACCACGCCGCTGGCGTTCCTGGCCGGCCCGCTCGATGGGCTGTTCTGGGAGAACGACGTGCGGCCCGAACACGCCGCGTTCTGCCACGCCTACAGCAAGCGCCTGATGAAGCCGGAAAGCGCCGCCGCGCTGCCCGACGTGCAGGACGTGTTCGGCGAAGCCAACGACTGGCGCAAGCCCGGCGAAGCCATGACCGAGGACCGCTGGGACAACTACGAGCGGATCGCGCCGCGCTACGCGCAGCGGCTGGAGCAGTGGCGGCGCGGCGAAATCCGCTCGATGGTCGACCACCCGCCGCCGGCCGACGCCGCCGGCTGAAGCCTTCAGCCGCGATCGGCGGCGAAGCGCAGGCGGTTGCCGTCCGGGTCCTTGATCAGCATCTCGCGGGTGTCCCACGGCGTGTCCTGCGGCGGTTCGTCCGCGGTCACGCCGTTGGCGAGGAAGCGGCGGTGGCATTCGTCCACGTCGGGCACCATCAGGTAGACCGCGCCGCCGACTTCGCAATCGTCGACGTGCTCGGTCAGGAACAGGGTCTGGCCTTCGCGGGTGATCTGCACGAACAGCGGGAAGCCCGGTTCGAACCGATGTTCCCAGTCGACGGCGAAGCCCAACCCGTCGACGTAGAACGGCAGGCTGCGGTCGGCGCGCAGGATGCGCAGTTGCGGGATGACGGTCTGGGGCATGGGCGGCTCCTGGGTGCGGCGTAGTGTGCGCGTTTTTGTATACCGAAGCCGGCAAGGCGGCGGGCTCGCGGCGGCCGTCCCGGCGGGTGCGGCAAACCACCGCAGCCGCAAGCGTTCATATCACGCTTTCGCGCGACCACGGCCGTGCACCGGCACCGGCTGGCCGCGCGATGGCCGCCCGGCTTCGCCCGACAGCCCCGGGCCGGGCCGCCCGATCCGCCTTGCGGCGCGCATTGCTTTAGCAACAATTGTGAGTTTTCAACCTTTTCCATATGCTGCAACTACACCTATAACCACTCTCTGGACGTGGATCGAACGTGGCGGTAGCGAAGCCGACGCGACCGGTACCGGGGAGCCGGCACCGCCCCAGGCGCCCACGATGCCCGGCGCGGGCGCCGTCCGCGGCGGCGCTCCCACCCTCCCCCCGCCGCGCCGCGACATCGCGCCGACCCACGCCAGCGACCCCGACGGCCTCCGCACGGAACCGATCATGATCAACATCACCATTCGCCAGCGGATTCTGCTGAGCCTCGCCGTGACCTTCGGCGTGCTCGCCCTGATGGGCGGCATCGCCTGGCAGCGCTTGCTGCACATCGAAGCCGAAGAAGCCGCGCTGCGCGACGACTCGATTCCGGGCATGTACGCCGCGGCGAAGATGGAATCGACGTGGATGACCTACCACGCCAACGTGCGCGCCACGACCATGGCCGCCGCCAACGACGACATCGACCGCCTGGAAGCGCTGGTGGTCAAGCGCCGCGGCGAGTTCGAAGCCGCCGCGGCCGCCTACGACCGCACCATCCACCGCGCCGACGACCGCGCCCAGTTCGGCGAGATGATGCGCCAGGCGCAGGCCGCGTTCGCGCTGCAGACCGAGCTGCTGCGGATGGCGCACGACCGCGCGCCCGGCCTCGGCGCGGCCTGGCGCGAGCGCGCCGCGCCGGTGTTCGAGCGCAACAACGCCACCTTGTCGACGATGCTCGGCAACAACCACGGTTACGCGACCGATTCGCTCAAGCGCATCGACACCGCGATCGCCGCGGCCAAGACCGGCATCGCGCTGTCGTTCCTGACCGCGATGGTGCTGTCGGCGCTGGTCGGCTTCTTCCTGCTGCGCGCGATCACCCAGCCGATGCTCAAGCTGACCCGCGCGGTCGACACGATGGCCAAGGGCGATTTCAGCCAGCGCCTGGCGCTGGCGCGCAGCGACGAGTTCGGCACCCTCGCCCAGGGCTACGACCGCATGACCGACGATCTGTCGCAGTTGGTCGGGCAGGTCCAGTCGTCCGGCATCCAGGTCAATTCCTCGATCAACGAAATCACCGCGACCTTGCGCGAGCAGCAGGCCTCGGCCGCGCAGATCGCCGCGACCACCACCGAGATCGGCGCGACCTCGCGCGAGATCGCCGCCACCTCCAAGGAACTGGTGCGCACGATGGACACCGTCTCGGCCGCGGCCGAGCAGACCTCGGCGCTGGCCGGCAGCGGCCAGGCCGGGCTGGCGGAGATGGAGGATTCGATGCGGCGCATGATCGACGCCACCGCCGCGATCAGCGCCAAGCTCGCGGTGCTGGCCGACAAGGCCAACAACATCAGCCAGGTCGTCACCACCATCACCAAGGTCGCCGACCAGACCAACCTGCTTTCGCTCAACGCGGCGATCGAAGCGGAAAAGGCCGGCGAATACGGCCGCGGCTTCTCGGTGGTCGCCACCGAGATCCGCCGCCTCGCCGACCAGACCGCGGTCGCCACGCTCGACATCGAGCAGATGGTGCGCGAGATCCAGTCGGCGGTCTCGGCCGGCGTGATGGGCATGGACAAGTTCTCCGAGGAAGTGCGGCGCGGAACCCACGACGTGCAGCAGGTCGGCGGCCAGCTGTCGCAGGTGATCGACAACGTGCAGGCGATGGTGCCGCGCTTCGAGGCGGTCAACGAAGGCGTGCAGGCGCAGTCGGCCGGCGCCGAGCAGATCAATCTGGCGCTGAGCCAGCTCAGCGAGGCCGCGCAGCAGACGGTGGAAGCGCTGCGCCAGTCCAACCAGGCCATCGACGAACTGCACCACGTCAGCGCCGGGCTGCGCGACGGCGTGGTCAAGTTCAAGCTGCTGTCCTGAGCGCGGCGGAGTCCGAGACGCGCATGCTGTTCCTGGTCTTCCAACTCGACGCCGAGCGCTACGCGATCGAAGCGGCGACGGTCGCGGCGGTGCTGCCGCGGGTGCAGCTGCGGCGCCTGCCGCAGGCGCACGACGCGGTGGCCGGGGTGTTCGACTATCGCGGCGAAGTGGTGCCGGTGATCGACCTGTGCCGGCTGGCGCTGGCGCGGCCGGCGCGCGAAGCGATGAGCACGCGCATCGTCCTGGCCGATTACGCCGACCGCGCCGGCAACGCGCGCCGGCTCGGCCTGCTGGCCGAACGCGTGGTCGATACCGTGCGCCTGCAAGCCGAAGATTTCGCCGCCAGCGGCGTGGAGCAGCCGGCGGCGCGCTACCTCGGCCCGGTCGCGCGCGACGCGCACGGTCTGCTGCAACGCATCGGCGTGCGCGAGCTGTTGCCCGAAGACGTCCACGACCTGCTGTTCCAGCAGGCGGCGCAGGCCTGATGGACGCCAGTGCGTTCGAACGCTGGCTCAAGACCACGATGGGGCTCGACGCGTCCTCGGTCGGCCCCGGCGTGGTCGCGCGCGCGGTGGCCGGACGCCTGCGCGCGACCGGCCTGGGCGATGCCGGCGCGTACTGGCGCCGGCTGCTGGCCCAACCGCTGGAGCAGCAAGAGCTGATCGAAGCGGTGGTGGTGCCGGAAACCTGGTTCTTCCGCGGCGTCGAAGCGTTCGACGCGCTGGCGCGCGCGTTCGCGCCGCTGCGCGCCGACGGCTCGCGCACGCTGCGGCTGCTGAGCCTGCCGTGTTCGACCGGCGAAGAACCCTACACCCTGGCGATGGCCTTGCTCGACGCCGGCTGGACGCCCGAGCGGCTGCGCATCGACGCCTACGACATCAGCGAACGCGCGCTGGCCAAGGCCACGCATGCGGTGTACGGCGCCAATTCGTTCCGCGGCCGCGAGCTGGCCTATCGCGACCGCCACTTCCGCGCGCTCGGCCACGGCCGCTGGCAGTTGTCGGCGCAGGTGCGGCAGTGCGTGCGCCTGCATCGCGCCAACGTGCTCGACCTCGATTTCCTGCCGGCGCAGGCGACCTACGACGCGGTGTTCTGCCGCAATCTGCTGATCTATTTCGACCCCGACACCCAGGTGCGCACGGTCGGCGTGCTGGCGCGCGCGTTGGCCGAAGACGGCCTGCTGTTCGTCGGCGCGGCCGAGACCGGGCTGCTGCTGTCGCTGGGCTACGCCTCGGCGCAGATGCCGATGGCCGCCGCGTTCCGCCGCCAGCGCAGCGCGCCGCCGGCGCTCGCCGTGCCCGAACCCTGGCGCGCGCCGGCGCTGGCGCCGTTGCGCGCGCCGCCGGCGCGGCCGATCGCGCGGCCCGCGGTGCGGCCCGCGCCGACGCCGGTCGCGGCCGCCGCAGCCACCGCGACGATCGCCGCGACCTTGGAACAAGCGCGCCGCCTCGCCGACCACGGCGCCTTCGAACAGGCCGCCGAGATCTGCCAGGCGCATCTGCGCGCGCACGGCCCCAGCGCCGAAGCGCTGTACCTCAGCGGGTTGATCCACGGCGCCACCGGCGAGGACGCGCGCGCCGAGGACGCGTTCCGCAAGGCGCTGTACCTGCAACCCGACCACACGGAGAGCCTGATGCATCTGGCCTTGCTGCTCGACGCCAAGGGCGACGCCGCCGGCGCGCGGCTGATGCGCCAGCGCGCGTCGCGCCACCGCGGCAGGAGCGCCTGAGATGAGCGCGAACGAACCCGGCAACGCCGGCTCCGCGGTCGCGCGGCTGCTGGAACGCACGCCGGCGCAAGAGGAACTGGCCGAAGCGGCCGCGCGCCTGGCCGCGGGCGCGCCGCGGCAACTGCGCGCCAGCGCCGGCGCGTTCGTGTTCCGCCTCGGCGAGGAATGGCTGGGCCTGCCTGCCGCGCTGATCGACGAAGTGCTGGAGCTGCGCCCGGTGCACCGCCTGCCGCACCGGCGCGACGCCGCGCTGCGCGGCGTGGTCAACGTGCGCGGCCGGCTGACCGTGTGCGTGGCGCTGCCGGCGCTGTTGCAGACCGGCGCGCCGGTCGCCGCGCGCACCGGCACCGTCGCGCGCCGGCTGGTGGTGCTGGCCGCGCCCGAAGGCGCGCTGGCGTTCGAGGCCGACGAAGTCCACGGCAGCCATCGCTACGACGCCGAAGACGTGCGCGCGGTGCCCTCGACCGTCGCCCACGCCCTGGCCCGCTTCGCCACCGGCGTGCTGCCGTGGGGCGAACGCCGCATCGGCCTGCTCGACGCCGGCTTGCTGGTGCACGCGCTGAACCGGCAGATCTCATGAGCAACGATTCCCTGCGCGACCTTTCGCTGCACGACCTGTTCCGCATGGAAGCGGACGGCCAGCGCCAGACGCTGACCGAGAACCTGCTCGCGCTCGAACGCAACCCGACCGCAGCGGCGACGCTCGAGGAATGCATGCGCGCGGCGCATTCGCTGAAGGGCGCGGCGCGCATCGTCGGCCTCGGCGCGGCGGTGGCGGTGGCGCATTCGATGGAAGACTGTCTGGTCGAGGCGCAGCACGGCCGCTTGCGCCTGCACCGCGGGATCGTCGACGCGCTGCTGCGCGGCGTCGACCTGCTCGGCCGCATCGCCGACACCCCGGCCGAAGCGGCCGGCGCCTGGGCCGACGAAGAATCCGCGCCGGTGCTGGAATTCCGCGCCGCGCTCGCCGCCGCGCTGGCCGCGCCGGCAGCGGACGACGCCGCGCCGCCGGCCGCCGCCGACGCCGATCCGGCGCCGCACGACGCGCCCGCCGAGGAAGGCGAGGAACGCGTGCTGCGGATCGCCGCGCGCAACCTGCACCGCATGCTCGGGCTGGCCAGCGAAGCCTTGGTGGAATCGCGCTGGCTCGATCCTTACATCCGCTCGCTGGCGCGGGTCAAGGAACTGCAACGGCGCAGCGCGCTGGCGCTGGACCGTCTGTCCGAACGCACGTCCGCGCTCGCCTCCGATCCGGCTTCGGCCGAGCTGTTGGCGCGCGCGCAAGCCGACCTGGCCGAAGGCCAGCGCCTGCTCGGCGAACGCGTCGCCGCGCTCGATGCGTTCGACCGGCGCCTGGCCGGCGTCGCCCACGGCCTGTACGACGAAGCGCTGGCAAGCCACATGCGCCCGTTCGCCGACGGCACCCGCGGCTTCAAGCGCATGGTCCGCGACCTCGCCCACGAACTCGGCAAGCAGGCGCGGCTGGAAATCGTCGGCAGCCGCACGCCGGTCGACCGCGACGTGCTGGCGCGGCTGGAAGCGCCGTTGGGGCATCTGCTGCGCAACGCGGTCGATCACGGCCTCGAAACGCCGGAGCAGCGCTTGGCGCGCGGCAAGCCGGCCGAAGGCGTCGTCCGGCTCGAAGCGCACCACGTCTCCGGCCGCCTGGAAATCAAGATCGGCGACGACGGCCAGGGCATCGACGCCGAACGCATCCGCCGCGCGGTGATCGCGCGCGGGCTCGCCGACGAAGACACCGCGCAGCGCTTCGACCAGGACGAGTTGCTGGAATTCCTGTTCCTGCCCGGCTTCAGCCTGCGCGACACCGTCACCGACATCTCCGGCCGCGGGGTCGGCCTGGATGCGGTGCAGAACATGGCCAAGCAGCTGCACGGCAACGTGCGGGTGTTTTCGCAGCCCGACCAGGGCACCCGCTTCCAGTTGCAGCTGCCGCTGACCACCTCGGTGCTGCGCGCGCTGGCGGTGGACATCGGCGGCGAGGCCTACGCGTTTCCGCTGGCGCGCATCGTCGCCACCGCGCTGGTCTCGCGCGAGCAGGTGCGTTCGCTGGAAGGCCGGCAGTATTTCGAACTCGCCGGCCGCGAGATCGGCCTGGTGTCGGCGCGCCAGGTGCTGGAAGGCGGCGACGGCGCGACCGCCGGCGCGCAGCTGCCGGTGGTGGTGATCGGCGGCGCCCACGGCGAGCACCTGTACGGCCTGGCGGTGGACCGCTTCGGCAATGTGATCGAACTGGTGGTGCAGCCGCTCGACCCGCGCCTGGGCAAGGTCAAGGACATCGCCGCCGGCGCCTTGCTCGACGACGGCGCGCCGGTGCTGATCGTCGACACCGACGACCTGCTGCGTTCGATCGAACGGCTGGTCGCGACCGGCCATCTGGCCCAGGTCCGCCACCAGGACGGCGCCGCCGCGGTCGAACGCAGGCGCGTGCTGGTGGTCGACGATTCGCTGACCGTGCGCGAACTGCAACGCAAGCTGATCGAAACCGCCGGCTACGCGGTGGAAGTCGCGGTCGACGGCATGGACGGCTGGAACGCGGTGCGGCTGAGCCGCTTCGATCTGGTCGTCACCGACGTCGACATGCCGCGCATGGACGGCATCGAACTGGTCGAACTGATCAAGAAGGATCCGCACCTGCGCGAGCTGCCGGTGATGATCGTGTCCTACAAGGACCGCGAGGAAGACCGCCGCCGCGGCCTCGACGCCGGCGCCGACTTCTATCTGAGCAAGGCCGGCTTCGACGAGGAAGCGCTGATGCAGGCGGTCGCCGATCTGATCGGAGGACCGCTGGCATGAGCCGCTTGCAAGCGACGCCGCAATCGCACAACGACCCCGGAACCGCCGCGTGAGAATAGGCATCGTCAACGATCTGAGCATCGCCACCGAAGCGCTGCGGCGCGTGCTGGCGCGGCGTCCGGACCACCGCGTGGCCTGGTCCGCGGCCAGCGGCGCCGAGGCGGTGGCGTGCTGCGCGCGCGACACCCCGGACCTGGTGCTGATGGACCTGGTGATGCCCGGCATGAACGGCGTGGAAGCCACCCGCCGGATCATGGCCGAGAGCCCTTGCCCGATCCTGGTGGTGACCGTCAGCGTCGGCGCCAACGCGGCGATGGTGTTCGAAGCGATGGGCCACGGCGCGCTCGACGCCACCGACCTGCCGGCGCTGGCCGGCGACCACGACCGCGGCGCCGACAAGCTGCTGGCCAAGATCGACCTGATCGGCCGCCTGTCCGCCGCGCCGGTGCGCGCCTCCACGCCGCGCGCGCCGGTGCAGGCGTCCGAACGCAAGCTGCTGGCGATCGGCGCGTCCGCCGGCGGCCCGTCGGCGGTGGCGCGGGTGCTGGAAGGATTGCCGGCGGACTTTTCCGGCGCGGTCGCGGTGATCCAGCACATCGACGAAAAATTCGCGCCCGGCATGGCCGACTGGCTCGGCCGCTACTCGCGCCTGCCGGTGCGCACCGCCAACGTCGGCGACACCCTGCAATGCGGGCAGGTGCTGCTGGCGGCGACCAACGACCATCTGGCGCTGCGCGCCGACGGCCGCCTGGACTACGTGCACGAACCCGCCGAGCTGCCGTATCGGCCGTCGGTGGACGTGTTCTACAAAAGCGTCGGCGAGCACTGGCGCGGGCCCATCGTCGGCGTGTTGCTGACCGGCATGGGCCGCGACGGCGCCGCCGGACTGCGCGGGCTGCGCCAGCAAGGCCACCACACCATCGCCCAGGACCGCGCCTCCAGCGCGGTCTACGGCATGCCCAAGGCCGCCGCCGAACTCGACGCCGCGGTCGAGATCCTGCCGCTGGACCGCATCGCCGCGCGCTTGCGCGACCTCTTCGTCCCGAACCCGAACGCCATCCCATGAGCGACCCGACTTTTTCCGGCTTCAACGAGCCGCATCCCCACTCGCGCCAGCAACGGCTGGTGGTGCTGTTGGTCGACGACCAGCCGATCATCGGCGAGGCCGTGCGCCGCGCGCTGGCCAGCGAGGCCGACATCGACTTCCACTACTGCGCCCAGGCCAACGAAGCGGTCGCCACCGCCGAGGCGCTGCGCCCGAACGTGATCATGCAGGACCTGGTCATGCCCGGCGTCGACGGCATGACCCTGGTCCATCACTACCGCATCCATCCGGTGCTGAAGCACGTGCCGGTGATCGTGCTGTCGAGCAAGGAAGACGCGGTGGTCAAGAGCCAGGCCTTCGCCACCGGCGCGACCGACTATCTGGTCAAGCTGCCCGACTCGATCGAGTTGATCGCGCGCGTGCGCCACCATGCGCGCGCCTACCTCAACCAGATCGAGCGCGACGAAGCCTACCGGGTGCTCAGCGAGCACCAGAAGCGCCTGCTCGAACTCAACGAGACCCTGCGCCGGCTCAGCGACGTCGATGGTCTCACCGGGCTCAACAACCGCCGTTACCTCGACTCCTATCTCGACGCCGAATGGCGCCGCGCGTTGCGCGAAGGCACCGAGTTCTCGGTGCTGATGCTCGACGTCGACAACTTCAAGCTCTACAACGACTACTACGGCCATCTGGCCGGCGACGAAGTGCTCAAGGAAGTCGCCGGCGTCATGCGCCAGACCTTGCAGCGCCCCGCCGACCTCGCCGCGCGCTACGGCGGCGAAGAATTCACCGTGGTGCTGCCGTCCACGCCGGCCAGCGGCGCGCTGTTGATCGCCGAGCAACTGTGCTCCGCGGTGCGCGCGCTGGCCCTGCCGAACCCGGCCGCGCCGTCGGGCATCGTCACCGTCAGCGTCGGCGTCGCCACCGCCGCGCCGGCGCATCGCGAGAGCTATGCGCCGTTGCTGCGGATCGCGGATATGGCGTTGTACGAGGCCAAGCGCGCGGGCAAGGATCAGGCGGTGTATCGGGTGCGCGAGGAGTAAGCGGAGGCCCGATGGGGCCTTGAATCGAGGCGTCAACATCGCCCAAGCGCCCGCACTCGGCAGGCCGCGGACCGCAAGTCGTCGGCAAGGAAATATGCCGCAACACCGGGCGCAAGCACGGATGCTCGATCCGGTCCGTTCGAGGTTCCCACGCGATGCGGTTGCGCCATGAGCGCCTGCCGTTCCTGAGCCGTCGCACCAACCGAGCGTCGAATCGGCCCGGCCCTGCGGCAGGCGCCCCCAGCGACTGCCTGCGGGCTGTATTCGGCCGCCGAATCGCTCGCACGGACTGAGCGGGCACCGCATCGCGCCGCATAGCCGGAGCGATGCGAAAGAATCAGTGCAGCATCCGCACAAAAAAAGCACCCACTGGCAAATTGGCATTCGAATCTGCGGCACGCGTCGCGATAATCGTTGCGACGCGCGGAGAAAAAACCTGTCGCCCCATCGAATGCTGCGCAATGTAGACGAAGCATTACCGCTTGCGGACCGATCGGCCGGCTCGCGGTCAAGGAAAACGCAAAGCATCGGCATGCAAGGAGCAGGCATGGAGCGCGTGCGCCGTTACCGCTTTTCTACCGCCGCCTATCGCGGCGAACAGGCCTTCGACGCCTGGCGCCGGCAGCAGTTGCTGTTCGACTTGAATTCTTCCGATCGCGACATCGGCCTGCGCTGCGATTTCGACGGCAGCAATCTCGACGGCGTTTTGGTCGGGCGTTGCGTCGCGCGCATCCGACCCGGTCAGTTCGTGCAGGCGCGACGCGATTCGCCGCTGCTCAACCACGAGCAATTCGATCACTATTATTTCCATCTCTGCCTCGGCGGCAGCATCGAACTGACCACCCATCGCGGCCACGTGCGAGCCCGGAATGGACAGATCGTGGTCGTCGACATGACCCAGCCTTCGCACTGGATCTGGCCGCACGGGCGCGCCGCGATGCTGATGGTTCCGCGCGAACGCCTGCCGGCGCAGGCCCGGTCGATGCATGGCATGCGCCTGGATGCGGATCGGTATCCCTTGCTGCCCGGTTATCTGCGCGCGATCGCGCGCCATCAGGACCGCTGGCCGGCGTCTGGCGCGAGTTGGCTGTCGCATTCGCTAACCGCCTTGTTGTCCGCATACGCCGTCGGCGCGACGGACGTCGCCGGCGGCGAGGCGCCGCTGCATCGACAACGCCGGCGCATCGAAGACTACATCCGCGCGCACCTGCAGACCGCTGAGTTGGGACCGACGCAGATCGCCCGCGCAGTCGGCGTATCGCGTTCGGTCCTGTACCGGATCTTCGCCGCCGACGGCGGCGTGCGCCGTTTTCTCCAGGAATTGCGCTTGCAGGCGGCTCAACACGAGTTGCGTACCTGCCCGGCGTTGGCCCGGCCCAGCCTGGGCGACATGGCCTGGCGCTACGGCTTCTCCAGCGCCTCGCAGTTCAGCCATAGCTATCGCCATCGGTTCGGGCACCCGCCGCGCGACGAGGCGCGTCGCTGGCACTGCGCGGCGACACGCGACAGCGCCGGCGCGTTCGCGAGCGGCGACCGCCCGCATGCGGACGGCGTAGACTGCCAGGACGCCGCAAACGATTTCCGCAGTTGGATCCGCTCCGGCCGGCCTCAGGTCGCCGACGCGACGACCGACCGCCGACGCGCCGGCGACAGGGTCAGTCTTCCGCCCATAGCTCATTGAGGATCGGCGCCAGATTGACCAAGCTGGCCTTGGCCTCTGCGGCCCTGGCCACGGCCTTGCCTGCATCGAGGATTCCCGCGCCGCAACCGGCCGAGCAACCGCTGGGTCCCGGTCGCGCGGTCTCCTTGAGGACCCGCTCGATGCTGTCCGGCGACCAGCGGAACACGCCACGCATCAGCGCGGCCGCGCCGGACACGTGCGGCGCGGCCATCGAAGTGCCGGACTTGTAGCCATAGCCGCCATTCACCGTGGAATACACGCCGCGCGCGCTGTCGCCGCCCGGAGCGGTGATGTCGACCGCCGCTCCGTAGTTTGAATACGAAGCGCGCTTGCCCTCGATCGTATTGGCCGCGACCGCAATGACCTTGTCGCAGCTCGACGGCTGGAATCCGCCGGCATCGGCGTTGTTGTTGCCCGCTGCGACCACCACCACCGCGCCGCGCGACCCCGCGAAGTCGATCGCCTGCTGAAAGAACGCGCTGCAGCTTCCGCTGCCGCCTATGCTCATGTTGATGACGTCGGCGGGGTTTTGATTGCGCGGCACACCGTTCACTTCGCCGCCGGCCGACCATACCAGCGCGTCGATGACATCCGTCAGCAGGCCGAGGCCGTTGTTGCCGGTCACGCGTGCATGCAGCAACTTGGATTTATACGCTGCACCGGCGCCGCCGAAGCCGTTGTTGGTGATCGCCGCGATCGTGCCCGCCACATGGGTTCCGTGCTGGTTGCCGGAGGAGGCGTAGGGATTCGGATCGCGACCGTCGCCGTCGTCGGATGCGCCGGGGCCGGTCGCTTGGCTGACGAAATCGTAGCCGCCGACGATGTTGCCGTCGGCGTCGGCGTTGTTGAGGTAACCGCTGTCGATGACCGAAATCGTCTGCCCTTCTCCGGCCGCGGCGTTCCAGGCTGGCGGCAAGTTGGCGCCGCCGGCCGGATCGAAGTAATGCCATTGGCGCGAATAGTCGGGATCGTTCGGCTGCATGTAGCCTCGCAACCACACGTTGGACTCCACCCGGATCACGCTGCCGTCGGCGAGCACCGCGCGCATCAGCAACTGGGCGATGTCCGCGGTGATCGGCCGATCGACGGAGATGAGATCGACCAGCGTCGCCAGCCTGCGCTCGTGAGTGAGCCGCAACGGCTTGAGGCCCGGCCCGCTCAGACCGGCGGAGATACGATCCAGGGTGAGCTGCAAGGCCTGCCCGTCCTCGAATTCCGGACTGTCAGGATTGAACTGCACGATGAACTGTTGGATAGGCAGATCTTCGTCCGCACTGCCGGGCGCAACCGGCGCCGCATACGCTGGCGAAGCCAGCGCGCAAGCGACCGCAAGCGCGATGGCGAGCACGCGCGATGGGCGGCTGGATGATGAATTGGCCATTTCGGCCTCCTGTAGCGAAAATCGCTGTGAGCGGCCTGGCGGCGTGCGGCTCCCCGCGCGCCGAGGCGGCGCGGAATCGGCTCAGTAGTCGTCGGTGACGACCGTGTAGTAAGGCTTGGCGAAGACCCAGTCGCCCTTGGTCGCGCAGGTCTTGCCGTCGTCGGCGAAGAACAGGCCGATGTTGGGCCGGTTCGGGCTGGACTGCGCGGACAGCAGCAGGGAATACAAGGCTCGGCAGTTCGCGTCCTCATTCATCGAGCACACCACCCATACCAGCCCGGTGGTGTTGAGCCGGATGAACACCCCAGGCTTGTCGCCATTGCCCATGCCGAGCTCATCCAGCTTGCCCCAGCACGAGTAAGCCGCGAAGGCCGGAGTCGCAGCCTGGGTCAACGCCAGGCCGAGCGCGAACAAGGAGGTTTTTACGAGCTTGGTTTTCATGGCCGGTTCCTCGAAAGCGAAGTGGATGGCCGATGCCCAGGGCGCGCTGCGCCGATCTGGAATCGGTCCGGGGCCAGCCTCATCGAGAATCGCGCAGGCGAGTTATCCGCTGCGTCCCGCTTTGTTGTCGTCGCGTCCTGCTGCGATGGCGCCGCGATGGATCGCATCCGCTACCGACGACGCCGCACGACAGGCCGAGCCACCAGCGATCCCGGGCTGCGATCGAGGCGACGGCAGATGCCGGGTTTTTCTCCGTCTGCGCTAAGCCCGAACCTCGGACCGCCAAGTCTTGAATGGATTCGGAGTGCCACGAGACGCCCAAAACGAAAATATCCACCGCGATCCATGGCAGGCCATGACCCCGAACTGCGTTGTCATGGATGACCGGCTCCCCATCGAGCCGGCGAACCGACGCGCGTCCAGCGCGATCCATCGATCACAGGGGGTGATGTATGGGAATTCTCAGGGCGCGCGCCTATCCGACCCAACTGTTCTTCAACCTCGCCGACCACACCTACGTGGAATGCGGCAGCGGCGGCAGGGCGTGGGGTTGCTGGGGCGGCAAGACCGGCGGGCGCATGCTGCGCGAAGGGGAAGGCAGCACCCGGCGCGCCGACGCCATCGCCGGCTACAAAGAACGCGGGGGCATTACCTGTTACCTGGTCAACGGCGTCTGCCATCAGGCCGCCAACCGGGTGTTGTTTCCGGCCGCGATCACCGTCGCCGGCGCGCGCGGTTACTCGCTGTCGAGCCTGGCTTTCGGCGTCTACGGCCGCCCGCGCGGTCCGCTGGGCAGGTGCTCGGCGCCGTTCGACCAACACCCCGGCGTGACCGGCGATCTGGACGAATGCCTGCAAGGGCCGCGCGAGGATTACCAGGAACCTGGCGACGAGGAAGAAGCCGAGGGCGAGCAAGCGCCGCCGGATTGCGAAGACGACGACTACATGGCGCAAGTCCGGGCGCTGTACCAGGACCGCTTCCAGCGCGCGCTCGACGACGAAGCCGACGCCTACGGATTCCAGATGGAGCATTTCGCCTTGTTCGTGCAGCACAAGGAACGCATCACGCAGTTGTCGTTGCAACGCGCCGAACGCGAGGGGCTGTTCGCCGCGCGCAGCGATTTCGAACAGAACCGCATCGACGCCGAGCGGGCCTTCGCCGCCACGCGCGACGCACTGGCCTTCGTCGCGGCCTTCGACGCACTGACCTTGCAGTTGCAGGACGATCTCGCCGAAACCTTGAGCGAGGAGAATTACCGCTACTTGCTTGACCTTTCCCCGGAAGAGCGCATCGTGTTGGCGGACCCCGACATCGTGGCGGTGGCGTATGACCTCGACCTCGCAGGACCGGCGGCTACCTGATTTCGGGCCGAAACTGACCCGGGACGAATACGAGCGCCGCATCGTCGCGCTGCACGACGGCGCGGCGCCGATGCCGAGCGAAGACGAGGAACGCCGCACGCGGCGCGGCGAGCTCGATTTGCTGATCGACTATCGGCTCGGACAGCGCTTTCCGGATTCGCGCCGGGAAGCGCTTTGGCAGGCGCAGCAAAGCCTGGACAAGCGGCGGCTGTGGCATTTGCTGGCGGGTGTCGTCGCGCATCCGACCGATCCGTCGGCGGGCGTGGCCAAGGCGCAGGTGCGGGCGTTCGCCGGGGTGCTCGATCCGGTCGAGCTTGGCGCGCTGTTGGAGTTGTCCGCCGAGGAGTTGCAGCGCCTGCGTTGAGCCCACGCCGCGCCGACGCTGCCGCTTGCTTGGTTCGCGTCCGCATCGGTCCGACGCGCGGATAGGCCCGAACCCTTCGACGGAAGCGTTCTGAGCGGCGATGGCGTTCGCAGGAAGCCCGTTCTTGCCCGGCGCCTTGCGCGCCGTCGGGAAAAGATGGAGCGGGTGATGGGAATCGAACCCACGCTAGCAGCTTGGGAAGCTGCAGTTCTACCATTGAACTACACCCGCGTCGGGTCGAAGTCTATGACGCGGCGGCGCGGGAGGCAAATCGGTGCGGCATGGGCGGTCCCGTTCTGATCGGAAGACGCCGGGTCTGAAGGCCCTCCCCCACGAGCATCCGGCCTTGACGCTTGTGCGAGAGGGCCTTCAGGCCCGACGCTGTCGATTCCGGTCGCCGCAAACACCGGCGCAAAAAGAAACCGGGCCTCACAGCCCGGTTTCCGTATCGCTTGCTTCACGATCGAACGCCGACGGCCGCAAAGGCCGCCGCGCCGGCTTCAGAACCCGCCGCCGACCTGCGCGAACACCGTGGTGTTGTTGCCGCCGTCCTGGTTGAAGGTGACGCTGGCGCCGAGGTTGGCGTCCAGGCCGAACAGCTTGGTCCGCGCGCCGAACAGGAAGGTGCCGTAGTCCTGGTCGAACTCGCGGTTCTTGACCGAGTACCAGCCGAGGTTGCCGACGGTCTGCAGGCGCGCCTGCGCGTTCTTCGGCGCGTCTTCGAACTCGCGGTCCATGGTCAGGCGCGCGTACGGGCGGAAGCTTTCGCTGTAGGTGTAGTTGACCTGGTAACCGATGCTGCCGATCAGCGAGTCGAAGCTCTGGTCCGGGTAGGCCAGCGAGGTCGACAGGGTCGGATCGCTTTCCTTGAAGCCGTCGACGTCGATGCGCTGGGCGACCACGCCGATCACCGGGCCGTGGCGCAGGGCTTCGCCGAACTCGTAGCCGGCGTTGAGCGCGGCGGTGACGTTCTTGCCGTCGGCCGAGCCGCTGTGGGTGCGCGTGGCCGGGCCGAGGTTGACCTTGCGGTCGATGTCGAAGTCCAGCTTGGTGTAGCTCAGCTGGCCGTTGACCCAGGCGCGTTCGCCGTACCAGCCGATGAAGCCGCCGATGCTGGTGTCCTTCTGGTCGAAGCTGCCGTTGCGCAGGCCGAAGTCCTGCTTCTGCTGGCCGTAGCCGAGGAAGGCGCCGAACACCAGGTTGCCGCTCGTCCAGTCGACGCCGCCGGTCAGGGCCGGGCCGGCGCCGTCGTAGACATCGCCGTGGCCATAGCGCTGGAAGTCGCCGCGCACGCTGCTCCACCAGCGCATGCCCTCGCCGTCGCCGCGTTCGGCGTGGCCGGCGACCTGCTCGGCGCGGGCGCGGCCGGTCATCGAGGCCGAGTTCGGCAGCAGGGCGATGAAGCGCGGGGCTTCGAGCACCGAGATCGCGTAGTCGGCGAGGATCTGGTGCGAACGGCTCGACGGGTGCACGCCGTCGGCGAAGGCGTAGGAATTCGGCGCGTCCGGCGAGGCGTAGGTCAGCGGGCTGCAGGTCACCGAGGACGCGGTGATCTGCGGGTTGCAGCCGGTGCCGGTGACGTTGCTGATGCCGAACGGCGCCGGGTTGTTGACCACTTCGCGGATCAGGTTGTAGGTGTCCAGCGGAATCACCCGCAGGCCGGCCGCGGCGATGCCGTTGTAGAGCGCGTTGTTGTAGGTGGTGGCGAGCTGGCTGCCGGCCGCCATCTGCGCCGGGCCGCCGGCGCGGAACTGCGGGGTCGAGCCGAGGTCGGGAATGTTCGGCACCAGGATGTATTCGGCGCCGGCGTTGCGCAGCGCGCCGATCACGCCGATCTGGGCGGTGACCGCATTGCCGATGGTGGCCTGCGCCGGCGCGCCGCCGGCGACCGCGAACAGGTCGTTGGCGCCGCCCCACACGGTGTACAGCGCGTTGGGATCGGCGCGGCCGCCGTTGGCGGCGAGGTACTTGGTGGTCTGGGTCGCCAGCGAGTCGATCGGGCCGAGCGCGCCGCTGGTGTTGGTGCCGGTGCGCGCGCCGCCGACGGCGTAGTTGGTGCCGCCCTGGTTGTCGCTGTTGGCGTTGGTGCCGTAGTAGTCGGCCAGCCATTCCGACCAGACCAGGCCCGGGTTGGTGGTGAAGCGGCCGATCAGCGCGCCGTTCGGGCCCACCGCCTGGATCAGCGCCGGGCGGAAGTGGCCCGAGTCGGTGAGGCTGTCGCCGATGAACACGGTCTGCGAATAAGGGCCGCCGGCGAAGGCCGGAGCGGCGGCCAGCGCCAGGGCGGCGGCCAGCGCGGTACGAGCGGTTTTCATCAATGGACTTCCTTGCTGAGGACGAGCGGTGGCGGCGCCCGCGGCCCGGGGTCGGGCGCGAACGCCGAAAGGTCTGCCTGCGACGGACATACGCTGGCGGATGGCGCGAATCGAAACACGCGGGCGGCGAGCCTGGCAAGGCGCAGCGCGGCAAAGCCGCGGATGCGCGCCGGGCTCCCCGGCGCGGGATTATGCGCCCAAGGCGGCGGGCGTACCGGGGCCGGAGGTCACGCCGCGGGCTGCGGCGTTTGTTGCCGGGCTTGGCGTTTTCGGGCGCGGGCGGCGGCGGCGAGGTTCGCGGTGCGGCCGTCGCGGCGGCGCAAACGCGCGCCCGGCAAGGCGTTCGCGGACGTGGGCGGCGGCGCGGGCGGCGTTGGCCCCGCGCTGGCCGCGGCGCGGCGCAGCGGCGACAATGCCGGCATGAATATTTTGCTCAATGGCGAAGCGCGCGCCCTGGCCGCGCCGGTCACCGTCGACCAACTGCTCGCGGCCGAAGGCCTCGGCGAACGGCGGGTGGCGGTGGAGATCAACGGCGAGATCGTGCCGCGCGGGCGGCATGCGCAGACGGCGCTGGCCGATGGCGACAAGGTCGAGATCGTGCATGCGTTGGGTGGGGGTTGAGGCCCGCGGTCTGCGCGGGTGTGCGGCTGCGATGACGCGTTCGAGGTAGTTGCGGTGTCGCGGTCGCGGCTCGCGCCGCTCCTACATCGGCTCCATGTAGGAGCGGCGCGAGCCGCGACCGCGACACCACGCTTACGACGCATCCATTCCCGCGCCGCGCAGACGCAACACCCTCAACGCCAGTTGAAGTAAACCGGATTCCCCATCAGTGCCAACCGCCCCTGCGCATCGCGCACGTCGATGCGCAACCAATGCCGGCGGCCGTCGCTGGGCCACTGGAATTCGAACGACTGCTGCGCCGCGCTGACCTGCGGCTGCGCGATCAGATCGCTGCGCACGCCGTCGACGATCGTCTCCACCCGTCCGCCCGCGAGGTTGCGCACCTGCGCGGACACCCGCGCGCGTTCGCCCGCAGCGACCGCCAATTCGCCGCCCATCGCCGCCTCGCGGCCGCCGTGCGCTGCGCGCACTTCCAGCAACCGGTCGCGGCTGCCGAACGCGTCGACGAAGACGTTGCCCTCGCGCAGCCCCTGCAGAATCCCCGCTTCCGACAGTTCGCGCGCATGCACCACCGTGGTCGGCCGGCCGATCCGGCTGGGGCCGAACGGTTCTTCGGCCGCGGTCGGCGCGTCGTGGTTATCGCTGCCGCCGACGCCGGTCAGGCGATGGCCGGCGTCGAGCTGACGCTGCCAGAACGCGATGCCCGAGCCCGGCGTGTCGGCGTCGCCGCCGTTGATCGCTTCGACCATGCCGACCCGGTTCAGATCGGCGGCCGGCGCCGGCGTCCAGCCGCAGCCCATGCAGCGCTCGTCGGACGGGCGGATCGGATGGTTGATCGACACCAACAGGCCGCGCCGCTGCATTTCGCCGAGCACCGCGTTCCAGTCCGGCACCGCGGCGCTGCCGACGCGGAAGTCGACCGGCGCGCGCACGCCGAAGACGTTGGCGTGGCCCTGGAAGGTGGTGATCTCCATGCCGGGGATCAGCAACAGGCGGTCGAAATGCGGTTGCAGTTCGCGCAGCGCCGGCAGATGCGAGACGGTGTTGTGTTCGGTGACCGCGACGAAGTCCAGGCCGGCGTTCGCCGCGGCGCGCGCGGTCAGGTACAGCGGACACGGCGCGCGCGCGCCGCTCTGGGTCGCGCAGTTGCCGTCGCTGTGGGCGCTGTGCATGTGCAGGTCGCCGCGGTACCAGCCGGGTTCGGCGCGCAGCGGCGCGCGCTGTTCCTGCGGTATCGCATCGGGCTGCGCGGCGGGGACCAGGCGGATGCGCGCGGTGTAGGCGGCGCTGCGGCCGGCGCGGATGTTGGGGATGCCGAGCAGCAGCTTCCACTCGCCGGGCGCCAGCGCGCCGGGCGAATACGAGGCGGTGGCGTCGGCCGCGGCGACGGTGAAGCGGCGCTTGTTGCCGCCGCTCCAGCCGCGGAAACCGTCGCGGCCGAGGAATTCGCCGGGGCCGATCAGGCCGAGGTCGATGGTGGTCTTGTCGGTGCGGTCGTAGTCGAACTCGACTTCGATGCGGGCGGTGGCGGCGGGGACCTGGAACGGGAGTTCGCGGTAGGTTTGATTGTCGGCGCCGGTGATGCGGCCTCGCAGGACTATGTCGGTGGCGGCGTGAGGCTCGGGATGTATGCGTGCAGAAGCACTGGATGCGCTGTCCGGCCGTGCGAATGCGGGCGCCGCGATCAACGCGGCCAGCAGTGCGATCGCTGCGAAGCGTGTAGTCGCTCGCAGCAAAAGACCGCGCCCTCCCCCACCCGACCCGCGCCACTGTCCACCGTCATTCCCGCGAACGCGGGAATCCAGAGACTTCAGAGTCATGCCGCGATGAAGCCCTGGACTCCCGCCTTCGCGGGAATGACGGCTGAGACGACGCGGGTGAATCGGCAGGTCGGTACTCATCGGCAACTCGTTGGCAAGCATCGGCAACTCGGTGAAACCCGCCCTCAGTCGTGCTTCTCCGGCGCCTCGACCGCGCGCCGATCGCAACGGCTCTGCGCCCGCACCGGATTGCACCGCACCACTTCGCTGCGCGGGAACGTCACCCGGTAGCGGCTGAACCGCAGGTCGGGCTTCGGATAATCCGTCGAGATGAACTGCGCGCCGCTGGCGAAAGCCGCCTCGCGCCGGCGCGGATCGTTGCGGCGCGATTCCACGGTGTCGGCATCGGCGCGGGTGCGCACCAGGAAGCCGGCCTGCACCGCCTTGCGGATGCGCTCGCCGTCGGCGATCGGATCGTTGATCGTCAGGTACGCCGCGTCCGGCGAGGTTTCGTCGCCGTTGACGAACATCGCCCGGCCCTGCAGCGAACGCCGCGCGCCGCGGTACAGCGCGACCTTGCGCGGCTCCTCGTCGAGCGCGAACAGGATTTTGCCGCGCGACGCCCCGATCCGCGGCCAGCCGCCGGCCACCACCGCTTCGCGCAAGCTCGCGGCCTTGCCGCGCACATCGTCGGGGGTAATCAACTCGTCGGCCGGGAACACCGAGCGCACTTCGGCGTCGAGCGCATCGAAGGCCTTGCCGTCGAACGCCAGCGGCGCGACCGCGCCGGGGCCGCCGCGGCCGTCCTTGGCGTTGATCAGGATCAGGATCGGCGCGTGCTGCGGATGCTGGCGCGACCATGCGCGGATCTGCTGCAGGCACTCGACGAACAGCATGCACTGGCTGCGGAAGTCGATATCGGCCAGATGCATGACCTTGAACCCCGGCCGCGCCATCTGCGCGGCCACGCCCGGCGGCCACGGCCCGGCTTCGCCGTAGCCTTGGCGCAAGGCGCCGGGCGGATGCGCGTAACGGCCGCCCTTGGGGTCGTAGTACACGTCGAGCTCGAGCTGGCGCATGCCGAGTTCGAGCTGTTCGTGCAGCGGCGCGTGGGCGTAGTCGAGCGAATCCGCGCCGACGGCGTCGCGGGCGCGGTGCGCGGCCAGTTCCTCGGCCGGAATCGCGCGCTTGTAGCTGTTGTGGGTGCCGATGGCCTGGACGTCGGCGAGGCTCAGGTTGCGGTCGATCCAGGCCTCGGCGCAATCCGGCCCGGCCTGCGCGGCGTCGGGCGCGCCGAGCTTGCAGGCCGGGTCCACGGGCCGCGGCGCGGCCGGTTCGTCGTGCGCGCGCGCCGCGCCCGCCAGCGCGCAGCACAGTCCCAACGACAGCATCGGCAACATCCAGGACTTCATCTCACCGCTCTCCGCTTCGAAACCCGGCACGATACGCCGGCAACGCGCTGCGCGCCGCAACCATCAGAACTTGTACATCAGCGCCGCGCGATAGCCGCGCCCGAGCAACGGCCGGGCGATGAAGGTGTTGGCGCCGGCATCGGCGCTTTGCAGCTCGCCGGCGCGCGGGTTGCCTTCGGTCAGGCCGAGCGAATTGGTCAGGTTGTCGGCGTACAGGAACAGGCTCAGCCCCGGCGCGAACTCGTAGCGCGCGCTGGCGTTGACGACGTGGTACGACGGCAGCCGCACCGAGTTGGCGGTGTCGACGTAGCGCTCGCCCTCGTGTTCGTACGACACCTGCAGGCGCAGCTTGTCGTCGAGCAGGTTCAGGCCCGGCACCACCCGGAAGCTGGTCTTGGGCACGCGGATCAGCTGGTTGTCGACGAAGTCGCGCAGCACCGGCGCGCCGTTGACCAGTTCGGTGTAGCGCAGGCCCTTGTACTTGGGGTCCTGGATCGTCGCGGTCATCTGCAGGTCGAACCAGCTTACCGGGGTCCAGAAGCCTTCCAGCTCCAGCCCGGTGGTCTTGGTGTCGGCGTAGCCCTGCTGCACGGTCGAGGCGCCGTTGCCGAGGTTGAACACGTAGTTGCTGAAGCCGACGTTGTCGTATTTGGTGTAGAACAAGGTCGCGAACAGGTCGAACTGCTCGTTGCTGAACTTGTAGCCGATCTCGCCGAGGTCCATCGTCTGGGTCACCGGACGGCCGTTCGGGTCGTTGACGCAGGCGGCGAGCTTGGCCAGATCGCAGTTGGAATACTTGGTGATGTAGCTCGACAGGCTCGGCAGGCGAAACGCCGGCGTCCAGCGCGCGAACACGCCCTGAAGCGGGTCGAACTGCCAGTTGGCGCCGACGGTCCAGCCGATCTTGTCGAACTTCTGGTCGTAGTCGACGAACACGCCCGAGCCGGTGAGGATCTGCGAAGTCGCCGGCGTGCCGAGGTTGACCTGCTTGCGCACTTCGGTCCAACCCTTGACCTTGACCTGCTCCCAACGCACGCCGGCGTCGATGCGCAGCCGGTCGTTGACCTGCCATTCGTCCGACAGGTACACGGCTTGCGTGGTCGAGCGGCCGCTGGCGTTCTCCCACTCGTAGCCGTAGCGGTACACACCCTTGTCGGTCAGCGTCTTCAACGGCCGGCCGGCGGCGTCGACCGCGACCAGGTCCAGCAAGCGCGCGTTGTCGCGCACATCGGTCAGCACGTTCGACGAATAGCGGTCGAAGTCCTGGTCGAACTGCGCGTAGTAGTACCCGAGCGTGACATCGTGGCTCTGCCCGCCGAATTCGAAGCGGCGCATCAGCCGGGTGTCGCTGATGAGTTCGTTGACCGGCATGGTGACGCCGCGCAGGCCGGCGATGGTCATCAGGCCGTTGCCGTTCTGGTTGGCCGGGTCGAACACCTGGTTCGGCGCGTCGACGTAGCGCAGCTGCGCGCCGGCCGCGCCGGGCACCGAGGCGATCAGCTTCTTGACCGCCGCGTCGTTGAAGAACTTGGCGCCGCTTTGCAGGGTCAGCGGGAACACGCCGTTGCGCTGGGTCCGGGTTTCGCTGTAACGCAGCGACTGGGCCAGCTTGAAGCCGGCGCCGAGCTCGTAGTCGAACTTGACCGTGTACTGGTCGCGCTTGACCTGGGTGCCGAGCGAGTTGTCGAAGTCGTACAGGCTGCCGTCGCCCTGGATCATGCCGATGCGGCGGGTTTCCGGGCCGGCCAGGGTGCCGTCGTTGGCGTCGAAGCCGGGCACGCCGCGGATCTTGCCGTCGGCGTAGCTGCGCATCGGGATGCCGAGGTACAGCGCGACCTTGTCGTCCACGCGCTTGTAGTCGAAGCTGAAATTGCCGCGTTCGAACGCGCGCGACAGGTTGATGCGGTACTGGCCGCCGTCGTTGGCCGGATAGCCCGGATCGCGCAGGCCGTCGTCGGTGCGCCAGAAGCCGCCGAGGCCGAGCTTCCAGCCGCCGCCGATCGGCGTGCCGAAAAACAGGTCGTAGCGGGTCAGGCCGTAGTCGCCGACGGTCAGTTTGGCCACGCCTTCGGCGTGGTCGCCGACCGTGCGCGGGATGAAGTTGATCGCGCCGGCCGGGGCGTTGGAATAGAACACCGAGGAAGGACCGCCGCGCACCACTTCGACGCGTTCGATGGTTTCGTCGAGGCGGAAGGCCTGATCGCCGTTGAGATAGCCCAGCGCCGGATCGTGCTGCACCGGAATGCCGTCTTCGAGCAGGGTCACCGAGCCGAAGCCGTCGACCGGAATGCCGCGCGCGCGGATGTTGCCGCTGGCTTCGCCGCCGCTGGCCTCGACCCAGAAGCCGGGCACCGACTTCATCGCTTCGGTCACCGAGGTCGGCGCCTGCATGCGCAGGCGGTCTTCTTCGATCGCGGTGATCGAGTAGCTGGTCTCGGCCTTGCTGCGCTGGCGGATGCCGGAGCGGCCGGTGACGACGACTTTGTCGAGGTCAACCGCCGAGGACTTCGCCTCGCCGGCCGACGCCAAGGCAGACGCTGCGGAGAACTCGCCCGCCCCGGCGCCCGCGGCCGAAGCCGGAGCCGCCTGCTGAGCCTGGGCGACGGTCGAAAAACCGAGAGAAACGAAGCTGGCGGCCAGGGCGATGCGGATCGCCCGGGCGAGCGGTCGGGAATGAGTGGTCATGGCGGGGCGGCTGGATTCGGAGGGAAGGGAGCGCTGCCGTCGGTTCCGTCCGAAGCCGTGCGTGGCGCCCGGCAGCCGCGAAGAATGCTGAACGCCGCTGCTTAAAGATTCGTGACACGCGACGCGCTATTGCCGCCAGATCCGGTCAAGTCGGGCGCCGCCGGCCGCTTCCGGGCACGCCTCAGCGGTTGTGGGAGGACTTCAGCCCCCGACGCTTTGCTCTGGCTCCGCGTCGATCCGGCGCAAGAGCGTCGGGGCTGAAGCCCCTCCCACAGCGGCAGATGGGGCAGAAACCTCTGCCAGCGGGGCGAAAACCTGTTCCCGTCAGCCTTGCGGCCTGAGGCCCGCGCCCTCCGCCTCCCACGGCCCGCCCCCCATCGGCCATAATTGCGCGATGACTGACACCGCCTTCTCCGATCCGCTGGTCATCGCCGGCAAGACCTACCGTTCGCGCCTGCTCACCGGCACCGGCAAGTTCAAGGACCTGACCGAAACCCGCCTGGCCACCGAGGCCGCCGCGGCCGAAATCGTCACCGTCGCGATCCGCCGCACCAACATCGGCCAGAACCCCGGCGAGCCGAACCTGCTCGACGTGCTGCCGCCGGACCGCTACACCCTGCTGCCGAACACCGCCGGCTGCTACACCGCCGACGACGCGGTGCGCACCTGCCGGCTGGCGCGCGAACTGCTCGACGGCCACAAACTGGTGAAGCTCGAGGTGCTCGGCGACCAGCGCACCCTGTTCCCCGACGTGGTCCAGACCCTGGCCGCGGCCGAAACCCTGGTCAAGGACGGCTTCGACGTCATGGTCTACACCTCCGACGACCCGATCCTGGCCAAGCGCCTGGAGGAAATCGGCTGCGTCGCGGTGATGCCGCTGGCCGCGCCGATCGGCTCGGGCCTGGGCGTGCAGAACAAGTACAACCTGCTGGAAATCGTCGAGAACGCCAAGGTGCCGATCATCGTCGACGCCGGCGTCGGCACCGCCTCGGACGCGGCCATCGCGATGGAGCTGGGCTGCCACGGCGTGCTGATGAACACCGCCATCGCCGGCGCGCGCGATCCGATCCTGATGGCGCACGCGATGAAGCTCGCGGTCGAAGCCGGCCGCGCCGCGTTCAAGGCCGGGCGCATCCCGCGCAAGCGCTACGCCAGCGCGTCGAGCCCGGTGGACGGATTGATCGGCTGATGACCGACCCGTTCTCCAGCGACGGCCACAAGGCGCCGCCGAAACCGTTCACGATCGAGGAAGGCCGCCGCCAGGTGCGCAGCTTCGTGCTGCGCCAGGGCCGCTTCACCCCGGCCCAGCAGCGCGCGTTCGACGAGCTGTGGCCGCGCTTCGGCATCGATTACCAGGGCGCGCCGCGCGACTTCGATGCGATCTTCGGCCGCCAGGCCAAGCGCGTGCTGGAAATCGGCTTCGGCAACGGCGAGGCGCTGCGCTACGCCGCGCAGCACTACCGCGACCGCGATCTGATCGGCATCGAAGTCCACGCCCCCGGCGTGGGCCGGCTGCTGAACGCTCTGGCCGAGGACGGCAGCGATCACGTGAAGCTCTACCACCACGACGCGGTCGAAGTGCTGAACCACGAAGTCGCCGACGGCAGCCTCGACGAGGTCCGCATCTACTTCCCGGACCCGTGGCACAAGAAGCGCCACAACAAGCGCCGCCTGGTCCAGCCGGCGTTCGCCGAGCTGCTGGTGCGCAAGCTCGCGCCGGACGGACGCTTGCACCTGGCCACCGATTGGCAGGACTATGCCGAACAGATGTGGGACGTCCTGGACGCGACCAGGGGGCTCGCCAACCGCGCAGGTCCGCGCGGCAGCGTGCCGCGACCGGAATGGCGCCCGCAGACGCACTTCGAGACCCGCGGCCAGAAGCTCGGCCACGGCGTCTGGGACCTGCTGTACGACAGAAGCCGGGATTAGGGATTCGGGATTGGAGATTCGAATGCGGGCCGAAGCGCTACCGCTGAGCATCACCGGAACCGAACGCCGCGCGCCCGGTCGCGTCGGCCGCAGTCGCGAATCCCGAATCCCCAATCCCCACTCCCGCTCCTGATGGACACCTCCCTCGCGCTCACCACCGACATGATGCTGGTGCTCGGGCTGGTGGTGTTCACGATGGCGATGTTCCTGTTCGAGCGCGTGCGCGCCGACGTGGTCGCGCTGGTGGTGCTGGTGCTGCTGGGCCTGTCGGGCCTGGTCGAGCCGGACGAACTGTTCAACGGCTTCTCCGGCAACGCGGTCATCAGCATCATCGCGACCATGATCCTCGGCGCCGGCCTCGACCGCACCGGCGCGCTGAACCGCCTGGCCGGCTGGCTGCTGCGGCGCGCGCACGGGGTCGAGCAGCGCCTGCTGCTGCTGACCACCGCGGTCGCCGGGCTCAATTCCTCGTTCATGCAGAACCCGTCGGTGATGGCGCTGTACATGCCGGTCGCCGCGCGCCTGTCCTCGCGCACCGGCCTGTCGCTGCCGCGGCTGCTGCTGCCGATCGCCGCGGCCATCGTCATGGGCGGCGCGCTGACCATGGTCGGCAACTCGCCGCTGATCCTGCTCAACGACTTGCTGCTCAACGCCAACAGCAACCTGCCCTCAGGCGCGGCGACCATCGAGCCGCTGAAGATGTTCGCGCCGCTGCCGATCGGCATCGCTTTGCTGGCCGCGTCGCTGGCGTATTTCCATTTCTTCGGCGACAAGCTGCTGCGCGACGACAGCGACAAGGGCGCCACGCCGGCGCGCACACAAAGCTATTTCGCCAAGGCCTACGGCATCGACGGCGACGTCTACGAACTCACCGTCACCGCCGACAGCCCGCTGGTCGGCATGTCGCTCGGCGAAGCCGAAACCCTGCGCGGCGCGCCGCTGCTGCTGGCGCTCAAGAGCGACAACGACTCGCGCCTGGCGCCGCCGGCCGACACCCGCATCTGGGTCGGCAGCGTGCTCGGCGCGATGGGGCCCAAGCAGCAGGTCGCCGACTTCGCCCAGAACCACTTCCTGCGCCTGTCCTCGCGCCTGCGCAACTTCGCCGACCTGTTCAATCCCAGCCGCGCCGGCATTTCCGAAGCGGTGGTGCCGGCGACCTCGGGCTATATCGGCAAGACCGCCGGCGACCTGCACCTGCGCAAGCAATCCGGCCTGAGCCTGCTGGCGATCAACCGCGACAAGACCGTGCTGCGCGACAACGTGCGCGCGGTGCCGATGCGCGCCGGCGACATGCTGGTGTTCCACAGCATCTGGACCGACCTGGCCAGCGCCGCGGCGAGCAAGGACTTGGTCGTGGTCACCGACTACCCCAAGGGCGAGCAGCGCCCGCACAAGCTCAAGATCGCGCTGGCGATCTTCGCCGTGGCGATGCTGCTGGCGCTGTCCTCGCGCCTGCCGGTGTCGATCGCGCTGATGACCGGCGTGGTCGGCATGCTGATCACCGGCGTCATCAACATCGACGAGGCCTACTCGGCGATCAACTGGAAGACCGTGTTCCTGATGGCCTGCCTGATTCCGTTGGGGTGGGCGATGGATTCCAGCGGCGCGGCGGCGTGGATCGCGGGGCACAGTATCGAGCGATTGCCGCAGGGGACGCCGGTCTGGCTGTTGGAGATATTGGTCGGGCTTCTGACGACTGCCTTTTCTTTGGTCATCAGCCACGTCGGCGCGACGATCGTGGTGGTGCCGCTCGCCGTCAACCTCGCGCTCGCGGCCGGCGGCAATCCGACCGCGTTCGCGCTGATCGTGGCCTTGTCGGCGTCGAACAACTTCATGACCGCGTCGAATCCGGTGATCTCGATGATTTCCGGGCCGGCCGGCTACAGCGGCAAGGAGCTGTGGAAGATCGGCGGGCCGCTGTCGTTGATCTATACCGTGGTGACGGTGTTGATGATCAATGTGCTGTATTGGGGGAAGTAACCAGCGACGAAGCGGCCTGGGCCACCTGTAGGAGCGGCGCGAGCCGCGACCGCGACAACGAAACACCCGCGCAAGCCCGATGCGGCCAAGCGCGCGGCCACTCAACAAATCGGAGACGGCGGCCGGACTTCCTGCGTCCGCAGGCGCCCCATTCCCGCAGTCGCGGCTCGCGCTGCTCCTACAGGGAGCCCAGGCGGTTTACGCCAGCCAGACTCCGCCGTCGCGCACATCGACCGCCACCGCCCGCAACGCCTCGCCGCGACACGGCCCGGCCACGCACTCGCCGCCGCCCAGCTCGAAGCTGGCCCCATGCGCCGCGCACACCAGCAGCCCGTCCTTGCTCTTGAGAAATTGCCCGGGGGCCCAATCCAGTCTGCGACCGGCGTGCGGGCAGATGTTGAGCCAGGCGCGCACGGCGTCGCCGTCGCGGTACAGCAGCACGGACTCGGCGTCGCCGTCGATGGTCGCCTCGACCTCGGCGAAACCGCCGTCGGCCAGGCGCTCGAATGCGATCAAAGGTTCACCGCCGGGGCCGTTGCCGCCGGGCGCGTTTAACGAAGTTCTCACACTATCGTTCATGCCTGGAACGATACTCACCTGTCCGGCCCAGGCCGCATTGTCTCACGACGACCGAAAATGTTCGCCCAAACCTTCCGATTCGCCGATCAACGTTCGCAATGGACTGCGTTCCAGTCGCGCATGCGCAGCGCTTTCGAGCCGCGCAAGCCGCGTCACCGCCTCCTGCGTTTCGTGCTCGGCGTGATCGGGCTGGGCCTGCTCGCGCTGCTGGTGTTCTTCAGCGTGTTCGTCGGCGCGGCGATGATCGCGGTCGGCTTGGCGTACAGGCTATGGCGCCGCCGTGGCAAACCGATGACGGCGCGGGCCAAGGGCCGCGCCGACGTGGTCGAAGGCGAGTTCCGCGTGGTCGCGCCGCGCGCGCTGCCGCGCGACCGCAACGCCGACGCGGCGCGCTGAGCGCATGAGCGACGTCGTCGCGGCCGCGCCGGCCATCCGCATCCCCGTCCGCGGCCAGGGCCTGGCCGCCGATGCCGCCTTCCCGGTCCATCGCGTCTATTGCGTCGGCCGCAACTTCGCCGACCACGCCCGCGAGATGGGCGCGGCGGTGCCGACCTCGGCCGCCGACCGCGGCCGTCCGACCTTCTTCCTCAAACCGACCGATTCGCTGGAAACCGGCGCAGCCGTGCCGTACCCGCCGGGCACCAGCGACCTGCACCACGAGGTCGAGCTGGTGGTCGCGCTGGGCCGCGACGCGCCCGCGGGCGTGCTGCCGGTCGGCGACGCGCAGGCGCTGGTGTACGGCTACGCGGTCGGCCTCGACCTGACCCGCCGCGACCTGCAGGCCCAGGCCAAGGCGAAGGGCCTGCCGTGGGACACCGGCAAGTCGTTCGACCACGCCGCGCCGATCAGCGCAATCGTGCCGGCCGCCGACGTCGGCGAGCTCGGCGCGCGCACGCTCAGCCTGGAAGTCAACGGCGAACTGCGCCAGCAAGGCACGCTCGACGACCTGGTCTGGAACGTCGCCGAAATCCTGCACGAGCTCTCGCAGCTCTACGCGCTGCGCGCCGGCGACCTGATCTACATGGGCACTCCGGCCGGCGTCGCCGCGCTGCAACCGGGCGACCGCTACCGGGCGACGCTGGAAGGCGTGGCCGAACTGCACGGACACATCACCCCGCCCCGGCTATAGTCCGGCCCCGGCGCCCGGCCTTGAAGCAGAGCCGGCGCCGTTCACCGTCCTTACAGTCGTAAACCAGGGAGAGCATGCGATGGGCATGGTTAGCGAGTTCAAAGAGTTCATTGCGCGCGGCAACGTGGTCGATCTGGCCGTCGGTGTGGTCATCGGCGCGGCGTTCGGCAAGATCGTCACTGCCCTGGTCGACGGCATCGTGATGCCGGCCATCGGCTACGTCACCGGCGGAGTCAGCGTCAGCGACTGGAAGTACGTGCTCAAGCCCTCGCAGCTGGACGCGGCGGGCAAGGAAGTGGCGGCGGAAGTGGCGATCAAGTACGGCATGTTCCTGCAGACCGCGATCGACTTCATCCTGATCGCGTTCGTGATCTTCATCTTCCTCAAGGCCTACAACAAGGTGCGCAAGCCGGCCGACGCGGCGCCGGCGGCGACGCCGGAAGACGTGCTGCTGCTGCGCGAGATCCGCGATTCGCTGAAGAAGTAAGCGCGCCGCGGGTATCCTTCGAAGGCCGCCACCTCGTGGCGGCCTTCTTCGTTTCCGAGCCGGCGACGCCGCCGAACTGGCGGCGCTGGTGCTGGCCGGGACCAAGCGCGCCACCGCTTCGCTGGCGCGCGACTACCCGGACGACGGCCTGCCGCGGCCGGGCGATCATGTCGTGGTCGTCGACGGCGAAGACCGGCCGTGCTGCATCTGGCGCACGCTGCAGATCGAGATCAAGCCGATGCGCGAAGTCGACGCGGCGTTCGCCTGGGACGAGGGCGAAGGCGACCGCAGCCGCGAGGATTGGCTGCGCGGGCATCGCGAGTATTTCCAGGCGCAGGCGCAGCGCGAAGGGTTCGGGTTCGACGACGGCATCGCGGTGGTGTTCGAGCGGTTCGGGCTGGTGTGGCCGGCGGAGCTCGCCGACGCGGGTTGATCGTGCGGATGCCAACCGGCGCCGGCGATGGATTGTCGTGGTCGCGGCTCGCGCCGCTCCCGCAGTGAGCATCCGCGAATGCCACCTGGGCCGACTGTAGGAGCGGCGCGAGCCGCGACCACGACAATCGGCCGACTGCGCAGCCACTGAACCGACAGATCCGGCAAACCTGCACGCCTCCGCTTCGCCGCGCCCGCCATCCGATCGCAGGCGCGCATCGGCGCGAAGCAAACCACGCTACACCCAGCGACAAATATCCCGCGACCCGGGGGTGACTTTCCTCAGGTAGCGCGCCGGTTCCGGGTTGTTAAGCTCCTCGTTTCGCCTAGCCGCGCGACCTTCCGCGCGGCCGGCCAGCACGAGGAGAGTGGGGATGCGCGCACCGCTGTGGGCAGCGATGGCTGCCGTGATGTTCACGGGTTCGATCCTGGCCGGCGACGCCGCGGCCGCACAGCGCGAAACGCGCATCCCGCAAGCCGCCATCGACGCCGCCGGCGAGTTGCGCGAACGCGCATTGGCCAGCGACCTGGGCTTCAAGATCACCGAATCGCTGACCACCGAAGTCGGCCCGCGCCTGGCCGGCAGCGAAGCCGATGCGCGCGCGGTGGCGTGGGCGCAGGCCAAGTTCCGCGAGCTGGGTTTCGACAAGGTCTGGACCGAGCCGGTGACGTTTCCGAAGTGGGAACGCCGCAGCGAACACGCCGAAGTGCTCGGCGCCAGCGCCCAGCCGCTGCGCCTGACCGCGCTCGGCGGCAGCCCCGGCGGCACGGTCGAGGGCGAGGTCGTGCGCTTCGCCGATCTGGCCGCGCTGGAGGCCGCGCCGGCCGGTTCGCTGGCCGGCAAGATCGCCTTCATCGACTACGCCATGCCGCGCGCCAAAGACGGCGCCGGCTACGGCCCGGGCGGACGCGTGCGCAGCCGCGGCCCGTCGGCGGCGATCCGCGCCGGCGCCGCCGGTTTCCTGATGCGTTCGGCCGGCACCGACTCGCACCGCATGCCGCACACCGGCATCACCCGCTTCGACGAGGGCCTCAAGCCGGTGCCGTCGGCGGCGCTGTCGGCGCCCGACGCCGAGCAGCTCTCGCGCCTGACCGCGCGCGGCGCCACCCGCGTGCGCGTGGCGCTGGACTGCGGCTGGGACGGACAGGCCACCTCGTACAACGTCATCGGCGAGATCCGCGGCAAGAGCAAGCCCGAGGAAGTGGTGGTCATCGGCGGCCATCTGGATTCGTGGGACCAGGGCACCGGCGCGATCGACGACGGCGCCGGCGTCGGCCTGACCATGGCCGCGGCCAAGCTGATCGGCCAGAGCAAGCTGCGCCCCGCGCGCACGGTGCGGGTGATCGCGTTCGCCAACGAGGAACAGGGCCTGTACGGCGGCCGCGCTTACGCCGACAAGCACGCGGCCGATGTGCGCAAGCACCAGATCGGCGCGGAGAGCGACTTCGGTGCCGGCCGCATCTACGCCTACTCCAGCTCGGCGCCGGATTACGCGCAGGCCGCCGACAAGCAGATCGCCGACGCGCTGGCGCCGCTGGGCATCGAGCACACGCCCGGCAAGGGCGGCCCGGGCCCGGACATCGGCCCGTTCGCGGCCAAGGGCCTGGCCTGGGCGCGGCTGGCGCAGGACGGCACCGACTATTTCGACTACCACCACACGCCCGACGACACCCTCGACAAGATCGACCCGAAGGCCTTGGCGCAGAACGTCGCGGCGTACGCGGTGTTCGCCTATCTGGCCGCTTCGGCCGACGGCGACTTCGGCAGCACGCCGAAGCAGGTGACGCCGCCGGAGGAGTGAGACGGCGGCTGCGGGGATCCGCAGACTTCGGCGCTCTGCCTCGATGAAGCCCTGGGTTCCCGCGTTCGCGGGAACGACGATAGGAGGGTTGCACCGCGCCTCTCCCAGACCGTCATCCCCGCGAACGCGGGGATCCAGAGACTTCAGCGCCCTGCCTCGATAAAGCCCTGGATTCCCGCGTTCGCGGGAACGACGACAGGAGGGTTGCACCTCGCCCCTCCCAGACCGTCATCCCCGCGAACGCGGGGATCCAGAGACTTCAGCGTTCTGCCTCGATGAAGCCCTGGGTTCCCGCGTTCGCGGGAACGACGACAGAAGGGTTGCACCTCGACCCTCCCAGACCGTCATCCCCGCGAACGCGGGGATCCAGAGGCTTCAGCGCCCTGCCTCGACGACGCCCTGAATGTTCGGCTTCGCCGAAATAAACGCGCAGCCCGCGTTCGCGGGCACGACCGCAGTCGGCCCGCGCCGCGCCGAAACCGCTTCGCGCAACGCTCCACCCGCGCATCCGTGAACGCCGCGCATCGGCGCCGCGCGCTCAAACCGGAAACGTCCTCACGCTTTGTCGCGCCGCGCCTGCCCTGTCCGCGCGCTGGTTTGCGTTATTTCGAAAACAGCGCGCCCGCCGGCCGCACTCCGGATCCGCACCGACGATGACCGACGCCCATCACGCCGACGCCGAACGCAGCCCCAGCGGCGATGGCGCGGACACGGCACCGCCTTCGCCGGAGCGCGCGCTGCTGACGCTGTGGAGCGCGCTGCGCGAGGCCACCCTCGCCCTCGGCGAACAGGCGCTGACCCAGCAGAACGAAGCGGCGCTGCGCGCCGACGCGGTCGTCGCCGCCGGCGTCGGCCGGCTCAAGGACCAGTTGTCCAAAGCGCCTCCGCCGAAAGACCCGCACCACGTCCATCTGTCCACGGCCGGCGACGGCCCGCACGCCTCGGAGGCCACCATGAGCGAAAACACCGACAACGACGATGCCGGCGCCGCGCCGAACGGCAATCCCGGCGATCGCCCGAACGCCGCGCCGCCGCGCAACGGCGCCGACGCCGCGCCGCTGGAGCCGGAGGAACTGCTGGAACGGCTGCGCGCCGCGCTCGCCGGCCACGGCGGCGAGCCGTACCAGTACGGCGGCATCAACCAGCAGATCGAATCGGCGGTCAAACAATCCAACGAAGCCGTGCTGGCCGCGGCCGGCGAGTTCGCTTACGGCCACCGCGCCGCCACCGACGCGTTCGCCGCCGGTCTGCGCAACGTGTCCGATGCGCAGCATCGGCAGAACTTGCAGACGCTGCAGGCGGCGGCGTTGGCGGTGTGTCTGGACGCGATGCTGAAGCAGCCGGATCAGGCCGACGAGTACGCGGGGTTGCTTGAGGCGATCAAGCACATCGTGTGAATCGCGAAAGCGGGAACAGGGAATGGATAGGACGCGAGTTCCGCTCCACAAGCCGTCATCCCCGCGAAGGCGGGGATCCAGAGCTTTCAGAGCCATGCCTGGGTAAAGCCCTGGATTCCCGCGTTCGCGGGAATGACATCAGGTGAGTTGCGTCGCGTCTGTTCGAGCCGTCATCCCCGCGAAGGCGGGGATCCAGAGACTTCAGAGTCATGCCTGGGTAAAGCCCTGGATTCCCGCGTTCGCGGGAATGACATCAGGTGGGTTACGTCGCGTCTGTTCGAGCCGTCATCCCCGCGAAGGCAGGGGTTCAGAGACTTCAGAGTCATGCCTGGGTAAAGCCTTGGATTCCCGCGTTCGCGGGAATGACATCAGGTGGGTTACGTCGCGTCTGTTCGAGCCTTCATCCCCGCGAAGGCGGGGATCCAGAGACTTCAGAGTCATGCCTGGGTAGAGCCCTGGATTCCCGCGTTCGCGGGCATGACATCAGGTGGGTTACGTTGCGTCTGTTCCAGCCGTCATCCCCGCGAAAGCGGGGATCCAGAGACTTCAGAGCCATGCCTCGATAAAGCCCTGGAGTTCCCGCATTCGCGCAACCGACGGTAGGCCCGCACTCAACGCCGCGCGCGCCACGCCGCCAACAGCACCGCCGTCGCCGCCGCGACGTTGAGGCTCTCGACTTGCCCGGTGCCCGGAATCGACAAACGCCGGTCGCAGGCCCCCGCCAGTTCGCGGTCCATGCCCTCGCCTTCGGCGCCGAGCACGTAGATCAGGCGCGGCGGCAACGGTGCGGCGAATACGTCTTCGCCGCCGGCGACGACCGTCGCGGCCAGTTCGAAGCCGGCGCCGCGCAATTGCGCGATGGCGTTGTCGCTGCGGCCCAGCCGCACCATCGGCACCGCTTCGGCGCCGCCTTCGGCGACGCGCGCGGCGGCGCCGGACAAGGCCAGGGTCGAGTCCTTCGGCAACAGCACCGCGGCCACGCCGAAGTGCGCGGCCGAGCGCAGGATCGCGCCGAGGTTGTGCGGGTTGCCGACGCCGTCGAGCCACAGCGCCAGCTGCGGGCCGGGCGGCAGGTCGCGCAGCCAGGTCGACAGCGGCGCGGGCTCGTCGCGCAGCACCTCGGCCACCACGCCTTCGTGGTGGCCGCTGGCGGCGAGCTTGTCCAGGTCGGACGTCTCGACCACGCGGTAACCGACCCGGTTGGCGACGCACCAGGCCAGCATCGGCTGCAGTTGCGGAATCCGCGGCGCGTCCAGGTACAGCTTGCGCAGCGCCTGCGGCCGCCGCGCGAACACCGCGCGCACCGCGTTCAATCCGTACAGGCGAAGCTCGGCGTCGCGACGGGCGCGCTGCGGATGCGGCGCGCCCGGACCTCGGTCGCCCTGGTCGTCGTCTTCGTCGGCGCGGCGGTGGCCGCGCTCGTGACGCTCGTGGCGGCCGTCGCGAAAGCGCTGCTCGTGCGCGTCCTCGTCGTGGCGCGAACGCTGGACCCGGCGCTCGTCGCGCGAGTGCGGGTGATGCGAACCGCCGCGTTCGCGCCACGGGCCCGGGCCTTCGCCGCGGCCGGCGGGATCGCCCGAACCGCCCGAGCCGCCGGGCCCACGCGGTTCGCCCGAACCGCTGCGGCCGCCGGCACCATAAGGACCGCCCGCGCCGCCGGCATGGCCGCGGCCGCCGGAACCGTAGGGGCCGCCCGGACCGCCGGCGCCGCCCTGCGGCTTGCGCGGACCGCGCGGAGGATCGTCACGTCGCATCTTGCAGGCTCCTTCTCACCTTCGCGAACACACGCAGGTCGTGGACGCGGCCGTGCTTGTACACGGCGCAGCGCTGCACGCCCTCTTCTTCGAAACCGTTCTTCAACAACACCCGCGCCGACGCCGGATTCTCGTCCAGCACCGTCGCGTGCAACCGGTACAACGCCAACTGCCGCATCGCCCACGGCGCGAACGCGGCGACCACCCGGGTCATCAGGCCGGCGCCCCACAGCGGGCGGCCGAGCCAGTAACCGAACTCGGCGCCGTGGACGCGTTCGCCGCGCCCCGGATGCGCGCCGATGCCGCCGACCGCGCGGCCGCCGACTTCGATCGCGAACACCGGATGGGCGAAATCGACCACCTGGCCCTGCAGGAAACGCTCGCCGTCCTGGCGCGTGTACGGGTACGGGAAGCGATCGCTGAGCCCGCGCGACACCTCGGCGTTGTCGGCGTATTCGACCAGGCTGTCGAGGTCGTCGCCGCGCCACGGGCGCAGCGCGAAGCCCGCGCCTTGCGGCAACACGGGGGTGGCGGGGTCGGCGTTCATGCGGGTAGCCTAATTTCGCCGCCGCCGCGCTGCAAACGCCGGATCGGTCGGCTTGCGGTGCAGGCCCCGGCGCCGCCGTCCGGGCCGGCCGCGACGGCGCGCGGGTTCCGCGCCGCCGCCGCCCTGCGTACGACGAGCGCGCGCCCCGCCGTCGCGGCCGCGGACGCTGCGCGGCGCCCGACCGTTCGGGCCGCGAACCGCCCCTCTCCCGCCCTCAACGCATGGAACGCCCGCTTTATGAAGATGTACATCCTGGTCCGCGACGACATCCCCCTGGGCTTCGCCATGGTCGCCGTCGCCCACGCCTCGCTCGCCGCTTACCTGAAGTTCCGCGACGCCCCGGACACGCAGCGCTGGCTCGACGGCCCGTTCTTCAAGGCCGTGTGCAAGGCCAACGCCAAGGAATTCGAGAACGCCAAGCAGGTCGAGGACCACGTGGTGCTGACCGAATCGGCGCTGGACGGGCGCGAAGTCGCCATCGCGTTCAGGCCGCGCGAGGAGTGGCCGAAGATGTTCAAGTTCCTGCGCTTGTACAAAGACGCGTGAAGCGTGGGTGGCCCCCTGTAGGAGCGGCGCGAGCCGCGACTGCGACAACGCAACTGCGATGAAACCTGCGGCGTAGTTGCGTTGTCGCAGTCGCGGCTCGCGCCGCTCCTACAGGAAGGCCATCTTGTTACGCGTGGCCGCCGGCTTGCGGCGTCTCGGTTTCCAGCCGCTCCAGCTCGTGCGCCACCGCTTCGGGCGACTTGGTGAAACGCGCGAGCAGCACATAGAACGCCGGCACGATGAACAGCGACAGCAAGGTCGAGAACGACACGCCGAAGATCACCACGATGCCGATGGTCGCGCGGCTGGCCGAACCCGGGCCGCCGGCCAGCACCAGCGGCACCGCGCCGACCACGGTCGCGATCGAGGTCATCAGGATCGGGCGCAGGCGCACCGCCGAGGACTCGACGATGGCCTGATGGATGCTGCGGCCTTCGTCGCGCAACTGATTGGCGAACTCGACGATCAGGATGCCGTTCTTCGCCGCCAGCCCGACCAGCATGACGATGCCGATCTGACTGAACAGATTCAGCGTACCGCCGGTCATCCACAGCCCGAGCAAGGCGCCGAGCACGCCGAGCGGCACGGTCAGCATGATCACGAACGGGTGGATGAAGCTTTCGAACTGCGCCGCCAGCACCAGGTACACCACCAGCAGCGCCAGGGTGAAGGTCATCAGCACCGCGCCGCCGGCTTTCTGGTATTCGCGCGATTCGCCCTTCCAGTCGATCTGGGCATGGTCGGGCAGTTCCTCGGCCACGACTTGATTGAGCCAGGCCACCGCCTCGCCCATCGTGTAGCCCGGCGCGAGGCCGGCGCTGACGGTGATCGAACGCAGGCGGTTGAAGCGGTTGAGGCTGCCGGCCTCGGCCAGTTCCTTGAGCGTGACCAGATTCGACAGCGGCACCAGCGCGCCGTCGCGCGCGCGCACCTGGATCGCGGCCAGATCCGCCGGCGAGGCGCGCAGGCCGCGGTCGGCCTGGACCATCACGTCGTATTCCTCGCCGTTCTGCACGAAGGTGGTGACGCGGCGCGAGCCCATCAGGGTTTCCAGCGCGTGGCCGATGTCGGTGACGCTGACGCCGAGGTCGGCGGCGCGCTGGCGGTCGATCTCGACCCGCATCTGCGGCCGGGTTTCCTTGTAGTCCGAGTCGGCCGAGAACAGGCCTTTGTTCTGCTCGATCCGGGCCAGGATGCGGTCGCGCCACTGCGCCAGCTCGGCGTATTCGGGGCCGCCGAGCACGATCTGGATCGGCTGGCCGCGGGTGCGCACCAGGCCGCCGCCGACCTGCGGCATCGCGCGCACGCTGGCGATCCGGCCGAGTTCGCCGCGCAGGCTGTCGGCGACCTGGGCGGTGCTTTTCTCGCGCTGGTCCCAATCCTGCAGGAACACCGCGATGCGGCCGGTGTGCATCTCCTCGCTGGCGCCGAAGCCGCCGGGCACGCGCGGGTTGTAGCGCTGGATGGTCTGGTCCGGCCCGGTGTGCGCGGCGACGATCTTCTCGACTTCCTGCACCTGCTTGACCGTGTAGTCGAAGCCGGCGCCTTCCGGGCCGAGGATCGAGATCTGGAACGAGCCGCGGTCTTCCTGCGGCGCCAGTTCCGACGGCACCAGCTTGAACAGGCCGAAGCTCAGCGCCAGCGCGGCCAGCATCATCGCGCCGAACAGCCACGGCCGTTCGACCGTGCGGTCGAGCAGGCGCTTGTAGCCCGCGCTCAAGCCGTCCAGGCGCGCGTTGACCCAGCGGTTGACCGGGTTGGATTTTTCTTGCGTGTGCGGCCGCACGAACTTCGACGACATCATCGGCGTCAGGGTCAGCGCGACGAACGCCGACAGCGCGACCGCGCCGGCCAGCGCCACCGACAATTCGCGGAACAAGCGCCCGGTGTTGCCTTCCATGAACCCGACCGGCAGGAACACCGCGACCAGCACCGCGGTGGTGGCGATGACCGCGAACGCGACCTGCTTGGTGCCGCGCGCGGCCGCGACCAGCGCCGGCTCGCCGAGGTCGGCGCGGCGCTGGATGTTCTCCATGACCACGATCGCGTCGTCGACCACCAGGCCGATGCACAGCACCAGCGCCAGCAGGGTCAGCAGGTTGATCGAGAAGCCGAACGCGTACAGCGGGATGAACGCGGCGATCAGGCACACCGGCACCGTCACCGCCGGAATCAGCGCGGCGCGGAAGCTGCCGAGGAACAGCCAGATCACGATCAGCACCAGGACGATGGCCTCGACCAGGGTGTGATAGACCCGCTCGACCGCCGATTCGATGAAGATCGTGGTGTCGAAGGCGACGAAGATGTCGGTGCCTTCGGGCAGGGTCGGACGGATCTTGTCGGCCTCCGCGCGCACCGCGCGGGCGACGTCGAGGCTGTTGGCGGTCGAGGTCTTGACGATGCCCAGGCCGATGTTCGGTTCGCCGTTGCTGCGGTAGTAGGCGCGGCGCTCGGCCGATTGCAGCTCGATCTTGGCCACGTCGCCGAGCCGCACCACATAGCCGTCGGCGCCCTTCTTCAGCGGGATCTGGGCGAAGTCGGCCGGCTTCTGGTAGCTGCGCGCGACGCGCAGGGTGAAGTCGCGCGACTGCGATTCGATCCGCCCGGCCGGCAGCTCGACGTTCTCCGAGCGCAGCGCGTTCTCGACTTCGTTGACGGTGATGTCGCGCGCGGCCAGCGCGTCCTGGTCGAGCCAGATGCGCATGGCGTAGCGCTGCTGGCCGCCGATGCGGACCTGGGCGACGCCGTCGACCGACGACAGGCGATCCACGACGTAGCGGTCGGCGTAGTCCGACAGCTGCAGCGTGTCCATCTTCTTCGAGCTCATGTTGAGCCACAGGACGGGGTCGGCGTCGCTCTCGACCTTCTCGACTTCCGGCGGATCGGCCTCGTCGGGCATGCGGTCCATGACCCGGCTGACCGCGTCGCGCACGTCGTTGGCGGCGGCTTCGATGTCGCGCTGCAAGGTGAATTCGATGCTGACCGAGGCGCGGCCGTTGACGCTGCGCGATTCGATGGTCTCGATGCCTTCGATGCCGGCCAGCGCGTCTTCCAGCACCTGGGTGATGCGGGTTTCCACCACCGCCGCGGACGCGCCGGGGTAGGTCACGTCGACCGAGACGATCGGCGGGTCGATCGCCGGCAGCTCGCGCAGGGTCAGGCGCGAGAACGCCATGATGCCGAGCACGATCAGCAGCAGGCTCATGACCGTGGCGAACACCGGCCGGCGGATGGACAGGTCGGACAGCTTCATCCGCGCGCGCTCCCGTCGCCGCCGCCGCGGCGCGGCGGGTTGCCGCGCTTGGCCGGCACGTAGACCGGCGCGCGGCCGTCGCGTTCGGCGCGGGCCTGGTCGGGTTCAGCCGACTTGGATGCAGGCAGCTTCGCGCGCAGCCAGCGCAGGATCCGCGCCGCCTCAACCATTGCGGCCGTCCCGCGCGGCGCCGGCCGGCGCGCCGGCTTCGCGCGTCTGCGCGCCGGCCGCCTGCACCTTGCTGCCGGCGCGCAGCTTGCCGGTGCCGTCGACGACGATGGTGTCGCCGATCTTCAAGCCGTCGACGATCTCCGCGAGCCCTTCGCGGCGCGCGCCGATCTGCACGTCGGCGCGTTCGACCGTGGCGTCGGGCTTGAGCCGGTACACGTAGGAATCGTTGCCGACCTGCACCACCGAGATTTCCGGCACCAGCAGCGCCTGCCTTGGCGGCTGCGACAAGGTCACCTGCACCAGCATGCCCGGGCGCAGCAGATGGCCCGGGTTGGCGAAGTCGGCGCGCACGGTGACCGCGCGCGTGGCCGGGTCGATGCGCGCGTCGACGGTGGCGACCGCGCCTTCGAAACGCTGGCCGGCGTAGGCCGCGCTGGTGCCTTCCACGCGCTGGCCCTTGGCCACGCGCGCGAGCAGGGTCTCGGGCACCGGGAAATCGATGTAGACGCGCTCGGTGTCGTCGAGCGTGGCGATCGCCGTGCCCGGGGTCACCAGCGAGCCGGGGCTGATCTGGCGGATGCCGAGCACGCCGGCGAACGGCGCGCGCACCTGGCGGTCGCCGATGTCGGCCTTCATCTGCTCGACCCGGGCGCGGGTGGCGTCGCGGGTGGCGCGCTGGGTGTCCAGGGCCGAGCGCGCGATCAGTTGCTGCGCGGCCAGTTCGGTCTGGCGCTGGTAGAGCTGCTCGGCTTCCTTGGCGGTGGCCTCGGCCTGGGCCAGCGCGGCGTGCTGGGCCTTGCCGCTGAGGGTGACCAGCGACTGCCCGGCGGCGACGTGGTCGCCGCTTTCGAAATGCACGCTCTGGACGATCTCGCTGACCTTGGCGGTGACCGTGATCGACTCGCGCGCCTTGACGTTGCCGAGCGCCTGCACGGTGTCGTTCCAGGCGCGCAGGCGCACCTGTTCGGTCGTCACCGGGGTCGGCCGGTCGGCCTGCCCGCCGGGCCCGCCGGCGCTGTTCTGGGGCTTGCCGCCCTTGCCGCACGCGCCCAACACCAGGGCGAGCGCGAGGAGACAGCCGTTACGAAGGGCAGAACGTGGGCGCATGCGGATCTCTGAACAGGGCGGCCCCGAAGGGCGATGGCGCGGATCGGCTGGCGAAGCGACGCCCCTCTCCCCAGGGGGCCGCACGAACCGTCCGGGGGGACGGCGACGCCGCGCCCCTTGGCGAGCGCGGATTCTAGCGGTCGGGTATGAACGTTCGCGTGGGCCATTGGTTGACCGTCGTCACCCCGATTCGGCAAAGCCCGGCGCCCCTGGGCGCGCCTCGTCGCGGCGACACGGCCGCGCCGCCAAGCCGGGGGCATACTCCAGACTTTCCCCCACGGAGCCGTCCCATGATCTACGACAGCATCCTGCAGACCATCGGCCGCACCCCGGTGGTGCGCCTGCACCGGCTGGCGCCGGGCCACGTCAGCCTGTTCGCCAAGGTCGAAGCCTTCAACCCCGGCGGTTCGGTCAAGGACCGGCTGGCGCTGGCGATCATCCTCGACGCCGAGGCGCGCGGCCTGCTCAAGCCCGGCGATACCGTGGTCGAGGCGACCTCGGGCAACACCGGCGTCGCCTTGGCGATGGTCTGCGCGGCGCGCGGCTACAAGTTCGTGGCGACGATGAGCGAGACCTTCTCGATCGAGCGGCGCAAGCTGATGCGCGCCTACGGCGCCAAGGTGATCCTGACCCCGGCCGCCGAGCGCGGCAGCGGCATGGTCCGGCGCGCCGCCGAGCTGGCCGAGAAACACGGCTGGTTCCTGGCCCGCCAGTTCGAAAACCCGGCCAATCCGGCCTACCACCGCAACACCACCGCCGCCGAGATCCTGCAGGACTTCGCCGGCCGCCGGCTCGACCACTTCGTGACCGGCTGGGGCACCGGCGGTACCCTGACCGGCGTGGCGCAGATGCTGCGCGTGGCGCGGCCCGAAGTGCGTGTCACCGCCAGCGAACCGGCCGGCGCGGCCTTGCTGTCCGGCAAGGACTGGGCGCCGCACAAGATCCAGGGCTGGACCCCGGACTTCGTCCCCGCCGTGCTCGACCGCGAGGCCGCGCACGCGATCGTGCCGGTCGACGACGTGCTCGCGCGCGACACCGCGCGCCGGCTGGCGGCCGAGGAAGGCCTCTTCGTCGGCATTTCCGCCGGCGCGACGATGGCGGCGGCGCTGCAAGTGGCGCAGTCGGCCGAGCCGGGCGCGACGATCCTGGCGATGCTGCCGGATACCGGCGAGCGTTACCTCAGCACGTTCCTGTTCGAGGGCGTCAACGAGGGCAGCGATGAGGAGTGGCTGGCGTCGTTGGATTGAACGACCCGGACGAACCGAACCCTCCGGCTTGCCGGCATGAGCGGTGCGTGCGCCGCTCAGTTCGTTTCGGGCAGGGAGACGTTCCCGTTCCAGGGCATGAACACCACGCCTGCGGTTTCGTCCTGCAGCGCGGTCTGGATTTCGATCAAGGTATTGATCTCGTCGAAGACTTCCTCGGCATCCTCGAACCACACCTCGAAACGCGCCGCGCACTGCAACAACGCGCTGGCTTCGGCGCTGTCCGGCGCATGACGCGCGGCGATCTCCCGCGCTTCCGCGGCCACCGACGGGCCGCTCCACACGACCAACCCGAACTCGGGGCGCTCGCCGCCGCCGATGCGCAAACGGTCGCCGCTTCGCTCCACGTCCAGCCCGGCCTCGTCCAGCGCGCGTTCGGCCCGCGCCAGATCGGCGGCGCCGTGTCCGAAATAGATATGGAAATTCAGGCTCATCACAGCACCCAGTAGCCGACGGCGACCACCACCACGGCGATCGCGAAGGCGATCAGCACGATCCGCACATTGTCGTCGCCGCCGCGGACGCTGTCGCCGCCCGGCGGCTTCGCGCGCCCCTTTGCGAGCCCGCCGCCGGCGGTCGCGCGCGGACGTCCCCGGGCATGATCGTCGACCCGTTGCAGCGCCGAACGCAGGTCCAAACCATAGGCGGCGCGCACGATCTTGATCGCGGCGATGCGGTCGCCGGCCATCAGCGCCTGGCGCGCGGCCTCCGGCAGCCCGCCGGTGTCCGGTTGCCGGCGTTCCTGATCGTGCGCAGCCGCCGATTCGCCCGGGAGCAGCCGTCGTTCGTAGGCCTCGACCGCGTCCTTGGCCGCTCGCAGCGACGCGCCGGGATTGGCGTCGATCACCGCCTTGATCGCCTGGATCTTGTGTCCGCCGCGGATCAGCGCATCGGCGGGCGGCGGGACGAACAACTCGGACGGCATGGCGGCACTCCTGCGCTCGCGGCGACCGCTCCAGACTAGCCGCGCGCGGTCGCCGGCGCCACGCTCAGCGCGACGACCACGCCAGCCGTGCGCTGAAGCCGAGCATCATCGTGCCGATCGCGCCGTCCAGCGCGCGCGCGACCCGGGTGCTGCGCATCGTCCCGGCCATCCGCGCCGACGCCACCGCCAGGATCGTCAGCCACACCGCGCCGATCGCGTAGTGCAGGCCGATCATCAGCATCGAATCGCGCGCCATGTGCGGGCCCGGCGCCAGGAACTGCGGCAGGAAGGCCAGATAGAACATCGCGATCTTGGGATTGAGCGCATTGGTCAGCGCGCCCTGCGCGAACGCGCGCCACAGCCCGGACGCGGGCTCGACCGCCGCCGCCGCGAACGCGGGCGCCTGCGCGCGCGGCGCCAACGCCGAGCGCAGCGCCTTGACCCCGAGATAGGCCAGATACAACGCGCCGAGCATCTTCACCGTCCAGAACGCGCGCTCGGAATACATCAGCAACTGGGTCACGCCGAACGCGAACAAGGCGACATGGAACAGGCCGCCGCTGGTGGTGCCGGCCGCCGCGGCCAACCCGCGCCGCGCACCGCCGGCGAGCGAATTGCCGATGACCAGAAACGTGTCGGGGCCGGGCATCAGCGTGAGCATCAGCGCGGCGACGGAGAAAGCGAGCCACTGGGTTTCCATAAGCGGGTCCGGAAGCGGGTGGGAAACGGACAACTCAGCTGATGTTCGCGATGCCGGCGCGCGGCCGGCCGGCCAGGGCCGACAGCGCCGGCCCGGCCTGGAGAAACGTTAACGCCAAACTCCGCGCCGGCGCTCCGACAGGCTGCGCCGCGGCACCGGCCGCCAGACAAAGAAAAACGCCGGCGCGAGGCCGGCGTTCTTCAGGTCCGTGCAGCCGCAGCTTACGCCGCCGACTTCCACTGGCCCAGCGCGGCCAGGCCGTTGGCCTTGGCGCGCTCGTACACGGTCTGCTGCGCCTTGGCGTAGTTGTTGACCAGGTCCTGCGACCACAGCTTCAGCGCCGCCGACTGCATCGCGCGGCCGTACGAGAACGACAGCGGCCACGGGTTCGGGCCCATCTGGTTCATCGCGTTGAGGTGCGCGGTGGCGGCCTCGTCGGACTGGCCGCCGGACAGGAACACGATGCCCGGCAGGGTCGCCGGCACGGTCGACTTCAGGCACTGCAGGGTCGCCGCGGCGACGTCCTCGACGCTGGCCTGCTCGGCCGCGGTGGTGCCCGGCACGACCATCGAGGCCTTCAGGATGGTGCCCTCGAGCAAAACGCTGTGCTCGTACAGCGCGCCGAACAGCGAGCGCAGGGTCACTTCGGTGACCTCAAAGCAGGTGTCGATGTCGTGGCTGCCGTCCATGATGACTTCCGGCTCGACCATCGGCACCAGGCCCTGCTCCTGGCACAGCGCGGCGTAGCGCGCCAGCGCGTGGCTGTTGGCTTCGATGCAGGTGCCCGACGGGATGTCGTCGCTGATGTTGATGACCGCGCGCCACTTGGCGAAGCGGGCGCCGAGCTTGTAGTACTCCTCCAGGCGCGCGCGCAGGCCGTCGAGGCCTTCGGTGACCACTTCGCCCGGGAAGCCGGCCAGCGGCTGCGGGCCCTTGTCGACCTTGATGCCCGGGATGATGCCGTGGTCGGCCATGTGCTTGGCGAACGGCACGCCGGCCTTGGTCGACTGGCGCAGGGTTTCGTCGAACAGGATCGCGCCGGAGATGTATTCGTTGAGCTTCGGCGTGGCCAGCAGCAGCTCGCGGTAGGCGCGGCGATTCTCCTCGGTGTTCTCGATGCCCACCCCGGCGAAGCGCTTGGCGATGGTGGTCGTCGACTCGTCGATCGCGATGATGCCCTTGCCCGCGGCGACCATGGCCTGGGCGGTTTCGGCAAGCTGTTCGATGCTCATGGAGATCCTGCGGCAGCGGTGGGAAGCCGGCGATTATAGCCGCTGACCGTGAACCTTGCCGCTGGCTGCGGCCTGTTCAATCAGCCACTTAGCCGGGATTGCGACCCAGGCCCGGACGTAACCGGTTACAAGCGCGGCGGCGGTCGGCGCCGGCCGCGCGCGGACATCGATGTCGTCGGACGGGCTGCGATACAGCCACGGCGCGGGCCGCGCCGACGGCTCAGCGCTGCGGCACTTCGCCCATGCGCTTGGCGATCTCGAAGCCCTGGTCGGCGAAGACGTGCGCGCCGACGGTGAACATCAGCCGCCGTTTGCCGTCGCCCGGCGCGCCTTCGCCGAGCACCACCGGATGGCCCTGGATCTCGCCGCGCAAGCCCATCGGCATCTTCGCGCCCTTGGCCAGCGGCGTCAGCCGCATCGACACGACCTGGGCCTGCTCGACCGGCCCGACCTGGCGGCGCGCCTCGGCGTTGAACAACGCCAGCAGCAGCGCGCCGGCGCGCTCGGTTTCGGCGGCGAAGGCCTGCGCCTGCTCGGGCGACGGCGGCGCCTGCAAACTCTCGAACGCGACCGGCGCGTAGTGATAGGTGTAGCGCCCGCTCCAGCCGGCGTAGGCGATGTCGAAGCCGAGCAGCCGGTACACCACCTCGCTGTTCTTCGGCCTCGAATAGATCAGGTACGGCGTCACCTGCGCCTTGGCCGCAGCGACCGCGCCGAGCCCGGCGTTGTAACGGGCGAAGGGTTCGACGAAGAAGCCGCGCGGGTCGAGCGCGTCGGCGCCGCTGGCGCCGGCCGCTTCGCGCTGGGTCCGTTCCTTGACGTTGTGCGCGTTGACCGCGACCGCGGCCGGCCCCAGCAGCAGGCCCGCCAGCAGCGAACCGCCGCCGGCCTGGTAGTAGTAGGTCGATGCGTTGCCCATCTGGGCCATGTCGCCATAGAAAACCTGCTTGGCGACCACCGGCTGCGCGGCGATTTCGACCGCGATATCGGCGTCTTTGGACTCCGGCGGCAAGGCAGGAGGCTGGAACCCGGCCAGCGCGTTCAGCGATGCCGCGAACACCAGCGCGCCTGCCACGGCGCGGCGCGCCTGCTTGATCCATGCGGACATGACATCCCCCCGATGTCGTCGTGCGAGGTCCCAGTGTAGCCAAGCCGCGCGCGCCGCGCGGTCCGACGCCGCGATTGCGCGCGCCATCGTCAGGCACTAGCCTGCCCGCCGGTAATCACCGCAAAGGACAGCGACCGTGCCACGACTGCATTTCTCCTCATCCGCGCCTTTTTCCGCCGCGCCTTCTTCCGCCGCGCCGCGCCGCATCGCGCTGGCGGCGACGCTGCTGCTGGCGGCCGCGGGCCTGGCCCACGCCGACGGCAATGCCGAATACGACGCCGCGCTGGCCGCGTGCAAGGCCGCGCCGAAATCCGGCACCCGCTATGTCGCCGTCACTGGCGCCTTCATGCGCCCGGTGCCGCGCGCCGACGGCGGGCTGATCGCACGCATTCCGATCGCCGCGGCGGTGAAGATCGAATGCGAGCGCGACGGCTGGGTGCGCGCCACCTCCGAACTGCCGCAGCCCTCGGTCGGCTGGATCCGCGCCGACCTGCTGCAAGCCAAGGCGCCGACCCTGGCCACGCTCAACGCCGATTACGCCGCAGCCGCGCCGGACCAGCGCAAGACCGTGGCCGAGCGCATCGTCGCGCTGGCGCCGTACCAGGCGCGCGGGCACCAACTGCTGATCGACGCGCTGACCGCCGCCGGCGACGCCGAGGGCGCGCGCAAGGCCGCCGCCACGCGCGATCGCCTGCTCGATCCCAAGCCCGAACGCCTGGGCGGCGAGCCGAAGCTGCTGTTCGTGGTCGAACGCGGCTACGTCGCGCCGCTGGCGCGCATCGGCGACGACGGCCGCTACCAGGACGCCGGCGACGGCGCGCGCTATTTCCCGCCGCTGCGCGGCCTGCACTTCTTCCGCCGCGGCGGCGCCGACGGCGTCGCCCAGGTGCTCGACGAAGCGCTGTCGGACGTCACCGGCGAGGCGAAGGTGCGGATCGCGCCGGCGACCGCGCACAGCGAAGACAGCCGCGGCCTGGCGACCAACTTCGCCGCCACCGCGGCCAAACCGGCCGCCGTCGCCGCGATCCCCGCCGCCGCGCGCAAGGCCGCCGAGGACGCGCTGCGCGCCGGCCTGCGCCAGCAGAAGGTCGACCGCGCGCAGATCGAGCGCGCGCTCAAGGCCACGCCCGACCACCAGCGCGACACCGGCATGGAGCTGCACGCCTTCGACGCCGGCAGCGCCGGCGCGGTGACCGTGGCCACGGTGATCTGGAGCCTGCCGCCGGCCGGCCCGGACCAGAGCGACACCAGCGTCGCCGCCTCGGCGATCCTGGAAAGCGACGGCAAGGGCGGCTACCGCGTGGCCGGCAGCCAGAGCGCCTCCTCGGCCGGCGACGCGCTGGAATCGCCGCGCTACTTCGAACGCCTCGACCTCGACGGCGACAGCGTGCCGGAACTGATCTTCCAGGTCGGGCAGTACGAAGGCGTCGACTATCAGATCTGGTCGCGCAAGAGCGGGCAGTGGAAGAAGGTCTACCAGGGCGGCTACGTCGGCGTCTGAGCGTCGCGCGATCTCCCTATAGGAGCGACGCGAGTCGCGACCGCGACAACGCAACTACGCCGCAAGGTCCGCAGGCGTTTCATTCGCGCGGTCGCGGCTCGCGCCGCTCCTACAGGGGGCTACCGTCGCAACGCATAAAAAAGCCCCGGCGAATGCCGGGGCTTTTCGATTCGGCCACGTTGCCGCAGCGGAGGTTACAACTCGCCCAACCCCTCGGCGCTGCCGCCGTCGCCCACCTGCAACAAACGCAGGGTGTTGGTCGCGCCGTGCTGCTCCATCGTGTCGCCGCTGGTGAAGATCACCCGCTCGCCGGCGCCGAGCATGCCCGAGTCGAACAACTGCTTGACCACGTTGCGCGCGGCGTCGCGCGAGGCCATGCCGCGGCTGTCGAAGTCGATCGGATAGACGTCGCGCATCAGCGCCATGCGCCGGCGCGCGCCGGCGTGGCGCGAGAACGCGTAGATCGGCGCGTTCGAGCGGAAGCGCGACAGGAAGCGCACGGTGCCGCCGGATTCGGTCATCGCCACGATCGCGCGCACGCCGATGTGTTCGGACAGGAACATCGCCGCCATCGCGATGGCCTGGTCGGCGCGTTCGAGATTGCGCGGCGCGGCTTCGAAGTCGGTGTCGTGGTCGAACTGGCGCTCGGCGCCGAGGCAGATGCGCGACATCGCCTCGACCGCCTTGACCGGATAACGGCCGGCGGCCGATTCCTGCGACAGCATCACCGCGTCGGTGCCGTCGATGACCGCGTTGGCGACGTCGAGCACTTCGGCGCGGGTCGGGATCGGGTTGTCGACCATCGACTGCAGCATCTGGGTCGCGGTGATGACGACCCGGTTGCGCGCCAGCGATTCGCGGATGATCTTCTTCTGCAGGCCCGGCAGCTCGGCGTCGCCGATCTCAACGCCGAGGTCGCCGCGCGCGACCATGACCACGTCGCTGGCGTCGACGATCTCGGTCAGGTTCTCGATCGCTTCGGCGCGCTCGATCTTCGACACCAGCGCCGCGTCGCAGCCGGCGGCGCGGGCGATGCGGCGGGCCTCGTTCATGTCGGCGGCGTTGCGGCAGAACGAGACCGCGATGAAGTCCACGCCGATCTCGGCGGCGACGCCGATCAGTTCCTTGTCGCGCTCGGTCAGCGCGCCCAGCGACAGGCCGCCGCCGAGCTTGTTGAGGCCCTTGCGGTCCGACAGCGCGCCGTCGTTGAGCACGGTGGTGACGATGCGCTCGCCGTCGACCGCGCCGACGCGCAGTTGCAGCAGGCCGTCGTCGAGCAGCAGCACGTCGCCGGGGGCGACGTCGCCGGGCAGGCCGAGGTAGCTCACGCCGACTTCGCGCAGGTTGCCCGGCGGCGGGTTTTCCGCGGCGATCAGGTCGAAGCGGTCGCCGGCCTTGAGCAGCACCCGGCCTTCGGCGAAACGCTCGATGCGGATCTTCGGGCCCGGCAGGTCGGCGAGGATGCCGACTTCGACCCCGACCCGTTGCGCGGCCTCGCGCACGGCCTGGGCGCGGGCGACCTGCGAGGACGGATCGCCGTGGGAGAAATTCAGGCGGACCACATCGACGCCGGCTTTGAGCAGGGCATCGAGAACGCCCGGCGGATCGGTGGCCGGGCCGAGCGTGGCGAGGATCTTGGTGCGTCGCGGACTGTGGGACATGGCAGACTCTCTGGACTGCCGGCCAAGCTAGCATAGCTTGGCTGCATTGCGCGGCCCGCGCGGCGCACCGGCCGGCACGCGCAAGCATTCGCCGCGATGCATACCGCAGCGCATGCGACATCGTCCCCACTTCGCCGCCCACGGCCCGCGCCGGGCGGTCCACCGTCCTCCGGAACCGTCATGCCGCTACCGCTTTCGCCGCACAGCCAGGCCATCGCCGACGCCCTCGCCGCCCTCGACGGCTTTCCTTCGCTGCACGGCCCGCGCGTGCGCCTGCGCGGCCCGCGCGACAGCGACGACGCGGCCTTGTTCGCGATCTTCGGCGACGCGCGCGTGGCCCGGTTCTGGAGCCGGCCGCCGATGCAGGACATCGTCGAAGCGCGCGAACTGATCGCGCAGATCCAGACCAACATGGCCGAGCGCAAGCTCATCAACTGGGTGGTCGTCGACGAAACCGACGCGCTGGTCGGCACCTGCACCCTGTTCCGCTTCGACGCCGCGCACCGCCGCGCCGAACTCGGCTATGCGCTGCATCCGGACTATTGGGGCCGCGGGCTGGCCGGCGAGGCGACCGGGCTGGCGCTGGACTGGGCGATCGACGCGATCGGTTTCCACCGCATCGACGCCAGCATCGATCCGGACAACCAGGCCTCGCGCGCGCTGCTGCACCGCCACGGCTTCCTGACCGAAGGCCGGCTGCGCGAGAGCTTCTTCGTCGGCGACCGGGTCACCGACAGCGAGTTGCTGGGTCTGTTGGCCAGCGACTGGCGCGACCGCCGCGCGGCGGCCGCCGCGGCCGCACGCTGAGCGCAACGCGGGCGCGGGCCGCCGGCCCGCGTCAGCCGTGCCAGCGCGAAGCGCGGATCAGCGCGCAGAAGTCGCCGCGGTGCGAGTGCGGTTCCTTGTCGGCGAGCACATCGGCCTTGACGTTGCCGAACGCGGTCTGCGGCTTGTGCCGGATGCCCTCGTAGAACGCCTGGATGATGTCTTCCTTGAAATGCGGGGTGCGCGGAAACGCGCGCACCACCGCCTCGCGCTGCGCGTCGGCGTAGCTCTCGTAATCGATCCCGAGCACGTCCATCTCGACCCCGGCGGTGACCAACGCGACCACCGGATGCATGTGCTGCGGGATGCCCGGCGTGGTGTGCAGCGCGATCGCCGTCCACACCGTATAGGCCTCGTCCTCGGGGATGCCGTGGGCGAGCAGGAACTCGCGCGCGGCGTGGGCGCCGTCGACTTCGAAGCGCTGCTCGCGGCTGCTGTGCGCGGGCATCAGGCCGAGGTCGTGGAACATCGCGCCGGCGTACAGCAGCTCGCGGTCGAAACGCAGGCCGCGGCGCAGGCCGGCCAGCGCGCCGAAGTGGTACACGCGGCTGGAATGGTTGAACAGCAGTTCGTTTTCGGTATCGCGGACGAATTCGCCGATCGCGCGCGCCAGCGCGCTGTCGGGAATGGCGGCGCCGGCTTCGATGGCGGACATGTCGGAACTCCTGCGATGTGGGTTGAATGGCAGGATGGAACCGCCGACGCCTGTCCTCAATGCATGCAATACTCAAAAAACGGACATAACCCGGCCAAGGCGGACGCCGATGCGCGGCAAAATCAAAACCGTGGTGCTGGCGGCCCTGCCCGGGGTCCAGCTGCTGGACGTATCGGGCCCGCTGGACGTGTTCGCCGAGGCCAACGCCCAGGCCGGGCGCGAGGTCTACCGGCTGCGGGTCGCGGCGGCGCAGGCCGGGCCGGTGCGCAGTTCCTCGGGCGTGCGGCTGATCCCGGACTACGTGCTCGGCCGCGATCCCGACGAAGCCATCGACACCTTGCTGGTCGCCGGCCGCCCGAACGCCGACGACGCGCCGTCCGACCGCCGCCTGATCGAATGGCTGCGCCAGCGCGCGCCGAAGGCGCGGCGCTACGGCTCGGTGTGCAGCGGCGCGTTCCTGCTCGCCGCGGCGGGATTGCTCGACGGCCGGCGCGCGGCCACGCATTGGGCGGTCGCGGCGCGGTTGGCGCAGCGCTATCCGCAGGTGCGCGTCGACGCCGACGCGATCCAGGTCCGCGACGGGCCGGTGCGCACCGCCGCCGGCGTCACCGCCGGGCTCGATCTGGCCCTGGCCTTGGTCGAGGAAGACCTCGGCCGCGAGCTCGCGCTGCGCGTGGCCGGCCAGTTGGTGATGTTCTTCAAGCGGCCCGGCGGGCAATTGCAGTTCAGCCGCGACGGCGGCGCCGCGCCGGCGGGACGTTCGGCCTTGCAGGAGTTGCAGCGCTGGGTCGCGGCGCATCCCGCGCTGGACCACAGCGTCGCGCGGCTGGCCGAACGCCTGGATTTGAGCGCGCGGCATTTCTCGCGCTTGTTCCGCAACGAAGTCGGCGCCTCGCCGGCGGCGTGGGTCGAACAGGCGCGCGTGGCCGCGGCGCGTTCGCGGCTGGAGCAAGGGCGCGAAGCGCCGAAGCAGGTCGCGGCGCAGTGCGGTTTTCCGAATGCCGACGCGATGCGGCGCGCGTTCGCGCGCCATGTCGGGGTGACGCCGGCCGAATACCGCAAACGCTTCGCCGTCGCCGCCGGCTGAGCCGCGCGCGTCGCGCGCTATGGCATGGGAGGAGCTTCGGCCCGGACGCGGCGTTCCCAAGGCGCCGGCCCGACTGTGCGACCGCGCCGCAGGCCGAAGCCCCTCCCCTCCAGCCGGTCCTGTGGCGGGTCGCTCCTGGCCCCTCCCCTTGCAAGGTCGCGCCGCGCGCCGGCGCCGCAGTCACGGGTTGCGGCGGGCGCGCGGCAGCGAATCGTCAGTCGCAGACCCAGGTTCTGCGCTGGTAATGCTCGGTACGCACGCCCCATTGCAGCAGCTCGCCGCTGCAATGCGCGGTGACGCCGCCGACGAGTTCGCCGTTGGCGTCGAAATAACTGACCGAATAGCCCTGATACGGCGGCGCGGCGAGCGCGGCGCCGGCGACGAGCGCGAGGGCGAAGACTGCGAGAGCGGCTTTGCGCATTACGCGTTACTCCTTCGATCTACGGTGATGGCGAAACCGGCCGCGATGCGCGCCGCCTCGTCGTGGCGGCATCGTTCGCGGCCGGCGGGGTGCGGCTCACTCTTGCGACGCGCAGCCCTGGCTGAAGCGCTTGTTGCTGCCGCTGGTGTCGCCCCAACGCTTGTCGTCGGAGCCGCAACCCGCGGTCCAGCCGCCGATCACCGCGCCTTCGGCGTTGTAGTAGGTCCAGGTGCCCTGCCAGCTGTTGGCGGCGGCGGCGAACGAAGCCGCGCCCGCCAGCGCCACGGCGCAGACCGCGGCGAACAATCCGATACGACGCATGCAGTTGCTCTCCCGAGTTCGCGGCGTCAGTCGCCGCGCAAGCAACCTAGCCGAGCGCGGCCGCGGGTTGAGGGGACGGTTGTCATCTGCACTGTCATGCGATTGTGCAAGCGTGATTGGTTTGGCTTTTGGCGGTTTTGGCCGGTGCGCAAACCGCGGAAAACCGCGGCGGCCCGGGCCGCCGCGGCGCGAGGCTCACAGGCAGATCGTCGGCGAATCCTGCCAGCGGCCGGTGGTGGCGCCCCACTGGCTGAAGTGCTCGTTGTCGCAGTCGTTGACCCAGCGGCCGACCACGCGGCCCTGGTCGTCGTAGAAATCGCGCTGGTAGCCCGGCGCCAGCGGCGGATAGCGCGGCACCGATACGGCGCTGGTCGCCATCAGCGACACCAGCAGGCTCAGGGCGGCGGCTTGAAGCAGACGGCTCATCGCTCGTTACTCCGGTAAGCGGCCTCCTTGGCCGCGCACCGACGCTAGCACGCGCGTTCGCGATGCCGCGCGCGACCGCGGCGTGACCGCGGTCGCGCAACTGCGCCGGCAACGGGCGTCCGGCGACGAGCGGGCGGGCGGCTCCGGGGCCGCAAAAAAGAAGCGGCCGCATCGCGGCCGCTTCGGTGTCCCTCGCCGCTCGGCCGCGCTCAGGCGGCGAGCAGTTCCGGCAGCTGCGCCGGCGCCAGCGCGATGCGCTGCGCACCGGCCTCGCGCAGCTCCTGCTCGCTGCCGAACCCCCACAGCACGCCGACGCCGGCCATGCCGTGCTGCGCTGCGCCGTCCATGTCCATGCTGCGGTCGCCGATCATCACGCACTGCGCCGGCTGCAGGCCGAAGCGCTGCAAGGCCTCGGCGATCAGCTCGACCTTGTGGGTCAAGCGGCCGTCTTCGGTGGAACCGACGATGTCCTCGAAGTAAGCGCCGAACGGCAGATGGCTGAGGATCAGCCGCGCGTTGCCCTCATTCTTGGCGGTGACCACGGCCATGCGGTAACCGGCCGCGCGCAGGCCGTCGAGCAGCTCGGCGATGCCGTCGTAAACGCTGTGCTCGGTCCAGCCCTCGCGCGCGTAGCGTTCCAGGTACAGCGCGACCGCCTGCTCGACCTTGTCGTCGTCGCCGAGCAGCGGCTGGAAGCTGGTGCGCAGGGCCGGGCCGATCCAGCCGCGCAGCGCCTGCGCGTCGGGGACCGGGTGGTGCAGGGTTTCCAGCGCGTAGGCGATCGAGCGGGTGATGCCGACGGAGGAATCGATCAGGGTGCCGTCGAGATCGAAGAACAGGACCGGACGTTGTGCGCTCATCGCTCAGCCCGCGCGCTGCTTGAGCACGGCCACCGCCGGCAGTTCCTTGCCTTCCAGGAATTCCAGGAACGCGCCGCCGCCGGTGGAGATGTAGCTCACTTCGTCGTTGATGCCGTACTTGTCCACCGCCGCCAGGGTGTCGCCGCCGCCGGCGATCGAAAACGCCTTCGACGCGGCGATCGCGCGCGCCAGCGCTTCGGTGCCCTTGCCGAACGCATCGAATTCGAACACGCCGACCGGGCCGTTCCAGACCACGGTGCCGGCCTGGGCGATCAGCGCCGCGTAGCGCGCGGCGGTGTCCGGGCCGATGTCGAGGATCATGTCGTCCGCGCCGACGGCATCGACGGCCTTGACCGTGGCCGGCGCGTCGGCGGCGAACGCGGGCGCGACCACCACGTCGCTCGGCACCGGAATGTCGGCGCCGCGCGCCTGGGCGTCGGCCATGATCTTCTTCGCGGTGTCGATCAGGTCGTTCTCGACCAGCGACTTGCCGACGCCGTGGCCCCTCGCGGCGATGAAGGTGTTGGCGATGCCGCCGCCGACGATGAGCTGGTCGACCTTGCCGACCAGCGAGGCCAGCAGCTCGAGCTTGGTCGAGACCTTGGAGCCGGCGACGATCGCCAGCAGCGGCCGCGCCGGGTTGTCCAGCGCCTTGGCCAGCGCGTCGAGCTCGGCCATCAGCAGCGGGCCGCCGGCGGCGGTCTTGGCGTAGCGGATCGCGCCGTGGGTCGAGGCCTGGGCGCGGTGCGCGGTGCCGAACGCGTCCATGACGAACACGTCGCACAGCGCGGCGTACTTCTTCGCCAGCGCTTCGTCGTCCTTGCCTTCGCCGACGTTCATGCGGCAATTCTCCAGCAGCACCAGCTGGCCCGGCTTCACTTCGACGCCGTCGACCCAGTCCTTGACCAGCGGCACCTCGATGCCGAGCAGTTCCGACAGGCGCTGGGCCACCGGCGCCAGCGAATCGGCTTCGCTCCACTGGCCTTCCTTGGGCCGGCCCAGGTGCGAGGTCACCATGACCGCCGCGCCCTTCTCCAGCGCCAGCTTCAGGGTCGGGATCGCGGCGAGGATGCGCAGTTCGGAGGTGATGCGGCCGTCGTCGATGGGGACGTTGAGATCTTCGCGGATCAGCACTCGCTTGCCGGCGAGATCTAGGTCGGTCATGCGGACGATGGACACGGTGCCTCCTGGGCGATGCGGGGATGGGGGTGCGGCGGGGGCCGCGGCCGGCTTGGGGCGCGGCTTGGGGTGGGTATTGTCGCGGGGGCGGGGGGCGAAGGGAACCTTGGGGGCTGAATTGTGGGGCTTGGTAGCGATTGCGGGCGGCGATGGTGAGTAGCGCCGGGGCGGCGCGAAGCCTAGATCCTTCAGATCCTCGCCTCAGATTCGTCATTACCTGCGAAGGCCGGAACTTTTTTCTGCTGCTTTTGCTTTTGCCGAGGCTACGAGTGACGACAAGCAAAAATCCAGAGCTTCCGTCCGCAAGCGGCCGGGTCACTTTCTTTGTCTTGCCAAAGAAAGTAACCAAAGAAAGGCGCTTACCCTGTTTCGAATCAAGAGCCACTATCGTTCGTGGCTTGCGCGGGCATGCGGGACAAGGGCCATCCTGGCCCGGTCCCGCACGCGCGCATCCATGCGCGCGCCCTTCGGGTCTACGGTTGCCTGTGGCGAGTTCGCAGCGGCGGGGGGAGCAAAAAACTAATTCAGCAGCAACAGCAAACTGAACTCCGGCTTTCGCCGGAACGGCGGCATCGATACGAAACATCAACCTCGTCGTTCCGGCGAAAGCCGGAATCCATTTTGATTTTGCTGTCGCCGTTGCTGCGCTGTTTCCGTTGCTCTTGGCTCCCCCCGCCGCCCCGAACTCGCCACAGGCAAACAGAGACCCGGAGGGCGCGCGCATGGATGCGCGCGTGCGGGACCGGGGCAGGATGCCCCTTGTCCCGCATCCCTGCGCAGGCATCGAACCTTAGTGGCTCTTGATTCGAAAACAAGGAAAGCGCCTTTCTTTGGTTACTTTCTTTGGCAAGACAAAGAAAGTGACCCGGCCGCTTGCGGACGGAAGCTTTGGATTGTCGCTTGTCGTCACTCGTAACCACAGCAACAGCGGCAACGCCATCGAGCCCAAAACGACGCCGCCTAAGCCTCCGGCCCCTTCCCCGCTCGCAACAAACTCATAGCAAACCCCGCCACGATCACCGCCCCGGCCACCAACACCGCCCACAACAACCACGAACTCCAATCGCGCTTGGCCGGCATGGGCTTCAACGCTTCCGCGCCGCCCAGATCGCTGGCCGCACCCAAACTCGCATCCGCCGGCCGCCAATCGTCGCCGCGCGACTTGCGCAAGGCCTCGACCAACTGCGCCAACGGCGAATCCGCACGCACCGCGCGCGCGCTGCCGGCCACCAACGCATACGGCGGCTGCCCCTGCGCCAGGAACACCGCCACTTCCGGCCGATACCCCAAGCGCAGCACCGGCTCGCCCGGCACCGCGCCGCTCGCGCGCAAGCGCCACAAGCGGTCGCGCGAAACGCCGGCGAGTTGGCGCGCGGCGGAACGGTCGCCCGCGCCGACGGCGTAAGCCATCCACGGCCCCGCCTGCGCGCGCCAGCCTTCGTCTTCGTTGTCGCGGCTGTCCAGGCGCCATTGCAGCGCGTGGTTGCCGGGCAGCGCGACGTCGGCCTGCTGGATCGGGAAACGGCCGTCGAGGCGGTATTCGAACGCGACGCCGCCGTCCTTGAGTTCGACCCGCGCGCCCTTGAGTTCGCGCCATTGCAACGGCGCGCTGGCCGCGCCCGCGGCCAGTTCGGCCTCGACCGCGACGATCTGCGCGGCGCGCTGCGGATCCTGCGGGGTCAAGCGCAGATAGCGCGCCTGTTCGCCGACCGCGTCGAAGGCGATGCGGCGCTGCTGCAAGCGCCGGCCGTCGCGTTCCAGGTCGACCAGCCGGCCGCTGCTCGTCACGCTGCGCCACTGGTCGAGATCGTCGCTGGCCTCGACCGAGTACGCCGCGTCCAGCGCCGCGCCCGGCGCCCATTGCAGTTGCAGCGCCTGGATCGGCGCGCGCACCGCGCTGGCGTCGATCAGCAGTGCGGTCTGCGGCAGCTTGGCCGCGTCGCCCGCGGTGCTGCGCGCCTCGACCCGGCGCAGGCGGCCGTCGGTTTCGACTTCGCTGATCAGTTCCCAGCCTTGCGCCGCGCCGCCCGACGGCGCCGCCGGCAGCGGGAACCACGGCAGCGTCGCCCGTTGCGGCGCGCGCGCCAGCGGCTGCTCGGGCGCGAACACCTCGGCCGGCACGCTGGCGCCGCTGGCGTCGATCACTTCGACGTCGCGCAGTTGCGCGCTTTGCGCCTGCGCGTACACGGCCGGGTCGAGCACGACCCGGTACGCGCCGCCGTCGTCGCGGCTCAGTCGCAGCGGCCATTGCTGCGCGTAGTCCTGGCGCGGCGCGGCCGCCAGCGGCAGCGCGAGCGTCAACAGGGCGAGAACGAACAAACGAGGCTTCATGCGGAGGCGTCCTGCGCGCGGGGGCGTTCGGAATCGGAGGTCGAATCGGGTTCTGGTTCGGGCTCGGAACCGCCGTCAGCGCGCGCATCGCGCGACGGCGGCGCCGGCGCGAAGTAGCCGACCAGGGTGCATAGCAGGCCATACGCGATGAACGACGCGATGCCGAGCAGATTGCCCAGATGGCCGCGGTCGACGAACACCAGCTTGGCCAGCACCACGCCCATCAGCACCGCGCCGGCCAGCCACAGCCCGCGCTGGCCGCGGCGCGAGCCGGCGATCCAGCCGGCCACGCCGAGCACGCTCCAGACCACGGTCAGGCTGGTCTGCACCAGGCTGGCCTGGAACATCGACGCGTCCCACGCCACGCCGCCCCAGAAGTGCGCGCTGCGCAAGACCTCGACGGTGATCAGGGCGAAACCGCCGAGCGCCAGCAGCGGCACCCGGCGCCGGCGCAGTTCGGCGCCGACCAGCGGCGAAGCCAGCCACGCGCCCAACAGCAGCAGCGCGGTCCATTGCGTCAGGCTTGCCGGATTCAACAACGGCAGCCAGATCAGCGGGCGCGGCGCGGCGTCGGAGACCAGGCAGATCGCTACGACCGCGCCGGGAATCAGCATGAAGCCGGCGCTGGCGCCGCTGCGCCATTGCTCGAAGCGCTGCGCCACCGGCAGGCCGATCCACTGCGGCCGCCACAGGCAGGCAGCGGCGATCGCCAGCGCGGGCGACACCGCGCCGGCGACGATCCAACCCGAACCGAAGCCGCCGCCATCGCGCAGCCACAGGCTCAGGCTGGCTCCCAGCGCCACGGCCCACGACCACAGCCAGGCTTGATGCGCGAACGCGAGTTCGCCGCGAGCGCGCTCGCGCAGCGCCTGCAGGATGCGCCAGCCCAGCGCCGCGTAGACGGCCCAAGCCAGCCAGCCCCAGTGGCGCAGCGGCCAGGCGTGGCGGTCGATCTGGCCGAACGCGAACAAGACGCCGCAGCCCAGCGCCAGCATCGCGGTCGCCGACAGCGCCTTCCAGGCATGGCGGGCGTAGGCTTCCGCGGCGATCCAGCCGCTGACGACGACCAGGATCAGCCACGCATCCACGCGCGCCGGCGCATCGACGAAGCCGACGATCTGGCTGCCGAACGCGCCCAGCCACCACGCCAATCCCCAGACGTAATAAACCAGCGCGATCGGCTTGAGGTTTTCGCTGCGCCGATAGCTCGCCGCGCTGGCCAGCCCCGCCAGCGCGATCAGCAAGGCGCCGGCGAAGTTGGCGTTGAGCAGCGCGCGCTGCGCTTCCCACACGCTGTCGCTGGCGCCGATGGCGAACGCCATCGCGGCCGCCACTTGCAGGCCCGCGCCGGTCAACTGCGGCAACAGCCGCTGCTGGCGCAGTCCCAGCCACGCCAGCGCCGCGCCTTCCAGCGCGAACACGCAGGCGGTGGCTTCCGCGGCCAACGCCAGCGGCACCGCCAGGGTGGCGAAGCCGACCGCGAGCAGGGCGTACGGCACGCTCAGCGCGACGAAGCGCTGATCGCGGCGCAGCCACCACGCCAGCGCCGCGTACAGCGCGCCCAGGCCCAGCGCGCAGAACGCCAGCGGCATGCGCGCGCCTTCGAGCAGGCCGGCCTGCAGGGTGAACGCCACCAGCGGCGTGCCGAACACCAGGCAGCCGTCGATCAGGTCGCGGCGGCCGGCGGCGCGGCGGCGCGCGTACAGCACCGGGATCAGCAGATAGAACGCGAAGAACAGCAGCAGGAACGGTTCGGTGGTCGAGTAATGCTCGGGCCGGTACTTGAGCACGCCCCACAGCGTTCCGATGCCCCAGGTGAAGGCGAAACCGAGCAGGTTCAGCGCGCGCCACGGCCGCCACCAGGCGATGGCGAAGATGCCGGCGTTGAGCACGGCGTAGTAACCGAACAAGGCGACGTGGTTGCCCGAGCCGGTCGACAGCCAGATCGGCGCGAGGAAACCGGCGAGGATCGCGAACACCGCCAGCGCCAGCGCGTTCTGCTTCACCGACAGCACGCCGGTGCCGGCCACCAGCACCACGCTGAGCGCGAACGCGGCGCCGGCCGGGATCATGCCGTACAGCTTGAACGCGGCGAACACCACCAGCAGCAGCACGCCGATCGCGCCGCCCTGCAGGCTCAGGCCGAACACCCGCTTGCGCTCGCGCTGGCGCCAGCCGAACACCAGCGCGGCCATCGCCGCGGCGGCGACGCCGGCCAGGCGCAGTTCGATCGGCAGCCGCACCCAGCCCTGGTCGCTGGCGTACTTCAGCAGCGCGGCGACGCCGGCCAGCAGCACCAGCATGCCGACCTTGACCGGCACGTTGCCCTCGGTGAACCAGCGCCGCACCCAGCGCGCGGCGACGGTGACGAAATCCGGCGGCGGCGGCGCGGCCGGGGCGCGCGGAGCCTGCGGGCGCGGCGGCGCGGCGGGCGGCGCCGGAGCGGGCGCCGCGGACGCAGGCGGCAACGGCGGCGGCACGGCGGGGCCCGGCGCGGGTTGCGGCGGTTGCGCGGCGGCGGGTCGGGGTGGCGGCGACGCAGCCGGCGCAGGCGGCGCTGCCGCGCTCGCGGCCGGCGCGCTCGCGGGCTGGCTGCGCGCGGCGGCCTCGCGGGCCTCGCGCGCGGACTCCTCGCGGGCCTCGCGCGCGATCCAGTCGGTCAGCGTCTCCTCGCTGCGCGCCGGTCCGCCCGATCGGCGCAGGCGTTCCACCTCGCGCTCCAGCCCGGTCACCCGGCCGCGCAACGAGCTCAGCTGGACCAGCGCCACCACCAGCAGCACAGGCACCGCCAGCACGGCCAGGACCAGCAACACAATCAGCGATTCCATCACGCTTTCCCCTATCCTTATGGCGGGCACGTTACACCAACCTTGGCCCCCTGCGTGGGTCGCCTTCACCCCATGCAGATCTTCCTGACTCACCACATATCGCGTTGACGAAATCGCTCAACCCCACTATGTTGTGCCCGTCGGTGCCGGTCGAGAGACCGGCTGAAAAGGGAAGCCGGTAGGGAACCGTCCGCGCAGCCGCGCGGAGGGGTCCGAAGCCGGCGCTGCCCCGCAGCGGTATGGGAAACGAACGGGTCATGGCACTGGGCGCGACGAACGCCCGGGAAGCGGCCCGCAAGGAACCGGAGGCCCCAAGAGCGCAGAACGGTGGGAAGTGGACGGGCGAGGCATCGCCCACTGCTCACCGCTCTGCGCTCTTTAGTCTCCGCAAGTCCCGAGCCCGAAGACCTGCCGACAGCCGCGCGTCGCACAACCGCGCGGTCCCGGCCCAATGGAGTCTTCGAGCGAAGACCGGCCGGTGTCGCGGCACGACGGGGCCACCGTCGCGTCCGACCGCTTCGGCGCCATGCGCGGAGCGGCACGTGCCCGGAACGGTCCGGCGCGCGCGACACCCAGCCCAGCGCTCCGATTGCTCCGCGCCCGCGGGGGCGCGGCCGTGCCTTCGGCGACGCCGCTATCGCGGTCCGCTGTCGATGGCGCGTCCGCGTTCTCCGCACCGTGCACCCACGCCCCGGAGCAATGCCATGACCACTCTAGAAACCGATTCGTCCGTCGCCCCCGCCGCGGACGCCGCCGCCGCCCCCGTCGCCAACGTCAAACCGCAACGCAGCGCACAGGACGCCCCGGGTTTCGCCCTGACCCCGCCGGCCGCGAACCTGACGATGAGCGTGACCAAGCGCAGCGGCCGCCGCGAGCCGGTCGACCTCAACAAGATCGTGCGCGCGGTGACCCGCTGCGCCGAAGGCTTGTACTCGGTCGACCCGATGCGCGTGTCCACCCGCACCATCTCCGGCCTGTACGACGGCGCGACCACGCGCGAGCTCGACGAACTGTCGATCCGCACCGCCGCGCTGCTGACCGCCGAAGAACCCGAATACGGCCGCCTCGCCGCGCGCCTGCTGGCCGGGGTGATCGAGAAGGAAGTCGCCGGGATCGAGATCCACGCGTTCTCGCAGTCGGTCCAGCGCGGCTTCGACCTGGGCCTGATCAACCAGCGCCTGCTCGACTTCGTCCAGGCCAACGCGCGCAAGCTCAACGACGCGATCGACCGCAACCTCGACGCCAAGTTCGACTACTTCGGCCTGCGCACCCTGTACGACCGCTACCTGCTGCGCCACCCGACCGCGCGCACCGTCATCGAGACCCCGCAGCAGTTCTTCCTGCGCATCGCCTGCGCGCTGAGCGAAGACGTGTCCGACGCGCTGGCGCTGTACCGGCGCATGGCCCAGCTCGACTACATCCCGTCCTCGCCGACCCTGTTCAACTCCGGCACCACCCACGAGCAGCTGTCGAGCTGCTTCCTGCTGGATTCGCCGGAAGACTCGCTGGAAGCGATCTACAAGCGCTACATGGACGTGGCCAAACTGAGCAAGTTCAGCGGCGGCATCGGCCTGAGCTACACCCGCATCCGCGCGCGCGGCTCGCTGATCCGCTCGACGAACGGTTTGTCCAACGGCATCGTGCCGTGGCTGAAGACGCTCGACGCCTCCGTCGCCGCGGTCAACCAGGGCGGCAAGCGCAAGGGCGCGGCCTGCGTGTACCTGGAGCCGTGGCACGCCGACATCGAGGAGTTCCTGGAACTGCGCGACAACACCGGCGACGAAGCGCGCCGCACCCACAACCTCAACCTCGCCAACTGGATTCCCGACGAATTCATGCGCCGGGTCGAGGCCGACGCCGACTGGTCGCTGTTCGACCCGGCCAAGGTGCCGCAGCTGACCGACCTGTGGGGCGAGTCGTTCGAACGCGCCTACCGCGCCGCCGAAGCCGCCGGCCAGGCGGTCAAGAAGGTCAAGGCGCGCGACATCTACGGCCGGATGATGCGCACCCTGGCGCAGACCGGCAACGGCTGGATGAACTTCAAGGACAAGTCCAACCGCGCCTGCAACCAGACCCTGCGCGACGGCAACGTGGTGCACCTGTCGAACCTGTGCACCGAGATCCTCGAAGTGACCTCGCAGGACGAGACCGCGGTGTGCAACCTCGGCTCGATCAACCTGTCGCACCACGTCGAGATCTTCGAAGACGGCAAGGGTGCGTTCGATTTCGACAAGCTCGCCGAGACCGTGCGCCTGGCCGTGCGCCAGCTCGACCGCGTGATCGACCTGAACTTCTATCCGATCGAAACCGCGCGCCGCGCCAACCTGCGCTGGCGTCCGGTCGGCCTCGGCACGATGGGCCTGCAGGACGTGTTCTTCAAGCTGCGCCTGCCGTTCGACTCCGAGCCGGCGCGCAAGCTCGGCCGCGAGATCGCCGAAGCCATCTACTTCCACGCCCTGTCGGCGTCGAACGAGCTGGCGATGGAGCACGGCAAGCACCCGGGCTACGAAGACACCCGCGCCAGCATCGGCGAACTGCAGTTCGAAGCCTGGGGCGTGGAACCGTCGCAGCCCGAGCGCTGGACCGAGCTGCGCGCGCGCATCCAGCAGCACGGCCTGCGCAACTCGCTGCTGGTGGCGATCGCCCCGACCGCGACCATCGCCTCGATCGCCGGCTGCTACGAATGCATCGAGCCGCAGGTGTCGAACCTGTTCAAGCGCGAGACCCTGTCGGGCGACTTCCTGGTCGTCAACAAGTACCTGGTCGAGGAGCTCAAGAAGCTCGGCATGTGGACCCCGGAAATGCGCGACCGGATCAAGATGGCCGAAGGCTCGATCCAGTCGGTCGCCGAGATTCCCGAATCGCTGCGCCAGGTCTACCGCACCGCGTGGGAACTGCCGATGCGCTCGCTGATCGACATGGCCGCCGACCGCGGCGCGTTCATCGATCAAAGCCAGTCGTTGAACCTGTTCATCGAGAGCCCGAACATCGGCCAGCTCAGCTCGATGTACATGTACGCGTGGAAGAAGGGCCTGAAGACCACGTATTACCTGCGTTCGCGTCCGGCGACCAAGATCGCCAAGACCACGGTCAGCGCGCCGGCCGCCGCGCCGGTGGCGCCGAAGCCGGAGTACAGCGAGAGCGACGCGATCGCCTGCTCGCTGGAAAATCCGGAAGCCTGCGAGGCTTGCCAGTAAGGCAGGAGATAGCGGGTAAGAGTTAGGAGATAGCTGAGCGGTCAGGGAGCCTGGCCGCTCTTCTCAGGACGGTTAGCATGCGACCGACTTCGTCGATCAGAGTTTTTATCTCCGACAAGTCCGCGCCGTTCAGCCATTTCACCCGCTCGCATATCAGCAATTGGGTGTGCAGCTCGGCTAGGGAACCGTTCGCGATCGACAGGAATTGTCTTCGCTCTTTCTTCGACTCCCTCGCCCATCCTTCCGCTGTATTGCTCGCAACCGATATTGCAGCCCGCGTCAGTTGCAGTCGTACACCGAATTTCTCCGCGTCCGGCAGCATCGCCGAAATGAGACAAACCTTCTCGGCCAGCCGGACGGCTTTGTTCCAGATCACAGTTTCTTGGTAGTGCACGGCCTCCCCCTTGTTCTCAAGGTCCCAGATCGCACGCACACCTGCATTAGGAAAACAGCCCATGTCTTCGTCAGCGATGTCCCCGCTATCTCCTAGCTCCTCTTCGCTAGCTCCTAAGCTCCTGGATCCCGGTTTCGATCTCACTCTGCGCCCGATGCGCTACGCGCAGTTCTACGAGATGTACCGCGACGCCATCCGCAACACCTGGACCGTCGAGGAAGTGGATTTCTCCCAGGACGTCAACGACCTCAAGCACAAGTTCGGCCCGGCCGAGCGGCATCTGGTCGAGCGCTTGGTCGCGTTCTTCGCCACCGGCGACAGCATCGTCGCCAACAACCTGGTGCTGAACCTGTACCAGCACATCAACGCGCCGGAAGCGCGCATGTACCTGTCGCGGCAGCTGTACGAGGAAGCGCTGCACGTGCAGTTCTACCTGACCCTGCTCGACACCTACCTGCCCGACCCGAACGAGCGCGCCAAGGCCTTCGACGCGGTCGAGAAAATTCCCTCGATCCGGGCCAAGGCCGAGTTCTGCTTCCGCTGGATCGACTCGATCCAGGACCTGAAGCGGGTCGAGACGCGCGAGCAGCGCCGCCAGTTCCTGCTGAACCTGATCTGCTTCGCCGGCTGCATCGAAGGCCTGTTCTTCTTCGCCGCGTTCGCCTACGTGTACTACCTGCGTTCGCGCGGCCTGCTCAACGGCCTGGCCTCGGGCACCAACTGGGTGTTCCGCGACGAGAGCTGCCATATGGCGTTCGCGTTCGAAGTCATCCGCACCGCGCGCGAGGAAGAACCGGACCTGTTCGACGCCGACCTGCGCGCGCAGGTGGTCAAGATGTTCGAAGAAGCGGTGGATTGCGAATACCTGTTCGCCCAGGACGTGCTGTCCGGCGGCGTGGTCGGCCTGTCGCTGAAGGACATGCGCCAGTACCTGGAATACTGCGCCGACCAGCGCATGGTCCAGCTCGGCATGCCCAAGCACTTCGGCTCGACCAACCCGTTCGCGTTCATGGACCTGCAGGACGTGCAGGAAGTGACCAACTTCTTCGAGCGCCGCGTGTCGGCGTATCAGGTCGGCGTGCAGGGCGAAGTGGCGTTCGACGAGGCGTTCTGAGGCTTCGAGCCTCGCTCCCGTGCTTGAAGCCCCTCTCCCGCTTGCGGGAGAGGGGTTGGGGTGAGGGCACGCGCTCTCGCCCGGCATCTTCGCAACCGTCTTCCCTCACCCCAACCCTCTCCCGTAAACGGGAGAGGGAGCACGTTGTCCTGGAATGTTCGATCTCATCCCATCCCCCAACGCCGACACCTCCGCCATGACCGAAGCCCGCATGACCGAGATCGTGTTCCCCGACCACACCAACCACCTCGGCACGCTGTTCGGCGGCCAGGCGCTGGCGTGGATGGACAAGGCCGCTTTCATCGCCGCCTCGCGCTACGCGCGCCGCACCGTGGTCACCGCGCGTTCGGAGCAGATCGACTTCCACCTGCCGGTGCCCAAGGGCGCGCTGGTCGAGCTGATCGCGCGCGTGGTCGAAACCGGCCGCACTTCGATGCAGGTCGAAGTGGAAATGATCCGCGAGGACCTGCTGACCGGCGAATCGCAACTGGCCACGCGCGGCCGCTTCACCATGATCGCGCTCGACGTCGAAGGCAAGCCGACCGCGGTGCCGCCGCTGCCGTAAGCAAGACTGCAACGCATTGATCCGGCGCCGCACGGCGCCGGCGCAAGCTGCGGATATTCCGAAGCGCGCGCGATTCCTAAAGTCGCCGCACCTTCGCTGCGGACTACCGCCATGCAACTCGACCACTACCGCACCCTCGGCCGCTCCGGCCTGCGCATCAGCCCGATCTGCCTGGGCACCATGACCTTCGGCGAGGACTGGGGCTGGGGCAGCGACGCCGCCGAAGCCCGGCGCGTGTTCGACGCGTATCTCGAACGCGGCGGCAATTACTTCGACACCGCGAATTTCTACACCGGCGGCAGTTCGGAAACCCTGCTCGGCCAGTTCGCCCAAGGCCGCCGCGATCGACTGGTGATCGCGACCAAATTCTCGCTGTGCACCGACCCGGGCGACCCCAACGCCGGCGGCAACCACCGCAAGAACCTGCGCCGTTCGGTCGAAGCCAGCCTGCGCCGGCTCGGCAGCGACTACATCGACCTGCTCTACCTGCACGCCTGGGACGCGACCACGCCGGTCGAGGAAGTCATGCGCGGCTTCGACGACCTCGTCCGCGCGGGCAAGGTGTTGTACGCCGGCGTGTCCGACCTGCCGGCGTGGCAGGCCGCGCGCATGCAGACCCTGGCCGAACTGCGCGGCTGGTCGCCGCTGGTGGCGCTGCAGACCGAGTACAGCCTGGCCCAGCGCGACAGCGAGCGCGAGCTGCTGCCGATGGCGCGCGAACTCGGCCTCGGCGTCAGCGCGTGGTCGCCGCTGGCGTCGGGCGTGCTGACCGGCAAGTACTCGCGCGCCGATCTCGACCCGGCCACGGCGCAGGGACGGCGCGCGGTCGCGATCGGCAACGGCGCTTTGACCGAACGCGCGCTCGACATCGCCGAAGTCGTGGTCGACGTCGCGCGCGAGCTCGAACGCGCGCCGGCGCAGGTCGCGCTGGCGTGGACGCTGCAACGGCCCGGCGCGATCGTGCCGGTGATCGGCGCGCGTACCGAAGCGCAGTTGCTGCAGAACCTCGGCGCGCTGCAGGTCGAACTCGGCGCGGCGCAGATCGAGCGGCTGGAACGGGCCAGCGCGGTCGCGCTCGGTTTCCCGCACGATTTCCTCGCCCTGCCCGGCATCGTCGGCGCGATGTTCGGCGGCGCGCAGGTGCGGCGCGACTGGTAAGCCAGACGGCGGCGCGGAAGAAACGTCGTCATCGAAGTGTCGCGGTCGCGGCTCGCGCCGCTCCTACAGTCGGGAACGAAGCCGGCCGGAGCGCGGAAATCGCGATGGGTTTACTTGGCCGGTTTCGCAGGCGGCTCGGACTTGCCCGGCTTTTCGGCCGCGTTCTCGCCGGGCTTGGCTTCGGCGCTCTTGCCCTCGTCGCCGGCGACCGCGGTTTCGTCCAGCAACGGCGGCGGCAGATCGCGCGCATACAGGTCGGCCGGGCTTTCGCCGGGGCAGGTCTTGTCCGGGAAGCCGAACTTCGCCTGCAGTTGCTCGGCGCATTCGGGCATCGACTCGAAGCTCTTGCCGGTGCCCATGCATTGCGCGTCGAAGGCGCGGCGGAAGGCTTCGCGGCGGCGCACGAAGTCGTCGCCGCACTTGCGCGCCAGGCGGATCCGGTCGAGGTCGTCCTGGGCGGCGTTGGTGCCGTCCAGGCCGTATTGCTTGAGTTCGTCCGGAGTCAGGATGCGCAGGTCGCGGTTGGCCACGGTCATCATCAGGTCCGAGACCGCGGTGGCGACGCCGTTGCGTTCCAGGTAATCGCGCACCTGCTGGTTGATCTGGCGCAGCTCGCGGCTGAGTTCGGCGCGCGAGGTCGCGGTGGAGCGGTCGCGCATCAGCCGGTGGATGCCGACCTTGCCCTCGATCGAGCGGGTGTCGCCGGCGGCCAGGATCAGCACGCAGGCGCTGTGGCAGACCGATTCCTCGCGCACCCAGATCGCCCAGCCCGACTCGGCGATCGAGTCGCCGGCGCGCAGCGCTTCCTCGACGTGGCCGCCGCTGGAATCGATGTCGAGGATGCGGGTCGGAATCTCCATGCGCGCGGCCATCGCCGCGACCCGCTGCGCCAGCGCGGTGAAGCCGGCGCCGATCTTGCCCTGGTAGCGCACCCGCACCACGCCGCGCTGCTGGCACGGCGACATCGCGTCGACCAGGCTGAAGAAATCCAGCGATTCGAGCTTGTCGCCGTCGCCGAAGCGCGGGTAGTCGTATTCGCAGCTGATCCGGGCGACGCCGCCGTCGAGCTTGGCCGGCGGCCAGTAGGTGCCCTTGAGGATGTCCTCCTCGCTGACCGGCACCTGCGCCGGCTTGGGCACGTCGTTCTGGCTGCCCAGGGTCACCGCGGCGCCGGGCTGGGCCGCTTCGTCCTTGCCGCAGGCGGCCAGCGCCAGCGCGCACAGCAGCGCGAGCGAGGCTGCCAACAGCCTGCGGGGTCGGAACGGGGAGCGTTGCGGAAACATGTGTCGAGCCACCGGAGTCGGGATCGCGCGGGACCGTCCTGGCCCGCGCCGCGCGCTGCGCCTGCAAACGTTAGCGGCAGCCTCGTTGAAGCTCAACGAGGACCGCGCGCGTAGGCGGGCCGGGCTTCATGTTGGCGAGGCGCGGATGAACCCGGCGCGAGGGGCAGGCGGTCGCGCGCGTAACCGGCAAGTGCGGCAAAAAGCGAGTGGGAGCGCGTCGGGAGGAGCGGAAAGCGTCGGGTCTGAAGGCTCGCTGGGGAAGGTCGCCGAAGGGCTTGGGACGACCTTCAGGCCCGGCGCCATCGTCCCCGCTGCGACCACCTCCGCAGAAAGCTCCCTGTCATTTGACTTCGCCCCGGCCGCTGCGTACCTTGGCGGCGTCTCGGTGAACATCGCTTCATGCAGATAAAGCGATGGGACACGCCGGGCGCGGTTCGCGCCGCGTCCGGCCAGAGGGAATCCGGTGCGAATCCGGAGCTGCCCCGCAGCGGTATGGGAAACGAACGGGCCTTGGCACTGGGCGGTACGCCTGGGAAGCGGCCTCAGTAGGAACGGCGAGGCGACGAGGCCGGCGCCGGCGCGCGAGTGGATGGACTCGCGCGCCGCACCGGCCACGCCGCGCCCACGTCCCGAGCCCGAAGACCTGCCGCGACCGGAAGGCACGCCTTCCGTCCGACTCCGACCCGTTGCGCCGTCGCGTCCGCGCGATGCCCGCCGCGGGCCGGCTCGCCCGCGGGGGCGGAGGTCGAAGCCAACGGATCGATCCGCAGTCCGGCGCACAGGCGCCCGGGCGGGCGCGGCCGTGGTCTCCTTCGTTGCCCTGCGTCATGCCCATGCATCGCAGGTATTCATCATGATCAGCGTCACCCCACTCGGCTTCCCGCGCATCGGCGCGCGGCGCGAGCTCAAGCAAGCCCTGGAATCGTTCTGGAAGGGCGACAGCGACGCGGCCGCGCTGCAATCGGCCGCCGCCGAGCTGCGCGAACGCCACTGGCGGCTGGCCGTCGCCGCCGGCGCCGACAGCGTCCCCAGCAACGATTTCTCGCTCTACGACCACGTCCTCGACACCGCGGTGCTGTTCGACGCGGTGCCGGCCTCGCACCGCGCCGCGTTCGAGGACAACCCGCTGACCGGCTACTTCGCCCTCGCCCGCGGCCTGCAGGACGGCCGCCGCGATCTGCGCGCGCTGGAAATGACCAAGTGGTTCGACACCAACTACCACTACCTGGTCCCGCAGTTCGAACGCGACCAGCGCTTCGCCCTGCGCGCCGACAAGCCGCTGGCCGAACTGGCCCAGGCGCAGGCGCTCGGCCTGAAGGCGCGGCCGGTGCTGCTCGGCCCGGTGACCCTGCTCAAGCTCGGCAAGCGCAACGACGGCGGCGACCCGCGCGAACTGCTCGACGCGCTGCTGCCGGCCTACGCCGAGCTGCTGGCCAAGCTCAAGGCCGCCGGCGCCGACTGGGTGCAGATCGACGAGCCCGCGCTGGTGCTCGACCTCGACGACGCCGACCGCGCCGCTTACCGCCGCGCCTACGACGCGCTGGCCCAGGCCGATTCGCCGCAGCGCCTGCTCGCGACCTACTTCGGCGCGCTCGGCGACAACGCCGCGCTGGCCGCGCAGTTGCCGGTCGAAGCGCTGCATCTGGATCTGGTGCGCGCGCCGCAGCAGCTCGAAGCGGTGCTGCCGCTGCTGCCGGAGAACCGCGCGCTGAGCCTGGGCGTGGTCGACGGCCGCAACATCTGGCGCGCCGATCTCGACGCCGCGCTGAGCCTGGCCCGCCGCGCCGGCGAACGCGCGCGCTGGCTGGCGCCGTCGTGTTCGCTGCTGCACGTGCCGACCGACCTGGAACTCGAACGCAAGCTGCCGGGCCCGCTGAAGCAGTGGATGGCGTATGCGAAGCAGAAGATCGAAGAACTGCGCCTGATCGCCGGCGCCCTGGCCGGCGACGCCGCGGCCGAAGGCGAACTGGCCAAGGCCGCCAGCGCGCGCGCCGCGCGCCTGGCCTCGCCGCTGCTGCGCAACGCGCAGGTGCGCAAGCGCCTGGCCGCGGTCGAGCCGGCGATGACCCGCCGCGCCAGCGCTTACCCGCAGCGCATCGCCTTGCAGCAGCAGCGGCTGAAGCTGCCGCTGTTCCCGACCACCACCATCGGTTCGTTCCCGCAGACCGCGCAGGTGCGTCAGGCCCGCGCCGAACACAAGGCCGGGCGCCTCGACGACGCCGGTTACCGCGCGTTCCTCGAAAACGAAACCGTGCAGTGCCTGCGCGAGCAGGAAGCGCTCGGCATCGACGTGCTGGTGCACGGCGAGTTCGAGCGCAACGACATGGTCGAGTACTTCGGCGAACAGCTCGACGGCTTCGCCTTCACCTCGCACGGCTGGGTGCAGAGCTACGGCTCGCGCTGCGTCAAGCCGCCGGTGCTGTTCGGCGACGTGGCGCGGCCGCGCGCGATGACGGTGGAATGGAGCCGCTTCGCCCAGGACCGCACCGACAAGCCGGTCAAGGGCATGCTGACCGGGCCGGTGACGATCCTGCAGTGGTCGTTCGTGCGCGACGACCAACCGCGCGCCGACAGCTGCCGGCAGATCGCGCTGGCGTTGCGCGAGGAAGTGCTGGACCTGGAAACCGCCGGCATCGCCGCGATCCAGATCGACGAGCCGGCGCTGCGCGAAGGCCTGCCGCTGCGCCGCGCCGACTGGCCGGCGTACCTGGCCTGGGCCGGCGAAAGCTTCCGCCTCGCCGCCAGCGGCGTGGGCGACGCGACCCAGATCCACACCCACATGTGCTACGCCGAGTTCAACGACATCATCGACGCGGTCGCCGCGCTCGACGCCGACGTGATCTCGATCGAGACCTCGCGCTCGCGCATGGAACTGCTCGACGCGTTCGTGCGCTACCGCTACCCCAACGGCATCGGCCCGGGCGTGTACGACATCCACTCCCCGCGCGTGCCCGACCAGGCCGAGATGCGCGAGCTGCTGGACAAGGCGCTGGACGTGCTCGACCCGGCGCAGCTGTGGGTCAATCCGGACTGCGGGTTGAAGACGCGCGGCTGGCCGGAGGTGCGCTCGGCGTTGCAGGCGATGGTGGCTTCGGCGCGCGGCTTGCGCGAGTCGGTGGAGCAGCCGGCCTGAGGTTCGGCCGCCGCCTCGTGCGCGGGGCGGCGGCTGGTTTTGTCGCGGTTTGCAAGGAAAGCGTCGGTCCTTGAGGCCCGATGCTTTCCGCTCGGCCCAACCGAACCCGATAAAGAAAAAGCCCCGCGGATGCGGGGCTTTCTCGTTCCGATCGCAGCGCCGCGGCTTACTTGCCCGCGACCACCTTGACCATTTCCAGGCACTTGTTCGAGTAGCCCCACTCGTTGTCGTACCAGCTCACCAGCTTGACGAAGGTGCCGTCGAGCGCGATGCCGGCTTCGGCGTCGAAGATCGAGGTGCGCGCGTCGCCGCGGAAGTCGGTCGCCACGACCTTGTCTTCGGTGTAGCCGAGCACGCCCTTCAGCGCGCCTTCCGACTGCGCCTTCATTTCCGCGCAGATCTCGGCGTAGGTGGCGTCCTTGACGAGCTCGACGGTCAGGTCGACCACCGACACGTCCGAGGTCGGCACGCGGAACGACATGCCGGTGAGCTTCTTGTTGAGCTCCGGGATCACCACGCCGACCGCCTTGGCCGCGCCGGTGCTCGACGGGATGATGTTTTCGAGGATGCCGCGGCCGCCGCGCCAGTCCTTGTTGGACGGGCCGTCGACGGTCTTCTGGGTCGCGGTGGCGGCGTGCACGGTGGTCATCAGGCCGCGCTTGATGCCCCACTTGTCGTTGAGCACCTTGGCCAGCGGCGCCAGGCAGTTGGTCGTGCACGAAGCGTTCGACACGATCGCCTCGCCCTTGTAGGTCTTGTCGTTGACGCCGTAGACGAACATCGGCGTGTCGTCCTTCGACGGCGCCGACAGCACCACCTTCTTGGCGCCCGCGTCGAGGTGCTTCTGCGCGGTGGTCTTGTCGAGGAACAGGCCGGTGGATTCGATGACCACGTCGGCGCCGACCTCGTCCCACTTGAGGTTGGCCGGATCGCGTTCCTGGGTCAGGCGGATCTTCTTGCCGTTGACGACCAGGGTGTTGCCTTCGACCGCCACGGTGCCCTTGAACCGGCCGTGGACCGAGTCGTACTGCAGCATGTAGGCCAGGTAGTCCGGCTCCAGCAGGTCGTTGATGGCGACGATTTCGATCTCGCCCTCGAAGTTCTGCACGGCCGCGCGCAGCACGTTGCGCCCGATGCGGCCGAAGCCGTTGATGCCTACCTTGATCGTCATTGACTAACTCCTGCGTCCGCCGGGGCGGGTCGAAGTGGGGAAACCGCCATTCTAGCAAGGCGGGGCCGGCGTCGCAGTCCGGCGATGCCGCGGCGGAGAGCGTCGGTGAGCCGCAGCGGGACTGCGATGGCAATCAAGGTTTGCAGTTTTCCTGCGCCTTTAGAGTGCGCGGCAGGCTTCGGCCTGTTCAGAAAACTCTGCATTCCGCACTCATCTGCAAGGGGGACTCAAGGAATGAACCATCGACTGATCGGCGGCCTCATCGCCGCTGCGCTCGCGTGCGCGGCCCACCCGGCCCTGGCCCAGCAGGCCGGCAACTTCACGCTCGGCATCGGCGCCCACCAGGTCCAGCCCAAGTCCAACAACGGCACCCTGCTCAACGGCACGGCCAAACTCGAGATCGGCGACAACGTCCAGCCGACCATCACCCTCGAATACTTCTTCCGCGACAACATCGGCATCGAAGTGCTGGCGGCCACCCCGTTCAAGCACGACATCGACATCAAGGGCCTCGGCAAGGTCGCCACCACCAAGCACCTGCCGCCGACGTTTTCGCTGCAATACCACTGGAACAGCCAGGGCACGGTCTCGCCGTTCGTCGGCCTCGGCGTGAACTACACGACCTTCTTCAGCGAAAAGACCACTGGCCCGCTGCGCGGCGCCAAGCTCAAGCTGGAGGATTCGGTCGGCGTGGCCGCGCACGTGGGCGTGGACTTCATCCTCAACGAGCGCGGCGCGATCCGGGTCGATGCGCGCTGGATGGACATCGGCAGCGACGTGAAGCTCAACGGCACGAAGATCGGCAAGGCCAATATCGATCCGTTCGTGTACGGGCTGGCTTACGTCATCAAGTTCTGAGCGCAGTTCGCGTCGCCGGGCGGGGCCGCGCCTGTCGAGGGCGCGGCCTCGTCGTTTGCAGCGGTGCAGCCGCTGAGCGGAAAGCGTCGGGCCTGAAAGCCCTCCCACACGAGCGAAACCGGGCCCGCCGCGATGCAAGAGGCTCGCTTTTGCGGGAAGGCCTTCAGGCCCGACGCTTTCGTTCCAGCCGCCGCCCGTCCGCACCGCCAGCTTCGGACAGCGGCCCGCGCCGCCGGCTCCGGTACAGTGCGCGCCATGACCGAAACCCGCGCTTCCGCCCGCTCCGCCCGCCGCCTGCTCGGCGCCGCCGCCCTCGTCCTCGCCCTGCCGCTGCCGGCGCTGGCCTGGGGCCCGCAAGGCCACCGCCTGGTCGCCGAACTGGCCTGGGACGGGATGTCCCCGGCCGCGCGCGCCGAGGCGGCCAAGCTGCTCGCCGGCGAGCCCGACCCGACCCTGCCCGGCATCGCCAACTGGGCCGACGAACTGCGCGCCAACGACCCGGACCTGGGCAAGCGCAGCGCCAAGTGGCATTACGTCAACCTGCCCGAAGACGGCGACTGCCATTACGACGCCGCGCGCGATTGCCCCAACGGCAACTGCGCGGTCGGCGCGATCCAGGCGCAGACCGCGATTCTCGCCGACCGCAGCAAATCCAAGGCCGAACGCCTGCAGGCGCTGAAGTTCGTCGTCCACATCGTCGGCGACGTGCACCAGCCGCTGCACGCCGGCTACGCCCGCGACAAGGGCGGCAACGACTTCCAGCTCGCCATTCCCGGCCAGCCCGAGCGCCCCGGCGGTTACGGCGCCAACCTGCACTCGCTGTGGGACAGCGGCATGCTCAGCATGAGCAAGCTCGGCGACGAGCGTTATCTGGCCAAGCTCAAGCGGATCCAGGTGCCCGCGGTCAGCGCGGTCGGGCTGCCGCCGCCGGCCGCCGACTGGGCCGAGGAATCGTGCAAACTGGTGCGGCAACCGGGGTTCTACCCGCCCACCCACAAGCTGGCTCCGGACTACGTCGCCACCTGGCGCCCGCTGGCCGAGACCCAACTGCGCCTGGGCGGCGAACATCTGGCCAAGGTGCTCGACGCCGCGCTGGCGCCGGGCCGCTGACCGGCGCGCCGCGCCGCCCCGGCCCGCGCGGCGACGTCCGCGCGGGTCCCGCCGCATCGAGAGCCGCCATGCCGTCGGGCCCCGACTCCAACGCCGCCGCGCCGCAGGTCCGCGCGTTCCACCATCGCGACACCGGCACCTGGAGCTATCTGGTCGCCGACCCGGCCACGCGCGCGGCGGCGATCGTCGACCCGGTGCTGGACTTCGACCCGCGTTCGGGCCGCACCGGCCTGGCCAGCGCCGCGGCGCTGCTCGAACGCGCCCGCGACGACGGCCTGCGCATCGATTGGCTGCTGGAAACCCACGCCCACGCCGACCACCTCAGCGGCGCGCACGCGCTGCGCGAACGCCTGCGCGCGCAGGCCGGCGCCGCGCCGCGGCTGGCGATCGGCCGCCGCATCGGCGAAGTGCGGCGGGTGTTCGCGCCGCTGTTCGGCCTGCCCGACGGCGCCGAACCCGGCTTCGACCATCTGTTCGACGACGACGAAGACTTCGCCATCGGTTCCTTGCCGGCGCGCGCGATCCCGGTGCCGGGGCACACCCAGGACAGCCTCGCTTATTTGATCGGCGACGCGCTGTTCGTCGGCGATTCCTTGTTCATGCCCGACAGCGGCACCGCGCGCTGCGACTTCCCCGGCGGCGACGCGGCGATGCTGTTCCAGTCGATCCAGCGCCTGTACCGCCTGCCCGACGCGACCCGCGTGTTCGTCTGCCACGACTACGGCCAGGGCGGGCGCGAGCCGGCCTGCGAGACCAGCATCGGCGCGCAGAAGCGCGACAACCTGCACGTGCGCGCCGACACCGGCGAAGCCGAATTCGTCGCCCTGCGCGAAGCGCGCGACCGCAGCCTGGCGGTGCCGGCGTTGATCCTGCCGGCGTTGCAGGTCAACCTGCGCGGCGGCGCGCTGCCGGAACCGGAAGCCAACGGCGTGCGCTATCTGAAACTTCCGCTGGACCAACTGTGAGCACGCGCATGCGCCGCATCGATCGCCGTCCGTTCGTTCCGACCTCGTCGCCGCTGCTGGCCGCGCTGCTGGCGCTGGGCCTGCTGCCGGCGATGGCCCTGGCCGCTTCGCCGCGGCATGCGCACGGCGAAGCCGCGCCCGCCGCCGCCGCGCCGCAGGGCGCGGTCGAGGTCAAACTCGACGAAGCGGTGCTGGCCAAGCTGCCGCAGATCAAGGCCGAAGGCATGGCGCATGGGCGCAAGCTCAGCTGCGAAGGCGTGGCCCTGGTCGCGCTGCTGCGCGCCAGCGGCGCGATGCCGGCCGAGCCGCTGCGCGGCGCGCAACTGTCGCGGATCGCGCAAGTGCGCGCGCGCGACGGCTACCGCGCCGCGTTTTCGCTCGGCGAACTCGACCCGAGTTTGGGCAACCGCCCGGTGGTGCTGACCCGCCGCTGCAACGGTGCCGAGCTGCCGGCCGAAGACGGCCCGTGGCGGCTGATCGTGCCCGGCGAATCGCGGCCGGCGCGGTGGGTGCGGCAGGTGGAGTCGATCCGGGTCGGCGACGCGGACGTTTGAGGGCGTCGCTTGTTCGTTCCAGCCCCTGCAGGAGCGGCGCGAGCCGCGACCGCGGGGTTACGGATTTGCGTCGTCAATGCGGTTTCGCGGTCGCGGCTCGCGCCGCTCCTACAGAAGCGCCAAAACCTGCGACCGGGTTACTCTGACCCCACCTCCCCGCCGACTCCTGCCATGAACCTCCGTCGCCGCTTCCTCGGCGCCCTGTGCGCCCTCGGTTTCGCCCTCGTCGCTACCGCCGCGCCGGCGCAGGAGCGGAAAACCCCGATCACCGTGTTCGCCGCCGCCAGCCTCAAGGAATCGCTCGACGAAGCCGCCGCCGCGTACGAGCGCCAGACCGGCACCCCGGTGCGCGCCTCCTACGCCGCCAGTTCGGCGCTGGCGCGGCAGATCGAACAGGGCGCGCCGGCCGATTTGTTCTTCTCCGCCGACCTGGACTGGATGGACTACCTGCAACAGCGCCAGCTGCTGGTTGACGCCAGCCGCCGCAACGTGCTCGGCAACACCCTGGTGCTGATCGCGCCGAAGGACAGCAAGGCCAAGCCGGTGACGCTGAAGCCCGGCGTCGACCTGCGCCCGCTGCTCGGCGACGGCCGCCTCGCGCTGGCGCTGACCGCGAGCGTGCCGGCCGGCAAGTACGCGCGCGCCGCGTTCGAGAAATTCGGCGTGTGGGAACAACTGCAACCGCGCGTGGCCGAAGGCGAGAACGTGCGCGCGGCGCTGATGCTGGTCGCGCGCGGCGAAGCGCCGTTGGGCGTGGTCTACGGCAGCGACGCCCAGGCCGAGCCGAAGGTGCGGGTGCTGGCGACCTTCCCCGCCGGCAGCCACGCGCCGATCGTCTATCCCGTGGCGGTGGTCAAGGCCAGCCAGCACAACGGCGCCGCCGCGTTCGCGCAGTGGCTGCACGGCAAGCAGGCCGCGGCGATCTTCCGCCGCCACGGTTTCGCGCCGCAACCGTGAGCGGCGCTGCGCTCGCGCGACCGGGCCAGGATGCGAATGAGCGCCGGACTCGGGCAGGCGTCGGGTTCGAATCAGCGCCGGGTTCGAATCCGTGCCGGATTCAAATCAACACCGGATTCAAATCAGCACCGGATTTGAATCAGTACCGGATTCAAATCGGCACAGAATTCAGATGAACGCAGGATCCGAATGAACGCGGGAGCCAGATGAGCAGCGGATTCGCCGGCTTCAGCGGCGCCGAGCTGACCGCGATCGCGCTCAGCCTCAAGGTCGCTGCGGCCGCCACCGCGTGCAGCCTGCCGTTCGGCGTGGCGGTGGGCTGGCTGCTGGCGCGCAAGCGCTTTCCAGGCAAGCTGCTGGTCGACACGCTGATGTACCTGCCGCTGGTGCTGCCGCCGGTGGTGACCGGTTACGCGCTGCTGCTCGGCTTCGGCACCCAGGGGCCGATCGGTCGCTTCCTGTCGGAACATTTCGGCATCGTGTTCGCGTTCCGCTGGACCGGCGCCGCCCTGGCCAGCGCGATCATGGGTTTCCCGCTGATGGTGCGGGCGATCCGGCTGTCGATCGAAGCGGTCGATCCACGTCTGGAACAAGCGGCGTCCACGCTCGGCGCCAATCCGTGGCGGGTGTTCTTCGGCGTGACCTTGCCGCTGGCCTGGCCTGGGCTGCTGGCCGGCGCGGTGCTGTGCTTCGCCAAAGCATTGGGCGAGTTCGGCGCCACCATCACGTTCGTGTCCAACATCGCCGGCGAAACCCAGACCCTGTCGTCGGCGATCTGGGGCCTGATGCAGACCCCCGGCGCCGAATCCGGCGTGCTGCGGCTGGCGCTGGTCGCGGTGGCGCTGTCGTTCGCGGCGGTGTTCGCATCGGAATGGCTGGTGCAGCGCCAGCGCGCGGGGACCCAGCGATGAGCGCGAACCCAGCCGACGACGCCGCCTGCGGCTTCGACATCGACATCGAACTGCGCCGCGGCGCGTTCCGGCGCGCGTTCGCGATCCGCAGCCCGGCCCGGGTGATCGCCGTGGTCGGCGACTCCGGCGCCGGCAAGACCTCGCTGCTGCACGCCATCGCCGGGCTGCTGCGGCCGAGCCGCGGCCGCATCGTCGTCGCCGGCGAAACCCTGTTCGACCGCGAGCGCCGCATCGACCTGCCCGCGCACCGCCGCCGCATCGGCTACGTGTTCCAGGACGCGCGCCTGTTCCCGCACCTGGACGTGCGCGCCAACCTGCTCTACGGCCTGCGCGGCGCGGCCGCGCGCGAACGCCGCTTCGAACCGGCCGACATCGTCGAACTGCTCGGCATCGGCCACCTGCTCGCGCGCGGCACCGGCAGCCTGTCGGGCGGCGAAACGCAGCGCGTGGCGCTGGGCCGCGCGCTGCTGTCGCAGCCGCGCATCCTGCTGCTCGACGAACCCTTGTCGATGCTCGACATGAACCGCCGCGACGAACTGCTGCCGTACCTGCAACGCGTGCGCGAAGAAAGCGGGCTGCCGATGATCTACGTCAGCCACTACCCCGAGGAAGTGCGGCGGATCGCCGAGGACGTACACCGGGTCGGCTGATGCCCAGGAGACTGCGAGTGTGAGCCACGAGATAGCGAAAGCCCCGGCTCCTGCTATCTCCTGGTTCCTATCCGCTACCTCCTCGCCCCGCCGCGCGATCAAACCGCCGCGTTGACGGGGCCGATGCCATACTCGGCCGATGACCGAATCCGCCCGCGAACCCCTGTATTTCCAGTCGCTCGACGAGGCCGTCGAGCTGCTCTACCGGCGCATCGACGGGCCGCTGCAAGTCGGCGCCCCGCTCGGGCTCGGCAAGCCGCACCGGCTGCTCAACGCGCTGTACGCGCGCGCCGAGCGCGAACCGTCGCGGCGCCTGCACCTGTACACCGCGCTGTCGCTGGATCCGCCCGGCGCCGGCAAGGGCCTGGAAGCTCGGTTCCTGAAGCCGTTCGCGCAGCGCCACTTCGGCGACGACTACCCGCGCCTGGCCTATGTGCAGGCGCTCAAGCGCAACGCGCTGCCGGCGCACATGGAAGTGGAGGAGTTCTACCTGCAATCCGGCGCGCTGCTGAATTCGCAGGCGGCGCAGAGCCGCTACGCCAGCCTCAACTACACCCACGTCGCGCGCGCGCTGGCCGACCGCGGGGTCAATGCGGTGGTGCAGAAGGTCGCGGCGGATCCGTCCGGCAGCGGGCGGTTGTCGCTGTCGTGCAATACCGATCTGACCTTCGATGCGGTCGATGCGATCGTCGCGCGCGGGTTGCCGCGGCCGCTGTTGATCGCCGAAGTGGATCCGCTGCTGCCGTGGCTCGATGGCAGCGCGGCGGTGGAGGCGTCGTTCTTCGATGCGGTGGTGAGCCCGCCGGGGCCGCATCCGAAGCTGTTCGGGCTGCCGCGGCAACCGGTCAGCGATGCGGATTATGCGATCGGGTTTCATGCCAGCACGTTGGTGCGCGATGGCGGGACGTTGCAGATCGGGATCGGGACGTTGGCTGATGCGTTGTGTCATGCGTTGGTTTTGAGGCATACGGATAATGCGGCGTATTGGCGGGTGCTGCGAGCGCTGGGTTACGATCAGAGCGGGGAGTCGAGCAGTGTGGGGATTCCGGCGCTTGGAGGAACGGCTTCGGGTCGCGTTGACCTGTCCAGTACCCGTAACGCGATGGCGCCGGTTGCGCCGCTCCTACCCTTTAGCGTCGGGCTTTTTGGCTGCAGCGAAATGCTCAACGAAGGCTTCCGCCGCCTCGTCGAAGTCGGCGTCATCAAGCGCAAGGTCGTCGACGATCTCGACTTCATGCGCCGCCTGCACGAAGGCCGCGCCGATGCCGCCGATCTGGAGCGGCTGGAACGCGAAGGCGAATACTTGCAGGGCGGCTTCTACCTGGGCTCGCAGGATTTCTACGACTGGCTGCGCGACATGCCCGAAGACCGGCGCCGCGGCATCAGCATGCGCCGCATCAGCGAGGTCAACGAGCTCTACGGCGGCAACGAAACGCTCGAACGGCTGCAACGCCACGACGCGCGCTTCTTCAACAGCTGCATGATGGCCACCGCGCTCGGCGCGGCGGTGTCGGACACGCTCGACGACGGCCGGGTGGTGTCGGGCGTCGGCGGCCAGTACAACTTCGTCGCGATGGCCCACGCCCTGCCCGACGCGCGTTCGGTGCTGATGCTGCGCGCGACCCGCGACAGCGGCGGCGAAACGCGTTCGAACGTAGTGTGGAATTATGCGCAGGCGACGATTCCGCGCCATCTGCGCGATGTCTACGTCACCGAATACGGCATCGCCGACCTGCGCGGCAAGACCGACGAGGACTGCATACAGGCGATGGTCGCCGTCGCCGCGGCCGGGCATCAGTTCCCGCTGCTGGACAGCGCGATGCGCCACGGCAAGCTGCCGCGCGCGACCTACCGCCTCAGCGACCGCAACGACCCGCAGCGCCTGCGCGACGCCCTGGCGCCGCTGCGCGCGCAGGGCGCGTTGCCCGACTATCCGCTCGGCAGCGATTTCACCGCGGTCGAGCAGCGGTTGGTGAAGGCGCTGGCGTGGCTCAAGGCGAATACCGCCGGCAGCGGCGCGAAGGCGCGCACCGTGTTCAAGGCCTTGTTCTCGTCCGGCGCGGCGGATGCCGAGGCGATGCAGCGGATGGGGTTGGCGCAGCCGAGCGGCTTCGGCGAGAGGATCGAAGCGCGGCTGGTCGCGCTGGCGCTGCGCGAAACCGCCTGAGGCGCGAGATCGCGCGCGTCGCTTTCCGACCCTCGCGCGCAGATTTCTCCTAGCCGCCGGCCGGACGACGTCCGATAGCCGCTCTCGTCCGCAGCCGCGATGCTGCGGCCATGAACCCGACGCACGACACCCGCGCAGATCCTGCGCCCATCGCCGACCCGCAGGCCCGGCGCATCCACGTGGTCGCGGCCACCTGCATCCGGCGCCGCCGCATCTTCGCCAGCGACCCCATCGCGCGCATCGCGGCGGCGTCCATCGTCGATCCGGACAAATGGCTCGGCGCGCAGTTGCTGTGCTGGGTGCTGATGCCCGACCACTGGCTCGGGCTGATCCAGCTCGGCCAGGGAATCCGCCTGGAAAGCGTGGTCGCCTCGATGAAAGGCCGCGCCGCGCGCGCGGTCAACCGCGCATCGAATCGAAAAGGCTACGTGTGGATGCCGGGCTTCCACGGCGAAGCCTTGGGCGACGAGGACGACCCGTTGGACACCGCGCGCCGCTTGGTCGCACAGCCCAAGCGCGCCGGGCTGGTCAGCAGGATCGGCGACTATCCGTATTGGGACGCGGTATGGGCGCAGCGGCAGGCGCGCGAGCTCGCGCCGCTCCCCTGCACGCTTAGGCTGCCTCGCCCGCTCGAGCCCGGCGCGCCCTCGCCCACTCGAACGCCCGACGCCCCCAACGGATGCCCGGCTGCTCCACCCACCGGTACGTCAACCACGCCGCAGGAATCGACAGGACCAGACTCAGCGCCAGGCACGCCGCATACGCGGCGCCGTCCGGCAGCGCCGCGTAGAAATGCGCGAACGCGCCGTACAAGCGCGACACCACGAACGGATGCACCAGATACAAGGAGTAACTGATCGCCCCCAGAAAACACGTCGCGCGATTGAGCAGCACGCGCACGACAAGACCTTCGCCGGCCAGCAGCAGCCCCAGCAGCATCAGCCCGTACGCCAGCGCGCTCTGGTGCCAGCCCGACGCCCAGGCGCCGGTCGGCAGCAGGCCGTAAGCCAGCATCGCCAGCGCCGCCGCGCCCGCGGCGAGCGCGCCGAGGCCCAGCACGCGCCGCGGCGCGGCCGGCAATGCGCGCAAGCTCCGCCACAGGCCGAAAAGCACGCAGCCGAGCACGAAGATCGGCAGCTGGGTCAGCAGGCCGTAGCCGTTGCCGAGGAAGGCCAACGCCGGCGGCGCCGCGTGCGCGGCCCACAGCGCCAGCGCGTAGCTCGCCGCGAGCAGCGCCAGTTGCGCCGGCAGACGCCGCACATACAGCGCCAGCAGCGGGAACACCGCGTAGAACAGCATCTCCACGCCGATGGTCCAACTGCCCATGACGATGCCGGCCTGCCACTGCGGCGACAGACCGAACAGCATCGATGCGTTCCAGGCGATTTCCTGCGCGCCGTACCGCGCCGGCGCGCGCAGCTGGTCGCGCAGCACCATGACCGCGAGCAGCGCCAGCAGCAGCGGCGCGATGCGGAACAGCCGGCTGAGATAGAAACTGGACAACGCGGCGCCGCTGGCGGCGTGGCGCGGCCAGGTCAGGCACAGCGAGAACGCGCTCATGACGAAGAACAGCACCACGCCGCTGCCGCCCATCGCGATCGCCGGCAGCGCCGACGCCGGCACCGCCAGCAGCGGCTGCGGCATGGCCATGACGTGGTAGACCACGACGTACAGCGCGGCCAAGCCGCGCAAGGCGTCCAGTTGCGGCAGGCGCGGCGCGGCTTCGGTGGATGGGCTGGAAGACGGCATGCAGATTCCGGCGCCCGGTCGAAAGTCGCGCAGGCGCCGGGCGCGGCGTCTGCTGCGCCCATGGTATTGGCCGTGCCGATACTTAAGAAGTGCGTTGCGCACCCGCCGCAAAAACGAACGGGGACGCGTTGCGTCCCCGTTTAGTTACCGCTCCGCGCGGAGCGGCCGATGTCGCCGCGATCAGCCCAGCTTCTTGACCGTCGCCACGACGCGCTCGACGGTGAAGCCGAAGTACGGGAATAGCGCTTCGGCCGGAGCCGAGGCGCCGAAGCGGTCGATGCCGACCACGTCGCCGTCCAGGCCGACGTACTTGCGCCAGAAATCGCTGACGCCGGCTTCGATCGCCACGCGCTTGCGCACCGCGTTGGGCAGCACCGACTCGCGGTAGTCCAGCGGCTGGCGGTCGAACACGTCGGTCGAGGGCATCGACACCACCCGCACCTTGACCCCTTCGGCGCCGAGCTGGTCGGCGGCCTGGGTGGCCAGGCCGACTTCCGAACCGGTCGCCAGCAGGATCACCTCCGGCGCGCCTTCGCTGTCGCGCAGCACGTACCCGCCGCGCTCGATCTGCGCGACCTGCTGCGCGTCGCGCGGCTGGTGCGGCAGGTTCTGGCGCGAGAACACCAGGCAGCTCGGGCCGTCCAGGCGCGCGATCGCGGCCTTCCACGCGGTCGCCGATTCGACCGCGTCGCACGGGCGCCACACGTCGTTGTGCGGGATGTAGCGCAGGCTGGCGAGGTGCTCGATCGGCTGGTGGGTCGGGCCGTCTTCGCCCAGGCCGATGGAGTCGTGGGTGTAGACGTGGATCGCGTGCGCGCCCATCAGCGCGCTCATGCGCACCGCGTTGCGGGCGTAGTCGCTGAACACCAGGAAGGTGGCGTCGAACGGGATGAAGCCGCCGTGCAGGTTCAAGCCGTTGCTGATCGCGGTCATGCCGAACTCGCGCACGCCGTAGTAGACGTAGTTCGCGTTCGGATCGTTGCTGGCGACCGACTTGCTGGCCTTCCACAAGGTCAGGTTGGAATGGGCCAGGTCGGCCGAGCCGCCGATCAGTTCCGGCAGCAGCGGGGCGAAGGTCTCGATCGCCATCTGCGAGGCCTTGCGCGAGGCGATGGTCTGGCCGTCGGCTTGCAGCTTGGCGATGTAGGCGTCGGCCTGGGCGAGGAAGTCGGCCGGCAGCTCGCCGGCGATGCGGCGCCCGAGCTCGGCGGCTTCGGCCGGGAACTGCGCGGCGTAGGCGTCGAAGCCCTGCTGCCACTGCGCCTGCGCGCCGGCGTGGTCGCGGTTGCGCCAGCCGGCGTAGATGTCCTGCGGGATTTCGAATTCGGCGTACGGCCACTCCAGCTCGGCGCGGGTCGCGGCGACTTCGTCCTTGCCCAGCGGCGCGCCGTGCGAGGACTCCTTGCCCGCCTTGGCCGGCGAACCGAAACCGATGGTGGTGCGGCAGCAGATCAGGGTCGGCTTGTCGCCGTGCTTGAGCGCGGTTTCGATCGCGGTCTTGATCTCGACCGGGTCCTGGCCGTTGACCTTGCGGATCACCCGCCAGCCGTAGGCCTCGAAGCGCGCCGCGGTGTCGTCGGTGAACCAGCCGTCGGTGTTGCCGTCGATCGAGATCTTGTTGTCGTCCCAGAACGCGACCAGCTTGCCCAGGCCCCAGGTGCCGGCCAGCGAAGCGACTTCGTGCGAGATGCCTTCCATCAGGCAGCCGTCGCCGAGGAACACCCAGGTGCGGTGGTCGACGACGTCGTGGCCTTCGCGGTTGAAACGCTGGGCCAGGATCTTCTCCGCCAGCGCCATGCCGACCGCATTGGCCAGGCCCTGGCCGAGCGGGCCGGTGGTGGTTTCCACGCCCGGAGTCTCGAAGTTCTCCGGGTGGCCCGGGGTCTTGGAGTGCAGCTGGCGGAAACGCTTGAGCTCGTCGATCGACAGGTCGTAGCCGGACAGGTGCAGCAGCGCGTACTGCAGCATCGAGCCGTGGCCGTTGGAGAGGATGAAGCGGTCGCGGTTGAACCACTTCGGGTCGGCCGGGTTGTGGCTCAGGAAGTCGTTCCACAGCACTTCGGCGATGTCGGCCATGCCCATCGGCATGCCGGGGTGGCCGGAGTTGGCGGCCTGCACCGCGTCGATGGCGAGGAATCGGATGGCGTTGGCAAGATCGCGGCGGCTGGGCGTCGTCATGGGGCTCGGGCGGCTGAGGCTGGGAGGCGGAGCGGGAGCCGGCTGGCGAACGAGCCCGGATGCGGGCGGCGGGCCGGCGGAGAGGCGCCATTGTCCCATCCCGGGGCGAGGATGTCGCCCCGAGCCCGTTCAGGGCCGTCCTCGGAGCGCCCCAAGCGGCGCCCGGCGTCCCGAACCGGCAGATTCGGCATGCAAGCCCCCTGTAGGAGCGGCGCGAGCCGCGACCGCGACAACACAGCTGCGTCGAAGCTTCCGCCGTAGTTGCGTTGCCGCAGTCGCGGCTCGCGCCGCTCCTACAGGAAGCAACCGCCGCAACGAAAAAGCCCGCCGGGCGGCGGGCTTTTCGGCGAGCGCGGATCAATCCGCCAGCGTCTCCGCCGGCGGATCCTCGACCCCGCGCGACACCATCGAGGCGATCGCGATGTCGCCAGTGACGTTGAGCGTGGTCCGGCACATGTCGAGGAAGTGGTTGACGCCGAGGATCAGGCCGATGCCTTCCGGCGGCACCTTGACCATCGCGCAGATCATCGCCACCACCGGCAGCGAGCCCGAGGGGACGCCGGCGGTGCCGATGCCGCCCAGGATGCACACCAGCATGACCATGACCTGCTGGCCCAAGCTCAGGTCCACGCCGAAGAACTGGGCCAGGAAGATCACCGTGACGCCTTCGAACAGCGCGGTGCCGTTCTGGTTCGCGGTCGCGCCGACGGTCAGCACGAAGCGCGAGATCCGCCGCGGCAGCTTGAGTTCGTCGGCCACGCGCAGCGCGGTCGGCAGGGTCGCGTTGCTGGACGCGGTGGAGAACGCCAGCACCATCGCTTCCTGCGCGCCCTTGAAGAATTGCAGCGGCGAGCGTCCGCCGATGAACTTGATCGCCAGCGCATAGACCACGAACAGGTGGATCGCCAGCGCCGACACCACCACCGCCACGTACTTGGCCAGCTTGAACAGCAGGTCCCAGCCGAACTGCGAGGACAGGTTGAACATGAAGCAGAACACCGCGTACGGCGCCAGCTTGATGACCAGGCCGATCAGGGTCATCGAGATTTCGAACAGGCCCTGGATGCCGTCGCGCAGCGTGTCGACCGCCTTGGACTTGGTCAGCACCATGCCCACGCCGATCATCAGGGCGAAGAACATCACCGCCAGGATGGCGTCGTCGGCCGCGGCCTGGACCACGTTGCTGGGCACGATCGACACCAGCATCTGGATGCCCTTGGGCGCGTCGGTGCTGCCCTTGACGATGCTCTGCGCGCGCTCGGCGTTTTCGCTCATCAACTGCTGCGCCTGCGCCGGGTCCATGCCGGCCCCGGGTTGGAACACGTTGACCATCACCAGGCCCAGCAGCACCGCCAGGCCCGACATCACCACGGTCAGCCCGAGCGTGCGCCAGCCGACCCGGCCGAACGAACGAATGTCGCCCATCTCGCTGACGCCCATGACCAGGGCCGAGAACAGCAGCGGGATCACCAGCATGAAGATCAGGCGCAGGAAGATTTCGCCGGCCGGGCCGGTGATGACTTCGGTGAACAGCTTGAGCAGCGACTCGCAGCGCCAGCCGGCGGCGCCGGCCTCGCAGGCTTGGCCGCTGAGCTGCGCCCAGCTGATTCCCCCCACGCCCGCAGCGTAGACGATCAGGCCCAGGCCGAGGCCGGCCAGGAAGCCGATCGCCATCTTCCAGTGCAACGGCAGCGGCTTGCGCGCGTTCGGGGTTTCGCTCATGGATTCGCTCGTTACCGGCCCGGCCAAAACAGCGGGCAGGATACACCAGGGGGTCGGAAACGCCCGGACGGTGGGGTTTGGAGGGGTTTTCGGCCGATCAGTCGGCCTGTGCGGGAGACTTCAGCCCCGACGCTTTCCGGTCAGATCGAATCGATCCGGCGCAGGAGCCTCGGGACCGAAGCCCCACCGCCAGCGATCAACTCGCAGGCGGATACAGCGGCGGCAGCGGCGAGGCGGATTGCGCGGCGCCCTGGCGCCATTGCGGCCCCTGCGCGAACGCGGCGCGCAGGCGGTTGCGCGCGGCGACGCCGTCGCCGCCGCCCCAGCGCGCGCGGCGCAGCGCCTGCACGGCGTCGCGCTGGGCCGGGTCGGCGAGGCGTTCGACCAGTTCGTCGTCGTCGGCCGCCGGCGGCGAGGCCAGTCCGCGCAGCACGCTGGCGATGTGGTCGAAGTCGCCGCGGTCGATCAGTTCGCGCAACGCCGGCAGGTTCAACTTCAACGGCGCCGCCGCGGCCTGGCCCGGCGCCGCGGCGGGCGCAGCGGACGCGGCCACGGCGCGCGGCTGCGCGCGCAGTTGCAGCGCCCACACCAGCGTGCCCAGCCACAGCAGCGCGAACAGCACCGCGGCGATCGCCCAGCCCTTGTGCACCGCGCCGCCGGCGGCGGGCGCGGCGTCGGCCGGCGCGGTGTCGGCGGACGCCGCATCGGCGCCGCCGCTGCGCGCCGCGGCCACCGCCGGATTCACCGCCGGCGCGGCCGAGCCGGTGCCGCCGATGCCGCGGCCCACGGTCCAGCTCAGCGGCGGCAGGCTGGCGGTGCGCGCGGCGCGCGCGGTCACGTCCCACCAATCCAGGCGCAGGCCTTCCAGCCGCACCTCGCCTTCGCGCGAGGGCACCAGCGAGAACTTGCGGGTCAGCTTCACCCGCGGCCGGCCGCCGACGAAGGTCTCGTCGGCCTGGACCGGATCGGCGAACACCTGCACCCCGTCCATCGGCGGCAGCTGCAGTTCCGGCATCTGCGCCAGGCCGGCGCCGTCGACGCTGGCCTCGACGATCACGCTGGCCGAATTGCCGACCCGCAACTGCTGCGGCGTGGTGCGGTAGCTCAGGGTCAGGCTGCGCAGCGGCAGCCACGGCTGCGGCGCATCGGCCGGCACCGGCCGCACCTGCAAGGTGCGCGCGCGGCTGACCGCGCGGCGCGCATCGCCGCCGGAACCGGTGAGCTGTTCGATCAGGGTGGTGCCGACCCGGCCTTCGAACACCGCCGCCGGCATGGTCAGCGCGCCGCTGCGCTCGGGCACCAGCAGGAAGCGGCGCTCGACCACGGTGTAGAGCTGGCCGTTGAGGGTGCGCTGGTACTGCACGTCGTCGCCGATCTTGGTCAGCGAAGCGCCGTCGGGCACGGCCTGATCGATCTTGCCGCCGAGCACCTGGCTGGAGGCGTACAGCCGCACCACCCAGCCCACCGCCTGCTGCACGTAGGGATTGTTGTCGTCGGGCACCGCATCGATGAACACGTCGCTGGCGCCGGTGGCCTGTTCCGGCGCCGGCGCCGGCGCGGCTTCCACGTACAGCTCCAGCGGCTGGGTGCGGATGCCGGCGACGTTGAGCCCGGGGATCTGGATGCGTCCGCTGCGCAGCGGACGCAGTTCGATGCTGTAGCGGGTGCGCGCGATCAGCCCGCGCGGGCTCGGTTCGATGCGGGTGTCGTCGCTGGTGCCGACGGTTTCGAAATTCGCCGCCAGCGGCGCGTAATCGGGCGCGCCGCCGACCGAGGCGGTGGTCTCCACGTTCAAGGTGACGGTTTCGCCCGCGCGGATGCTGGTGCGGTCCAGCCACGCGCGCGCCTGCGCCGCGGCGCCGGCGCTGAAGCCGGCCAGCAGCAGGAACAGCGCGAATTTGAGCAAGTAGCGCGACATCGGCCTCAATCCCCTTCCAGCGCCGACATCTGCCGGCGCGCGTATTCGATCTTGAATCTCTCCCGCAGCAGGCTGCCGGGGTCGTCGGGCACGCGCTTGAGCCAGGCGTCGTTGGCCTGCTGGCGTTCGCGCTGGGCCGGGGTGCGCGCCGCCTCGCGTTCGCCGGGCGGGGTCTTGCCCTGCTGGGCGCGCTGGCGTTCGAGCTCGCGCTGCATGCGTTCGCGCTGGGCCTGGTCGGCGCGGCGCTGTTCTTCCGGGTCGTCGCTGGGTTTTTGCGGAGTCTTCTGCTGACCGTCCGGATCGGGCTTCTGCGGTTGCTGCTGCGGCTTGCCGTCCTGCTGCGGATTCTGGCCTTGCGGCGAGGGCTTCGGGTCCTGCTTCCCGGGCTGTTGCTTCTGCGGTTTCTGCCCGTCCTGGTTCTGCTGCGGCGGCCGCTTCATCGCCGCTTCGACCGCGCGCTTGTTGGCGATCGCGTCTTCCATGCCCGGGGTCTGCTTGAGCGCGCGGTCGTAGGCGGCGATGGCCTCGGGATAACGGCCCTGGCGCGCCAGCGCGTTGCCGAGGTTGTACTGCGCATCGGCGCCCTGCGCGCGCTGGTACAGCTCGGCGGCGCGTTCGAACTGGCCGGCGCGATAGGCGTCGTTGCCTTCGACGATGCGCGCGTGCGCGCCCTGGTCGGCGCGCTGCCACAGCGACTGCGCCGCGGCCGGCCGCGGCGCCAGCGGCAGCCCCAGGCACAGCAGCAACGCCAGCGCGCCGGCGCCGCTGCGGCGACGGAACGCCAGCAGCGCCAGCACCAGCAGCGGCGGCAGCAGCCAGTAACCGTCGTCCTCGCGCGCCAGCCGCTTCTCGCCCATGCCGCCGCCGGCGCCGGCGTCGCCGCGGCCGCCGCCGGCGATGTCGAGCGCGCGCAAATCGCTGTCGTCGGCGCTCAGCGCGGCATAGCGGCCGCCGCCGGCGCGGGCCAGCGCGGCCAGCGCCGGGGCGTCGAGCTTGACCTTGACGATGCGCCCGTCGGGCCGCTGGAACGCCGCACCGGCGGCGGTGCCCAGGCCGAGCACCGACACCGCGTAGCCGTCGCCGCCGGCCTTGGCCGCGGCGCGCTCGGCGGCGCCGTCGCTGCGGTCGGTGATCAGCACGATGCGGCCGCGGTTGAAACCGCCCTGGCGCAGCAGCCTGGCCGACCAGGCGATCGCGCGGTCGGCGTTCTGGCCGTCGCCGGGCATGATGTCCGGCGCCAGCGCGTCGAGGAACACCGCCACGTTGTCGGGGTCGTCGGTCAGCGGCGCCACGGTGTAGGCGTCGTCGGCGAACGCGACCAGGGCGGTCTGGCCGCTGCCGGCGCGGCGGCGCAGCAGTTCGGCCAGCTTGGCCTTGGCCTGGGCCAGGCGGCTCGGCGGCAGATCGCCGGCGAGGGTGCGGCTGGACAGGTCCAGCGCCACCACCATCGGCGTGCTGCCCTGCCACAGCGGCTGTTCGCCTTGCGACCAACTGGGCCCGGCCAGCGCCAGCACCGCCAGCGCGGCGCCGAGCGCGGCCGCGCCCGCGGCCAGCTGCGAGCGCCGGCCCGGGGTCGCGTCGAGCAGATGCCGCAGCAGATGCGCGTCGACCGCGCCCTGCCAGACGCTGCTGCGGCGCCGGCGGCGCCACCACCAGCCGGCCAGCAGCGGCAGCGCCAGCAGCGCCCACAGCCACTGCGGGCGCAGGAAGGTCAGCGGCGCGAGGTGTTCGAACCAGGACCCGGGATTCATGCCGGCCTCCGCCGCGGCCACAGGAACGCGAGCAAGGCCAACACCATCGCCCCGGCCAGCGGCAGCGGGTAGCGCTCGATGCGCGGACGCACCGCCTTGCCTTCGCGCTTGACCGGTTCGAGCCGGTCGATCGCGGCGTAGATGCCGGCCAGCTCGCTGGTGTCGCGGGCGCGGAAGAAGCGGCCGCCGGTCTGATCGGCGATGCGGCGCAGCGCCGGTTCGTCGACCTCGGCGCCGCCGCCGGGCACCGGCAGGCGCACGCCGAACAAGGTCATGCCGCCGCCGTCGCCGCCGAAGGCGATGGTGTGGACGCGCACGCCTTCGTCGTGGGCGATCTGGGCCGCGCGCATCGGGTCGGGCGTGCCGGGCGTGTTGGCGCCGTCGGTCAGCAGGATCGCCACCCGCTCGCGTTCGGGCAGCTGGCGCAGGCGCCGCACCGCCAGGCCGATGGCCTCGCCGATCGCGGTTTCCTGCCCGGCCAGCCCGACCTGGCTATTGCCGAGCTGGTCGCGCACGGTGTCGCGGTCCAGGGTCAGCGGCGCCAGCACGTAGGCGCGGTTGCCGAACACCACCAGGCCGACACGGTCGCCGACGCGGCGGTCGAGGAAGTCGGCCAGCACCGCCTTGGCCGCGGTCAGGCGGTCGACGGTGCGCCGGCCCAGGGTCATGTCGAGTTCGCTCATGCTGCCCGACAGGTCCAGCACCAGCATCATGCCGCGACCGACCTGCGGCGGCCGGATCGGCTCGCCGAGTTGCTGCGGCCGCGCCGCGGCCACGCACAGCAGCGCCCACGCCAGCCACAGCAGCCAGCCGGGACCGCCGCCGCGCAGGCCGCGCCCGCCGGCCGCGGCGACCGCGTCCAGGCGCGCGCCGAACGGGACTTTCAACGCCGCCGAACCGTCGCGCGCCGGCGGCAGCAGCCAGCGCGCCAGCCAAGGCAGCGGCAACGCCGCCAGCCACCACGGCCACGCCAGCAGATCGCGCCAGTCGCCGATCAATGCGCCCACCGAGCCCAACGCACTCATGCGCGCACGCCCATCCATTGCAGGAAGCGGCGCCGCGCGAGTTCGCGCAACGCTTGCACCTGGGCCGGATCGACCTGGCGCCGGTAGCCGCCCTCCAGCAGCAGCCGGCCGGGGCCGGCGGCGAAGTCGTCGCGCTTGCTGCCGCGGTCGAGGAATTCCAGCCACGCCTGCCCGTCGAGGGTGTCGGCGGCGCGGTCGCGGCGGCGGCCGGCGCGGCGCAGCAATTCGGATATCGCCGCGACCTGCGCGACCGGCGTGGCCGCGGCGGCCAGGGCTTCGTCGAACACGCGCTCGGCCTCGCGCTTGCGGCGCGCGCGGCGGCGTTGCCACCACCACAGCGACAACGCCAGCGCGGCCGATACCGCCAGCAGCAGCCACCAGCCCGGCGCCAACGGCCACCACGACGGCGCACCCGGCAGGTGCACGTCGCGCAAGGCGAGCGTTTGTTGCCCCGCCATCAGGCCACCAGCGGCCGCGCGCGGCCCAGCAGCGGCAGCCAGGATTCGCTGGCCGCATCGGTCGACAGCGCCTGCACGCGCACGCCGCGCGCCGGCAGTTTTTCCAGCGCCGCCTCGATCGGGCCGACGAAGCTGGCGTGCCAGCGCTGGCGCTGCGCCGGCGCGCCGAGGTCGAGCTCGATGCGCTGGCCGTCGCGGCTGAACGGCAGCGCGGCGGCCGGCGGCGCGGTTTCGATCGGGTCGGTCAGCAGCAGCACGATCACTTCGTGGTGTTGCGCCAGCACCGCCCAGCGCCGCTGCGGCAATGCCGCGACGCTGCCGGGTTCGGCCAGCACCACCATGCGCGAACCGGGGCGCAGCAGGCGCGAGGCGTGGTCGAGCGCGACCTCCAGGCCGGCGTCTTCGGCCGGCGCCTGCGCATACCAGCGCACCATCGCGTCGAGCACGCGCAGCGCGCCGCGCGGGCCGCTGCCGGGATTGACCGGCGGCTCGCGCAGGCTGCCGCGCAAGGCGGCGATGCGGTCGCCGTCGCGCGCCGCGGCCCAGGCCGCGACCGCGCCGGCGCGCGCGGCCTGCACCGACTTGAAGCGCACGCGGGTGCCGAAATACATCGCCGGCGACGTGTCGGCGACGATCAGGCTCAAGCGCTCGCGCTCGGCCTGGAACAATTTGGTGTGGGCGCGGCCGGTGCGCGCGGTCAGCCGCCAGTCGATGTGGCGGGCGTCGTCGCCGTTGGAGTATTCGCGCGATTCGGCGTACTCCATGCCGCGTCCGCGCAGCGGCGACAAGGCCTGCCCGCTGACCCCGTGGCGGCCCTGGCGGGCGGGCCGGCGGCCGCTCACGGCGGCGCGCAAAGCGACCAGTTCGGCCAGGCTCGGAACGATGCCTTCACTCATGCGCCGGCTCCGGCGCCGATGGCGCACGCATCGAACTCGCTCCGATCGAACTTGCCCGCATCGCGCCTGTTTGCATCGCGCTTCCCTGCATCGCGCCTTCCCGTTTCGCGTCGTCCCGCATCGCATCGTCCCGCATCGCGCCGGCGAGCGGCCGCCGCGCGCGACGAACCTGCACGGCGCAGCGCCGGTCGCGACCGCCAGCCCTCAAGGCAGCGGCACCTTCTTCAGCAATTCGCCGAGCAGGCGATCGCCGTCCCAACCCTCGGCGGTGGCTTCGTAGCTCGGCAGGATGCGATGGCGCAGCACTTCCGGCGCGATCGCGCGGACGTCGTCGGGGGTCACGAAATCGCGCCCGGCCAACCAGGCGTGGGCGCGCGCGCAGCGTTCCAGCGCGATCGAACCGCGCGGGCTGGCGCCCCAGGCGATGCGCCGCGCCAGCGTCGCGTCGTAGCGCGCGGCGTCGCGCGAGGCCAGCACGATTTCGACCAGATAGCGCTCCACCGCCGGCGCGACGTGCAGGTCCAGCACCGCCGAGCGCGCGGCGAACACGTCCGCCAGCGGCATCCGCGGCACCGCTACGGGTTCGGGCTTGAGCGTCTGCCGCGCGCGTTCGCGCGCCAGCCGCAGGATCTCGGCCTCGGCCGCGGCCTCGGGATAGCCGATCCGCACGTGCATGAGGAAGCGGTCGAGCTGGGCCTCGGGCAGCGGGAACGTGCCTTCCTGCTCGATCGGGTTCTGCGTGGCCATCACCAGGAACAGCGGCGGCAGCGCGTAGGTGGCGCGGCCGACGGTGACCTGGCGCTCGCCCATCGCTTCCAGCAGGGCCGACTGCACCTTGGCCGGCGCGCGGTTGATTTCGTCGGCGAGCAGGATCGGATGGAAGATCGGGCCGGCCTGGAATTCGAAGCGGCCTTCCTGCGGACGCCACACCTCGGTGCCGGTCAAGTCGGCCGGCAGCAGGTCGGGAGTGAACTGGACGCGCGCGAACTCGGCCTCCAGGCGCGCGGCCAGCGCGCGCACGGCGCTGGTCTTGGCCAGCCCGGGCGCGCCTTCGACCAGCAGGTGGCCGTCGGCGAGCAGGGCGATCAACAGGCGCTCGATCAGTTCGGCCTGGCCGACGATCTCGACGGCGAGGGCATCGCGCAGTTGCCTGAACGCATCGTGCAGGCGGGCGACATCGGCGGGGGCGGCGGGGGCTTGCGAGCGGTCGGTAGCGCTGTCCATCCGGAATCCATTGCGGGCGAAACGGGCAAGCGCGCGGACGCGGCTTGCAGCGGTTAGGGCGATTTTGACCGAAGTCCGGCCGCGAGGTTCAACCAACGGCGCGACCCGGCAAAGTGCGCCGGGTTTTGCGGGCGCCCGTGGGCGACGTTAGCAGGTTGATCGCGGCGGGGTTGCTTGCAGCGGGGTTGCTCGCAGCGGGGGTCGGCCGCCGCGGGGTTCGCCGGAGCGGATCGGCCGCAGGCCCCGCGGACGCGCGGCGGCGCCCGTCCCGGGGCCGCGGCGGCGGGCGGCACAAACGCGCAGAGGGCCCGTAGGCCCTCTGCGCAGGCGCACAGCCGCGTTCAGCGCTGCGCGACCTTCATCACCTTCGGCGTCACGAAGATCAGCAGCTCGGCCTTTTCCTTGCTGCGGCTCTTTTTCTTGAACAGGTTGCCGAGGAACGGGATGTCGGCCAGGAACGGCACCTTGGACAGATCGCTGCGGTCGCGGAACTCGTACACGCCGCCGATCACGACGGTCTGGCCGTCTTCCACCAGCACCGCGGTGTTGATGTTGCGCTTGTTGATCTGCGGCACGTCGCCGATCGAGGTGTTGACGAAGCCGTTGATCTCGTCCTTCTTGACGTCCATGTTCAGGAACACGCGGCCGTCGTTGGTGATGGTCGGGTTGACCTTCATCTCCATCAGCACGTCCTTGAACTGGACGTTCGGGATCGGAATGCTGTTGCCGCCCTGCTGCGGAGCGATGGTCACGTAGCCGACTTCCTGGCCCTGGCTGATCACCGCTTCGCGCTGGTTGCTGGTCACCACGCGCGGGTTCGACACCACTTCGCCGCGGCCCTCGGTCTGCATCGCGCTGAACTCCATGTCCAGGTTGACGTACTTGCCGAGGATGGTGAACGCCAGCGCGCCGGCCGGGTTCAGCACGCCGACGTTGCTGTTGAGGCTGGCCGGGAACAGGAACGCCGGGTTGGTGATGGTCTGCAGCAGCGAGCGGGCCTGGTCGCGCAGGGCGGTGCCCTTGGCGATGTCGCCGCGGTTGTCGGCGGCGACCGCATCGCTGAGCAGGCCGTCGGACTGGCGGCGGATCAGCTCGTTCTTGGCGGTGGTGTTGCGATAGTTGTTGATGCTCTCCAGCGTGCCGCTGGTGATCACATCGCCCTTCTGGCCCGACACGCCGAAGCGCGCGCCCAGGTCGCGGGCGAAGCTTTCGTTGGCGATGACGATGCGCGCCTCGATCAGGACCTGGTCGACCGGACGGTCGATGACCTTGATCAGCTCCTTCATCTGCGCGACTTTCTTCGGAATGTCGCTGATCATCAGGGTGTTGGTGCGTTCGTCCGCCACCAGCCGCCCGCGCTGCGAGAGAAAGCCGTTCTCGTTGCTACTGTTGCTGTTGCTGCTGCCGCCGCCACCGCCGCCGATGCCCTTGGCTTCGGTCAGCGCCTTATAGATCTGCGCGGCGTTGTGGTAGTTGACCTGCACGTACTCGGTGATCAGGTCGACGCGGTTGTCGAGCGCGATGCGCGCGTCTTCGCGGTCCTGCTCGTACTTGGCCACTTCGGCCTGCGGCGCGACCCACACCACGTTGCCGCTGCGGCGCTTGTCCAGGCCCTTGGCCTGCAGGACGATGTCCAGCGCCTGATCCCACGGCACGTTCACCAGGCGCAGGGTCACGTTGCCCTGCACGGTGTCGGCGGCGACGATGTTGAGGTTGGACTCCTCGGCGACCAACTGCAGCACGGTGCGCACCGGCACGTCCTGGAAGTTGAAGGTCACCGGGCGGCCGGCGTAGCTGCGCACCCCGGCGGCGGCGCTGCCGCTGACGGTGCCCGAGGTCGGCGACGCGCCGGCGGTCGGCTTGGCGCCCGCCGCGCCGACCGCGCGGTTGCCCGCGTCGGCGCTGCGCGGCACGACTTCGACGATGTAGTCGCGGCCGGTCTGGTAGGCCATCGTGTCGTAGCCGCCGGCGGTGTTGAGCACCAGCTGCGAGCCGCTGCCGCTGGCGCGCGCGTCGATGCGCTGGACCGGGGTGGCGAAGTCGGCGACGTTGAGCGGGCGCTGCAGCTCCGGCGGCAGCTTGGCGTTGCCGACGTCGATGGTGACCTGCGAGCCCTGGCTGCGCATGTCGGGGACCGCGCCTTCGCCGCTGAAGCGCAGGATCAGCTTGCCGGAGCCGCCGTCGCCGCGCTTGAAGTCGATGTTGGCGACCGAGATCGCGCCCGGCAGTTGCTTGGCCGGATCAAAGCTCGGGGTCGGTGCGACCGCGGGCGCCGGCGCCGCTGCGGGCTTGGCGGCCGCGACGGGTTCGGCGGCGTTGACCGCGCTGATGCCGGCGAGCAGGCCGAGCGCGAGCCCGGCCAGACGGGGGGCGGACATGCGGGCGCCGGATGCCATGGGGCGTCGGTCCGACGGCATGCGGTTGGCGTTGAATACGATCATCATGCTATCCCCTTATTGATCTTCCAGCGCCACGGAGGCCGGTCGTTCCAGCCAGCCGCCGGCGCCATCCGGCACCAGTTCCACCAAGTCGATGCGCTCCTCAGATACGCCGGTCACACGACCGTCGTTCTGCCCCATGTACGCACCGGGTCGAACACGATAAGTCACTTTGTCCGGCGCCATCACCAGCGCCACGACGTTTTTGCCGCTGCCCAGGGTGCCGACCATGTCCAGGCCGTCGAGCGGGAACGCTTCCAGCGGCTGCTTGCGGCGCACCTTGTCCGGACGCGGGCCGGAGCTGGTGTCCTCGTCGGTGAACGCGGTGCTGAACGGGTCGCGCATTTCCTGCGCGGCGTACTCGAAGGTTTCGAACTGCTGCATCACCGGCAGCGGATCCAGCGCCGGGGCCGGACGCGCCTTGACCTCGGCGACCCACTTCTCCAGGTTCGGAGCGTCGCCGGGGGTGCTGGTGATGCTGCGGAAGCAGCCGGTGGCCGACAGCGCCAGGACCACGGCGCAGGCGGCGGTCAGACGCGAAGCGGCCGGTCGCGACAGAAATTGAGCGCGCATGTCAGGTGCCCTCCTTCTTGCCGGCGGGCTTGGACGCGTCGCCCGAACCGTCGGCCGGCGGGCTCTGTGCAGCCATCTCTTCCTCGTCCAGGTAGCGGTAGGTCTTGACCGTGCCGGCCAGTTCCAGCGGGCTGTTCGGAGTGATCCCGCCCATCGCGTCCTTGTTGTTGTTGCCCTTCGGCTTCAACGAGATGTCGTGCATGGTCATGATGACCACGCGCGGCAGCGAGGCCACGCCGCTGACGAAGGCGCCGAACTGGTGGTACGTGCCGACCATGCGCAGGGCGATCGGCTTCTCGGCGTAGAACTCCTTGGGAACCTCGGCGCCGGGCTGGAACAGCTCGTTGGAGATGCCGGTGGCCAGCGCGGTCTGCGAGATGTCGACGATCAGGTCGGGCATTTCGGTCTTGCTCGGCAACTGGCGCAGCATCTGTTGCAGCTGCTGTTCCATCTGCGCGAGCTGCTGCTTGAGCGGCTCGAGGTTGGCGGCGCGCCCCTGCTTGGTCTCGAAGGTCTGGCGCAGCTCGGTTTCCTTGCGGTCCAGCTGCTCCAGTTCCTCGCGCTTGCCGCTGACGAACAGGTACCAGGCCAGACCGACGATCACCAGGCCGATCAGCGCGCAGAAGATGATCTGCGCCTGCCGCGGCCAGCTGCCGATGTTGTTGAAGTCCAAGTTCTTCATCGAAGCCTTCTTGCTCACGACGCGGCTCCAGTCTTGGTGGGGGCGGCCGCGGGCGCGGCGGGCTTGGCCGGAGCGGCGGCGGGCTTGGCCGCCGGCGTCGCGGCCGGCGCGGCGGGCGCCTGGCCGGGCTTGGCGGCGCCGGCGGGCGCCGCCGGAGCGGCCGCGGCGGGCGCAGCGCCGGCCGGGGCCGCAGCGGCTGCGCCGTCGGCGCCGGGCGCGGCAGCGGTCGCGGCGGCCGGGGCCGCGGCGGGCGCGTCCGGAATGCCGTCGCCGTCCTCGTCCTTCGGCGCGTTCGGATTCGCCAGCTTCACCGTCAGCTTGAACTCGTACGGCAAGCCCTTACCGCCACCGTCCTTGGCCTCGATGATGGTCAGGTCCGGCTTGCTCATCCAGCCGGAGACCTCGAGGTTGCGCATGTAGGTACTGACGCGGGCGTTGGACTGCGCGCGGCCTTCCAGGGTCAGGGTCTCGGCGTCCTGCTTGATCGCGGTCAGCACCGCGCCGTCGGGAATGGTGCGCACCAGCGAATCGAACAGGTGCACCATCTGCGAACGGTTGGACTGCAGCTTCTCGATCACTTCCTTGCGCGCGAGCAGCTTGGCCTTCTTCTTGTCGAGCTCCTCGATCTCCTTGATCTTCTTGTCGACTTCGACGATCTGGCCGTCGAGGAACGCGTTGCGCTTCTGCTGCCCGCTGATTTCGTTGCTGTAATAGAAGACGATCAGCACCGACAGCGCCGCCGCGGCCAGGGCCGACAGGCCCAGCATCGCGACGAATTCCTTCTGCCGGGCCTTGCGGCGCTCGGCGCGCCACGGGAGGAGGTTGATGCGTGCCATCAGTCGAAGCTCCTCAGGGCCAGGCCGCAGGCGATCATCAGCGCGGGAGCGTCCTGCGCCAACGCGTGCGCCTGCACGCGCGGCCCCAGGGTCATGTGGGCGAGCGGGTTGGCCACCGTGGTCGGAATGCCGAGCTGCTCTTCCACCATCTCGGCGATGCGCGGGATCGAGGCGCCGCCGCCGGCCAGGACGATCTGGTCGACGCGGTTGAACTCGCTGCCGGCATAGAAGAACTGCAGCAGGCGGCTGACCTGCTGGACCATCGCTTCCTTGAACGGCTCCAGCACTTCGGCCTGGTAGCTTTCCGGCAGCCCGCCCTGGCGCTTGGCCAGACCGGCTTCCTCGTAGCTCAGGCCGTAGCGGCGCATGACCTCGTCGGTCAGCTGCTTGCCGCCGAACACCTGCTCGCGGTGATACAGGCTGCGGCCGTTGCGCAACACGTTCAGCGTGGTCATGGTCGCGCCGGAGTCGACCAGGGCGACCAGGCCGTCGCGCGGGCTGCTCAAGGTGTCGGCGAGCAGCGCGAACGCGTTCTCGATCGCGAAGGCTTCCACGTCCATGACCTTCGGGGTCAGGCCGCCGAGCTCCAGCGCCGAGGCGCGCACCTCCACGTTCTCCGAGCGCGAGGCCGCCAGCAGCACCTGGACCATATCCGGGCTGCCCGGCATCGGGCCGAGCACTTCGAAATCGTGGTTGACCTCATCGATCGGATACGGCACGTAATTGGCCGCTTCCAGCTCGACCTGCGACTCCAGATCGTCTTCGTCCAGGTCGGCCGGCATGCCGATGACGCGGGTGATCACCGAGGAACCGGCGACCGCCGCGGCGGCGTGCTTGACGCGGGTCCCCGAGCGGGCGACGGCGCGTTTGATCGCCTCGCCCACCGCTTCGACCTCGACGATGTTCTTTTCCACCACCGCGTTCGGCGGCAACGGCTCGACCGCGTAATGCTCAACGCGGTAGCGATTGCCGGCACGCGAAAGTTGCAGCAACTTTACCGCGGTCGAACTGATATCCACGCCGACGAGAGCCGGCTGGCTTTTTGTGATGAGTCCCACAGTTATCTCCCCATGCCACAAGCGCTTACGCGCACTTCGTGTGGCCCCGGCTTAGATAACGGACTTTTCACAGGCTGGCAACCACTTCTTTCACGATTGCCAACCCAGTCGTGCTTTTTTGACATTGGGCGTCACGTGACCGCCACCGTCAGTCCACCGGAGTGACATATGCCATGACTGCGACCGGAACCCCGCTTCCGGAGCCTCCACGCAGCCGGGGCGTGCGTCGCGGAGGCGGTCCGGAGGCCCTGGCCCCGGTTCAGCCGATCCTGCGTTCGCGTTCGCGCGCCGATCCGTGCCGGCCGCTGCAAATCGCGCTCGAACCGCCACCGCGCAGTGCGCTCGCGTTCACAGCTCGCGCAAGCCGTAACAGATATCCGTGAGACTGGGTGAGCGGCGCGACCGTCGCGGACCGCCCCGCCCGACCGGATCCGCCTGTCGCCGCGCCCTCGACCCGGGCCGGGCGGCGGGACCGGCGGCGCAGCGCCCCGGCGCGGGCCGGGGTGCCGCGCCGCGTCACCCCGCCGCCGGCGAAGCGCGACCCGGGTCGCGTTCCGCGCCTCCTCTATACTTCCCCGCCACGACCACACGACACCCGGAAACCGATAGATGTCCCGACTTCGCCGTTGGCTGCGCTGGGCGCTGTACGCGTTCATCGGTGCGGCCCTGCTGGGCGCGATCGCGCTCGGCACGCTGTATTACCTGATCGTGCCCAAGCTGCCGGACGTTGAGACCCTGCGCACGATCGAGCTGCAGGAGCCGATGTACGTCTACGCCCGCGACGGCCGCCTGATGGCGATGTTCGGCGAGACCCGGCGCTACCCGGTAGCGATCGAGGACGTGCCCGACCGGCTCAAGAACGCGTTCATCGCGATCGAAGACTCGCGCTTCTACACCCACCACGGCATCGACTACAAAGGCATCGCGCGCGCGGTGTGGCTGCTGGCGACCACCGACGACAAGCGCGTGCCCGGCGGCTCGACCATCACCCAGCAGGTCGCGCGCCAGTACTTCCTGAGCTCGGAATACAGCTACAAGCGCAAGCTCGGCGAAATGCTGCTGGCGATGCGCATGGAGCGCGAGCTGAGCAAGGACGAGATCTTCGAGCTGTACTTGAACAAGAGCTTCTTCGGCAACCGCGCCTACGGCGTCGGCGCGGCGGCGGAGTTCTATTACGGCAAGAAGATGAACGAGCTGAGCCTGGACGAGATGGCGTCGCTCGCCGGCATTCCGAAGTTCCCGTCCAGCGGCAATCCGCTGAGCAATCCCGACCGCGCCAAGATCCGCCGCGACTACATCCTCGACCGCATGGCCGAGCAGAACTTCGTGCCGCGCGCCGAAGCCGACGCGGCCAAGGCGGTGCCGATGCACGCCAGCCCGCACGAGCGCCCGGTCGAGGTGTATGCGCCGTACGTGGCCGAAATGGTGCGTCAGGAAATGGTCGCCCGCTACGGCGCCGAAGCGCTGACCAAGGGTTACCACGTCACCACCACGATCGACCCGGACCTGCAGGTCGCCGCCGACAAGGCGATCCGCGACGGCCTGTCGGTGTACGACCGCCGCCACGGCTGGCACGGCGTGGAGCAGCACTTCGAACTGGCGCCGAGCGAAGACGCCACCGCCGCGCGCGTGCGTCTGCGCGGCATTCCGGCGCAGGCCAACCTGCTGCCGTCGGTGGTGCTGTCGGTGGCCGGCTCGCAGGCCACCGTGGTGCTGGCCGACGGCACCGAACTGAGCCTCGGCGAGAAGCAGGGCTTCCTCGGCCGCAGCCCCGGCAGCCTGCTCAAGCGCGGCGATCTGGCGCGCGTGGCCAAGCTCGAAACCGCCGCCGCCGAACCCAAGCCGGGCGAAACCGCGGCGCCGCCGACGGTGAGCTATCGCCTCGACCAGCTGCCGCAGGCGCAGGCCGCGCTGGTGTCGCTGGAGCCGAGCAACGGCGCGCTGCGCGCGCTGTCCGGCGGCTACAGCTTCGCCGGCGCCAAGTTCAACCGCGCCACCCAGGCGCGGCGCCAGCCGGGTTCGAGCTTCAAGCCGTTCGTGTACGCGGCCGCGTTCGAACGCGGCTACAACCCGGCCTCGATCGTGCTCGACGCGCCGGTGGTGTTCAAGGACCGCCGCGGCCACATCTGGCGTCCGCAGAACGACAGCGGCAATTTCGCTGGCCCGATGCGCGTGCGCGAAGCGATGGTGCAATCGCGCAATCTGGTCTCGGTGCGCCTGCTCGACGCGATCGGCGTCGACTTCGCGCGCAAGTACATCAGCCACTTCGGCTTCGACATCGAACAGCTGCCGCCGAACCTGTCGATGTCGCTGGGCACCGCCTCGCTGACCCCGCTGTCGGTCGCGCGCGGCTACGCCACCTTCGCCAACGGCGGCTTCCGCGTCGACCCGTGGTTCATCGACGAGGTCAAGGACCGCGCCGGCGCGGTGGTGTTCAAGGAAAAGCCCGCCACCGCCTGCGCGCAGTGCGTCGGCCGCGGCGGCACCGCCAGCGCGGCGCTGCCGGCCAGCAACATCGTCGACGGCTTCAACCTCGGCCCCGCGCCGGGCGCGATCGCCGACGCCAAGAAGCCCGATCCCAAGGCCGCCAAGGACAAGGACAAGAAGGACAAGGACAAGAAGGACAAGGCCAAGCCCGAGGTAACGGCCAAGAAGCTGACGCCGGAGGAGATCGCGCAGATCAAGGTTGCGCCGCGCGCGATCGACGACCGCATCGCCTACCAGATCGTTTCGATGCTGCGCGACGTGGTCAAGCGCGGCACCGGCACCGCGGCCAAGGTGCTCGGCCGCGACGACGTCGGCGGCAAGACCGGCTCGACCAACGACCACCGCGACGCCTGGTTCTCCGGCTTCGGCGGGCCTTACGTCACCACCGTCTGGGTCGGCCGCGACAACTACAAGTCGCTGGGCTACCGCGAGTACGGCGGCAAGGCCGCGCTGCCGATCTGGATCGACTACATGCGCGTGGCGCTCAAGGACCAGCCGCTGCACGACAACGAGCCGCCGGAAGGCATGGTCAAGGTTTCGGTCGGCGCCAACGGTTCGCTGATTCCCGACGGCGCCGGCGGCATCGTCGAATGGGTCAAGGCCGAAGACCTCGAGCGGATGCAGACCTACACCGATTACGGCAACGAGGATCAGGCGCCGTCGGAAGAATCGTTCGATATTTTCTGACCGCAGCCTCGCCGCGAAACGATGAAAGCCGCACGCCTCGCGCGTGCGGCTTTTTTTTGCCCGAACCCCTGCATCTTGCCCGAGCCACGGCTTTTGCGGGAGAACCTTCAGGCCCGGCGCTTTCGATTGCGGTCGCCGGCGATCCGAGCCAGGCGCATCGGGCCCGAAGGCTTCGCCGCCGACAGGCAACGACCCGGGACCACCGTCCCCTGCCCTTCGCGCAGCGCCGACGCCCGCCTGAACGCTGCCCGCTTGCCGGTTCTGGCACCTCGCCGCACAGGCCGCAACAGACATTGCCGTGCCGCACGGACGTGCTAGCTTTGGGCTGCCGGTGCACCCCGGCCGCGGCGAGCGCCCTCGCCGTGAGTGCCCGCCCGGAGGTCGAGATGCACCAGGCCCGACAGCACGCACACCAGCATGCGCAGACCCGCACCCGCGAACGCCGCCGCAGCGTCGCCCACGAGGCGGCCCGGCTGATGGCCGAAAGCGGCTATCGCGACTACCACCAGGCCAAGCTCAAGGCCGCCGAACGGCTCGGCATCCACGACGACGCCTCGCTGCCGGCCAACCGCGAAATCGAACAAGCGCTGCGCGAGTACCAGCGCCTGTTCCACAGCGAGCACGCCGACGGATTGCGCCAGCGCCGCGAAGCGGCGCTGCGGGCGATGGAATTCTTCGCCGCTTTCGAACCGCGCCTGGTCGGCCCGGTCCTGGACGGCACCGCCGACGCGCGCAGCCCGGTCGCCTTGCACCTGTACTGCGACGACTTCGAAGCGGTGCCGCGCTTCCTCGAACAGCACCACATCCCCACCGAAACCCGCGAACGCCGCCTGCGCCTGGACCGCGAACGCAGCGAGGACTTCCCGGTGTGGGTGTTCAGCGCCGAGGAACTCGGCTTCGACCTGACCGTGTTGCCGCTGGACGTGCTGCGCCAGGCGCCTTTGTCCAACGTCGACGAAAAACCGATGCGTCGCGCCTCGACCGCGCAGTTGCGGCAGCTGCTGGCGGACGAGGAAATCTCGCAGTTCGAGCACGGCTGAGCGCAACGGACGGCGCGGTCGCCGCGACGGCGGCCGCGCGTCGACAGGCCATGGAATACTGCGGCGACGCTGCAAGGACCGCACGATGATCGCCGCCCCGCCCCACTGCCGCACCGCACCCGCGCTGGCCGCGATGCTCTGGCTTGCCGCCGCGCTGTCGCCCGCCACGGCCGGCGCCGCCGAACCGGCGCATTACCTGCAACTGGACCCGCACTGGGTCGGCGAGCCCTACCAATGGCAGCTCGAGGACGGCACCGTGCTCCAGCGCGGCGTCGCCGACGAGCACGCGCGCGCCGCGGTGGCTGCCCGCCCCGGCCAGGAGCGTTACGCGCTGGAAACCCTGGCGTTGCGCTACCCGGTGCGGATCGCGGCCGCGTGCTGGAAGCTGTCGCAAAAGCGCTTCGACGCCTGCATCGAGCGCGGCGAAGCCGGGCCGTCGCGCGCGCGCCGGCAAGCCGACGCCGAATCCGACCGCGCGCTGGAGCAGAACCTGAGCCGCCGCCGCGAACGCGCCGCCTGGACCGGCCTGGACGGCGCCGCCGTGGCCGCGCGCCTGCGCGGCGCGCTCGACGCGCAGGCCGCGTGGGACGCGACGGCGCAGGCGCGGCAAGCGCCCGCGCGGCTCGACTGCGGCCAGGCCGGCGCCGGCGTGCCGCCGCTCGCGGACGCGGGCGAGCGGCGTTTCCGCGCCGCGCTCGCCGCCGGCGCGCGCACCCCGGCCGGCGAAACCGAACTGATCGCGGCCGCGCGCCTGGGCCATTGGCGCGCCGCCGCGACCCTGGCCAAGCTCGCGCTGTACGACGACGACTGGGAGTCGGCGCAGGCCATCGCCGCCTGGCTGCTCGAACGCGGCGCGCCGGCCGGCTACAACGCGCTGGCGCGCAGCCTGGAAGCGGCCGGCAGCTCCGAGGACGGCCGCGCCACGCCCGGCCAACGCGATCTGGTCGCACGCCTGCGCCGGCGTGCGGCGTTCGGCGGCGATCCCGGCGCGCAGATGGATCTGGCCGACGAACTGGAGGCGAGCGATCCCGCCGGCACGCAGCGCCTGCGCGACTGCGCCCGCCAGCGCTTTCCCGACATCGACGGCTGAGCCCGCCCGTTCGCCAACGGCGCAAACGAAAACGCCCCGCCGAAGCGGGGCGTTCCGGCGACGCGGGCCTCGGGCCGGTCCGCACGCGGCGGACCGGCGCAGGAACGGCTGGGCGGCCCGCTCGCCGACGGCGCATACGAAAACGCCCCGCCGAAGCGGGGCGTTCTGGCGGCGCGGGCCTTCGCGCCGATCCGCAGGCAGCGGACCGGCGACGCAGGATCAGCGCTTGTCGGCCGCCACGTAATCGCGCACGCCGTGGCCGGTGTAGATCTGGCGCGGACGGCCGATCTTGTTTTCCGGGTCGTTCTGCTGTTCCAGCCAGTGCGAGACCCAGCCGGCGGTGCGGGCGATGGCGAACATCACCGTGAACATCTCCACCGGGATGCCGAGCGCCTTGTAGATGATGCCCGAGTAGAAATCGACGTTCGGGTAGAGCTTGCGCTGGACGAAGTAATCGTCCTTCAGCGCCGCTTCTTCCAGCTTCATCGCCACGTCGAGCAGCGGGTCGTTGATGCCGAGCTCGCCGAGCACGTCGTGGGTCATCTTGCGCACCAGCGCGGCGCGCGGGTCGTAGTTCTTGTAGACGCGGTGGCCGAAGCCCATCAGGCGGAAGCCCGATTCCTTGTCCTTGGCCTTCTCGACCGCCGACTTGACGTTCTCGGGACGGCCGATCTCGTTGAGCATCTTGAGCACGGCTTCGTTGGCGCCGCCGTGCGCCGGTCCCCACAGCGCGGCGACGCCGGAGGCGACGCTGACGTACGGGTTGGCGCCGGTGGAACCGACCAGGCGCACGGTCGAGGTCGAGGCGTTCTGCTCGTGGTCGGCGTGCAGGATGAACAACAGGTCCATCGCCTTGGCCGCGACCGGGCTCAGTTCCAGCGGCTCGCTCGGCACTTCGAACAGCATGTGCAGGAAGCGCGTGGTGTAGTCGAGGCTGTTCTTGGGATAGCGGATCGGCCAGCCGATCGAATAACGGTGGCAGGCCGCGGCGATGGTCGGGACCTTGGCGATCAGACGGATCGCGGCCAGGCGGCGCTGTTCCGGATCTTCCAGGTCGAGTTCGTTGTGGTAGAAGCTCGCCATCGAGCCGAGCATGCCGACCAGCATCGCCATCGGATGGGCGTCGTGGCGGAAGCCGTACAGGAAGGTGCGGAAGGCCTCGTGCATCATCGTGTGATGCGTGACCTCGTGTTCGAACTTGGAGAACTCGCCCGCGCTCGGCAGTTCGCCGTTCATCAGCAGGTAGGCGACTTCGAGGAAGTTCGACTTCTCGGCCAGCTGCTCGATCGGGTAGCCGCGGTACAGCAGCACGCCGGCGTCGCCGTCGATGTAGGTGATGGCCGACTTGCAGCTCGCCGTCGCGGTGAAGCCCGGGTCGTAGGTGAACATCCCGGTTTCCTTCGGCAGCTTGCCGATGTCGACGCAGGACGCGCCGAGGGTGGGATGCTGCACCGGCAGGGCGAAATTCTTGTCGCCGGCGGTGATGTTCACCTGGTCCAGGCGTTTGGTGGAATCTTCGGACACGAAACACTCCTCAGTCTGCCTGCCGCAGGGATGGCCGCGTCAGGAGGGCAACGGGGGGTCGCAAGCACGTTGCGATAGTGAATTATCGCACAACGCGTTCCGAGCCCAAGCTCGGACTTTGGTCGGCACGGCCGTGCGGACGCGACGCTTCGTTGCGTCGCCGAGGCCCTGCGCGGTCGATATTCGACCGGCCGTTTGCCGGGATCTGGCGGCTGGCCGTGCCCGCGGCGACGGCATCGGGCGGTGGCGGCCCCGGATCGGCCCAGGCGCCGCCGTGGGCGCCTGCGGGCGCCGGACGGCTTGCCGCAACGGCCGGCTGGTTGCGCGCGGTTCGGTGGCTCGGCCTTGGGCGCGACGCTTGGCTGCGGTTTGCGGTGGGTCCGCGATGCGCTGGCCGAACAGCGTCGGGACTCAAGCCCCTCCCGCGACAGCCGAGTGGCCGCGCGTTGGCGCGGGAAGCGATTCGGAGCGGATTCTGCGCGAGGACTTCGGCCGCTTTTGCCGGCCTGTCTTCAGCGCCCCGCGGTCGGAGCGACCTCAATCCCGACGCCTTCCGCTCGAATCGTCGCGAGCCGCGACAAGGACGCCGCGCCCCATACCCCGGAAAAACCGGCGCAAACGCAAACGGCCGCCCTTGCGGGCAGCCGTTGTGCGTACAGCGATGTGCAGCGACGAACTCCGGCCGGATCGCTCCGGCTCGACGCGTTGTTACTTCGCGCCGTAACGCTTGCGGAACTTGTCGACGCGGCCGCTGGTGTCCATGATCTTGTGCTTGCCCGTATAGAACGGGTGCGAAGCCGACGAGATGTCGACCTTGATCAGCGGATACTCAGCACCGTCGAGCTTGATCGTTTCCTTGCTCGACAGGGTCGAACGGGTCAGGATCTGGAAATCGGTGGTGACGTCCTGGAACACGACGTCGCGGTATTCGGGATGGATGCCTGCCTTCATGGCACTCAACCTTAAGGTGTGCGGGAAAGTCGGGCAGTATAGCCACCCCTCCCGGGGTAGCGCAAGTCCATGCAGCGAAAGGAATTCATCGCAGGCCAGCTTGAGAACCCGCAGGGGCCGGCGCCCCGCCCGCAGCGGGACGAGGCGCGGCCCGCGCAGGCTCAGCCGGCCGCCAGCGCCGCAGCGATCAGGCGCTCGAACCGGGCCTGATCGTATTTCATCAGGATCGACACCCCATCCGGCCGCCCTTCCTGCCGACGCCAGTCGACGACGGTCGCGCCGCGGCTGTGGGTGCCTTCCAGTTCGATCGACACAGGCCGGTCCTGCACGTCGAGCGCGCCGTCGGGTTCGAGCGCGTACGCCATCGCCAGCGCGTCGGCGGCATGCCATTCGTCGCCGCGGCGGTCGATCGACCACAAGCGGGTCTTCTCGGAAATGCGCTCGTAGAAACGGCCGCGCTCGGAACCGGCGGCGAGCCAGCCGACCACGCGATCGTGGTGCAGGCCGTGCGCGATCACCGCCTCCCAGTCGGCCAGGTCGATATGTTCGAACGCTTCGAACACGATGTGCGCGGCTTCCGGATCGAAGTAGATGTTGAACTCCGCCGCCGGCGTGATGTTGCCCTGGCAGGTCACCGCGCCGCCCATCACCACCAGGCGCGCGATGCGCTGCGGCAGGGTCGGATCGAGCTTGAGCGCGAGCGCGACGTTGGTCAGCGGACCGAGCGCGACCAGCAACAATTTGCCGGCGTGTTCGTGCGACAGGCGGATGATCGCCAGCGCCGCGTGCTCGGCTTCGACTGCGCGCTTGGCGGCCTCGTAGCCGACATCGCCGAAACCGTCCTGGCCGTGCACGTAGCCGGCGTCGGGCGAGGGATGCAGCAGCGGCGCGTCGGCGCCGGCGAACACCGGAATGTCCTGGCCCGCCACTTCGCACAGCTTCAGCGCGTTGGCCACGGTGTGCTTGAGGCCGACGTTGCCGGCGGCGATGGTCAGGCCGACGATGCGGTGGCGCGGGTCGTTGAACGCCATCAGCAACGCCAGGGCGTCGTCCACGCCGGGGTCGGTGTCGATGAGCAGGGGAATGCGATCGGTCATGAAATCACTCGTTGTGCGCAACGTTGCGCAGCGGCATCCGCTGCGCCGGCCGGATCGGCCGCTGAGGCCGTAACGGCCGGGACGGCGTGCAGTGCGCCTTGGTAGCGCAGCAGTTCGCCGAAGGGAAACCAGGAAAACGCCACGGCGAAGCGATAGCGCGCTTCGCCGTCGATGGATTCGATGCGCTTGTACGCATCGGTGCGCGGAAACAAAAAGCGCGGCAGCGGCAGGCCGCGCGCGCTCAGGCCGAGCAAGCGCCAGCGCCAGCCGCCGCCGTCGAGGTCCACGCCCAGGCGCATGCGCACCGGGCCGGTGGCTTCGAGCCAATGCCCGTCGGGGTAGCGGCCGACCGGTTCGAACACCGAACGCAGTTCGCTGCCGTCGTCGAAGCGGCGCAGCCACAGCATGCGGCCGGGCTCGTGGACGATGTCGACGCGGAAACCGCGGCGCGCGCGGTCGGTGGGAATGCCCAGGCGCCGGGCGAGGCGGCGGCCGAGGACGCCGGCCAGGCCGGAGCCGGTGCGCAGTTCGATCTCGCCGGCCAGGGCGCCGCCGTGGCGGTGCAATGCCTGCAGCAACGGGTGCAGCCGCGCGAAGTCGGGGCCGAACCAATCGATCGCCGCGTTGTGGGGAAATCCCGGCATCCGGGGCCGAATCTCCAGCGGGCGGGACACTATATGCCAAAAAAATGGCGGTTGTGGGAGCCTGCGGCGGCGCCGGCGGGGCAGCCGACACGGCCGGCACACAGCCGCGGCGACGCGCCGGCGCCGGCCTGCTCGCCGCGATGCCGGCCGCGTCGCATCGGCGGCAACCCGGGCGGTTTACTATCCGGACTCGAACGCGATGCGCGCGGCCGGCACGGGCGCGCGCCGCGAACCGCACGATCCGGGCGAACGCCGGAACTCGCTACGCCCGCTGGCGCGCCGCGCCGCGCGCATGGCGCCGGCCCGCCATCACCGACGATTGGAGTGTCGCTTGAGCGCCAGCAAATGGTTCGTCCGTCCGTTGCCGCGGCCGTCCGCGGCGTTGCGGCTGGTATGCCTGCCGTACGCCGGCGGTTCCGCCGCGACCTACGTGCCCTGGGCGGCGCAACTGCCGGCCGGGGTCGAACTGGCCGCGGTGCAGCCGCCGGGCCGCGCCTCGCGCATCCTCGAACTGGCGCACACCGACATGGACGCGCTGGTCGCCGGATTGGCCGCGGCCTTCCGCGAACTGTCCGACAAGCCCTACGTCCTGTTCGGCCACAGCCTCGGCAGCCGCGTGGCTTACGAATTCGCCCGCCGCGCCGCCGGTTTCGGCCTGCCGTCGCCGCGCCTGCTGATCGCTTCGGGCAGCCGCGCGCCGCATTTTCCGGCCACCCGCGAGTCCGCCCACGACCTGCCGGAAGCGCAGTTCATCGCCAAACTGCGCGAGCTCAACGGCACGCCCGAAGAAGTGCTCAACAACCGCGAGTTGGTCCAGTTCCTGATCCCGCTGCTGCGCGCCGACTTCAAGATCGCCGCCGAATACCGCGCGACGCCGGTCGCGCTGCCCTGCCCGCTCGTGGTGCTGGCCGGCACCGAGGACCACGAAGTCGGCGAAGCCGCGGTGGAAGGCTGGCGCGAAGTCGCCGGCGGCGCGTGCGAGATCCACTGGATTCCCGGCGGGCATTTCTTCGTCGAACACAGCCGCGCGCAGGTGCTGGAGCGGGTCAACGCGGCGCTGGCGCGCTTCGTCGGCAGCGACCGCGTCGTCGCCTGAGCCGCGCCGCGGCGGCGTTCGCGCCGGAGCGGGCACTCGCATCGGCACTCGCGTCGGCACTCGCATCGGCGCGCGCTTTCGCGCCGACGCAAGCCGTTGCCTCGATGCAAGCCTTTACGCCGACGCGTACCGCGCCGCACCGCCGACCCAGCGCGAGACGATGCGCTCGGCCAGTTGCGGCGATTGCGTCAACAGGCGTTCGCCGAGTTCCTGCACCAGCGGCAGCAGGTCGGCGTCGCGGCCGAGATCGGCGACGCGGAAGCCGGCCAGGCCGGTCTGGCGGGTCCCGAGCAATTCGCCGGGGCCGCGCAATTCCAGGTCTTTTTGCGCGATCACGAAACCGTCGTGGGTCTGCCGCATCGTCTCCAGGCGCTGCCGCGCCAGCCCCGACAACGGCGCGCGATACAGCAGCACGCAACTCGACGCCGCGCTGCCGCGGCCGACCCGGCCGCGCAGCTGATGCAACTGGGCCAGGCCCAGGCGCTCGGCGTTCTCGATGATCATCAGCGACGCGTTGGGCACGTCGACGCCGACTTCGATCACCGTGGTCGCGACCAACAGATCGAGTTCGCCGTCCTTGAACGCGCGCATCGTTTCCTGCTTTTCCTTGGCCTTCATGCGCCCGTGCACCAGCCCGACGCGCAGCGGCGCGAGCTGCTTCGACAGGTCTTCGAACGTGCTCTGCGCGGCCTGCGCGGCGACTTCGTCGGACTCGTCGATCAGCGTGCAGACCCAATAGGCCTGGCGGCCCTCGGCGCAGGCGGTGCGGATACGCTGGACCAGCTCGGGCCGGCGCTCCTCGCTGAGCGCGACGGTCTGCACCGGCGTGCGCCCCGGCGGCAGTTCGTCGATCGCCGACACGTCGAGGTCGGCGTAGGCGGTCATCGCGAGGGTGCGCGGGATCGGCGTGGCGGTCATCACCAACTGGTGCGGCACGATCGCATCCTCCCCGACCGCGCCGCCGGCGCCCTTGTCGCGCAGCGCCAGACGCTGGTGCACGCCGAAGCGGTGCTGTTCGTCGACGATGGCCAGGGCGAGGTCGTGAAACGCCACGCCTTCCTGCATCAGCGCGTGGGTGCCGACCACGACCTGGGCGCTGCCGTCGGCGACCTGCTCCAGCGCCTGCTTGCGGGCCTTGCCGGTGACTTTGCCGGCCAGCCACGCGACCCGGATGTCCAGCGGCTCCAGCCACTTGCGCAGGTTGTTGAGGTGCTGCTCGGCCAACAGTTCGGTCGGCGCCATCAGCGCGGCCTGGCGGCCGTGCTGCACCGCCAGCATCGCCGCCAGCGCGGCGACCACGGTCTTGCCGCTGCCGACGTCGCCCTGCACCAGCCGCAGCATCGGCGAGGGCTTGGCGAGGTCGGCGCGGATCTCGTCGAACACCCGCCGCTGCGCGCCGGTGAGCTTGAACGGCAGCGACTTGCGCAGCTTCTCGGCCAGCGCGGTCTGCTTCAGCGGCCGCGCCTTGTGCGCCTGCTGGCTGATGCGCTGGCGGCGCAGGCTCAGGTGATGCGCGAGCAGTTCTTCCAGCGCCAGCCGCCGCTGCGCCGGATGGCGGCCGTCGATCAGCGCGGCCACGTCGGCGTCGGCCGGCGGGCGGTGCACGGTCAGCAGCGCGGCGCGCAGGGTCGGCAGTTGCAGACGTCGGCGCAGTTCGTCCGGCAGCAGTTCCAGCGAGGCTTCGTCGGGCAGGCGGTCGAGCGCGTAGCCGATCAGCTTGCGCAGCATCGCCGGGCCGATGCCTTCGACGGCCGGATACACCGGATCCAGCGACTGCCCGAGTTCGACCTCGGCGTCGTCGCCGAGGATGCGGTAGCTGGGATGCACGATCTCCAGCCCGTTCTGGCCGGGCTTGGGCGTGCCGTACAGCCGCACCCGCGCGCCGACCTGGAACTGCGCGACCTGGGCGGCGCGGAAATGGAAGAAGCGCAGCACCACGTTGCCGCGCGAGTCGTCGCCGACCGCGACGCGCAGCATCGGCCGATAGCGGAAACCGCGCTCGACCGCTTCGACCCGCCCTTCGACCTGCGCCGGCACGCCGGGGCGCAGCTGGCCGATCGCGGTGAGCTGGGTCCGGTCTTCGTACTGGCGCGGCAGTTGCAGCCAGAAATCCTGCAGCGTCAGCAGCCCGCGCGCCGCGAGCTTTTCGGCCACGCGCGGCCCGACCCCGGGCATGCGCGGCAGCGGTTGGGTTTCGAGGTCGACGGCGGGGCCGTGCGGGTGTCTTGCCATGCGCTAAGGATGCCGACAACGCGCGCAAACCAAAACCCCGACGCGGCGGCGTCCGCGCCGCGCGGCGCTGCGGCGTCGTCAGGAACCCAGCAGATTCAGCACCAATCCCAGCGTCGTCAGCAAGGTCAGGCCGGCGACGCCCGACGCCAACGCCGCGGCGGCGCCCCATCGCCAGCCTTGCCGCCGCGAGACCAGCAGCGACACTGCGGCCGCGATCGCGGTGCCGGCGTACAACCACGTTTCCGTCGCCAGCGCGGTCCGGCTGGCCGCCGCCACGACCAGCGCCGACAGGCAGACGACGATGGCGGCCTGGGCGATCCACAGCTTCATGGCTTCGACTTCCTTATCGATCGGCAGCGTCCGGCGGTCCCGCCGGCGGCGCGCGCCTCGCACGCACCGCCGACGTTATCGCAGCGCTCAATACTTCGCCATGAACTCCACCCCGTACGTGCGCGGCTCGGTCAGGCGCGCGCCGACCGTGCCGAGCACGTTCTTACCGTACGTGCCGAGCGAATTGACGTACTGGTTGTCGAACAGGTTGTTGCCGTACACCGCCAGGCCCCAGCGGTCCTGCGGCGAGGTCCAGGCGATGCGCAGGTCGGTGCGGTTCTGCGCTTCGCCCAGGTCCAGCGCCGGGCTCACGCCGCAGCGGTTCTGCGCCCGCGACTCCTCGCTGCAACGCACCTTGCCGCGATAGGAATGGCGCAGCGAGACGTTGATGTCGCCGTTGGCCTCCATCGGGATGCGGTAGTACAGGCCGCCGGCCGCGGACCAGTACGGCAGGCCGGTCGGATCGCCGCTGGCGTCGATGCCGTCGGAGGTGACGTAGTTCTTGTAGGTGGAATCGATGAAGCTGGCGTTGAAGTCGAGGCCGAAGTTGTCGGTGGCCTGCCAGCGCATGTCGAAGTCCAGGCCGTAGGCTTCCAGGTCCGAGGTGTCGATGACGAAGCGCGGGATGTCGGTGCTGCTGTCCAGCCGCACCGCCTGGCGGTTGTCGTAGACGTAGTAGAACAGCGAGGCGTTGAGCTGGATGCGCTGCTGCGGGAACGAGGTCTTGATGCCGGTCTCGAAGTTCCAGACGTCCTCGTTCTCGAAGCTGCTGCCGATCTGCAGCGAGTTGAAGCCGCCGGCCTTGTAACCCTTGGCCAGCGAGGCGAACAGCATGGTCTCGTCGTTGACGTGGTAGTCGACGACGAAGCGCGGGCTCAGGTCGCTCCAACTGTTCGAGGTGCGCCGCAGCACGCCTTTGTTCATCATCGCCGGCGGGTCGATGAAGGCCACGTCGAAGACGAAGAAGTCGCGCGGGATGCCGGCCAGGGCGAAGAAGCCGAGCTTGTCGAGCTGGTCGAGCGCGGCGTCGAGCTCCGGCGCCGAGCGCGGCGTGTTGAGCCAGCTGAACTTCTTCTCGTCGCGGGTGTAGCGCAGGCCGACGGTCAGGTTGAGCTTGTCGTTGACGTGCCAGATCACGTCGCCGAACACCGCGTAGGCCTTGGTGTCGAGGGTGTTGCGGAAGGTCTCGTTCCAGCGGTGGCCGAGCAGGCGGATCGGAATCCCGAGCGCTTCGAGCTGGCTGTCGACATAGCCGAACAGATAGCCGTTCGGCGTCGGCGCCATGCCGAGGTTGTGCACGATGGTGTCGACCGAATCGGTCATCGCATTGACTTCGCTGGTCTGGCGCGCGCGTTCGTCGAAGTAGCTGGCGCCGGCGACCCAGTCGAGCTTGTCGGTGCTGCCGCTGAACTTGAACTCCTGGTAGAAGCTGCGGTTGCTCTCGGTGTTGGTCGAGTCGACGTAGAGATAGCGGCGGTTGGTGCCGTCTTCCTCGACCCGGTTGACCGAGTCGTAGTCGCGCCATGACGTGGTCGAGGTGAAGCCGCCCCAGTCGGTGCCGTGGTCGACGATCAGGGTCACGCCGTCGAAGCGGCGCGATTCCTCGTTGCCTTCGGCGTCGCTGACGGTGGCGATCTTGCGCGGATCCAGATACGCGCGTTCGTCGACCGGCAGCGGCGGCAGCCCCGGCGCCGGCGGCAGCGCGACGATGCCGGTGGTGGCCTGGCCGAGCTGGTCGAGGCTTTCGTGGTCCCAGCTGATCAGCGCGCTGGTGCGTTCGCCGAAGCGGGTCTTGAACGCGGCGCGGGTCGCCCAGTTGTTTTCCGGGTTGAGGTCGCGGCCGGTTTCGGCGTCCTGGATCCAGCCGTCGGCGTGGTTGACCAGGGCGTTGAAGCGGAACGCCGAATCCTCGCTGACCGGCAGGTTCAGCATGCCGTCGACGTACTGCTTGCCGTAGTTGCCGATGCGTAGCTTGGTCTTGACCTGGGTCGCGGCGGTGTCGGGCTTGCGGGTGATGATCGAGATCGCGCCGGCCGCGGTGTTGCGGCCGAACAGCGTGCCTTGCGGGCCCTTGAGCACCTCGATGCGTTCGACGTCGGTGAACGGCAGCAGCACGCCCCCGCCGCGGCCGGCGTAGACGCCGTCGACGTACACGCCCACGGCCGGGTCGGTGCCGATGCCGAAGTCGTCGGTGCTGATGCCGCGCAGCTCGAAGCCCGGCTGGGTCGGCTGCAGGCTATCGATCACCAGGCCCGGGACGAAGCTGTCGAGATCGCCGAGGTCCTGCGCGGCGACGTCGTCGATGAGTTTGTCGGTGACCACCTGCAGGGCGATCGGCACGTCCTGCAATTCCTGCTGGCGGCTCTGCGCGGTGACGGTGATCTTGTCCAGTTCCTTGGGCCCGGACTCCTGGGCGAAGGCGGCCGGTGCGGCCAGGACGAAGGCGCCGCCGCACAGGGCGGACAGCACGGTGTGGGTCGCGATGACCAAACGGTGTTTGCGCAACGACATCGAAAGCTCTCCCCTCTCGTTCGTTCTTGCGTTCGTCGGTGTGTAGCGGCGCGTTCGTCCGGTGCGCCTTGTTTTCTCGGTGTTTCCTTTCACTCGTTGGCCGGATCGCCGCTCAGCCGCACTCCCCCCGTTGCGCGGCGATCCAGTCGCGGATCAGTTGCACGCCTTCCTCGTGCACGACGCTGCGGCCGAGCTCGGGCATCATCACCGAGGGATCGTCGCTGCGCATGCGGTGGATCAGGATCGATTCGTCCGGCTTGCCCGGCACCACGCCGTAGCGATGGTCGCCGGTGCCGTGGCCGGCCGCGATCGGCAGCTTGCACCGCCCCAGTCGCAGCGGCTCCTGCGTCGCCGCGTTCAACCACAGGCCCGAGGTATTGCCCGGGCCCTTCGGGCTGTGACAGTGGCCGCAGTTGATGTCGAGGTAGGCGCGGGCGCGCGCCTCCAGCGGCGCGGCCGGGTCGTGCCAGTTCGCGTCGCGCGGCGCCTGCTGCGGCGCCGGCGCGCCCTTGAGGTAACCGACCTGGGTCCAGCGCGCGATCTGGTTCTGCAAGCCGTCGTCGTAAGCGAAATCGCGATTGAGGTGGCGCGCCTTCGGGCCGATCGGGTGCAGCGCCTTGGATTTCATGTCGGTGCCGTGGCAGCCGGCGCACTGGTTCTGGTCGGGCACGGCGTAGTCGGCGGTTTCGCGGCCACCGTCGGCGGCGACCAGTTCCAGCGACACCAACTCGCCGCCGCGCATCAGCTTCGCCTTCGTCTGCTCGCGGTTCCACACGTACGGCAGCGCGACCCAGCCGCTGTCGCGGCGCAGCAGCAGGCGGGTTTCCACCAGCCGCACCTTGCTCAGCTGCAGGCCGCCGCCGCGCAGGTCCGGGCCTTCGTCGTAGCTGCGCAGCACCGCTTCGCCTTCGCCGCGCGGGTAGTAGAAGGTTTTGCTGAAGACGGTGCCGACCGGGAAATCGAATTCCTGATCCGGATCGTAGTTCGCCGCCTGGCCCTTGGGCATCCACACCGTACGCAGCTTGTGCGCGTAATCGGAGAACAACGCGGTGTTGAGCTCGTAAGGCAACACTTCGCGGTTCAGCTGCAGGCGGCCGCCGGCCACCCGCAGCACGTTCCATTCGGCCAAGTCCTCGGGCTGGCCGTCGGCGAAGAAGCGCACCGGCGCCCACGGCGCGTCGGCGGCCAACGCCGCCGCGGCGGACTCACCGGCGCGCGGCGCTTCCTGCGGCTTGCTGCAACCTGCGACCAGCAACGACACCAGCACGGCCACGACCCAACGCATCGACATCGGCGACATCGCTCAACCGCGCTTGAGGTCGATGGCCGGCAGCTTGGTCAGCTCGCACGCATAAGGTTTGACGTCCTTGCTCGGATTCTTGTAGCCGCCGGGGCCGTCGGCGTTGACCACGCCGGACACGTCGCGGATGCAGATCTGCGGCCCTTCCTTGCGATCCTTGTTGGCGTAACCGTCCCACAGCACGTCCGGCAACTGGCCGCTGAGGCCGTACAGCGCGGTCTTGAGCGCCTTCAGGTCGAACCCGTCGGGCGAATCGCCGCCGCCCTTGAGCCGGTTGCCGTAGATGTTGATGCGTTCGGGATACGGATCGAAGTCCTTCGACGCCTTGTCGTCCTTGTAGCCGGTCGAATACACGCTGGAGACGATGATGTTGGTGGTGGCGTTGTCGCTGATGTCGTTGTCGAAGATCTCGACATCGTCGTTGGAGTTGACGACCACGCCGCTGCCGGCCGGCACGCTCGCCACCGGCGTGCCCTTGGCGCCGAAGTTGGCGGTGTTGTTCTTGAACACTTTGTTCTTGAACACCCGGATCGCCCCGCCCTGCTGCGACAGCGCCGGCATGTTGAACACCAGGATGCCGCCGGTGTTGTTGGTGGCGGTGTTGTCGTGCACGTCGGCGTTGACGGTGTTTTCGATCTCGATGCCGGCGACGTTGAACTCGGCGCGGCTGTTGCGCACGATCACGTCGCGCGACTGGCCGACGTAGATGCCGGCGTCGGACGCGCCGATCGCCACCGAGTTCTCGATCAGCACGTTGCGGGTCTTGACCGGATACAGCCCGTAGCCGCCGTTCTTGGTGCTCGGCCCGCCGGTCCACTCGACCCGCACGTTGCGGATGGTGATGTGTTCGCCTTCGTTGACCTTGAGCCCGTCGCCCTTGCTGTCTTCGATGGCGATGTTTTCGATCAGGAAATTGCTGGCGTTGACCAGCAGGCCTTCGGCGCCGGCCTTCTGACCCTTGAAGCTGAGCACCGACTTGTCCGGACCGGCGCCGCGGATGGTCACGCCGTCCACGCGCAGGGTCAGGCTGCGGTCGAAGCTGTAGCGCCCCGGCGGCACTTCGATCACGTCGCCCGGCTTGGCGTCGAGCAACTGGGTGCGGAACTTGTCGGCGAAGGCCGCGTCGCCGGCGGCGACCTGCGCGGTCGGCGTGTGCTGGGCTTGTTCGGGGCCGCAGGCGGCGGCGGCGAGGGCCAGGGCGAGGACGCAGGCGCGCAACGGCAACTTCGGCTGGTTCATAGGGCTCCCCGGGACAGTGGCGGCGCCGCGTCGCGCGTGTTGCGGCGCGGCATGCCGGCGATGGCTAAGCGGTGAGTCTCCGCCGCCTGCGCGAGCGCGCGTGAGGGCGATTGCGGCACACTAGGGGGGGATTCGCGGTCAACCGTGCGGCCAAGTATCGTGAGGGGCGATGCGCCAGCCATCCGAACCAAACACCGACGCCAGCGGCGACGTCGCGCTGATGTCGCCGAACCTGTTGTGGGGTCTGCTGGAAACCGCGGACCGGATCGGCGCGCCCAGCGACGACTGGTTCGCCGGCACCGGCCTGAGCCGCGCCCAGGTCAGCGACCCCGGCGTGCGCCTGCCCGACCGGCCGACCGCGATCGTGATCGAACGCGCGCTCAAGGTGCTGCCGCCGAGCATCGGCCTGGACATCGGCCGGGTCCAGCACGTCGGCAGTTTCGGCCTGCTCGGCCTGGCCATGACCACTGCGGCGACGTTCGGCGAAGCGCTGCAGATCGGGCTGCGCTTCACGCCCGTGGTCGGCAGCCTGATGCGCTTCGTCGAAAGCGCGTCCGAATCGGGGACGTTGGCGCTGGCCGGCCAGATGACCATCGCGTTCCCGTCGATCCACCGTTTCGTCGCCGAAGAATTCTTCAGCAGTTGCCTGGCGCTGGCGCGCGGGCTGGTCGGCGACACGCTGCGGCCGCGGCGCCTGGAATTCAGCTATCCCGAGCCGGAGTACCGCGAGCAGTACGAGCAGGTGTTCGAATGCCCGCTCGCGTTCGACCAGCCGCAGGACCGGCTGGTGCTGGACGCGCACTGGCTGGCGGCGCCGCTGCCGACCCACAATCCGATCGCGTCCAAACAGGTGCTGGCGCTGTGCGAGGCGCAGATGCCGTCCGGCGCGGTGCCCGGCGAGGCCACGGCCGCGGTCGAGCGTTTGCTGCGCGCGCAGTTGCCGCAGGATCCGAAGCTGACCGATATCGCGGCGCAGATGCATGTCAGCGAGCGCACGCTGCGGCGGCAGTTGACCGGGGAAGGCACGAGTTTCCACGCGATCCACGACCGGCTGCGCATCGATGCTGCGTATGCGTTGCTGCGCGAACGCGGACCGAGTATCGCCAGTGTCGGCGCGGCCATCGGCTACAAGGATCCGCGCGATTTTCGCCGGGCGTTCAAGCGGCTGACGGGGGAGACGCCGCGGGCGTTGCGCGAGCGGTTGTGGACGGAAATGGCGCGCGAGCGGCGCTGACGCGCAACTTCGGTTGCTTCCTGTAGGAGCGGCGCGAACCGCGACCGCGCCAATCCGACTACGACGAACGCATGCAGCGCTCATGCGGCTTCGCGGCCGCGTCGTCGGCAAGCGGTTTTCGGTGTTGCGCGGCCGGGGCGGCTTGCGCGGCGGTTCGATTGGCGCGGTCGCGGCTTGCGCCGCTCCTACAGGGGGAAACCAAGGCTGCGGCCGCAATCAAAAAGGCCGCTCCGGAGGGAGCGGCCTTTCTTGGCGCTATCGATGCGGCGAGCGCCTCAGCGCAACACCATCACCGCATCGACTTCGAACGCCACGCCGCGCGGCAGCGCCGAGACTTCGACGGTCGAGCGCGCCGGATACGGCGCGTTGAAGTATTCGCCCATCACCGCGTTGACCTTGCCGAACGCGCCGAGGTCGGTGAGGTACAGGCCCAGCCGGGCGATATCGGCCAGCGAGCCGCCGGCGGCTTCGCAGACCGCCTTGAGGTTCTGGAACGCGCGGTGCGCCTGCGCTTCGATGTCGCCTTCCACGACCAGCCCGCTGGACGGGTCGAGCGCGATCTGGCCGGAGAGGTACACGGTGTCGCCCACGCGCACGGCTTGCGAGTACGGGCCGATGGCGGCGGGGGCTTTGTCGGTCTGGATGATTTCGCGGGACATGAGTTGGGAGCCGGGAAGGAGGGAATGGGGAACGCGGGCATCGTAGCGGCTGGACGAGACGGCGCAAACCGCCAGGACAGCGCCGCGCGTTACGCGACACGCGCCAGTATGAGGCCGCATTGCCGCCGCGACCCCAACGCGCCTCCCATTCCCTCATTCCCCGCGACGGCCAGCGGCCGCCGCCGATCACATCCGCTGCACGCCCAACACCACCGTCAGGCGCCGCACCCGCCGCATCACGTCGGCCAGATGGCGGCGGTCGTGCACTTCGATGGCGAAACGCATCACCGCGATGTTGGCGTCGCGTTCCAGGTACTCGACCCGGTCGATGTTGGATTCGGCCTCGGCGATCGCCGCGGCGACCTGCGCCAGCGAGCCGGGGCGGTTGTCGACTTCGATCCGCAGCGCGGCGGCGAAATCGCCGGAGACCTGGCGGTCCCAGCCGATCGAGACCCAGCGGTCGGGCGACTTGCGGTAGTCGGCGACGTTCGGGCAATCCAGCCGGTGCACCACGATGCCGCGGCCGGCGGTGTGGTAGCCCATGATCTCGTCGCCCGGCAGCGGCAGGCAGCAATTGGCGAAGCTGATGACGCCGCGTTCGGCGCCGGTGATGAGGATCTTGTCCTCGGGCAGGCGCGGGCGGTCGATGGCGCGGCCGCGGGTCTTGCCCGGCGCTTCGCGCGCCAGCGCCAGCGCGACCTGGTTCGGCATGCGGTTGCCGAGCGCGATGTCGGCCAGCAACGCTTCCAGGCGCGGGTAGCGGTTCTCGCTGAGGTAGGCCTCCAGGCGCAGCGCCGGGGTGCGGTCGAGCGAGGTTTCCAGCGATTCCAGCGCGCGGTCGAGCATGCGGTGGCCGAGCTGCACCGCGTCTTCGTGTTCGAGCTGCTTGAGCTGTTGCCGGATCGAGGTGCGGGCCTTGCCCGAGACCACGAACTCCAGCCACTGCGGTTTCGGCGAGGACGACTTGGCGGTGATGACTTCGACCCGCTGCCCGCTCGCCAGCTTGGTCCGCAGCGGCACCAGCTTGCCGTCGACGCGCGCGGCGACCGCGCGGTTGCCGACGTCGGTGTGCACCGCGTAGGCGAAGTCCAGCGCGGTGGAATTGCGCGGCAGCGACAGGATGTCGCCCTTCGGCGTGAACAGGTAGACCTCGTCCGGGAACAGGTCGACCTTGACGTTTTCGAGGAACTCCAGCGACGAACCGGTGGCGCGCTGCGACTCGACCAGATTGGCGATCCAGCTGTGCGCGCGCGACTGCGCGCTGTTCGGGCCTTCGCCGCCGTGCTTGTACGACCAGTGCGCGGCGATGCCGCGCTCGGCGACCAGGTCCATGTCCTCGGTGCGGATCTGCACTTCCACCGGCGAGCCGTAGGGGCCGAACAGCACGGTATGCAGCGACTGGTAGCCGTTGGCCTTGGGGATCGCGATGAAATCGCGGAAGCGCCCGTCCAGCGGCTTGTACGCCGAATGCACCACGCCGAGCGCGTGGTAGCAGTCCGGCACGGTCTTGACCACGACCCGGAAGCCGAACACGTCCATGACCTGATTGAAGCTCTTATGCTCGTGGTGCATCTTGGTGTAGATGCTCCACGGCGACTTCACCCGGCTGATCAGCCGATGGGTCAGTTTCTCTTTCGCCAGCCGCTGGGCCAGATGCGCTTCGATCTGCACCAGCGATTCGCGCCGCACCACCGGCTGGGTGCGGATGCGCTTTTCGATGACCGCGTGGCGCCACGGGTGCATGGCGCGGAAGCCCAGGTCCTGCAGTTCGGCCTTGATCAGGTTCATGCCCAGGCGCTGGGCGATCGGGGCGTAGATCTCCAGCGTTTCCAGGGCGATGCGTTGTCGCGCCTCGGCGCTTTGCGCGCCGAGGGTGCGCATGTTGTGCAGGCGGTCGGCGAGCTTGATCAGGATCACGCGCAGGTCGCGCGCCATCGCCAGCAGCATCTTGCGGAAACTTTCCGCGGCCGCTTCCTGGCGGTCGCGGAACTGCAGCTTGTCGAGCTTGGTGACGCCGTCGACCAGTTCGGCCACGGTCGCGCCGAACTCGGTGGCCAGGCACTCGCGCGTGACCGGGGTGTCTTCGATGGTGTCGTGCAGGATCGCCGCGACCAGGGTCTCGATGTCGAGCCCTTGCTCGGCCAGCACCTTGGCCACCGCGACCGGGTGGGTGATGTAGGGCTCGCCGGACTTGCGCGTCTGCCCGGCGTGCGCGGCCGCGCCGACCGCCCAGGCGCGGCGCAGTTGCTGGCGCTGGGCTTCGGGCAGGTAGTGCGCGGCGAGCTCGAGCTCGCGCACGTAGTCCGGCAGCTCCGTGTCGTCGGGAGCGGCGGGATAGGTGTTCAGCGCGGGCTCGGCAGGGGTCATAACGGAAATTTACGCGGCTGACCGCGTCAGTGGCAACGCATCGTCATGTCCTGAATGTGGCGGCAGTGCGCTACGGCGCAAGCCGGCGGTCGCAGTGCGTGCCGGCGGGCCGTGGTCCGGTTCAGGAATTACGCCGGGATTGGGCGCGGGGGCGCCGTCTGCGAGGGGCTTCGCCGCCGCCTTGTGGGAGGGGCTTGAGCCCCGACGCGATCCGGCGCAAAAGCGTCGGAGCTCAAGCCCCTCCCACAAAGCCTCCGCTGCAGCGGCCCGCTGTGTGCGCACAAAAGAAAACGGCCCCGCCAAGGCGGAGCCGTTTTTCGGTCGCGGCGCGCCCGGCAGGGCGGAAACCGCGTCTTGCGAGGCCCGCGCGCGGCGGGCCCGGAACTCAGTCGTCGCCCTTGGACAGGTCGTCGTCGGCGACCACTTCGGCCGCGGCCCATTCCAGGGCTTCGCGTTCCTTGCGCTCGCGCTCGGCCTTCTCGACCGCGTCGATGTAGTCCGGGTTGACCTGGCGCGCGGCGATTTCGCGCAGCGCCAGCACGGTCGGCTTGTCGTTGGCTTCGCTGTTGTCCAGCTGCGGCTCGACGCCGTTGGCCAGCTGGCGGGCGCGCTTGGCGGCCAGCATGACGAGTTCGAAGCGGTTGGGGACCACTTCCAGGCAATCTTCGACGGTGATGCGGGCCATGGGGCTCCTGCGGCCGGGTCGGCCGTCTTGCAAACGGATGGGGACCGGGAAGTCTAGGCGCAGCCGCCCCGAAACGCAAGGTTTCCGCCAATTAACCCTTACGAATCAACCCGCTAGCCCCCTGTAGGAGCGGCGCAAGCCGCGACCGCGAGACCTCAGATACGGCGCGAGCCCGGACCCCTGCGGTCGCGGCTCGCGCCGCTCCTACAGGGAGGACCGGCCTCAGCCCTCGTCGACCAACAACGCGGTGATGAGCCGCGAATGCCGCGCCACCTGCGCCTCGCGCCGCAGCCGGCTGGCGGTGAAGATCGCGCACATCTCGTCGACCGCGGTGTCGAACACCTCGTTGACGATGACGTAGTCGAACTCGCCGTAATGCGACATTTCCTCGCGCGCCGCGGCCAGGCGCTGGCCGATCACTTCCTCGCTGTCCTGCCCGCGCGAACGCATGCGCGACTCCAGCGCGCGCCGCGACGGCGGCAGGATGAACACGCTGACCGCGTCGGGCACCTTGTTGCGCACCTGGCGCGCGCCCTGCCAGTCGATCTCCAGCAGCACGTCCTTGCCGGCCGCCAGGAACGGTTCCACCGACTGCCGCGCCGAGCCCTTCCAGTCGCCGTGCACGCGCGCGTGCTCGAAGAAGTCGCCCTCGGCGACCATCGCCTCGAATTCCTGTTCGCTGACGAAGTGGTAGTGCTCGGCATGGCGCTCGCCCGGACGCGGCTTGCGCGAGGTGAACGAGATCGACAGGCGGATGTTCGGGTCGCGCGCGAGCACCGCGTTGACGATGCTGGATTTTCCGGCTCCCGAGGGAGCGGCGACGATGTAGAGGGTTCCGCGCATTGGGCTGGGATTCGGGATTCGGGATTCGGGATTGGTAAGAGCGAAAGTGGCATAAGGGCCCGGAGATTCGATGGCGCGGCCGGACCGCTCTGCCAATCCCGAATCCCCAATCCCCAATCCCGGCTACTCGATGTTCTGGATCTGCTCGCGCGCCTGATCGATCAGCACCTTGAGCTCGACCGCCGCGGCGGAGCTGCGCGCGTCGACCGATTTGGAGCCCAGGGTGTTGGCTTCGCGGTTGAATTCCTGCAGCAGGAAATCCAGGCGCCGGCCGACCGCTTCGCGCAGCTTGAGCACGCGCCGGGCCTCGGCGACGTGCGATTCGAGCCGGTCGAGTTCTTCCTCGACGTCGAGCTTTTGCAGCCACAGCACCAGTTCCTGCTCCAGGCGGCCGTTGTCGGCCGGCTGGGCCAGGTCGGCCAGGCGGGTTTCCAGCTTGGTGCGCTGGCCGGCGCGGATCGCCGGCATCATCGTGCGCACGTCCGCGGCGATGCGTTCGATGCCGTCGACGCGCTCGCCGATCGCCGCGGCGAGCTTGCCGCCCTCGCGTTCGCGCGAGGCGACGAATTCGTCGAGCACGCCGTCCAGCAGCGCCAGCGCTTGCGCCTGCAACGCGGCCGGGTCGGCCGCGGGCGCCTGCAGCACGCCGGGGAACTGCAGCAGTTCGGTGAACTCGGTGCGCAGCGCCGGGAAGCGCGCGGACAGGTCGATCGCCAGCTCGCTGAGCTCGCGCAGGCGGGTCGGGTTGAGCTGCAAGGCGTCGCCGCCTTCGGGCAGGCGCAGGCGCAGGGTCAGGTCGAGCTTGCCGCGGCCGACGCGCGCGGCGATGCGCTCGCGCAGGGCCGGTTCGAGCACGCGCAGCTCGTCGGCCAGGCGCACGCCGAGTTCGAGGAAGCGGTGGTTGACCGAGCGCAGCTCGCAGCCGAGCGTGCCCCAGGGTGTCGCGCGTTCGCCGCTGGCGAAGGCGGTCATGCTGCGGATCATGCGCAGGTTTCCGAGCCTTACGGGGGGTGAATGGTAAACTCGCCGGCCCTCAAAACGGTAACGCCGCGCCATGACCGGTCCCATCGCCGCCCCCGCCCAGGCCCCGGCCGGCCCCGTCGCCCGCCCCAGCGGCCGCCTGGCCAGCCAATTGCGCGAAGTCGGCATCGAGCGCGGCTACACCCGCCACGCCGAGGGCTCGGTGCTGGTCAGCTTCGGCCAGACCCGGGTGCTGTGCACCGCCAGCGTCGAGAACAAGGTGCCGGCGTTCCTGCGCGGCAAGGGCGAGGGCTGGGTCACCGCCGAGTACGGCATGCTGCCGCGCGCGACCCACACCCGCAGCGACCGCGAGGCCGCGCGCGGCAAGCAGGGCGGCCGGACCCTGGAAATCCAGCGCCTGATCGGCCGCGCCCTGCGCGCCTGCGTCGACCGCAAGGCGCTCGGCGAGCGCACCATCACCCTGGACTGCGACGTGCTGCAGGCCGACGGCGGCACCCGCACCGCCGCGATCACCGGCGCCTACGTGGCCCTGGTCGACGCGGTGCGCTGGCTGCAGGCGCGGCGCGAAATCAATCGCGACCCGATCTTCGGCGCGGTCGCGGCGGTGTCGGTCGGCGTCTACCGCGGCGCCCCGGTGCTGGACCTGGACTACGCCGAAGACAGCGACTGCGACACCGACATGAACGTGGTCATGAACGACGGCGGCGGTTTCATCGAGCTGCAGGGCACCGCCGAAGGCCACGCGTTCCGACGCGACGAGCTCGACGCGCTGCTGGCGCTGGCCCAGGCCGGGATCGGCGAACTGTTGGAAAAGCAGCGCGAAGCGCTGGCCCGCTGAGGCCGGCGCAACCGCGGCCGCCCGGCTTCGCCGCCGGCGCGCGCCGCGCCGCCGCGCACACGAGCGGGCGGTGAGGATAGAGGCGACGAGTAGGGGATATCCGCCCTTCGCTCGTTATCTCTTTCCTCACCGCCCGTTTTCGTTTTTCCGTTCCCTCCCCGGCCGCGTCCGGCGAGCGCGCACTGCATCGCAGTTCGCGCGCGCCGCGCTGAACTTTTCCGCCGCGCGCGGGTTCAATCGCTGCGTCGCGCGGCGCGACTTCGCTCAACTTCTTCCGCAAGGCATCGGCATGAACCGCAGCATCGGCAGCATCACCCTGGTCGTGGACGACTACGACCGCGCCATCGATCACTACACCCGCGCGCTCGGCTTCGCCCTGCTCGAAGACGTCGACCTCGGCGGCGGCAAGCGCTGGGTGCGGGTCGCGCCGGCCGCCGGCGCGCACACCGCGCTGCTGCTCGCGCAGGCGTCCGACGAAGCCCAGCGCGCGCGCATCGGCGACCAGACCGGCGGCCGGGTCGGCTTCTTCCTGCACACCGACGACTTCCACCGCGACCATGCCGCGATGCTCGCCCAGGGCGTGCGCTTCCTGGAATCTCCGCGCGTCGAGACCTACGGCACGGTCGCCGTATTCGAAGATCTGTACGGTAATCGCTGGGATTTGCTGGAATTGAAAGCATGAAACTGGTGCTGGCCAGCAGCAACGCCGGGAAACTGGTGGAACTGCGAGACCTGCTCGGCGACACCGGCATCGAACTGGTGGCGCAAACCGACTTGGGGGTCGAGGACATCGAGGAAACCGGCAGCACGTTCGTCGAGAACGCATTGCTGAAGGCGCGCCATGCCTGCGCGGTCACCGGGCTGCCGGCGCTGGCCGACGACTCGGGCATTTGCGTGGACGCGCTCGGCGGCGCCCCGGGGCTGTACTCGGCGCGCTACGCCCGCCACGGCGACAACGAGGCCAATATCGACAAGCTGCTGGCCGCGCTCAAGGACGTGCCCGACGAGCGCCGCGGCGCGCATTTCTATGCCGTGATCGTGCTGCTGCGGCATGCCGGCGATCCGCGTCCGATCATCGCCGAAGGCGTCTGGAACGGGCGCGTGCTGCACCAGCGCCAGGGCAGCCGCGGCTTCGGCTACCAGCCGGTGTTCTTCGATACCGAGCACGGCATCAGCGCCGGCGAGATCGACGACGCGCTGAAGAACCGGGTCAGCCACCGCGCCCGCGCGCTGGCCGCGCTGCGCGCGCGCCTGCCGGAGCTGCGCGGATGAACCGCATGCTGCGCGCCGCCGCGCCGCCGCGCCGGGCGTTCCGCACCGGCGGCCACACCGTAGCCACGGTCGCGGTGCTGTATCTGCTCGCGCTGCCGATCGCGGTGTGGATCCGCCAGGACGGCCTGCAGGCCGGCGCCAACAGCTTCGGCCACGAACTGCAGCTGGCGCTGGCGCTGCTCGGCGGGCTGGTCGGGCTGGTCGCCGCCGCGGCGGTGCAGCGGGTCGGCCTGGACGACGGCCACGGCGGCGCGATCCGCTACGCCAACATCACCAGCGGCCACCGCACCCGGGTGTTCGAGCCGTCCGAGGTGCAGAGCATGACCCTGCACCGGGCCAAGGACGGACGCCTGCGCCTGACCTCGACCCTGGAACTGCGCCTGGCCCCGGCCGCGCACCGGCGCTGGACCACCGCGACCCTGTTCGACGGCGACATGTCCGGCGACGGCCGCGGCGAGCCGCTGGCCTCGATCATCCGCCAAGTCGTGCAGGCCCGGCCCGAGGTGTCGCTGGATTCGAACCTGCGCGCGCTGCTGGCCGCGCGGCGGTTCGGGGCGACGCTGGACCGCTGAAGCCGGAACCCGGCGACCGTCGGTTCCCCGCGGGCGCCCGGCGCCTGCTCGCCGCCGCCCCGGCCGGTTCGATGCCGGATCGCGGCCGGGCCGGTAAACTGGCCGCTTCCCCTCCTTCGGCTCCGGGCGCGCTCCGCCCGGTCTGCGTCTTTTGATTCCCGCCCTGGTTCCCCCGCCGCTGTCGCTGTACGTGCACCTGCCGTGGTGCGTGCGCAAATGCCCGTACTGCGATTTCAATTCGCACGAAGCCCGCGGCGCGCCGCCGTTCGCGGCGTACGTCGACGCCCTGATCGCCGACCTCGAGCACGACCTGCCGCTGGTCTGGGGCCGCACCGTGCACAGCGTATTCTTCGGCGGCGGCACCCCGAGCCTGTTTCCGCCGGAGGCGATCGACCGCTTCCTGCAGGGCGCCAGCGCGCGCCTGCGCTTCGCCCCGGGTTGCGAGATCACCCTGGAAACCAACCCGGGCACCGCCGAGCACGGCCGCTTCGAGCTGTACAAGGCGGCCGGGGTCAACCGGCTGAGCTTCGGCATCCAGAGCTTCGACGACGAATGCCTGCGCCGGCTCGGCCGGATCCACGGCAGCGCCGAGGCCGAGGCGGCGGTGAAGCTGGCCCAGGACGCCGGCTTCGACAATTTCAACCTCGACCTGATGTACGCCCTGCCCGGCCAGACCCTGGCGATGGCCGAGCACGACCTGGAGCGCGCGTTCGCGCTGGAGCCGGCGCACGTCTCGCATTACCAGCTGACCCTGGAACCGAACACGGTGTTCGCGGCGCGGCCGCCGCAGGACCTTCCCGACGAGGACCGCGCCTGGGACATCCAGGAGCGCTGCCAGGCGCTGCTGGCCGAGCGCGGCTACGGCCAGTACGAGGTCAGCGCCTACGCGCGGCCGGGCCGGCAGTGCCAGCACAACCTCAATTACTGGCGCTACGGCGATTACCTCGGGATCGGCGCCGGCGCCCACGGCAAGATCAGCCTCGGCGCCGAGCAGACCATCCTGCGCCGCTGGAAGCTCAAGCACCCGACCCAGTACCTGGTCAACGCCGGGCGGGCGGAAGCGATCGGCGGCGACGACCGGATCGCGCCGGAGCGGCGGCCGTTCGAATACATGCTCAATACGCTGCGGCTGGTCGAGGGTTTCTCGCTGGATTCGTTCGAGGCCTCGACCGGGCTGACCCGCGCGCAGATCGCCGCGCAGCTCGACGCCGCCTATGCCGCCGGCTGGCTGGAGCGCGACGGCGACCGGGTCCGCCCGACCGAGCTCGGCCGGCGCTTCACCAACGACGTGGTCGCGCTGTTCCTGGCCGAGGACGCGGATGCCGACGCGGCGGGCACCGCGGCCCTGCCGCGGCCCTGAGTCCGGTTCGCCCATCGGATTCGCCGGCCCGGGCCGGAGAAAAGCCGGGCTTGCAAACTGAATCAGACGCGCCGGCGGCATCACGGGCCAGACACATCCCGGCGCTGAGACTGCGTTTGGCCGGCGCTTCGGGGACAAAGCGTTTGTGCCAATGGTCGCCTCCCGTCGGCGGTCCGCTGCGTCCGGCATCTCCGGACTGGGCGGGCCCCGGGGAGGCGTGGTTATATTTCGCGGTCGTCAGTACTCAATGCACATGCCCGCCACGTTCGACCCTTTGAACGCTACGCCGCGCGCCACCTTGGCCACGGCCGCGCTGCCGCGCCGCGTGCGCCGCCTGTTGGAACAGCTCTATGCGCTGGTCAGCGACGAGATCGCGCCGCAGATGGAGCGGATGCTGGCCGAGTTCGAGCAGCAGTTGTTCCGGCAGGCCGATCAGGCGCGCAATCCGGGGTTGCAGTCGGGGTATTTGGAGACGCTGCGGCTGGTGCGGTTGCGGCGGTCGGATTTGATTCCGCGGTATTTGCTGGGGTTGGAGGCTTCGCTTTGTGGCATTCGGGAGGCGGAGCGGACGACTCGCTTAGCGGTTTCTGCGGCGCCTGAGTTTCGCGAGCTGCGGTTGGTCGACGACAGCGAAGTCGACGAAAACACCGTGCTGCGCGCCCTGTCGAGCCGCCACGAATCGCGCGCCGGGCTCGGCCTGATGCTGCTCGGCCAGCGCTTCGGCGTGCTCGCCGGCGCGCCGGCGTTCGACGGCGAACGCCTGCCGGTCGGCCCGCAGCGGCTGATTCGCGGTTTCGCCCAGGCCTGCCAGCCGCTGCAGATTTCGCTGGAATCGCGGCTGGACCTGTACCGGGTGTTCGACCAACAGGTGATGCTGGGCTATGCCGCGCTGGTGGAATCGATGAACGCGCTGCTGGTGCGCGAGAACGTGCTGCCGAGCCTGTCGTTCGTGCCGCTGCGCACGCGTCCCAGCGCGCAGGAGAAGCCCGCGCCGGCGGCCGATGCGAGCGCCCGCGACGGCGAACGCGCGCCGGCGCCCGAGGCTGCGCCGCGTGCGGCCGGCCCGCAGCCGCACACCGCCTGGAACACCGCGCCGGCCGACGCCGGCGGCGCGCCCGATTTCGCCACCTTGCAGCGCTGGCTGGCCGAGCGCCGCGATCTGGTCGACAAGCTGCGCCCGCGCGCGCCGTCGCCCGACGCGCCGCAGCCGTCGCTGCCGTTGTCCACCGCCGAGCTGGTCGAAGGCCTGACCCGCCTGGACGAAGCCGCCGCGCGCGGCGCCCAGCCGCTGCGCAAGATCGCCGACCTGCGCCAGGCCGTGCTCGCCCAGCGCCGCGCCGCGGCCGGCGGCGAGGCCGCGCTGTCGCGCGAGGACGGCGACGTGTTCGAGCTGCTCGGCCTGCTGTTCGACGAGATCGAACAGCGCCTGCGCGGCGACGCGCTGATTTCCAGCCTGCTGACCCGGCTGCAGCCGCCGCTGCTGCACGCCGCGTTGCAGGACCGCTCGCTGCTGGCCGGCGACGGCCATCCGGCGCTGCAACTGCTCAACACCGTGGCCGAAGCCGGCGCGCGTTGGACGCCGAGCGAGGAAGCCGACCCGCAACTGCACGAACCGCTGCGCCAGGCGGTGGAGCACGTGGTCGAGCAGCGCGGCTCGGCGCAGTCCTTCGACTCGGCCAACCAGCGCTTGCAGGAGCACCTGCACGCGCAGGCGCGCAAGGCCGAGGTCGCCGAACGCCGCTTCGTCGAAGCCGCGCGCGGCAAGGAAAAGCTGGAACTGGCCAAGCGCCGCGCTCAGGAAGCCTTGGAGCAGACCGTCGCCGGCCAGCGCCTGCCGCGCTTCGTCCAGACCCTGCTCAACCAGGCCTGGACCGACGTGCTGACCCTGACCCAGCTGCGCCACGGCGAGGACTCGCCGGCGTGGCAGCGGCAATTGCAGATCACCGGCCAAATCGTTTCCGCCAACCAGGGCGGCGGCAGCGATGCGCTGTGCGGGCTGGACGGCGACATCGAACACGCGCTGACCCTGGTCGGCTACCACGGCGACGACGCGCGCGCGATCGCCCGCCAGCTGACTCTCGGCACCGCCGCCAACGAAGACGCCGCCTCGCGCACCGAGCTGGCGATGAAGCTGCGCCAGCGCAGCCGCCTGGGCGAAGACAACGCCGCCGCGCAACCGCGCGCGCCGCTGCCGCCGCGCGACGAGGCCGAGCAGGCCTGCTTCGAACGCCTGCGCGCCTTGCCGTTCGGCACCTGGTTCGAATTCGTGCAGAACCAGCAGGGCGACGCGGTGCGGCGCCGGCTGTCGTGGTTCAGCCCGGTCACCGACAACGCCTTGTTCGTCAACCAGCGCGGCCAGCGCGTGGCCGAGCACTCGCTCGACGCGCTGGCGCGGATGCTCGCGCGCGGCCAGGCGCGGGTGGTCGAGCAGGAGCGCAACCGTCTGGTCGACCGCGCCTGGCACGCCGCGCTGGGCGCGCTGCGAGGCTTCGGCGGGCGCGGCCGCGACGGCGACGGCGCCGGAGAACCGGCATGAACGAGGAATTCCGCCGCGCGCGCCGGCGCCGCATCGTCGATACGGTGCAGGTGATCGACACCATGACCGAGCAGACCATCGGCCATCTCGGCAACCTGTCGGAGACCGGCATGATGATGATCGCCAGCGCGGCGCTGGCCGACGACGCGCTGTACCAACTGCGCTTCGATCTGCGCGACGCGCCGCGGCAGGCGCCGATCGAGGTCGGCGCGCACCTGCTGTGGCAGGACAGCGCGAGCATGCCGGGGCAGACCTGGGCCGGGTTCCGCTTCATCGCGATGCCCGAGGACGGGATGGCGCATTTGCGCCAGTGGCTGGATTCGCCGGGCGGCAGTTACGAGTAAAAGGGGGCGCGGCCCTCATCCGCCCCTTCGGGGCACCTTCTCCCGCGAGCGGGAGAAGGGAAAGCTGGCGACGCTCGTGATTTGAGCCCCTCTCCCGCTTGCGGGAGAGGGGTTGGGGTGAGGGCCCCACCCGATCCCGCAAGCTCCGCCCCACGCAGATGCGGCAAAATGCCGGCTCCGGCCTCCCGCCCGCACAGCCAGTCCGCCGCCATGACCGCTTCCGCCGCCTCCCCCGCCGATCTCTACGCGCAGCACATCGGCGAGCAACAGCGCCGCGCCGCGCAAGCGCTGGAGCGCGGCGGCTTCGACCATCTGCTGGTGCCCAGCGGCACCCTGCACTATCAGGTGTTCGACGACCGCGACTATCCGTACGCGGTCAACCCGCAGTTCAAGGCCTGGGTGCCGCTGGTGCGCAACCCCGGCAGCTGGCTGGTGTTCACTCCGGGCGCCAAGCCGAAATTGATCTACCTGCAGCCGTTCGACTACTGGCACGTGGTCCCGCAGGCGCCGGCCGGCGTGTGGGTCGAACATTTCGAAGTGATCGTGATCCGCGAGCCGGCCGAGGCGCTGGCGCATCTGCCCAAGGATCCGGCGCGCTGCGCGATTCTCGGCGAAACGCAGAGCGCGCTCGGCGATTACGCGCCGAACAATCCGCAGGCGGTCGTCGACTACCTGGAATACCACCGCGCGTTCAAGACCGCGTACGAAGTGGCGATGATGCGCGAGGCCACGCGCAAGGGCGTGCGCGCGCACCGCGCCGCCGAGGCCGCGTTCCGCGCCGGCGCCAGCGAGTTCGACATCCATCTGGCCTACTGCGCCGCCGCGCGCCAGGACGCCAACGAACTGCCGTACGGCAACATCGTCGCGCTCAACGAAAACGGCGCGGTGCTGCACTACATGGAGCTCGGCCGCGAAGCGCCGGTGCAGTCGCGCAGCTTCCTGATCGACGCCGGCGCCAGCCACGTCGGCTACGCGTGCGACATCACCCGCACCTACGCCAGCGATGCCGGCGGCGAATTCCAGGCGCTGATCGATGCGGTCGACGCCGCCCAGCAGCGCATGTGCGCGCAGGTGCGCGCCGGCTTCGACTACAAGCAGCTGCATCTGGACGCGCATCTGGCCCTGGCCGGAATCCTCAAGGACTTCGGCGTGCTCAAGGTCTCGCCGGAAGCGGCGGTCGCCAACGGCGTCAGCGGCGTGTTCTTCCCGCACGGCATCGGCCACGGCATCGGCCTGCAGGTGCACGAAGTCGCCGGTTTCGCCGCCAGCGACCGCGGCGGCCGCATCGACAAGCCGGCCGGGCATCCGTATCTGCGCCTGACCCGGGTGCTGGAACCGGGCATGGCGGTGACGATCGAGCCGGGCCTGTACTTCGTCGATCTCTTGCTCGACGGGCTCAAGCGCGGCGAACACGCCGATGCGGTCGACTGGGCGCGGATCGATGCGTTCCGCCCGTTCGGCGGCATCCGCATCGAGGACGACGTGGTCTGCACCGACGCCGCGCCGGTCAACCTGACCCGCGAAGAATTCGCCGCGGCGGCCTGAGCGCCGCCTCACCCGCGTTATCGGAGCATCCGCATGAGCCAGACCCACGATCCGTTCCTGGCCGCGCTCGACGGCTACGCCGCGGCGGTCGCGGCCAAGGACGTCGACGCCTTCGCCGCGCTGTACGCCGAGGACGTGCATGTGTTCGACATGTGGGGCCGCTGGGAACTGCGCGGCCTCGCGGCGTGGCGGGCGATGGCGCAAGAGTGGTTCGGCTCGCTCGGCGCGGAAACCGTCGCGGTGACGTATGCGCAGGCGCAGTCGCAGGCCGGCGCGGAGCTCGCTTACGGGCATGCCGTGCTGACGTACGCGGCGCATGCGGCCGACGGCACGCGGCTGCGTTCGCTCGACAACCGCATCAGCCTGGCGCTGGCGCGGCGCGATGGGGCCTGGAAGATCGTGCACGAGCACACGTCCGCGCCGATCGATCATGCCAGCGGCAAGGCCATGCTCAAGCGCGACGGGGCGGAGTAAGCCGCCTCTGCGCTAGCGCGCCGGCCTTCGGGCTTCCGCTCTTGCGGGAGGTCCCTTAGGCCCGACGCGGTTCGCTCGGATCGCCGCGGTCGAAACAAAAGCGTCGGGCCTGAAGCCCTGCGGCAAGCGCAGGAAGCCTCGCCACTGAAGTTCGTTGCGCACAAGATTCAGGCCGCCCAAGGCGACCTTGTCCGAATCCGGCGAGCGCGCCCGACACCGCAGCGCGAGGATGCAGCGGTCCCCGTCCCGGAGCCCGCCGATGCGCACCGCCTTCGCCGTTTCCCTGCTCGCCGGCGCCGCCGGCCTGGTTCCGCCCGCCGCCGCGTCCGAAGCCAGCGACCGCGCCGCGCTGGAAGCGCTCGACATCCGCTACCAGGCCGCGGTCAAAGCCAACGACGCGGCGACGATGGCCGCGATCCTGCACGACGATTTCGTCCTGATCGGCGGCCGCGGACAAACCAGCGACAAGGCCGCCTTGCTCGAAGAAGCCCGCGCCGCCCGCACCGTCTACGAGCGCCAGGACGCCAGCGAACGCAGCGTGCGGGTGTGGGGCGACACCGGTGTGGTCACCGCCAGGCTCTGGCTCAAGGGCCGCACCGACGGCGCGCCGTTCGAGTATCGGCTGTGGTACAGCGACACCTACGCGCGCACGCCGCAAGGCTGGCGCTACGTGCTCGGGCAAGCGTCGCTGCGCCTGCCCGAGCCGCCGTAAGCCTTACCAGACGTTGAAGGTGCGGCCGCTCTGCACGCCCTCGACGCTGCGCTGGTAGGCCAGCGCGGCGCGCGCCGCCGGCACCGGCTCGAAGCCGGGGAAGAACGCGCCGTAAGCGTCCATCGATTCGCTGAGCACGTTCGGGCTGACCGCGTTGATGCGCAGGCCGCGCGCCAGCTCGCACGCGGCGCCGGCGACGAAGCCTTCCAGCGCGCGGTTGACCGCGCTGGCGTTGGCGCCGGCGCGGATCGGTTCGGCCGAGACGATGCCGGTGGTCAGGGTGATCGAGCCGCCATCGTTGAGGTGATGCTGGCCCAGCAGCGCCAGGCGCACCTGACCGAGCAGCTTGTCGTTGAGGCCGACGGCGAACTGCGCCGGGGTCATTTCGCCGAGCGGGCCGAAGTGCAGCGCGCCGGCGGCGGAGACGATGGCGTCGAGCTTGCCGGTCTTGCGCAGCAGCGCCTCGACGCTGGCGTCGTCGGTGATGTCGACCGGGTATTGCGCGCTGTTGCGGCTGGCCAGCAGCAGTTCGTGGTGCGACAGGGTCTGGGCGATGGCGCGGCCGAGGGTGCCGCTGGCGCCGACGAGCAGGATCTTCATGGGGGCATGTCCGGGTGGGAGAACAGGCGCCAGTCTGCGCGCCGGGCCGTGCACGGTGAATGCGCTAGCATTTCGCGCTCCCCTAACCCTGAGTTAGCCATGGACCTGCTGCGCGCGATGGCGGTGTTCGTCTCGGTCGCCGACACCGGCAGCTTCGCCGCGGCCGCGCAGGCGCAGCGGCTGTCGGCGGTGATGGTCGGCAAGCACATCCGGCAACTCGAAGAACGCCTCGGCGCGCGGCTGTTGCAGCGCGATACCCGCAAGCAGCGGCTGACCGAAGCCGGGGTCGCGTTCCTGGCCGAGGCGCGGCAGGTGTTGGAGCAGGTGCGCCGCGCCGAGACCGTGACCGAGCGCCTCGGCGACGGTGCGCGCCCGCGCGGCCACTTGCGCGTGACCGCGCCGCTGACGCTGGGCCCCGTCGCGGTGGCGCCGCTGGTGACCCGGTACCTGCGCGCCTATCCCGACGTCAGCGTCGATCTGGCGCTGGAAGACCGCACGATCGACCTGATCGCCGAGGGTTTCGACGCGGCGATCCGGATCGGCCCGCTGCCCGATTCCGATCATCTGGTGGCGCGGCCGCTGCGCCCGTATCGGATGATGGTGTGCGCGGCGCCGTCGTACCTGCGCGAGCGCGGCACCCCGGCCGGCCCGGCCGACCTGGTCCATCACAGCTGCCTCAACCACCTGCTGTGGCATCCCAACGCCGGCTGGCGCTTCGCCAGCCTCGGCGGCGAAGCGCTGCCGTTGCACGGGCGGTTCGCTTCGAACCACGGCGAAGCCTTGCGGCGCGCGGCGCTGGACGGCTGCGGCATCGTGCTGCAACCCGAAGTGCTGCTGGCCGACGACATCGCCGCCGGCCGCCTGGTGGCCTTGTTCGAAGACGACCTGCCGCCGCCGCGGCCGGTGCACCTGCTGTACCCGCGCGACCGCCAGCCGCTGCCGAAGCTGAGCCGATTCGTCGAGCTGGTGATGGAGCGGCTGGGGCCGCTGGAATGACGGATGCCCGACTGTAGGAGCGGCGCGAGCCGCGACACCGCATTCGCGGCGAAGGGTTCGTCGTAGTTGCGTGGTCGCGGTCGCGGCTCGCACCGCTCCTACAGTCGCTGCGTTGCGGTTCTCTCGAACCGTCGTCCCCGCGAAAGCGGGGGCCGGAGACTTCAGAGCGATGTCCCGATGAAGCCCTGGATTCCCGCGTTCGCGGGAATGACGATAGGTGGGTTTCGCTGCGTCTGTTTCAGCCGTCATCCCCGCGAACGCGGGGATCCAGAGACTTCAGAGCCATGTCGCGGTAAAGCCCTGGATGCCCGCGTCCGCGGGCATGACGGCAGGCAGGTTTCGCGGCGCCTCTTACAGAACGTCATCCCCGCGAAAGCGGGGATCCAGAGACTTCAGAGTCATCGAGCCGCCGAACCTGCGCGCCAGCTACGCCGCCCGCCGCTGCGCCATCAGCGCTTCGATCTCGTCGGCGCTGCGCGCCAACCGTGCGGTCAGCACTTCGTGCCCGTCCTTGGTGATCGCCACATCGTCCTCGGTGCGGATGCCGATGCCGCGCCACTTCGGCTCCACCGTGCTGTCGTCGGGCGAGACGTACAGGCCCGGTTCGATGGTGAACACCATGCCGGGCTCGAGCAGGCGCGATTCGCCGTCGATGCGGTACTCGCCGACGTCGTGCACGTCCATGCCGAGCCAATGCCCGGTCTTGTGCCGGTAGAAGCGCTTGTAGTGGCCGTCGGCGAGGTTGCGCTCCAGCGTGCCCTTGAGCAGGCCGAGCCGCAGCAGGCCTTCGGTCAGCGTCTCCACCGCGGCGTTGTGGCCGGCTTCGTACGTCGCGCCGGGGCGCGCCTGCGCCAGCGCCGCGGCCTGGGCCGCGCCGACCAGATCGTGCAGCGCGCGCTGTTCGGCCGTGAAGCGGCCGTTGACCGGGAAGGTGCGGGTGATGTCGGCGGCGTAGCCGCGGTATTCGGCGCCGGCGTCGATCAGGACGAGGTCGCCGTCGCGGGCCTGGGCGTTGTTGGCGCGGTAGTGCAGCACGCAGGCGTTGGCGCCGGCGCCGACGATGCTGCCGTAGGCCGGCTCGGCGTCGAAGCGGCGGAACACGCATTCGATCTCGGCCTGCAGTTCGTATTCGTGCGCGCCGGGCCGCGCCGCGCGCATCGCCGCTTCGTGGGCGAGCACGCTGATGTCGGCGGCGCGCTGCATGAAGCGCAGTTCGTCGCGGTCCTTGAACAATCGCAGTTCGTCGAGCAGATGGCCCAGTTCCAGGAACTCGTGCGGCGGCTGCGCGCCCTGGCGCACCATCGCCCGCACCCGGTTGAGCCAGCCGATCAGCTTGAGGTCGAACTCGGCGTCGCGGCCGAAGTGGTAGTACACCCGCGAGCGGCCTTCCAGCAGCCCCGGCAGGATGTCGTCGAGGTCGGCGATCGGGTACGCGTCGTCGAGGCCGAACGCCTCGACCGCGTCTTCCGGGCCGTAGCGCGGGCCGTCCCAGGCCTCGCGCTCGCGGTCGCGCTCGCGGCAGAACAGCAGCACTTCGCCGTGGACCCGGCCGGGCACCAGCACCAGCACCGAGTCGGGCTCGGGGAAACCGCTGAGGTAGCTCAGGTCGGAGTCCTGGCGGAACGGGTAATGGGTGTCGCGGCTGCGGATCAGCTCGTGCGCCGAGGGCACGATCACGATCGCGTCGGGGCCGGCCATTTCCATCAGCTGCCGGCGCCGGCGCGCGTGCGCCTTGGCCGGCATGGTCAGCGCGGCGAACATCTCAGTTCAACCGCTGCCGGCGGCGCGCGGCCAGGGCCACGTCGCCGTGCAGTCCAAGCGCGGCGATGCGCACGAACTCCTCCAGCTCGGTCAGCGCTTCCTCGTCTTCCTCGTCGCCTTCTTCCTGCGGCGCGGTGGCGGCGAACTTGGCCAGGTCGGTCAGCGCTTCCTGGCTTTCCTCCGACAGGTTCGGCGCCGCGCCCGCGGCCAGGCCGAAGCCGCCGAGGAAACCGCGGCACCAGTCGAACAGCGCGCCGCTGCGCTCGCTCAGCGAGGCCTCGGCGCCGGGCAGCAGCAGTTCGAAACCGAATTCGTCGTCGCCCATCTGCGCCGAACTGACCAGACGCAGGCGGTCGAGCGCGCCGCCGGCGGCCGGGGTCGCGGTGGCGGCGTCGGCGAGCACCTTGGCCGGCCATTCGCGCACGTCGGCGCCGCCGCCGGCGAGCCAGCCGCACAGCGCGCCGTGCAGTTCGGAAGCGGAAGTGCTCAGGGTCAGGGCCTGGCTTTCGGCCTCGACCTCGGACAACAGGGGAAGGGGGTTCGCGGGCACGGGCACGCCAATGAGGGGGAATGCCGGCAGTTTAGCGCGCAAGCCGGCCCGCGCCGATCCTCACGCGGCCTACACGCGCGCCGTCGCGGCCCGCCTCCAGCGCACGGTTTCGCCAGCGCCGCCGCAGCCGCGGCGAGATCGGGCCGCGCGAGAGCTTGTTGCCGCCATCGGCGCCTGCCTACACTGCGGCTCTTGCGCGATTGCATCACGGTGTCCGTGCGTCCCTTCTCCCCCGCCGCCCTGCTGTCCGCCGCCCTCATCGCCCTGCTGTGCGCAGCGGCGTGGCCGCAACGCGTGGCGGCGGCGACCCGCGATTTCTATTTCTCGCGCCTGGGCAGCGAGCTCGGCCTGAGCCAGAACTCGGTGACCGCGTTCGAGCAGGACGCGCACGGCTTCGTCTGGGTCGGCACCCAGGGCGGCCTGCACCGCTACGACGGCCAGCGCTACATCGCCTACCGCCACGACCCGCGCGACCCGGCCAGCCTGCCCGACAGCTACGTCACCGCGCTGGCGCTGGACGGCCAGCGCGCGCTGTGGATCGGCACCCATTCCGAATACCTGGCGCGGCTGGACCTGGCCAGCGGCAGCATCCACCGCTACGGCGCGCCCGAGTCGCAGGCCGGGCGGCAGGTGGCGGCGCTGCTGCCGTGGCGCGAGCAGGTGCTGATCGGCACCCTCGCCGGGCTGGAGAAGCTGGACCCGCAGACCGGCACGCGCGAACTGCTGTTGCCGCTGTCCGGCGAAGGCGCGCGCGCCGCGCCGTGGCAAGGGCTGGCCCAGGGCCGCGACGGCAGCGCCTGGTTCGCCAGCGCCGCCGGCCTGCACCGGATCAAGCCCGACGGCCGGGTCGAACGCATCGGCGCGCCGATCCCGCTGCGCAGCCTCGCCTTCGACCACCGCGGCGTGCTCTGGGCCGGCGCCGGCGACGGCCTGTACCGGCTCGACGGCCGCACCGGCGTGCTGGTCAAGATCGAAGACGAGGCCCTGGCCGGGCTGCGCGACGCGCGCGCCCTGGTCGAGGCGCACGACCGCCGGCTGTGGATCGCCGGCTTCGGCAGCGGCCTGTACCGCTACGACCCGGAGACCGGCCACAGCCAGCGCATCCACGCCGAACCCGGGGTCGATGCGAGCCTGCCGGAAGACACCGTCGACACGCTGATGGTCGACCAGGGCGGGCTGCTGTGGGCCGGCGGCCTGTACCGCGGCGTGGCCGTGGCCGATCCGCGCGGCACCCGTTTCAGCTATGTGCTGGACCTGGAAGACTCGCGCCCGGACCGCGCCGCCGCCGACGCCAGCATCCGCGCCCTGGCCCAGGACGACAGCGGCGCGATCTGGATCGGCACCGACAACGCCCACCTGCGCCGCTACGACCTGTCCGGCGACCGCTTCCAGGACATGACCTCGCTGCTGCCGGCGGCGTCGCGCCAGGTCAACGCGATCTCGCGCCAGCCCGATGCGCAGGCGCCACCGCCTGCGGCCGATGCGCACGCGCCCGCACCCGCACCCGCGACCGACGCGCACGCTTCCACCGCGGCCGCTCGCCGCGCGCCGCCGCCGGGGCGCTTGTGGCTGGCCACGGGCGGCGGCCTGCTGCGCCTGGATCCCGGCACCGGCCGGATCGAGCCGGTCGACCTGCGCGGCTACAAGGACGCCGCCCTGCGCGCGCTGCGTTTCGCCCGCGACGGCAGCCTGTGGCTCGGCGGCGAAGACGTCGGCGCGCTGCATTACCAGCCCGACAGCGGCGTGCTGGTGCGCTACGCCTATCGCGAAGGCGATCCCAAGGGCCTGAGCCATCCGCGCGTCAACGCCATCCTCGAGGACCGCAGCGGCCGGATCTGGTTCGGCACCGGCGGCGGCCTCGACCTGCTCGATCCCAAGACCGGCTACCTGCGCCACTACCGCCACGTCACCGATCAGGCCGACAGCCTGCCGGGCAATACGGTGCGCGCGCTGCACCAGTCGGCCGACGGTTCGATCTGGGTCGGCACCCAGGCCGGCCTGAGCCGGGTGGTCGAATTCGGCGACGGCCGCATCCGCTTCGAGCACCCGCTGGCCGAAGTGCTCGGCGATCATCCGGTGCCGGTGGTGTTCACCCTCGCCGAGCGTCCCGACGGACGCCTGTGGCTGGGCACCGACAACGGCATCCTGCGCTTCGACCCGGGCGCCTCGCTGGTGCGCCGCTACGGCCTGGCCGACGGCTTGCAGGACCTGGAATTCAACGCCGGCGCGGTCGCCGCGCTGGCCGACGGGCGCCTGGCGTTCGGCGGCGTGCGCGGGCTCAACCTGTTCGATCCGGCGCGCATCGCCGATTCGCGCTACACCCCGCCGGTGCGCCTGCTCGGCGCGTGGATCGGCTCGGACACCAGCGCCGGCGCCAGCGCGCTGTGGCAGTCGTCGAAGCTGGAAATCCCCGACGGCGCCGGCATCCTGCGCCTGCGCATCGGCGCGCTCGACTTCGGCCCCAACAGCGGCATCCGCTATCGCTACCGGATGGAAGGCTTCGACCGCGACTGGATCGACAACGGTCCGCGCCAGGACATCACCTACACCCGCCTGCCGCCGGGCCGCTATCTGTTCCGCGCCCAGTCGACCAACCGCGACGGCGTGTGGAACACCCAGGAACTGACCATCCCGGTCAGCGTCGACCCGCCGCTGTGGCGGCACCCGCTGGCGATCGCCGCCGCGGCCCTGGCCGCGCTCGGCGTGCTGCTGAGCTTCGGCTGGCGCTGGCACCGCACGCGCCAGCGCGAACGCGGCTACTTCACCCAGATCCGCGAACGCGAAGAACGCCTGAAACTGGCGCTGTGGGCCTCCGGCGAACAGTTCTGGGACTACGACCTGACCCGGCGCGAACTGCACCGCATGCGCGTGGACGACCACAACGCGCAGTCGCCGGAGATCGGCGTGCAGGCCGACATCGCCGACGACCACGAGATCCATCCCGACGACCTGCCGCGCGTCGCCGAGCTGCTGCGCAAGCACCTCAAGGGCGACGCCGCGCTGTTCCTGTCCGAGCACCGCATGCGCACGCCGAAGGGCGAATGGGGCTGGGTGCGGGCGCGCGGCCGGGTGGTCGAGCGCGACGGCGAAGGCCATCCGGTGCGCGTGGCCGGCACCGGCCGCGACGTCACCGCGGTGCGCAGCGCCGAACGCGAGCGCCGCATCGCCAGCGAAGTGCTGCGCTCGATGGCCGAAGCGGTGGCGGTGTTCGACCGCGACTTCGTGTTCGTCTCGATCAACCCCGCGTTCTCGCGCATGACCGGCTATCCCGAGAACGAGGTCATCGGCCAGACCACCGGCCTGCTCGACAGCCGCCAGCACGATCCGGAGTTCTATTCGGACATGCGCGACGAGCTGCAGCGCAGCGGCCGCTGGTCGGGCGAGATCTGGCAGCAGCGCAAGGACGGCAACGAGTTCCTGTGCTGGCTGCAGGCCTCGATCGTGCTCGACAGCAGCGGCCAGCGCGGCCATTACGTCGCGGTGCTGACCGACATCACCGACCAGAAACGCGCCGAACAGGAACTGCGCTACCTGGCCAACTACGACACCCTGACCAGCCTGCCGAACCGCACCCTGCTGTCGGAGCGGCTGTCGCGGGCGATCGTGCGCGCGCGCCGCCACGGCCACCGCATCGCCCTGCTGTTCCTCGATCTGGACCGGTTCAAGGACATCAACGACTCGCTCGGCCACGCCGCCGGCGACCGCATCCTGCGCGCGGCCGCGGTGCGCCTGCAGGAAACCGTCGGCGCCGAACATACCGTGGCGCGCCTGGGCGGCGACGAATTCACCGTGGTGCTGGAGAACCTGGACACGCCCGAGCAGGCCGAGGACGTGGCCCGCCGCATCATCAAGGCGTTCGAGGCGCCGCTGGACTTCGACGAACGCCACGACGTGGCGATCTCGCCGTCGATCGGCATCAGCGTCTATCCCGACCACGCCCAGGTGCCGACCGACCTGCTCAAGCACGCCGACACCGCGATGTACCAGGCCAAGGCCGCCGGCCGGCGCACCTTCATGCGCTACACCGAGGCGATGGACATCGAGATCCGCCAGCGCGCGACGATTTCCGCGGCGCTGCGCAAGGTGCTCGACCGCAACGAACTGCGGCTGGTGTTCCAGCCGCGGCTGTCGCTGCCGGAAGCGCGCATCACCGGCGTGGAAGCGCTGCTGCGCTGGCAGAGCGCCGAGTACGGCAACATCCCGCCGACCCAGTTCATTCCGCTGGCCGAGGAAAGCGGGCTGATCCTGGAAATCGGCGAATGGGCGATGCGCGAGGCCTGCAATCGCCTGCGCCAGTGGCGCCAGCACGGGCTCGACCAGCTGTCGGTGTCGGTCAACGTCTCGGCGATCCAGCTGCTGCGCGGCGACCTGCCGAAGATGGTCGCCCGTGCGCTCAGCGAAAGCGGCATCCCGCCGTGGCGGCTGGAGTTGGAACTGACCGAAAGCGTGGTCATGTCCAATGCCGCGCACACCTCCAACACCATGCAGGCGCTGCGCGAACTCGGCGTGGCGCTGGCGGTCGACGACTTCGGCACCGGCTATTCGTCGCTGGCGTATCTCAAGCGCCTGCCGATCAACACGCTGAAGATCGACAAGGAATTCATCAGCGACCTGACCCGCGATCCCGACGACGAAGCCATCACCACCACCGTCATCACGATGGCGCATTCGCTCGGCCTCAACGTGGTCGCCGAAGGCGTGGAGCTGGAGGAGCAGATGGAATTCCTGCGCGCGCACGGCTGCGACGAAATCCAGGGCTACTGGCTGGCCAAGCCGCTGGAAGCCGACGCCTGCCTGGCCTTCATCAAGCAGTGGCAGCCGCCGCAGAGCGTGCGCGCGGCGTTCTGAGGCCGCGCTTCTTCGAAACGGCGTGTGGCAGGGCCTTCAGGCCCGACGCTTTGCGCGCAGGCCGCAGCGATCCGACACGATCGCCTCGGGCCTGAAGGCCCTTGCACAAAAGCGCCACACAAAAGCTTCCCCGCCGCGAAGCTTCCGTGAGGGTCTGTGTGCGAACGCGACCCAGGTCACGGCGCAAGCGCGCCGCATTCCCGCACAAATCGCAACCGATGGCGATTTGACGCGACGATTCGGCCGGACGTTGCGGATTAGCCAAGGCGGTCAATATTCATCCGGACCTGCCGCCGATCTGGAGGCTTGACCCTGGACTATGGTCCAGACCGAACACTGGCCGCACACCGAGCGCCACGAACAGGGAGGTGGACATTGAAGATCGGGGAGTTCGCGCAACGCGTCGGCGTCGGCATCGACACCGTGCGCTACTACGAACGACAGGGATTGCTGCCGTTGCCGACGCGTCAGATGTCCGGCTACCGGCGCTTCGAGAGCAAGGACGTGGCGCGGCTGCAATTCGTCCGCCGGGCCAAGAACCTCGGCTTCACCCTCGCCGAAATCCGCGAACTGCTGGCCTTGCTCGGCAGCCGCGGCAGCGACATGGCCGGGGTCAACGCGGCGACCACGCAGAAGCTCGCCGACGTCGAGGCCAAGATCGCCGAACTCAGCCACATCCGCGATCTGCTGCAAGTCCTGCTCGACTCCTGCCCCGGCCGCGGCGCGGTGGAATCGTGTCCGATCGTCAACGCACTGGAAGGAGAGCAACACATGAGCGGTTCGCACCCATTGGACAAACCCGCCGACGGCATCCAGGCGCCGCCGCGCAGTTGCTGCTCGGCCGCGCGCACCTGCGAGACCGAAGCGGCCGCCAACCAGGCCGTCGACGCGGTCGATCCGGTCTGCGGCATGCAGGTGAACATCGAAACCGCGTCGCACCAGGCCGTACGGGCGGGCGTGGACTATTACTTCTGCTCGGCGCAATGCCGCCAGGAATTCCTGGCCGCCGGCGCGTCGGCCGCGCGCTGACGCCGAACCAAGGGGAGACGTCCGCCGGCTCGCGCTGAGCGGACGTCGCGCGATCCGGCGGCCGCCGGATCGCGTCGCGGTCGATCGAAGATGTACCGATTCGGCGCGGCGTCGACGGACGCAGTTCGAATCGACGCCGTTTCGAATGTCGGCATCTCGGATCCCGCACCGCGCGGATCTTTGGGTTCGGATCGGCACGCTGTAGATCTGCACGCTGTAGATCAGCACGCTTCAAGTCAGCACGCACGGGGAATCCGCAGCAAAGACTCCATCGCGATCGCGACCGCAACGGCCGCGGCGCGTCCGCCTGCGCGCCCGCGAACGGCGCGCCCAGCCATCCCACCGCCAGCCAGAGGGGGAACACATGAGCACCGCCCGCATGATCCTCGACCCGCCGCACGCCAGCGCCGCGCCGCCGCACGCCGGCTCCGCCGCCGCGCACACGCCGGCTTACCTCAGCGACGCGCTCGCGCCGGACGCGTCCTGCGCGCAAGTCGCGCTCGCCGCCGACGAACTCGTCGCGCTGACCCGCAAGGGCCTGTCCGGCGACGCCGACGCCTACGCGCAATACCAATCGATCCTGCTCGACCTGCACCTGCCCGGCGACCCGCAGACCGAGCCGACCCGGCGCTGGTTCGCCAGCCGCATCTACACGGTCGAAGACGAGTTCGCGCCGGAACTGCCCGAGTTCCAGCCGGTGTCGGTGGCAGATTTCCGTGCCGCCATCGACGCGGAAATCGCCTCGCGCACCCGCGTGCGCCACCCGATGTCGCTGCACCTGTTCCAGGGCCAACCCTCGCACGGCGAGGTGCGCAGCTTCCTGCAGCACCACTGGAACCGCTCGTACAACTTCTACAGCCTGCTCGCCGAGCTGGCGTTCCGCTTCCCCGACATCCGCGACGCCTCGGTGTTCTACCGCAACCTCTACGGCGAAGCCGGCGCGGAAACGCCCGAGCGCTCGCACCCGGCCCTGCTCTCGCACCTGATGCTGCACTTCGACATCCCGCTGGAGATCGACTTCGCCGCGCTGCACCCGCTGGAAAAGGCCTACCTCAACAACCGCATCCGCTGCGTGCGCCACACCGACGTGGCCTGGGGCCTGTCGCTGCTGTACGCGGTCGAATCGGTCAGCTGCGTCAACCACCTGCGCATCTACGAGCTGCTCCAGCGCATGGGCGTGCCCGAGGGCCCGAGCGAGTTCCACCGCCTGCACGGCACCCAGGACGAGATCGACACCGAGGAGATGTGGGAGCTGATCGCCAAGTACGCGCACAGCGCATCCTTCCAGCGCACCTTCATGCAGTCGCTGGCCCGCCATTTCGACATCAACCGCGCCTACTTCGATCTGCTGTGGCGCCAGATGCAAGGCCCCTCCTTCCACTGAGCCCACGCCATGAACGCAGTCATGAACGCCACCATGCCCGCCACGACGACCGCCGCCTCCAATCATTCGCTGCAGCAGCTCGACGCGCTGCAAAGCAACCGCGCCCGCATCCTGGCACGCGCGCTCGATCCCGAAGCGCCGTTCGCGCACCTGCACACCGCCAGCAAGACCCTATCGTCGCTGGCCGAGGACGCGCTCAAGGGCGAGCCCGCCGCCAACGACGAATACCAGAAGCTGCTGTACATCCTCTCGCTCAGCGACGACACCGGCACCGCGCTGACCCGGCGCTGGCTGTCCAACGAGGCCTATCGCGTCGAGGAGCGGCACATCCCCGCCGCCGACGTGCCCGAGCCCTTGTCGGAAGCCGAGTTCCTCGCCCGCATCGAGCAGGAAGTCGCCTCGCGCTCGCGCGAAAAGCATCCGATGTCGGAGTACATCTTCGAAGGCCGCGCCAGCCGCGCGCAGCTGCAGGTGTTCCTGCGCCGGCAGTGGTTCCGCACCTTCCGCCTGTACCGCGACGCCGCCGACCTGCTGGTCAATCTGGTCGACGTCGACGAAGCCGCCGCGCTCGGCCGTTATCTGTACGGCGAACTCGGCGAAGAAGACGAAAAGGGCTCGCACCCGCGCCTGCTCGCCAAGCTGCTCAAGGCGATCGACCTGGATGCGGATTTCCAGGCCGTCAGCGACCTGCCCGAGGAAATCGCCTACCTCAACAACCGCGTGCGCAGCTTCCGCAATCCCGACGTGGGCTGGGGGCTGGCGGTGTTCTACATCACCGAGATCGTCGTGCCCGGCAATCACGAGAAGCTCTACAAGGCGCTGCTGAAGGCCGGCCTGAGCGAAGACGAAGCCGAGTACTACCGCATCCACGTCAGCCTGGTGCCGCCGCGGGCCAAGCGCGAATGGAGCCTGATCGCCAAGCGCCTGCCCGACCACGGCTTCCAGAAGTCGTTCCTGACCTCGCTGGCGCAGCACTTCCGGGTCGAGCGCGCGTACTACGACGCGGTCTGGGAAGAAATGCAGCGCGTGCCGTAAGCCGCACCGCTCACGCCCCCGCCGCCACGCAGAGCCCATCGCCATGCCCAGCCACGCCACCGAATCGCGCCTGTACGCAGGCGTCTACTCCGATCCCGAGTTCGCGGCGGTCTTCTGCGACCGCAACCAGTTGCAGAAGTGGCTCGACGTGGAGCGCGCGCTGGCGCTGACGCAGGCCGAGATGGGCTTGATCCCGGCGCAGGCGGCGCGCGAAATCGCCCGCGTCGCCGAGGCCGGCCTGTTCGACCTCGACGCGCTCGGCCGCCACAGCCGCGAAACCGGCCACGTGCTGGTGCCGACGATCCGCGCCCTGGCCGCGCTGTGCCGCGACGGCTGGGGCGAGTTCGCCCATTACGGCGCCACCACCCAGGACATCCTCGACACCGGCCTGGTGTTGCAGATCCGCGATGCCTGGGACCTGGCGCTGGCGCGGCTGCGCTCGATCCGCGCGCGCCTGCTCGAGCTGGCGCTGCGGCACAAGCGCACGCCGATGGTCGCGCGCACCCACGGCCAGCAGGCGCTGCCGACCACGTTCGGCTACAAGGTCGCGGTGTGGGTCGACGAGATCGACCGCCACCTGCAACGCTTCGATCAGGCGCAGGCGCGGGTCATGGTCGGCAACCTCACCGGCGCGGTCGGCACCCTGGCCGCGTTCGGCGAGCGCGGCCTGGAACTGCAGCAGCGCGCGCTGGCCCGGCTCGGCCTGGCCGCGCCGCTGACCAGCTGGCACAGCGCGCGCGACCGCATCCTCGACGTCGCCGGCCTGCTGGTGCAGGTGGCGGTGACGATGGGCCGCATCGCCAACGAGGTCTACCACCTGCAGCGCACCGAGATCGACGAAGTCCGCGAAGCCGCGCCGGCCGGCAAGATCGGTTCCAGCACCATGCCGCACAAGCAGAACCCGTCGACCATCGACCTGATCAGCGCGCTGTCGCGGCTGATCCGCGCGCAGATGGTCGCGCTGACCGACGCCGCGTTCCAGCAACACGAGCGCGACGGCACCGCGTGGCGGATCGAATGGGCGGCGCTGCCGGAGATCTTCGTCTACGCCGGCGCGTTGCTGGCGCGCATGGACGAGGCGCTGGCCGCCGGCCTGGATATTCGCGAACGGCGCATGCGCGACAACCTCGACCTGCTCGGCGGCCGGATCCTGTCCGAGCGGGTGATGCTGGCCCTCGGCGAACGGGTCGGCAAGCAGACCGCGCACGACCTCGTGCACGAAGCCTCGATGCACGCGCGCCGCGACGATCTGCCGTTCCGCGACGCGCTGCTCGCCGATGCGCGCATCCGCGGCGAATTCGCGCCCGGCGCGCTGGAGGCGCTGCTCGATCCGGTCACCTACACCGGGCTGGCCGCGCACATGGTCGAACTCGTCGCCGGCGCGGCCGGCGCCGCGCGCGCCGAAGCGATCGTTCCCGCACTCGCGGCCGCCGGCCGCTGAACCCGCAAAGCAAAGCGTTTCCACCCCGCCACTCCCGAACGGAAGGTATGCGATGGAACCCCAAACGCTAGTCCCGATCGTTTCCGCGATCGCGCCGCCCCTGGCCACGTTCGCGGCGCCCGCCGCGTCCGCGCAATGCGCCAGCGGCGCCGAACACGCGCTCGACGATTGCCAGCACGAGCACAGCCACGTGCTCGACTCCAAGACCCACGGCGGCGGCTACGCCTGCGCCGCGACCCGGGCGATCTTCTGCAGCCGCTGCCGCCTGCAGCGCTGGCTCGACGTCGAGGCCGCGCTGGCCCTGGCCCAGGCCGAGGTCGGCATCGTGCCGCGCACCGCGGCCCTGGACATCCAGCGCGCCGCGCGCCTGCCGGCGATGGACCTGCAGCGCATCGCCGACGGCGTCGCCCGCACCGGCCATTCGCTGATGCCGCTGCTGCACGCGCTGCAGGAGCAGTGCAGCCCCGAGGCGCGCGAGTTCGTGCATTACGGCGCCACCACCCAGGACATCCAGGACACCGCGCAATCGCTGGAGATGCGCGACGTGTTCGACGCGATGAAGGGCGAGCTCGACGCGCTGCTGGCGCAGCTGGCGGTGCTGGCCGACCGCCACCGCTGTTCGGTCATGGTCGCGCGCACCCACTCGATTCCGGCGCTGCCGACCACCTTCGGGCTTAAAGTCGCAGGCTGGATCGACGAACTGCTGCGCCACCGCGAACGCCTGCGCCAGGCGCGCCAGCGCGTGCTGGTCGTGCAGCTATTCGGCGGCGTCGGCACGATGGCCGCGTTCGGTCCCAAGGCGATGCCGCTGCTGGACGCGTTCGCGCGCCGGCTCGGCCTGGAAGTGCCGCTGGCCGGCTGGCACGTCGCCCGCGACCGGGTCGCCGAATTCGTCAGCGTGCTGGCGATGACCACCGCCTCGCTGGCGCGCGTCGCCGACGAGATCCGCACCCTCAACCGCTGGGAGATCGGCGAGGTCGAGGTCGGCTGGAGCGCCGGACAGATCGGCAGCAGCACCATGCCGCACAAACGCAATCCGGAAGGCTGCGAGCAGGTGGTGGTGATGGCGCGGCTGGCCAAGGCGCAGGTGATGCTGGCGCTGGACGCGATGATCCTGGAACACGAACGCGATTACCGCGGCACCCGCCTGGAATGGTGCGCGGTCGCCGACGTCTCGCACTACGCGCTGATGGCGATCCGCCTGCTCGGCGAAACCGTCGCCGGCCTGACCGTCAACCACACCAAGATGGAACGCAACGCGCAGGCGTTCAGCGATTCGATCTGCATGGAAGCGTTCGTGTTCGAAATGGCCGGCAAGCTCGGCAAGAGCAGCGCCTACGAAATCATCTTCGAACTCACCCAGGCCTGCCAGCGCGACCGCGTGCCGATCCGCGAGGCGGTGGAATCCGACCCGCGCGTGCTCGCCGCGGTCGGCGAAGGCCGGCTGGCGCGGCTGTTCGAACCGTCCGCGCACCTGGGCATGGCCGAGACCATCGTCGACAGCGTGCTCAGCGAAGCCGGCCGCCGCCGCTACTGAACCCCCAACCACTCAATCAGCATCCCAACGGGAGATACGGCCATGGCCGAAGGCAACGCGATGGACCCCAGCAAGGTCGAGCAGTTCTCGGCCCGGATCATGGAGGATTACGGCAACACCCTGCGCGGCGCGATGCTCTACCTCGGCGACCGGCTCGGCCTGTTCAAGGCGCTGGCGCGCCTGGGCGCGGTGACGTTGGAGGAACTGGCCGACGACACCGGCCTCAACGCGCGCTACCTGCGCGAGTGGCTCGGCAGCATGGCCACCGGCAATTACGTGCAGTACGACGCGGCGACCCGCCGCTACCGCCTGCCGGCCGAATACGCGCCGGTGCTGGCCGACGAGGATTCGCCGTACTTCGCCGGCGGCATCCTCCAGCTCAGCGTGCCGTTCGTGAGCATGGCCCCGCGCATCGCCGAAGCCTTCCGCAACGGCGGCGGCGCGCCGGAGGAGGCGTACCCGCTGGAAACCTGGCAAGGCATGGAGCGCATGACCATGCCCTGGTACAAGCACTTCCTGGTGCAGCGCTGGATTCCCTCGCTCGATGGGGTCAAGGAGAAGCTCGAAGCCGGCGGCACCGCGCTCGACTTCGGCTGCGGCAGCGGCCTGGCCGCGATCACGATGGCCCAGGCCTACCCGAAGGCGCGCGTGGTCGGCGTCGACTTCCACCTGCCCTCGATCGAACGCGCGCGCGCCAACGCGCACGCGGCCGGGGTCGGCGACCGGGTCCGCTTCGAGGTCGCCGACTCCGACGCGGTGGTCGGGCAGAAGTTCGACTTCGTGACCACCTTCGTGGTCATCCACGACGCCGCCGACCCGCAGCAGATGCTGCACGACCTGCGCGCGACCACGGCCGACGACGGCACCTACCTGATGGTCGAGCTGAACCTGTCGGAAGAACTGCACGAGAACATGAACCTGTTCGGCCGGGTGATGTACCCGCAGAGCACGCTGTACTGCATGACCTGCTCGCTGTCCCACCACGGCGCCGGGCTCGGCGCGTTCATGGGCGAGAAGCGCGCCCGCGAGATGGCCACGGCGGCCGGTTTCGGCCGTTTCCGCAAAGTCCCGTCCGACCGGCCGCCGCTGCCGGCGCTGTTCGAACTGCGGCCCTGAGCCGGCGCGGGCGCGCCGCCGGCCCGGCCGGCGCGTCCGCGGACCCGTCCCGACAGGTCCACCCCTCAACAGGCACCCGCGCGGCCCGGCCCGCCACACCGGCCGCGCGGCGTGCCGCCTCGGCGGCGCGAAGACCGCCGCCGCGCCAGGCGCCGACGGCGCCGCCCGCGCCCGCGCAGCCGCGCGGCTGCGTGACCGCAGCCCAACCGTCCCCGGCCCCGCCTTGACCGCGCCCGCCCGCTCCTGCCATCGTGCCGGGATGGATCGCGCCGAACTCATCGCCGAACTGCAAGCCGTGCTGACCCGGGTCGACGAACTCGGCGAGCGCGTGCGCCGGCTCAGCGACGAAAACCGCAGCCTGCGCCAGCAACAGGAGCAGCTGGTCGGCGAACGTTCGGCCCTGCTGGCCAAGAACGAGCAGGCCCGCACCCGCGTCGAAGCCATGATCGCCCGACTCAAGTCCCTGGAACAGCACACCTGAGCCGTTCGCCCCCGCCGTCCCCCGACCTCGCCCATGAGCCTGCCCGCATGAGTACGACGAGCGAAGCCGTCAGCATCCGCCTGCTCGACCGCGAGTACACGGTCGGCTGCGAGCCCAACGAGCGCGAAGACCTGCTCGCCGCCGCGCGCATGCTCGACGGCAAGATGCGCGAGATCCGCGGCGGCAACCGCATGGCCGCGCTCGACCGCGTCGCGGTGCTGGCCGCGCTGAACTTCGCCCACGAACTGCAGCAGCTGCGCGGCGAAAGCGGCGGCCGCGAGCGCGAGCTCGCGCGCACGCTCGACGACCTGCACCGCAAGCTCGACAGCCTGTTCGATGCCGCCGCCTCGCGCTGAGCGCGCCGGCGCCGCGGCGGCGCTCCGCGCAGCGCCCGCACGACACGCCCGAAGCGGGCGCACGCGCTAGAAACCCGCGCGACGCGCATCACGGCGCGCCCTGTTCATGCCGTCTAGCATCAAGCCCATGAACCGCAACGCAGCATCGCCGACGAGCGGATTCGCGCGCCGGCAGGCGCGCGCTATACTCCGCGCACGTCCTCTGCTGTGCGCGACGGCGTGCGCAAACATTCGCCTTGTCCCTTAATGACGACACCGGGGACGCGCCGGAAGCCTGGAGTGCAGGTCCGCCTAGCAGCGGGAAGCCCGAAGGCGTCCAAGCGTTCCCACTTGAACCCCGGGTTCAAGGTCGTTTCGCAAGCATCGCCATTGGCGGAGGACTACTTTTCCCGAAACGGGCGCGACGTCACCCCAGGTGATTTCGCGCCCGTTTCCTTATGTACGCTTGCCCGCCTCACCATGCCGAGCCCCCCGATCGCATGACGGACCATCGCACCACCCTGCGCCGCGAACTGCGCGCGCTGCGCCGCACCCAGCCCGCCGCCGCCCGCATCGGCGGCGCCGAAGCGCTCGCCGCGCAACTGTCGGCGCTGCCGTTCGCGCCGCAGACCGGCTACGTCGCCGGCTACTGGGCCACCGACGGCGAAATCGCCCTGCACGCGTGGCAGCTGCGCCTGCCACCGGGCTGCGTCTACTGCCTGCCGGTGCTGCACGAGGACCAGCGCCTGCGCTTCGCGCCGTGGCGGCCGGGCGACGACCTGGTCGCCAACCGCTTCGGCATCCCGGAGCCGGCGGTGGCCGACAGCTCGTTGCTGCTGCCCGAGGACATGAGCCTGATCGTCCTGCCGCTGGTTGGATTCGACGGCCGCGGCCACAGACTGGGCATGGGCGGGGGCTGGTACGATCGCAGCTTCGCCTTCCGCCAACGCCGACCCGCCCCCCCTTGGCTGGTCGGCGCCGCATTCGAATTGCAGCGCGTCGAGCGCCTCGACGCCGCCGACTGGGATGTCGCGCTGGACGCCGTGTGCACCGAAGCGGGCACTGTGGATTGCCGCTCCGCGCTGTACGCCTGAATCCCCAACCGCGATGCAACTGCCCCTGCATCCGAACCTTGCGAGCCCCCCGCATGACTGCACGACGCCGCTACTGGCTGATGAAGTCCGAACCGGACACTTTTTCCATCGACGATCTCGAACGCGTACGCACCGAACCCTGGAACGGCGTGCGCAACTACCAGGCCCGCAACTACATGCGCGACGGCATGAAGGTCGGCGACGGCGTCCTGTTCTATCACTCCAACACCGCGGTGCCCGGCATCGTCGGCCTGGCGACCATCGCCGCCGAGGCCTATCCGGACCCGACCCAGTTCGACCCCAAATCCGATTACTACGACGCCAAGAGCACGCGCGAGGACCCGCGCTGGCTGCTGGTCGACGTGGCCTTCGAACGCAAGCTCTCGCGCACCATCGCCCTGGACGAGATCAAGGCCCGCGCCGACGAACTCGGCGAGGACTTCGCCCTGACCCGCCGCGGCAACCGCCTCTCGGTGCTGCCGGTGTCGGCGGCGCAGTGGAAGCTGTTGCTGGCGATGGAGTAGAGAAGCCGGGATTCGGGATCGGAGATTCGGGATTCGCAAAGCCCACGCCTCCATCCCGTCCCGACGTTCCGCCTTTTACCAATCCCGAATCCCCAATCCCCAATCTCGAACCCAAAATGAGCGAAGCAAAGCGCCTGGCCGCCGAAAAAGCCATCGACTACATCGAAGACGGCATGATCGTCGGCGTCGGCACCGGCTCCACGGTCGCCTATTTCATCCAGGCCCTGGGCCGCATCAAGGACCGCATCAAGGGCGCGGTGTCGAGCTCCGACCAGAGCACGGCGCTGCTGCGCGAGCTCGGCATCGAGGTGCTCGACCTCAACAGCGCCGGCCAGCTGTCGCTGTACGTCGACGGCGCCGACGAGTGCGATCCGAACAAGTGCCTCATCAAGGGCGGCGGCGCCGCGCTGACCCGCGAGAAGATCATCGCCGAAGCCAGCGCCAAGTTCGTCTGCATCGTCGACCCGTCCAAGCAGGTCAAGGTGCTGGGCAAGTTCCCGCTGCCGGTGGAAGTGATTCCGATGGCGCGCAGCCTGGTCGCGCGCCAGCTCGTCGCGCTGACCGGCGGCCAGCCGGTGTGGCGCCAGGACGCCGCCGGCAACGGCGTGGTCACCGACAACGGCAACGTCATCCTCGATATCCACAATCTGGCCATCGCCGAACCGGTCAAGCTGGAGAACGCGATCAACCAGATTCCCGGCGTGGTCGCGGTCGGCCTGTTCGCGCGGCGCAAGGCCGATGTGGTCATCGTCGGCGGCGAGCCACCGGTGGTGCTGTAAGTTTCCGCCGCGGCCGTCGGCGGCCGCGGATACGATCGCGCCCGGCCTCTCGCGGCCGGGCGGCCGATCGGGTTTCATCGCTCGCGGCCGAATAGCCGCCCGAACCGCAGCTCTCGCGGATGCCGGCCGCGCCTGCGCCGGCGACCGCACACCCCGCTCCGTTCGTCGCTTCCGAACGGACACCCGGTTCCATCCGGCCCCTCGCGGCCGGACAATGCGCGCGCCCGCCGTCTGCGGCCGGCGCGTTCCAGTCGCGGCAACGGACGCTGCGACCACAACCCGGGCGACCCGCCCACATCGACATGAGTACCGACCACAAGCCTTACGGCGCGTTCTTCAATCATCAGCTCTGGGATCTGCCCTCGCTGATCCTCAACGCCCGCCTCGCCGACGCGCTCGAGCGCGGCGTCGCCCGCTACCCGATCCACCGCTCGCTGCGCCTGGCCGCGCGCACCCAGGTCGACGCCATGTTCGACGACCTCGCGACCCAGCTCGGCCTGGCCGCGCACCGCCCGAACGGCCGCAACCTGCTGCTCGACGGCGACGGCGTCTTCGTCGACGCCCACGCCGGCAGCAAGGCCGACTACTGTTCGTTCTACTTCGGCATCTGGGCCGATTCGGTCGAACGCGCCGAAGCGGTGCTGCAAGCCGTGCAGGCGCGCATCGAACCCGTGCGCATCCGCGAGCCGATGTTCTCCATCGACTGGAACTTCCTCAGCGGCAACGGCCAACTGCAAAGCGCCAGCATCGAGGAACTGGCCGACGACGTGCTTCTGGACGAGGCCTATCCCGACATCGGCGACGTCGCCGGCTTCATCGACCGCTACCTGCGCGCCAAGGAAACCGTGCTGGTGCTGCAGGGCCGGCCCGGCACCGGCAAGACCCGGCTGATCCGCGCGATCCTCGGCGAGATTTCGCGCCGCAACGAAGGCAGCGCGCAGGCGCTGTACACCGGCGACAAGAAAGCGCTGGAATGCGACGAGATCTACGTCAAGTTCATCACCGGCGACGACCACGCCTTCGTCGTCGAGGACGCCGACCACCTGCTGCGTCCGCGCGCCGAAGGCAACGAGCACCTGCACCGCTTCCTCGCCATCGCCGACGGCGTGGTGCGCGCGCAGGGGCGCAAGATCGTCTTCTCGACCAACCTGCCGAACGTCGGCGACCTCGACGACGCGCTGGTGCGGCCGGGCCGCTGCTTCGCCCACGTCGACGCGCGCGAACTGCGGCTCGACGAAGCCGCGGTGCTGATCCGCCGGCTGGCCGGCGAACGCGGTCTCGACGCCGATGCCGCCATCGCCGCGGTCGCCGGCAGCGGCAACCGCAGCCACTCGCTCGCGGCGATCTATCAAGCCGTCGACCGTTTGAAGTAACCGTGCAGCTCCGATCCCCCCTGTAGGAGCGGCGCAAGCCGCGACCGCGAAACCACAGCGACGACGCAAGCGGGTTTCGTGGTCGCGACTCGCGTCGCTCCTACAGTCGCTACGCCGAACTTACTTCGTAACCAACTGAATTTAAAAACAATCTCACCACCTGCGACGGCCAGCCAGGAACATGAGCCGCCGCATCGCTGCGCCTTGCCCCGCACAGCGCGATACTGACGCCCCAAGCATGGCTCCCGCCGCCGTGACCCTGCGCTGCCTGTTCGTCGACTTCAATTCCTACTTCGCCTCGGTCGAACAATTCGACCGCAAGGAGTTGCGCGGGCGCCCGGTCGGCGTGCTGCCGGTGATGGCGGCCACCACCTGCTGCATCGCGGCCAGCCGCGAAGCCAAGGTCCACGGGGTCAAGACCGGCACGCCGGTGCGCGAAGCGCTCGAACGTTGCCCGGACATCGCCTTGGTCGAAGCGCGGCCGGCGCGCTACGTCGAGCTGCACCACCGCCTGATCGCTGCGATCAACGACTGCATCCCCATCGACGGCAAGCCCTTGTCGATCGACGAAGTCGCCTGCCGCCTGATCGGCCGCGAACGCGAGCGCGACAACGCCGTGGCGATCGCGCGCAGGATCAAGCAGACCCTGATCGACCGCGAGCTGGATCCGATCCGCTGCTCGGTCGGCATCGCCCCCAACACCTTCCTGGCCAAGACCGCCTCCGACCTCGACAAGGTCGACGGCCTGACCGTGGTCGAACTGGCCGACCTGCCGCACGCGCTGCACGGCCTGCAGTTGCAGGACCTGTGCGGGATCGGCCCATCGATGCTGCAACGCCTCAACGACGCCGGCATCGACACGGTCGAGCAGCTGACCGGCGCGCCGCGCGAGCGGCTCAAGGCGATCTGGGGCGGCATCGAAGGCGAGCGCTTCTGGGCGCAGTTGCGCGGCATCGAACCGCCGACGCGGCAACGCGCCGCGGTCGCCTCGGTCGGGCACTCGCACGTGCTCGATCCGCAGATGCGCAATGCCGAGGGCATGCGCTCGGTGCTGTTCAAACTGTTGGCGAAAGCGGCGATGCGCCTGCGCCAGGAGCGTTGCAAGGCGCGCGGCCTGAGCCTGCACGTGCGCTTCGTCGGCCGCGATCAACGCTTCAGCCGCGACCTCTCGTTCGCGCCGCTGGACGACTCGCCGACCTTGCTCAAGCTCATGGCCGACGCGCTGGAACCGCTGCTGCGCGCCGCCGCCAGCGGCCGCTGGCGGATCGAACGTTACCCGCCGTTGTCGGTCGCGGTGTCGTTGATCGATCTTCTGCCGAGCGCCGGCGACAGCGTCGCCCTGTTTCCCGAGCGCGAACGCAATCAGGCGCTGACCCGCGTGCTGGATCAGGTGAACCAGCGCTACGGCAACAACCGCCTGTATTTCGGCGCGATGCAGGACGCGCTGGCGCAAGGCGCCGCGCCGATGCGCATTCCGTTCCAGCACATTCCCGACGAAGCCAGCGAAGCCGATCTCGGCGCCGTCGCCCTGGTCGCCGACCCGAGCATGGACGAGCTGTGGCTGCAGCGCGAACGCCAGTTCAAGGCGATGGCCGAAAGCGCGCACCGCCAGGAACGCGAGCGCGCCGCGGCCAAACCCAAACCCAAACCCAAACCGGCCGCAGCGGGCTCCGCGCACCAACCCTCCGGCGTCGGCGGCTGGGCGCGCAAACGCTCAGGCACGCCCGACGACGGCCGCGGCACCACCGGTTCGCTGTTCTGACCGTTTCCCCCTGTAGGAGCGGCGCAAGCCGCGACCGCGAACCGACACCCACGCCGAAAGCCTCGCGCAGGCGAAACACCTGCATGCGCAGAGCGACGGCGTAGTTGCGTTGTCGCGGTCGCGGCTCGCGCCGCTCCTACAAAGAGCCCTCCTCCGAAACGGAGAAGGTGCGGAAAAGCCCCTCTCCCGCACCGCGGGAGAGGGGTTGGGGTGAGGGCCGCTTTACGCCTCGACCGCGACGAACCCACCGGTCTGCCGCTTCCAAAGCCGCGCATACAAGCCATCGCGCGCGATCAGTTCCTCATGCGTCCCGGTCTCGATGATGTGTCCCTTGTCCATCACCACCAACCGGTCCATCCGCGCGATGGTCGAAAGCCGGTGCGCGATCGCGATCACCGTCTTGCCGGCCATCAAGGTCTCCAGGCTTTCCTGGATCGCCGCCTCGGCTTCCGAATCCAGCGCCGAGGTCGCCTCGTCGAGGATCAGGATCGGCGCGTTCTTCAACAGCACCCGCGCGATCGCCACGCGCTGGCGTTGACCGCCGGACAGCTTCACTCCGCGTTCGCCGACCAGGGCGTCGTAACCCACGCGCCCTTCGCCATCGACCAACTGGGTCACGAACTCGTCCGCCCGCGCCTTGCGCACCGCCTCGAACATCTCCTCCTCGCTCGCGTGCGGACGCCCGTACAGCAGGTTGTCGCGGATCGAACGGTGCAACAGCGAAGTGTCCTGGGTGACCACGCCGATCTGCGAACGCAGGCTTTCCTGGGTCACCAGCGCGATGTCCTGGCCGTCGACCATGATGCGGCCGCCTTCCAGGTCGTACAGACGCAACAGGATGTTCATCAGCGTCGACTTGCCCGCGCCCGACGGCCCGACCAGGCCGATCTTCTCGCCCGGCTTGACCGTGAGGTCGAGGTCGGCGATCAGCCCGGCGTCCTTGCCGTAGTGGAAGTGCACGTTCTCGAAGCGCACTTCGCCCTGCGTCACCGCGAGCGGTTGGGCGTCTTCGCGGTCGACCACGGTCAGCGGCCGCGAGATCGTCTCGATGCCGTCCTGCACCGTGCCGATGTCCTCGAAGATGCCGTTGACCGTCCACATGATCCAACCCGACATGTTGTGGATGCGGATCACCAGGCCGGTCGCCAACGCGATCGCGCCGACGGTGATCGAGCCCTTGTGCCACAGCCACAGCGCCAGCCCGGTGGTGCCGACGATCAGCAGGCCGTTGAGCAAGGTGATGCTGACGCCCATCAGCGTGGTCATGCGGGTCATCTCGCGCGAACGCTGGGTCTGCTCGACCATCGCCTCGGCCACGTAGTCCTCTTCGCGCCGCGAATGCGCGAACAGCTTGAGCGTGGCGATGTTGGTGTAGCCGTCGACGATGCGCCCCATCAGCTTGGACCGCGCATCCGAGGCGCGCCACGAACGCAGCTTCACCCGCGGCACGAAGTAGCGCATCAGGCCGATGAACAACACGATCCACACCAGCAGCGGCGCCACCAGCCAGACATCGGCCTGGGCGAACAGATAGACCGCCGAGGCCGAGTACACGATCACGTACCAGATCGCGTCGAACGCCTGGGTGGTGGATTCGCGCAGCGACGGACCGGTCTGCATGATCCGGTTGGCGACGCGGCCGGCGAAGTCGTTCTGGAAGAAGCCCAGGCTCTGCCGCAGCATGTAGCGGTGGGTTTGCCAGCGCACCAGGTTGGTCATGCTCGGGTGCACGGTCTGGTTCAGCAGCAGATCGTGCAGGCCCAGGCATACCGGCCGCGCGACCAGCATCACCACCGCCATCCACAGCAGCTGTTCGCCGTGACTGGCGAACAATTCCGACGCGGGCGTGGTGTTGACCAGGTCGACCACCTTGCCGAGGTAGTCGAACATGAGCACTTCGACGATGGCGACGAAGAAGCCGACCACGGTCAGGATCACGAAGATAGGCCAGGCCTGGCGTATGAAATGCCAGTAGAACCGCGCGACCGAACGCGGCGGCATCTGCGCCGGCGCCGGCCGGAACGGATCGATCAGCGATTCGAACCAACGAAAAATCATCATGGCTTGTTGCCTTGTTTGAACTGGAACGGCTCCCGCTGCGGCGTCGGTCCGACGGCGCGCCGGAACCGGCGCGGACGGACGAAGCACGCGAGCGACTGGGCGCCGAAGGCGCCGATCGGGCAGAGCGGGAGTGAGGCGGCGGACGCGCGCGAGCGATCCAGGGCCACCGCAGCGGCCTGGAACGAACAGCGGTCAGCCAAACGCGGCCCGGAACAGGTCCGGAGCCGAACGCACCGACTTAACGGTGACGGACCTTGCCGGTGGTTGTGAACTTCATCTTGCGCCTCTCCTTTCGACGGAACCGGTCCCGGGGCGACGTGGCGCGGCGGGATTCGGCGGCGCGGCCATGCCCCGTCGGGGGCGCCATGGCCGGCGAGCTGCGCTCGGCGCGATGCCGGATGCGTGCAGCTTGGCGAGTGTAACCGTATGAAGGTCGTTGCTCACTACACGCGTGCTGAATCGGCGCGTTTCTTTTTGTACTGGCCATGGCCGGCGCCGCCGATGCGATCGCTCGCGTCGGCAGGTTCGCGGCGATCCGGCCTTGGCCGGTCGCGGTCGGCCCAGAACGGCGCGTTCGACGACAGGTTCGAACGCGTCGCTGCGACTCCGATCCGGGTTCGGGGCAAGCCGAAGTTCGTCGATGCGTTTGCACCCGGACACTGATCGACCACGGCAGAACTCTCGCGAATCCGGCCGGGCTCGGTTCCGATCGCTCAGCGGCTTCCGCCCGATTCGAACCAGGTCACGCCGTCGCAGAAGAACTCGATCGTGCGGAACGCCGGTACCGACACGTTGGCGGCGCCGCCCTTGAGCTGCAACGCGCCGTTGCCGACGAAGCTGATTCCGTTCATGCCGGCCTGGATGACGACGCGACGGCCCGGATTGCGCGGCGAGATGTCCTGGATCGGCGTCCCGCCGGTCACCTGATAGAACGGCGCGCCGTAGTTCAACGGCAACGACGCGGCCGCGCCGAGGTAGGCGGCCGCGTCGCTGCGGATCGCTTCCACCACCGGCCCCTCGCGGTAGTCGGCGCCATCGATGTAAGGCACCGACGGCGAATCCCGCAGGGTCAGCCCTTCGATCACGCAACGCGCCGGCCCGACTCCGTTCTGCTTGGCGATGGCGATGGCCGCGCCGGTGAACTGGCGGATGCGGCAGCCGCTGATCAGCGTGTCGCTCGCGCTCGCCGCGAGCGCGATTCCGTTGACGGTGGCGCTCAGATCGCCGCTGATTTCGCAGTTTTTGATCGAATTGGCCGGCCCGGCCACGATCAGGCCGCAGAAATCGGCCTTGAGTCCGTTGATCTCGCAGGAACTCGCGCCTGCGCCGAGTTCGACCGCGGCGCCGTTGCCGACGATGCCGCCGATCCAACCGCCGACGATCTGCACGCTCTGGCCCTTGTTGACCACGATCCCGCGGCTGCCGGTTTCGCCGCCTTCGATATTGACGTTGACGATGAAGAAGTTGGTGCCGTCCTCGGTCACCGGATCGGAATCGATATAGAACGCCGGCTTTTGCCCCGCCTGCAGCAGGATCGCATCGTTGACGAACATGCCGCCGGTATGCGGCCCGAAATAGATCTGGTGACCGCCGCAGGAATACACGCGCAGCGATTCCATGCGCACGTCGACGGTTCGGTAGGGATTGGGGTTGCTCGAATGCGGCGAACCCTGGGTATGGATGCCGTCGTCGCGGAAAAAGCGCAAGCGGCAATGCCGGATGAAACCGTCGGATGCACGGTGCAAGGTCAGCCCGCGGAACGAACGCGACTGGTTGCCGTAGCGGCCGTAGAAATCGCAGTTGCGGATGTCGAAGAACGAGGCGAAGTTGAAGAAGATGCACGAGCCGGTCGTGGAGACGCCGGCGTTCGCGCCGGGTACGAAGGTGAACCCGTCGATCACGACATTGAGGCTCGCCATCATGCCCGCCTCGGTGCCGTCGCCGATTACGACGTGGTCGCGATCGGCCACGTCCATCAACAACTGCGTGCCGCCTTGCGCGGCGCAGAGTTCGACCGGATGCAGGATCCGCAGCGCGGCGGTGAGGCGGTAGTTGCGCCGGGTCGCCCAGATCTGCCGGCGCGGGTTGTCGTTGATCGCGGCCTGGATCGCCGCGGTGTCGTCGGCCGTGCCGTCGCCGACGGCGCCGTAATCTTCGAACGTCACGTAATCGTCGGCCGGCACTGGGCTCGCGGCTCTGCCCACTGAAGGCACCGCGGCCGCAGCGGCCGCGGCGGTGAAGGCCAGAGGGGCTCCGATGAACTGGCGTCTTTGCATGGGGATGTCCTTATGAACGGAATGGTCGATCGCGCCGCATCTTGCACGGTCGATTGTTGCAGCCGCGATTCTCCGGGACTGAGTCTTGGCCGAGGCCTGCCGGCCTTGCGCGCCGGACCGTATTTAATCGATATCCGATAGCGGCAAGCGGCTGGGCCGGCGATATTCAATCGATGATTCGACGGGCGGAGCGGCGCCGATTTTCTGCGGGTTGCGATGTGGCCGCATGGCCTGCGCCGGACCAGGTCGCGCTATCGGCGCTGGTTATCTGCGCAGCAAAGAACGTCGGCGCGACTTAGTTTATCGGCGATGGCCGCAGGTAACTGGTCGTTCTGGTTGCTTTTATTCGACGCAAAGAAGAAGGCCGGATCCTTTTGGGATCCGGCCTTCTGGGGTAAAGCCCCTGGCGATGACCTACTCTTGCATGGCTTAAGCCACACTACCATCGGCGCATGTGCGTTTCACTTCCGAGTTCGGGATGGGATCGGGTGGTTCCACACAGCTATTATCACCAGGGAGAGGGTGGAGGGTCGCAGGTCTCGATGGATCGAGTTGCGCTCACGCTCACGTTGGTTTGCTTTCAACGGAATGGATCCCGTTGTCGGCGAATAGAGTGGAATGTAGCGAGTCAGTGTTTGGTTTGGAACGTCAGGTGACGTGTCACATAGAGACCAAGGCAACTTGAGGTTATATGGTCAAGCCACACGGATCATTAGTACAGGTTAGCTCAATGCGTTGCCGCACTTACACACCCTGCCTATCAACCACCTAGTCTTGATGGTTCCTTTAGGGGAGTCGAGCTCCCGGGAGATCTCATCTTGAGGCGCGCTTCCCGCTTAGATGCTTTCAGCGGTTATCGCTTCCGAACATAGCTACCCGGCAGTGCCACTGGCGTGACAACCGGAACACCAGAGGTTCGTCCACTCCGGTCCTCTCGTACTAGGAGCAGCCCCTCTCAAATCTCCAACGCCCACGACAGATAGGGACCGAACTGTCTCACGACGTTCTGAACCCAGCTCGCGTACCACTTTAAATGGCGAACAGCCATACCCTTGGGACCGACTACAGCCCCAGGATGTGATGAGCCGACATCGAGGTGCCAAACACCGCCGTCGATATGAACTCTTGGGCGGTATCAGCCTGTTATCCCCGGAGTACCTTTTATCCGTTGAGCGATGGCCCTTCCATACAGAACCACCGGATCACTAAGACCTACTTTCGTACCTGCTTGATCCGTCGATCTTGCAGTCAAGCACGCTTATGCCTTTGCACACAGTGCGCGATGTCCGACCGCGCTGAGCGTACCTTCGTGCTCCTCCGTTACACTTTGGGAGGAGACCGCCCCAGTCAAACTACCCACCATACATGGTCCCCGACCCGGATAACGGGCCCAGGTTAGAACGTCAAGCACGACAGGGTGGTATTTCAAGGATGGCTCCACCACAGCTAGCGCCATGGTTTCATAGCCTCCCACCTATCCTACACAGACGAACTCAACGTTCAATGTAAAGCTATAGTAAAGGTTCACGGGGTCTTTCCGTCTTGCCGCGGGAACGCTGCATCTTCACAGCGATTTCAATTTCACTGAGTCTCGGGTGGAGACAGCGCCGCTGTCGTTACGCCATTCGTGCAGGTCGGAACTTACCCGACAAGGAATTTCGCTACCTTAGGACCGTTATAGTTACGGCCGCCGTTTACTGGGGCTTCGATCAAGAGCTTCGCCTTGCGGCTGACCCCATCAATTAACCTTCCAGCACCGGGCAGGCGTCACACCCTATACGTCCACTTTCGTGTTTGCAGAGTGCTGTGTTTTTGATAAACAGTCGCAGCGGCCTGGTCACTGCGGCCCCCCTCAGCTATTAACCGTGGAGGGCGCACCTTCTCCCGAAGTTACGGTGCTATTTTGCCTAGTTCCTTCACCCGAGTTCTCTCAAGCGCCTTAGAATTCTCATCCTGCCCACCTGTGTCGGTTTACGGTACGGTCTGCGTAAGCTGAAGCTTAGGAGCTTTTCCTGGAAGCGTGATATCAGCAGCCTAGCCCTAATGGGCCGGTCCTTAGTCTCAACGTTGCCCCCCCGGATTTGCCTAAGGGGACCGCCTCAACTCTCTCACCAGGACAACCAACGCCTGGCCTGCCTAACCTTCTCCGTCCCTCCATCGCACTTACGCGAGGTGCAGGAATATTAACCTGCTTCCCATCGACTACGCATTTCTGCCTCGCCTTAGGGGCCGACTCACCCTGCGTCGATTAACGTTGCGCAAGGAAACCTTGGGCTTTCGGCGTGCGGGCTTTTCACCCGCATTATCGTTACTCATGTCAGCATTCGCACTTCCGATACCTCCAGCAGACTTCTCAATCCACCTTCATCGGCTTACGGAACGCTCCTCTACCGCGCATACAGAAGTATGCACCCCAAGCTTCGGTTTATCGCTTAGCCCCGTTAAATCTTCCGCGCAGACCGACTCGACCAGTGAGCTATTACGCTTTCTTTAAAGGGTGGCTGCTTCTAAGCCAACCTCCTGGCTGTCTGTGCCTTTCCACATCGTTCACCACTTAGCGATAAATTTGGGACCTTAGCTGTGGGTCTGGGTTGTTTCCCTTTTCACGACGGACGTTAGCACCCGCCGTGTGTCTCCCGGATAGTACGTACTGGTATTCGGAGTTTGCCATGGTTTGGTAAGTCGCAATGACCCCCTAGCCATAACAGTGCTCTACCCCCAGCAGTATTCGTCCGAGGCGCTACCTAAATAGCTTTCGAGGAGAACCAGCTATCTCCGGGTTCGATTAGCTTTTCACTCCTAATCACACCTCATCCCCTAC